>NZ_JBQEPH010000145.1:0-319 GCF_052045555.1 Labrys sp. 22185 | reverse complement strand
GATATTGCCGTCGGTGTTGCTCAGATCCACCGTGCCGCCAGGACCGACATTGCTCTTGCCCGCGGTATCGCCGCCGGTCGACAGGTTCCAACCGGCATTGGCATTGTTGCCCACGGCCTGGAGCTGGCTGACATTCACCGCATCATTGGCCACCACACCGTTGGCGACATTGCCGATGGTCACCGGCGTGCCGGCATTGCCCAGGGTGATCTTGTCCTTGGCGGCAGGATCGTCATACTTCACCGCCGCATTGGCGAGGTTGGTGGTGTTGGTGTCGAGCTGGGTCAGCGCACCGCCGACCGTGTCATATTTGCTCGCA
>NZ_JBQEPH010000144.1:0-329 GCF_052045555.1 Labrys sp. 22185 | reverse complement strand
CTATCTGGGCAAGGGCGAGATCGAGCCGACGCTCAAGGAAGCGGCTGCCAAGGTCAACGGCATCCTCGCCAAGAAGTAACGGGATGACGGTGGGGCTGTAACCCTCACCCACAACCCCTCTCCATTCAGGGAGAGGGGAACTTTGCCATCATGCACTTGCCAGCAGGCACGGCGTCTCGCATGAAGGGGCGACGCGGTGCCGCTTACCCGCCCCACCGTAGCCGGAAAACCATCCGACCAGGAGACACCCACCGCATGGGGCGTGCGACACCCTATCTTCTGATCCTGCCCAGCTTCCTGATGGCGGCCTTCATCATCTTCTGGCCGCT
>NZ_JBQEPH010000143.1:0-331 GCF_052045555.1 Labrys sp. 22185 | reverse complement strand
GGGCACCAATTCTGTTTCGGGTGCAACGGGCCAGAACGTCGCCATCGGCGTGGGCGCCAATGCCAACGCCGCGACCGCGGCTGGAGGGGCTGTCGCCATCGGCCTGGGTCAGAAGGCCATCGGTGATGGCGCGGTGGCGATCGGCGACCCGAATGTGGCCAACGGCGCAGGTGCCGTGGCGCTCGGCGCCAATAACACCGCTGCAGGTGACACTCTCGGCACCACGGCGGCGAATGGCGCGGTCGCGCTGGGCAATGCCAATTTCGCGGTCGGGCAGGGTTCCGTTTCGCTCGGCAATCAATCCAATGCCGCGGCTGCCGGTGCTCTTGCT
>NZ_JBQEPH010000142.1:0-351 GCF_052045555.1 Labrys sp. 22185 | reverse complement strand
CACCGTCGACCGATCTCGCCAAGTTCCTGCAGATGATCGGCGGGGGCGTGGGCATCGTCAGTGCCGGTGCCAATCTCTCGACGATCGGGCAGTAGATTGTACCCATTGTTCGGAATCCGAAAGTAAATGAGTTATACCAAGTCTCGGAGAGGCTGACTCAAGAGGCTTTTGCAAATCAAGGCTGGCAGTGATTCAACATGGCGAATGTAGGAGGTTTGCCATGTCACTTCCGCTCCAGGCTGATTTTGACGCGCAGACAACCCGAGCTGCCGCGAGACGATCGAGAAATGGCCCCCAGGCTCGACGGCTACTGGCTTTGGCTGCGATTTATGACGGTGCGTCTCGGACCGA
>NZ_JBQEPH010000141.1:0-361 GCF_052045555.1 Labrys sp. 22185 | reverse complement strand
ACCACCATCGCCACCGATCCCGCCGATCGCACCCGTCAGGCCGCCGACGACGCCACCCAGGCCACCATCACCACCAATACCACCAATCGCGCCGGTCAGGCCGCCGACCGCACCACCAAGGGTACCGCCAAGACCGCCATCGCCACCGATGCCGCCGATCGCACCCGTCAGGCCGCCGACGACGCCACCCAGGCCACCGTCACCGCCAATCCCGCCGATACCACCAATCGCACCGGTCAAGCCACCGACTGCGCCACCAAGGGTGCCGCCAAGGCCACCGTCGCCGCCAATGCCACCGATACCGCCGATCGCACCCGTCAAGCCGCCGACGACGCCACCCAGGCCACCGTCACCGCCAATA
>NZ_JBQEPH010000140.1:0-370 GCF_052045555.1 Labrys sp. 22185 | reverse complement strand
CGGCCTCAAGGGACGGGTGATCAAGACCTCGCTGTCGCCGGAACAAGAGCAGAAGCTGCAGGAAGCCCTGTCGGCAGCACCTGCCCCGACAACAGCCTGACCCATATTGCACAGCCATAATGGCGAGCCGGGGGCCGTTGCCCCTGGCCCTATCGTTATTCCCCTCGATATCCCTCTTTTGGCCGAAAGCCTTTATCTAACGCGCCAAAAGCGCGGATGCGCACCCGCCTGGTCTTAGAGCACCTAACAAAACCATTTGTTAGCCGTGTTGGGGTGAGCTTGGTGTCATGGCCAAGAAGCTCCTTCCCGATGCGTTGTGGACCGAAATCGCTCCGTTGTTTGCGCTTGATCTGCCGCGTCCGAAAGGCGG
>NZ_JBQEPH010000139.1:0-375 GCF_052045555.1 Labrys sp. 22185 | reverse complement strand
GTGGTGCCGTTCCCCGGCAAGGCCAAGGACTGGTCAGTCGATGCCGCGGCGCCGCTCTGCGTCGAGCGCGCCTTCGTCGAGCCGATCTTCCGCGCCATCGAGGCCCGGGCAGCCCTGCGCAACGATCCGGTGCAGTCGCAGCCGGTCGAACTGACCCGCGAAGCCGATCTGCATTTGGTCACCGAGAGCGGCCGGGTCATCCGCCAGGCTCGCGAAGCCGATGGCATGGCCCTGTTCATGATCCCCTCGAATGTGCGGTCGGTGCGCATCGTCTCGCGCGCCAGCCGTCCGGCCGATACGATCGGGCCCTATGTCGATGACCGCCGTTTCCTCGGCGTGCTCGTCGGCGCCGTCACGCTGCAGGACGGCAATGTC
>NZ_JBQEPH010000138.1:0-379 GCF_052045555.1 Labrys sp. 22185 | reverse complement strand
CACGGTGTTGAGCTGGCTGAGATTGACTGCGTCGGTGGCGTTGGTGCCGGCGGCGACATTGGTGATCGCCTTGCTGGCGGCGTTGATGCCGGCCGTGGTGACGCTGGGACCGCCGGTGATGGTGAGGCCGGTGGTGTCGAGCTTGGAATTGCCGGCCGTGACGCTGGTGAAGGTCGGCGTCATCGAGGTGGCGATGGCGATGGCGTTGCCGGTCTGCGTGATCGCGATGTTGTTGCCGGCCTGGTAGGTCACGGTGCCGCCCGGCGCGATATTGGTGAGCGCGCTGCCCGAAACCGTACCGGTGCTGCCGGCGACCGCTGCCGTATTGGCATTCCAGCCCTTGTTGGCCGTCTGCTGAACGGCAAAGAGCTGCGAACCG
>NZ_JBQEPH010000137.1:0-396 GCF_052045555.1 Labrys sp. 22185 | reverse complement strand
GTTGACGTTGTTGCCGAGATTCGTCACCGAGGTGGAGACGCTGTTGAGCTGACTCAGATTGACCGCGTCGGTGGCATTGGTACCGGCGGCTACATTGGTGATCGCCTTGTTGCCGGCATCGATGCCGGCCGTCGTCACGCTCGGGCCGCCCGTGATGGTGAGACCGCTGGTGTCGAGCTTGGAATTGCCGGCCGTGACGCTGTCGACCGTGACGTCCTTGGACAGGTTGAAAGTGACGGCGTTGCCGGTCTTGGTGATGGCGAGATTGCCGTCGGTGTTGTTGAGGTCGACCGTGCTGCCGGGGCCACATTGGAGGAGTTGGCGCCGTTGGCGGTCAGGTTCCAGCCCTTGTTGGCGGTCTGCTGCACGTCATAGAGCTGGGAGCCGTTGACCGCG
>NZ_JBQEPH010000136.1:0-403 GCF_052045555.1 Labrys sp. 22185 | reverse complement strand
CGGCCTGACGGGTGCGATCGGCGGGATCGGTGGCGATGGTGGTCTTGGCGGCACCCTTGGTGGTGCAGTCGGCGGCTTGACCGGCGCGATCGGCGGTATCGGTGGTGACGGTGGTCTTGGCGGCACCCTTGGTGGCGCAGTCGGCGGCTTGACCGGCGCGATTGGTGGTATCGGCGGCATTGGTGGTGACGGTGGCCTGGGTGGCGTCGTCGGCGGCCTGACGGGTGCGATCGGTGGCATCGGTGGCGACGGTGGCCTTGGCGGCACCCTTGGTGACGCAGTTGGTGGCTTGACCGGCGCGATTGGTGGCATTGGCGGTATTGGCGGTGACGGTGGCCTGGGTGGCGTCGTCGGCGGCTTGACGGGTGCGATCGGCGGTATCGGTGGCATTGGCGGCGACGGT
>NZ_JBQEPH010000135.1:0-405 GCF_052045555.1 Labrys sp. 22185 | reverse complement strand
GCCCGGAGGAGATCGCCTTTTCCAGCGGCTGGATCGATGCCGATCAACTGCGTCACCTCGCCAAGAAGGTCGAGAACAGCAGCTACGGCAAATATCTCCTGCGGGTGCTGGAGGAAGAGTCGCTCCTGTGGTGAGGCCCGTGCGGCCGAAAAACCAGCTTGGGAATCGGGCGAGGACATGCTGTTCAACATCGAATCGGACGAGGGCGGCGAGATCACCGGCTATGTCGTCCCGGACGATTTCGAGAAGACGCCGATCCTGCATGTCCTCGTTGACGGCCAGGTGGCGGCCCGCATCCGCTGCAGCGAGCCGCGCCCGGCCCTGGTCACGGCGGGGCGCCACCTCAACGGCCTGTGCGGCTTCCTGCTCAACGATGCCAATGTGCCCGGCCTCGGCGCCATGCGC
>NZ_JBQEPH010000134.1:0-422 GCF_052045555.1 Labrys sp. 22185 | reverse complement strand
CTATCTGGGCAAGGGCGAGATCGAGCCGACGCTCAAGGAAGCGGCTGCCAAGGTCAACGGCATCCTCGCCAAGAAGTAACGGGATGACGGGGGGCGGTGGCGAATGATCGCTGCTCCATAGGTAAGCGATACGCTGCCCCTCACCCTTACCCTCTCCCCGTAAGAACGGGGCGAGGGGCGCCGAGCGTTGCGCTTTTATGCAAAATGCCACATTTGCTGGCCAGAGCGCGACACCAAACTCCCCCTCTCCCTGTTCTTACGGGGAGAGGGTAAGGGTGAGGGGCAGTACAGTCCGTGCTGTAAAAGAGCAATCAGCCATTCCCTTCGCGCCGAGGAGACACCCACCGCATGGGGCGTGCGACACCCTATCTTCTGATCCTGCCCAGCTTCCTGATGGCGGCCTTCATCATCTTCTGGCCGCT
>NZ_JBQEPH010000133.1:0-427 GCF_052045555.1 Labrys sp. 22185 | reverse complement strand
GTTGACGTTGTTGCCGAGATTCGTCACCGAGGTGGAGACGCTGTTGAGCTGACTCAGATTGACCGCGTCGGTGGCATTGGTACCGGCGGCCACATTGGTGATCGCCTTGTTGCCTGCATCGATGCCGGCCGTCGTCACGCTCGGGCCGCCCACGATGGTCAGGCCGTTCGTCGTCACCGTGGTGTTGCCCAAGGTCAAGCCGGTGGCGTCGAGCGTGTTGCCGCCCGCCGTGACGCTGTCCAGCGTGATGCTCTTGGCAAGATCGAAGGTGGCGTTCGGACCGTTATGGGCGACGACGATATTGCCGTCGGTGTTGCTCAAATCCACCGTGCCGCCAGGACCGACATTGCTCTTGCCCGCGGTATCGCCGCCTGTCGACAGGTTCCAGCCGGCATTGGCATTGTTGCCCACGGCCTGGAGCTGGCTG
>NZ_JBQEPH010000132.1:0-474 GCF_052045555.1 Labrys sp. 22185 | reverse complement strand
ATTATCTGAGCCGTTACTTTGACCTGACCATCCGCAACCTGATCGGCCGCATCGACGACAATGTGGTGGAATTGCCGAAGAAGGCGCCTGTGCGCGCACCGAAGTCGGCTTGAAATCCTTCTTTGGTCGTCTGAGGGACGACCAGCCCTAAGAGGCGTCCCGAAATCGGTGGTAAGGGGCCGCGGCCAGGTACGCGATCCCGTCGCGTGCAACGCATGGCCGGCTGCGCTGAATTGAGCCGGCTTACAAGAGAGAGGGTTGGCGCTATCGGACGGTGCTGGGCCGGACCCACCCGTCTGCATCATCGGCCGTTGCAGATCCGGCAAACAAAAACAGGGGCAAACCTGCCCCCGTTGATGCAATGAGATCCGATGCAGCAGTGTGGGATCAGAACTTGTAGTTCACACCCAGACGCACGGCGTGGAAGTCCGGCGAGGCCTTGGAGTGAAGGGTGCCGCTGCCGCGCACCGTGTA
>NZ_JBQEPH010000131.1:0-510 GCF_052045555.1 Labrys sp. 22185 | reverse complement strand
GCTGGAAAGCGTCGGCCAGTTGAGCGATGATCCCTTCATCAGCCTGCCAGCCGTGGCGCGCTGACCAACCTGGCTGTCTGCCAAAGAACGCAGCGACCAATGCCATCAGCTACACCACCTCCCAGGGCACGATCCAGCTCCAGTCCAAACCGAAAGCAGAAACCTGTAAATTCGCTGGGATTCATAAAGGTCGCCTAAGGCCTTTAATGCTTATTGGTAGCTGCACTTGGTAATCTACTCGATGTACATTTTCCTCGCTTCTCACTCTCCCCTGTGAAGCTGGAGGCCCGGTTGGTGCCCGCGACGCTCGCTACCGGGCCTCCGATTTCTCTTCTCCCAACCCATCGCAATGCCTGAAGATACACTTCTAGGATCGAGTCCTCCTCAGATTACTCGGCTGCTATTTTTCCACATACAACTTGGCTGAGCGCAGCGCGCCAGGCTCCCGCCGGCAGAACCAACCCCTTGCGCCGAATCATACGCTGGTGGCCCCGCAATGCAGTTTCTTTT
>NZ_JBQEPH010000130.1:0-535 GCF_052045555.1 Labrys sp. 22185 | reverse complement strand
GAGCTGGGTCAGCGCACCGCCGACCGTGTCATATTTGCTCGCAATCCCGGCATTGCCCTTGTCGTCGACAGCCGTCACGGTCTGGCTGAAATTAGCGATCTTGCCGGTAGCAGGATCATAGCTTGCCCCCCCGCCCAGCGTCGAGGCCGTCGTCGAGCCGAGCGTGTTGACGTTATTGCCGAGATTGGTCACCGACGTCGCGACGGTGTTGAGCTGGCTGAAATTGACCGCATCATTGGGATCACTGCCGTCGGCGAGATTAGTGACCTTCTTGTTGCCTGCGTCGATGCCTGCGGTGGTCACGCTGGGCCCACCGGTGATGGTGAGACCGTCGGTGGTCACCGTGGTGTTGCCCACGGTCAAGCCGGCGGCGTTGAGCGTGTTGCCGCCCGCCGTGACGCTGTCCAGCGTGATGCTCTTGGCGAGATCGAAGGTGGCGTTCGGACCGTTATGGGCGACGACGATATTGCCGTCGGTGTTGCTCAGATCCACCGTGCCGCCAGGACCGACATTGCTCTTGCCCGCGGTATCGCCG
>NZ_JBQEPH010000129.1:0-546 GCF_052045555.1 Labrys sp. 22185 | reverse complement strand
ATTGTCCCACGGCACCACTTCGATCTCGATCTTGGTGTCGGGATTGGCTTTCTGGAACGCCTCAGCGGCTTCCTTGAAATAAGGGCCGGTGTCCTTCGAATATTCGGCGATGGTCACGCGCACCGTGCCAGCCTGCGCCACCGAAGCGCAAGCCAGGAGACTGGCGCCTGCGAGCAGCATCGCCATCCGTCCGATCATTGTCATGAAACGTCCCCGTCCTTGTCATTGCTGCGGTCGTTGCCGCGCCCCCGCGCGCCTCGCCGCTAGAGGGCGCTAATGTTCCCCGTAATCGAAAACCGCGCAAGCAGATTTGACCAACCGGCCTATGGCCGGCACGGTTTTGTCAGTCCTGTCGCATTACCCCCAATCTTCGCCGGCGGGAGGCGCCATGCGGCTTTGCCTTCGCGCCAGCGCCATGCATAGATGGCGCCCGCTTTCCTTCGCAAAGAACCATCCGTTCCCACGAGTCTTCCGATGTCCGATCCTGCCAGCCTCCCCGATCCCTTCGGCCTTTCGGGACGCCACGTCCTGGTCACCGGCGCCGGC
>NZ_JBQEPH010000128.1:0-547 GCF_052045555.1 Labrys sp. 22185 | reverse complement strand
ACCGCCGACCGTGTCATATTTGCTCGCAATCCCGGCATTGCCCTTGTCGTCGACAGCCGTCACGGTCTGGCTGAAGCCTGACAGCGTGCCCGTGTTGGGATCGTAGGTCGTGCCACCCCCGATGGTCGAAGCGGTCGAATTGCCGAGATTGTTGACGGTGTTGCCGAGATTCGTCACCGAGGTGGAGACGCTGTTGAGCTGACTCAGATTGACCGCGTCGGCAGCATTGGTACCGGCGGCCACATTGGTGATCGCCTTGTTGCCGGCATCGATGCCGGCCGTCGTCACGCTCGGGCCGCCCGCGATGGTGAGACCGCTGGTGTCGAGCTTGGAATTGCCGGCCGTGACGCTGTCGACCGTGACATCCTTGGACAGGTTGAAAGTGACGGCGTTGCCGGTCTTGGTGATGGCGAGATTGCCGTCGGTGTTGTTGAGGTCGACCGTGCTGCCGGGAGCAACATTGGAGGAGTTGGCGCCGTTGGCGGTCAGGTTCCAGCCCTTGTTGGCGGTCTGCTGCACGTCATAGAGCTGGGAGCCGTTGACCGCG
>NZ_JBQEPH010000127.1:0-593 GCF_052045555.1 Labrys sp. 22185 | reverse complement strand
GCGACGACGCGTCAAAAAGGCCTCCTATTTGGAAGCCTTGAATCACAGTCGCCCATAAACGACCAGATATTTTATGAGTTTACGCCGTAGAACGCCCGCCCTTGTTCCGTCATTCGTTTCTTCTTCGCGCTTCCATGATTATGGTTGGTCACCCGCTCCATGGCTGAGATTCATGTCAAGAGCTGATATGCCCCAGACAGCTCCAGGATCGTGCCTGGGAGGTGGTATAGCTGGGCGGTAGCGCAGCCGCTCGCGAGCGCGCCCTCAATAGCACCGTAGCGAGCGGGGCAGCGGCGGTCATCGATGCTCTTCCGTTAGGGTCGGGTTGCTGACGCCAACCTGATTGGAAGGATCCCCTGATGACCGACGACATGATGAACCTGCGGGCGCACGTAGAGAAGACCCCCGATGCCGATCTCCTGCGCGAGATGATCGGCTTTGCCGCCGAGCGGCTGATGGAGCTGGAGGTGGGCGCCGCGACGGGTTCCGGCTATGGCGAGATCAAGCGCAGGACCGAGGTCGTCGGCATCTTCCCCAATGACGATGCCATCATCCGCCTGGTCGGCGCCCTGCTCCTCGAACACAACGATGAA
>NZ_JBQEPH010000126.1:0-625 GCF_052045555.1 Labrys sp. 22185 | reverse complement strand
ATAGAAGCCCGTCCAGGAGAACGGCAGGACAACCGGTGCCACAGGCTCAACGGGTGCAGGCGCAAGGTCGGCGGAGAAAGCTGCCGTCGACGAGAGCAGGAGAGCAATTGCTGCTGCAGAGATTCTCATGTGCGTTACTCCTAAAGGTGAAACCACCATGCCAGCTTTCGAAACGCGAGTCTGTAGCTTTGATGCAACAGGTAGCGGGGAAATAACGTCCTTACTTCGATGGGTGCCCTAAGGTGCAGGGCCGCTCTGATTTTTGCAAGGTAAGATGATTTGCCTATAATCACAAAGGAGTTTTATCGAAGGCCGGTTCTATATAGTAGAAAATTGTGTCTCGAATGGGAAAATGTCGTTAGGGCATGTGGTATCATGCGGTAGCTCGCCTCAGGCGGGACTCCTGCTGGCAAAGTTGTTTTTCGGGGCCGCATGCTCGAAGTGATCCCGCACGGCTTCGAGGGCTTGCTGCACGTGATCCCGCCAGGTGGGGAGGGCGGCACGGGTGCTGAGCTCGAAGCGGTCCGAGGCCAGTGCCGTCACCGCACCCATCCATTGCGGCAGGTCGATGGGATCGACCAGGCTGATGCCATGATGGCCGGCGAGTTCGGCCACCTCGCGATGC
>NZ_JBQEPH010000125.1:0-640 GCF_052045555.1 Labrys sp. 22185 | reverse complement strand
GAGTCAGCTCAACAGCGTCTCCACCTCGGTGACGAATCTCGGCAACAACGTCAACAATCTCGGCAATTCGACCGCTTCGACCATCGGGGGCGGCACGACCTACGATCCCAACACCGGCACGCTGTCAGGCTTCAGCCAGAACGTCACGGCTGTTGACGGCAAGGGTAATGCGGCCGGTGCGCCGACCCAATACACCACGGTGTCCAATGCGCTGACTCAGCTCGACACCAATACGACCAATCTCGCCAATGCCGCGGTGAAATACGACGATCCGGCGATCAAGGACAAGATCACGCTGGGCGGCATCGGGGCATCGGACCTCACCCTGATCACCAATCTTGCCAAGGGCAATATCAGCGCCACCTCGAGCGATGCGGTCAACGGCTCGCAGCTCTACGCGGCCTCGAACTCGATCGCCGACAATTTTGGGGGCGGCTCGGTCGTGAACCCGGACGGCACGGTGAGTGCACCGAACTACAATATCGGCGGCAACACCTATAACGATGTCGGAAGTGCGCTGAATGCCGTGAGTTCGACGGCGAGCGCGGGCTGGAACCTGTCGACCGGCGGCGATACCGCGGGCAAGAGCAATGTCGGTCCTGGCGGCACGGTGGATCTGAGCAACACCGACGGCAATATC
>NZ_JBQEPH010000124.1:0-646 GCF_052045555.1 Labrys sp. 22185 | reverse complement strand
CGGTGGCATTGGTGGCGAGGGCGGCCTGGGCGGCACGCTCGGCGGTGCGGTCGGCGGCCTCACGGGCGGGATCGGTGGCACGGTCGGCGGTCTGACTGGCGCGATTGGCGGTATCGGCGGCATTGGTGGCGAGGGCGGCCTGGGTGGCACGCTCGGCGGTGCGGTCGGCGGCCTCACGGGCGCGATTGGTGGTGTCGGTGGTATTGGCGGCGAGGGTGGCCTGGGTGGCACCCTCGGTGGCGCAGTTGGTGGCTTGACCGGTGCGATTGGTGGTATCGGCGGGATTGGCGGTGACGGTGGCCTAGGCGGTACCCTCGGTGGTGCGGTTGGCGGCCTCACGGGCGGGATCGGTGGCGCGGTCGGCGGGATCGGTGGCATTGGCGGCGAGGGCGGCCTGGGCGGCACCCTCGGTGGCGCAGTTGGTGGCCTGACGGGTGCGATCGGCGGCATCGGTGGCGATGGCGGTCTTGGCGGCACCCTCGGTGGTGTGGTTGGTGGTCTGACCGGCGCGGTTGGTGGTATCGGTGGCATTGGCGGTGACGGTGGCCTCGGCGGTGTCGTTGGCGGTCTGACCGGTGCAATTGGCGGCATCGGTGGTGACGGTGGCCTTGGTGGTGCGGTCGGCGGCCTGACCGGCGCGATTGGT
>NZ_JBQEPH010000123.1:0-653 GCF_052045555.1 Labrys sp. 22185 | reverse complement strand
AACACGCCGAGTGGCACGATCAACGGCACAAGCTACAATTATGCCGGCAATGCCGCCAATTCCACGGTGAGCGTCGGCTCCTCCGGCAAGGAACGGACCATCACCAATGTCGCGGCCGGCCGGATCAGCGGAACCTCCACCGATGCAGTGAACGGCTCACAGCTCTTTGCCACCAACCAGGCGGTGAATGCGATCGGCACGTCGGTGACGACGATCGGCAACAACGTCAACAATCTCGGCAATTCGGCGGCCTCGACCCTCGGCGGCGGCACGACCTATAATCCGGCCACCGGCACGCTGTCCGGTTTCAGCCAGACTATCAATCCGGTCAGCAACACCGGCGCGGTCGGTGCGGCAGCCGCGCAGACGACGGTCGCAGGCGCGCTGAACCAGTTGAACACCAACACCTCCAACCTGGCCAATATCGCGGTCAAGTATGATGCTCCCGGTGGCAGCAAGATCACGCTTGGGGCGACCGGCGGCGCGGGAGCGCCGGCCGGTGGCGTGACGATCACCAACCTGGCCAATGGCGCGGTGACCGCGGCCTCCACCGACGTCGTCAACGGTTCGCAGCTCTTTGCCGTTCAGCAGACGGCCAACAAGGGCTGGAATGCCAATACGGCAGCGGTCGCCGGCAGCACCGGTACGGTTTC
>NZ_JBQEPH010000122.1:0-660 GCF_052045555.1 Labrys sp. 22185 | reverse complement strand
GGATATGCGGACGGAGCGGCGGATCTTGCCGCCATTGGGCATCTCCGTCCCCGCAATCAGCCGCAGCAGAGTGGATTTCCCCGCCCCGTTCACGCCCATGAGGCCGTAGGCGTAGGATGTATCGAAGATCATCGAGACGCGGTCGAGGATCATCTTTCGATGTTTCTCGACCTTGTAGTACTTCGTCACATTGCTGAGTTGAATCATGTCGCCAACACAACCTTTTGGGGCCGCGTTTTTTTGCGCTTCCGGTTTGTACCCTGAGAAGGTAAAATTGGAGAGAGAGCCTCCTTGTATTTGCCTTCGTTATGGTCCAACTTCAATCTTTCAAGTGCGGTTTCTCGCAAGCTCTGCCACAATTTTGGGGAGCGATAAAGACGAACAACAGCTTTTGCAAATCCTTCTGTATCATCAACGGGAACCGAAAATACTTCCTGTCCGTTTTGCCAACCAAGTTGGTCACGTAGTAAATCCGTGAGGACTACAGGCACACCGAACGAGGCCGCTTCATAGACCTTGTAGGGCGTCCCGGCAGCAAAGCGCGTCGGCGCGATGGCAATACGGCAGCTATCGTAGATCGGAGCGAGATCGGCCACGGGCCCGTGCCAGGTGACCCGGCTATGCGACAGGAAACGGTCGAGGGCCAGGCCGGGGGCGACA
>NZ_JBQEPH010000121.1:0-676 GCF_052045555.1 Labrys sp. 22185 | reverse complement strand
GCTTCGCCGCCGGCCCTGGCCGTCAAGCCACGCACCGCCGCGGACCAGGCGCGCGACCTGATCGCGATTTATCGCGACATTCTCAAGCGCGCGCCCGAACAGGAGGCCTGGCCCTACTTCATGACCGGCGACTTCGTCGAAGACGAGGACGCCAGCCAGGAGGACCGCGACTGGCTGAAGGGCAAGCGCAAGACCTTCTTTGCGGAGTTTGAGGCAGGCAGCCGATAGTCGGGGAGTGTGGATATTGCAAAAATTTGTTCTGGATACACTCACGGATGCCGCCGACGGAGGCGGGCCGCTATGGGGCAGGTTCGACCCGGACTGGTATCTGCAAAGCTACCCTGTTCCCGAAGATGCATATCCTCTGGAGTTTTATTTTCGCGTTGGCATGAAGCTCGGGCACTCGCCCAATCGTTATTTCGACGAGGCTTTCTATGTTTCCGAGCATGAGCAGGTGGCCCAGGCGATCGCCGAGGGGCAAGTGTCATCTGGTTTCGAACATTATTGCCTCAGCGGACGGAATGAGCTTTCGGCACACTGGCTGTTCGAACCCGGTTTCTATCGCCATCTCTACGCGGATTTGACCGATGCTGCCCTGATCAAGGGAGGCTTTGCCAATCTCTATGACCATTATCTGAAGCGGGGAGCGCAGGAGGGACGGCAAGCCCATCTGCTG
>NZ_JBQEPH010000120.1:0-686 GCF_052045555.1 Labrys sp. 22185 | reverse complement strand
ATCATCGCCGCTCTCGAACCGCCAACATCAACACGATGTTCGTATTGCCGCCGACGGTTCAGCTCTAAAAATCTGCCAAAGTAGTGCTAGAGCATAAAGCAATGATGCTGACCCGACAGGACGGGTTTACCCGCATGATAAAAAGGAGGTGAAACACACCCATCGCAAACACCGAAATCGATGCCCAAATCGCGGCAACAGCCATCAGAGATCGCGGTATCGATCCTAAAATCTCAAATCACTCGAATTATTGGAGATGCCGATTTTTATAAGCAATGTTGCTGGAGACAGGCGCACTAGAGACATCACTACCTTACGGAATCGTTCCACCTAGTAATATTCGCCATTTAAGATAGGAAATTTCTACATTTTTACACATTTCTATAAATTTATTTACGTATTCAATTAAATAAATTTATCCTTCAAGAAAATAATTTCCCTCAATCTGAGAGATTCATCGAATTGAAGAGATTATTTCCTCACTACCTGTTGCATCAAAGCTACAGACTCGTGTTTCGAAAGCTGGCATGGTGGTTTCACCTTTAGGAGTGACTCATATGAAAATCTCTGCAGCAGCAATTGCTCTCCTGCTCTCATCGACGGCAGCTTTCTCCGCCGACCTTGCGCCTGCACCCGTTGAGCCTGTGGCACCGGTTGTCCTGCCGTTCTCCTGGACGGGCTTCTAT
>NZ_JBQEPH010000119.1:0-728 GCF_052045555.1 Labrys sp. 22185 | reverse complement strand
GGATATGCGGACGGAGCGGCGGATCTTGCCGCCATTGGGCATCTCCGTCCCCGCAATCAGCCGCAGCAGAGTGGATTTCCCCGCCCCGTTTACGCCCATGAGGCCGTAGGCGTACGATGTATCGAAGATCATCGAGACACGGTCGAGGATCATCTTTCGATGTTTCTCGACCTTGTAGTACTTCGTCACATTGCTGAGTTGAATCATGTCGACCGAAGAACTGCCATCCAGGATTGACGCCCCGTCCCTCGCGGACGGTGACACCATATCAGCTTCACGCCCAATTCACTATTCAAATGGCCGGGCATCGGCATCACCGCGACCGATGGAGGGCAGGCAGGACCTGCGACAGGGCTTCCCTATACCTGTCCTCATTGTGCTCTGATTGGAGCCTGTCGCAGCAGCCTTGCCGGAGACGATGCCACAACGCTTCGGAACGGTAGAGCCGGACGATCGCAGCGGCGAACCCCTCCGTGTCATCGACTGATACGGACAGCACTTCCCGCTCGTTGCTCCAGCCAAGCTGCCCGAGAAGCAGGTCGGTGATCACGGCGGGCACACCGAACGAGGCCGCTTCATAGACCTTGTAGGGCGTCCCGGCAGCAAAGCGCGTCGGCGCGATGGCAATGCGACAGCTGTCGTAGATCGGAGCGAGATCGGCCACGGGCCCGTGCCAGGTGACCCGGCTATGCGACAGGAAACGGTCGAGGGCCAGGCCGGGGGCGACA
>NZ_JBQEPH010000118.1:0-787 GCF_052045555.1 Labrys sp. 22185 | reverse complement strand
CAAGCCTCGCAGCGTACCCGCGGCGCCGGACAAGGCCTCGTTGTCCTGAACGAATTCTACGTCGGCAACCTGCTGGCAAAACCCGCGCGCGCTGAACACTTCCGAGAAGTAGCCGCGGGCATCACCAAAACGTCTCGGACGAACCCTTACAACATCAGGAATGGACTGAAATTCAACAATCATCAACACAATACCAATACGAAGACTTTCTTGAAGTAAGCGAATATATTGACCCAAGTCAATACCGTCTATGTTTACATATACTGCATTCCAATGGGTATGCATGCTCGTTTTTCTCTATAAATAATTCAACCACGAGACATATATCAGAATTTTAATTTATAAACATTGTTGCATCTACATCCGCTTCCTAGAGCGTGTCCTGCGATCGATGAATCGATTGTGATGTGACAGGCGGCTTGTGAGCCGATTCAACATCTGCCTTGTGGGGGAGGTTGATGATGGGAAGAGCTCTGAGCGGGGATTCACGGTCTCGGGTGTTGAAGGCCTCAGCCGAAGGCATGTCGGCGCGTCGGGCTGATTGAGGAACGCAAAGACATCACGCTCAACGAGATGGCGCAACAGCTGGAGACCGAGCAATCGGTCGGGATCCGCCGCAGTGCCCTGAGCGCCTGGCTTCGTGGCCATGGCTGGACGTTCAAAAAAGTCCGCACATGCGCTGGAGCAGGATCGGCCTGACATCCTGAAGCGGCGGCGCGACTGGTTCGAGGCCTGGCCCGATCTCGATCCCCGGCGCCTCGTCTTCATCGACGAGACCGGCCTGTCG
>NZ_JBQEPH010000117.1:0-801 GCF_052045555.1 Labrys sp. 22185 | reverse complement strand
CTCATAATCGAGCGCCGAGGTCGCCTCGTCGAAGATCAGGATCGGCGGATTGGTGGCAAGGGCTCTGGCAATGGCGATGCGCTGGCGCTGACCGCCGGAGAGATTGGCGCCGCGTTCCTCGATGATGGTGTCATAGCCAGCTGGCAGCTTGGCGATGAACTCGTCCGCCCTTGCAAGCCTGTTGGTGTGGGACAGGGCGTAGCTGAGCGAGGAAGAGAAGGACTTTGTCCTGCAGAATTGGCATCCGGGTGCAGAGAACAATGTCGCGGCTGCATCCGCGTTCTTCACGCCGATGGATCTGGCGGCCGATTTTGCCCTTGAGCCAGTGCAGGGACGGGTGATTGACCTGTGCGCCGGGATCGGTTGGTCTTGCCTATTGGGTTCAGCAGCGCTCCAAATGGCGGGGCGAGGTGAAACTTGATGTGCCCCCCACTGAATCGGACCGTTTTGAGCTGGAATTTTCCAACTATGATCCCCGCATGGGGAGAAGGAGAGTTCCATGAAGGCATCGAAGTTCTCTGAGGCGCAAATCGCGTTTGTCCTGCGGCAGGCTGAGGAGGGAACGGCCATCGGCGAGGTGTGCCGGAAGGTCGGCATCTCGGAGGCGACGTTCTACATCTATGGACGGCTCTCCTGGTGCAAGCGATTTGAGCGGTTTCCCGGCGAACTTGGGTGCCAACATCTACCCGGCGTCGCCAGGAATGGGCAGTATTGAAGATCTCAGGCTTGCCGAAGTGAGCCATCGCTTCCTCGACCGCCTCGATGCAGAAGCTGGCATCCATGGTGATTGAGAGCCGCCAG
>NZ_JBQEPH010000116.1:0-806 GCF_052045555.1 Labrys sp. 22185 | reverse complement strand
CAGCAGATGGGCTTGCCGTCCCTCCTGCGCTCCCCGCTTCAGATAATGGTCATAGAGATTGGCAAAGCCTCCCTTGATCAGGGCAGCATCCGTCAAATCCGCGTAGAGATGGCGATAGAAACCGGGTTCGAACAGCCAGTGTGCCGCGCGCTCGTTACGCCCGCTGAGGCAATAATGTTCGAAACCGCTAGAGATCCGCCCCTCGGCGATCGCCTGCGCAACCTGCTCATGCTCGGAAACGTAGAAAGCCTCGTCGAAATAACGATTGGGCGAGTGCCCGAGCTTCATGCCCTGGGTGAGATAGAACTCCAGGGGATCGGCCTCTTCGGCGGCAATGGGATAGGTTCGCCGATACCAGTCCGGGTCGAATCGGCCCCATAGCGGCCCGCCTCCGCCAGCCGAGCCCGTGAGCGTGTCCAGAACCACCCCTTCCAACGCCTTCCACTCCCCCAATATCCGACAGCGCCTGAGAAACGCTTCTCGGAAAAACGAGCTTCTTCTACAACTCTTTGTTTCTACTTGTCTTTGTGGCTTCGAGCGATGTCATCGAGCGCAAAGATCATGCTTCATCTGGTGCCACTTCCCTTGGTGCTGCCGAAATCGGCAAAGAAGGTCTTGCGCTTGCCCTTCAGCCAGTCGCGATCCTCCTGGCTGGCATCCTCGTCTTCGACGAAGTCGCCGGTCATGAAGTAGGGCCAGGCCTCCTGTTCGGGGGGGCGCTTGAGAATGTCGCGATAAATCGCGATCAGGTCGCGCGCCTGGTCCGCGGCGGTGCGTGGCTTGACGGCCAGGGCCGGCGGCGAAGC
>NZ_JBQEPH010000115.1:0-826 GCF_052045555.1 Labrys sp. 22185 | reverse complement strand
ATTCGCCGTGCTCTTCGGCGACCGCTTCATCAGGGCCATGACGGCTTGATGGTCAACCGCCAGCCCGTACACGGAATTCCCGACACTCCCCGATCGGGTCCACAAAGCTGCGCACATAAAGAAAAATGTCACTCACTTCGACATCACCGCAAAAAAGAAAGTGACTGAACATGCTCGAAGAAGACACAAGCCTGGTCGACCTGACGGTCGACATCGTCTCGGCCTATGTTGCCAACAACCAGGTCGCCACCGCTTCCCTCGCGGATTTGATCCGTACAGTGCATGGAAGCTTGACCGGTCTGAATAATCTCAAGCCGGTCGAGGCGGATATTCCGCTCAAACCTGCCGTTCCGATCAAGAAATCCGTCACGCCCGATTACGTGATCTGCCTGGAAGACGGCCTCAAATTCAAATCGCTGACCCGGCATCTGCGAACCGCTTATGGTCTGACGCCGGCGCAGTATCGCGAGAAGTGGGGGCTGCCTTCGGACTATCCCATGGTTGCGCCGAACTATTCAGCCACACGCTCACGTCTGGCCAAGGAATTGGGACTAGGTCAGATGAATCGGAAGGCCATCAGCGCTCCGCCACCACCCCCTCCCGCAGCCAGCAAGGGCAGAAAGAAAAAGGCAGCGTAGCGGTTTCGACGCCAGACATGTCGATTTGCGAAGGGCTGGGTGATCGAGATCAAGGTTCTCCAGCCTCGTTTCCGGCAAGTCTGGCGTATGAGACAAAGCCGCAATGCGCAAGTCATTGCACGCCATGGCCCTACGCCATGAACTTCGTGCTTTCCTTCCTCCATTGGAGGCATCTGATGGCAGGTCGA
>NZ_JBQEPH010000114.1:0-913 GCF_052045555.1 Labrys sp. 22185 | reverse complement strand
CCTTCCTCCATTGGAGGCATCTGATGGCAGGTCGATCCATTCTCGGGAGCGACCTGATGGCAGAAGAAACCAAGACAGGGCCGACACCTTCGGCCCCGTCCAATGACAATTCCAGTCTCGCTGGCTCCAGCCATGCCGGCGAGGACAGCGATCTCGCCAAGCTGGATCGCATCGTGCTCGATATCGCCCGTTCGATCGGCCGGCAGCTGGCCCGGGAAGCGTTCGAGAAGCACAAGGCAGCCAATGACAATCGGCCGGGCCGCCGAGAGGACAAGAGCAGGGGGAAGAAGGATGAGCCCCCGCTAGGAAAGAGAGAGGTTGATCCACCATGACCCGTGTCGCGCTCTATGCCCGCTATTCCTCCGACAGCCAGCGGGACGCCTCCATCGAGGATCAGTTCCGCCTGTGCCGCGAACAGGCAACGCGCGAAGGCTGGAACGTGACCGGGACCTATCAGGACGCGGCGATCTCCGGCGCCAGCACCATCTTGCGGCATGGCATCCAGCAATTGGTCCGTGACGCCCAGCGCGGCCAGTTCGAGATCGTGCTCGCCGAAGCGCTCGACCGCATCAGTCGCGACCAGGCCGATGTCGCCACGCTGTTCAAGCATCTCAAATTTGCCGGCGTCACCATCGTCACCCTGGCTGAGGGTGAGATCAGCGAGCTTCATGTCGGCCTCAAGGGCACCATGAATGCCCTGTTCCTGAAAGACCTTGCCCTCAAGACACATCGCGGCCTGCGGGGCAGGGTGGAGAAGGGCAAGGCCGGAGGAGGGCTGTGCTATGGCTACCGGGTGATGAAGAAGCTCGATGGCCAGGGCGAGCCCATCCGCGGCGACCGCGAGATCGTGCCGGAGGAAGCCAGGATCATCCGCCGTATCTTCCAGGAATTCGCCACGGGCAAGAGCCCGAAG
>NZ_JBQEPH010000113.1:0-958 GCF_052045555.1 Labrys sp. 22185 | reverse complement strand
TTCGTCTTCGCGAAGAAATCGAACCGTTGTCATCGCCGTTCCCTCACCAATCCTCATAGGACGAGAACGGCGTGGCGCTCGCAAGGTTCCAGTCCGAGGTTACCACACTCACATGTGACGACGGCATTATCTCTGGGGATCGGGGCCAAGTTGAGGTCTCGATAAGTGCAATGCCTTATTGCGATATCGCAAGGATGGGACGGACGTCGCGGTGCCAAGGTGTCAGCCGTGATCGGGATTACTTGCTTGCCAAAAGGAATTTCCACACCAGGTTTGGAAATGGGAGAGATGGCGAAGCGGCTCATAATCATCCCGGCGAGCGCCGCATCTCATCCTAGCGGCCAGAGGGATTGCGACAGCTTGATGCCTTGGCCCAAAGACGAGACTGCTGGCGGGGTTGCCGTTTAGACCTGCCAGCGTATCGAAGTCCACCCTCGCGGGATCGGATCGTCTCGACATAGTCTGGCTGCCGTCAATGACGATGCGCTCAGCCCGGCCGTGCCAATGGAGTGCCTTGCGGATAAAGCGCTTGGAGAGCTCCGGGTCACGATTTTCGCCGAGAAACGAACTCGACCGTGTCGCCGGCGCCGCTAATGGCAAGGTACAGATATATCTGGCGACCGCGGGGCCGTGATGCAAGTATTGCTGCTCCGCGCTACTCTTTGGGTTATCGGCGTGCCATTTGGCAGTGGCCGCTCTCGTCCCCAGGGATCACCCAATTACTCTTGGTTGTGGCGCTGCTCCGAGACGATGCCGAACCGAGGCCTCCAGTTCGGCAGCAAAGACAATGGCGGATCGCAGGACAGCCATCTCGTTCAAGGCTTGCGATCCCTGATCGTCGATCGCGATCGGAAATTCCATCTTGCCTGCGGCAGTAGGGACTCGAACGCTGAACAGAAGGCGACCGCTCCCCTGTTCCTCGACTTTTATCAGCTCGACATTTGTCATCTTATCCTCC
>NZ_JBQEPH010000112.1:0-986 GCF_052045555.1 Labrys sp. 22185 | reverse complement strand
GAGGCTGCACACCATGAAGCGGCCGGCCTCCCTGCTTTCCGGCCTGCTCACCTGCGGCTGCTGCGGCGGACGCTATGGCCTGTTCACGAAAGAGCGTTTTGGCTGCCTCAACCACCAGCGCCGGGGCGTCTGCGACAATGGTCGCACGATCACCCGCGAGAAGATCGAGGAACGTGTTCTCTCAGGCTTGAAGGAAAGATTGGTCTCGGGTGATGCCGTGGTCGAGGCGGTGAAGGCCTATACCCAGGAGACCAACCGGCTCAACCAGGAACGTCGCGCCCAGAGCGAGCAGGATCGCAAGGCGCTGTACAAGATAGAGCGCGCCATCGCCGGCATCATGGCGGCGATCGAGGATGGTCTATACCAGCCAAGCATGAAGGCGCGCATGGAGGAACTGGAGCGACAGAAAGCGGAGATCACCCAACGCCTGGCGCAGGCACCGGCCGACGTGCCCGACTTGCATCCCAACATCGCCAATCTCTATCGCAAGCGGGTGGAGCACTTCACACAGGCGCTCGCCGACGACGAGGGCGGAAGACAGGCCGCCGAAGCTCTGCGCTCGCTCATCGGTCAGATCGTACTCGCGCCTGGCGACAAGCGAGGCGAGATCCATGCAGAGCTACGCGGAGAGCTGTTTGGCATTCTCGAATTCGTCAATCCTGAACGAAATCAAAAGGTTGGTGATGTTATGATGAAAGCCGTTGCGGGCCCCCGCAACCATCTTTAATTGCGATTTGCCCGCCCCCAAGGCGGGCTTTTTGCGTTCCAGGGATATCGCAAGGATTCCGGCCAGATCGCCGCGCACGTCGATCTGCAGCGAACCGCCTTCCGGCGTCAGCACGATCTCGTTCATCAATGAACGGATCCGCTCGGCTGCAGCCATGCGCTCTCCGAGGGAATCGTCCTGGAGTGCCGCATGTAGATCCTCGATCTGGGCACGATAGTGCTGCGCCATGTTGGGGTGCAGCAGGGGAGGCGGTTCTTCG
>NZ_JBQEPH010000111.1:0-2315 GCF_052045555.1 Labrys sp. 22185 | reverse complement strand
GATGCTGCCCTGATCAAGGGAGGCTTTGCCAATCTCTATGACCATTATCTGAAGCGGGGAGCGCAGGAGGGACGGCAAGCCCATCTGCTGTTCTCGCCGCAAGTCTATCGCCGGCACATGGCGGACATTGTCGGCCAGCCGGTCCCGACCGCCACGGGCGCGTTTCAGCATTATTTGGCCTGGATCGACGAGGGCAGGGGGGATGTCCCCACCTCGCCCTATTTCGATGCCGCCTGGTATTATCTGCATTATCCCGAGGTCGAGCAGGCCGTTGCCGAGCAGCAGTTCAAAGGGGCTCTGCATCACTATCTGTCGAACTCCGATCCATCGGCCTTCGATCCGCTCGAATATTTCCGCGAGCGCTTCTATATCGAACGCTATAGCGACATCGAGAAGGTCATCGGCCGGGGCAAGTGGTTCCGCAACGCCTATCTGCATTTCCTGCGCTATGGCCAACATGAGCTGCGCAACCCGACCAACTATATCAACCTGCAATATTACTGGGCCCGCCGCTCCAGCGTGGTGGTCAATGCAGAACTGGCCAAGGTCGCCGATCCCTTCGCCCATCTCCTCACCGTCGGTCTCCTGAAGGGGCTGCCCTTCGCGCCGACCGGCGCCCCGATCGACGTGCCGGAGAAGCAGGCCCGCGCCCTGTTTCTCAGCCATGCCGAGAACATGGCTCCCCAGCATGCGCGCCGGCCGATCGACTTCACCGTCGAAGGCCGCGCCGATGTCTGCGTCATCGTGGTGGTGCACAACCACCTGGCCATGACCTTGATGACCCTGGCGTCACTACGGGATAACTACGCCGGCGGGATCCAGCTCATCCTGGTCGACTCGGGTTCGACGGACGAGGTCAAGCAGATCCAGCGCTATGTCAGGGGCATGGTCCATCTACGCTTCGAGACCAATATCGGCTTCATTCATGCCTGCAACAGCGCGCTTCTGCATGCGAATGCCCCCGCCATCCTGTTCCTGAACAATGATGTGAGGCTTTCCACCGGGGCGATCGCCGCCGCCATGGCGCGGCTGGAGGCCGATCCGCAGATCGGCGTGGTCGGCGCGAAGGTGATCCGCACCAATGAAAAGCTGCAGGAGGCCGGCTGCATCATCTGGCGGGACGGCAAGACCAACGGCTATATGCGGGACTGGGCGCCGCTCAGCCCGGAAGCGAATTTCGTCCGCGACGTCGATTTCGTCTCCGGGGTTTTCCTGATGGCGCGCGCCGATCTGATTGCACAGATCGGCGGCTTCGATCCGCAATTCGCCCCGGCCTACTACGAAGACGCCGACCTCTGCCTGCAGGTGTGGAAGGAAGGCTACCGCGTCGTCTACGATCCCAATGTGGTGGTCTACCATTACGAATATGGCAGCTCGCGTGACTCGGGCGCCGCTTTCGGGCTGATGCACAAGAACCAGAAGGCTTTCCATGCCAAACATTTGCAGGCATTGAAGCATCGTTTTCCGAACACGCCGGAAGCCCTGCTGGAGGCGCGTTTTGCCGGCAAGACCCAGTCGAAGATCCTCTATGTCGAGGACTATATTCCGCTGCGCAGCCTGGGAGCCGGTGCGGTCCGCAGCAACGACCTCATCCGCATGATGGCGGGGATGGGCTATCAGGTGACGGTCTTTCCGGTCCACGGGACTGCAGCGCCGATTGCCGAAATCTATGCGGATTTTCCTGATAGCGTCGAGATCATTCACGATCTCAATCATCATGACTTCAATAAATTCATTAATGATCGAAAGAATTATTTTGATTGTATCTGGATTTGCCGCGCTCACAATCTGAATTTTCTTTATAGATATCTTGAAGATCTCAATCTCAATCCGAACAAGACGAGCGTCGTCCTTGATACGGAAGCGGTCTTCTCGCTGCGGGAGGAACTGCAGGCAAAGCGTGAAAACAGGCCCTTCGATCTCGGCGAGGCCATGGCGCGGGAATTCGAGCACGGCCATTTCTGCCAGGAGATCGTCACGGTCAGTCCGTCCGAAGCCGCCGTGCTGCACAAATTCGGTTTCCCCCATGCCAGGGTGGTGGGAACCTACCGGCCCGTCACCCCGACCCCTCGCAGCTTCCAGGATCGGGCCGGCCTCCTCTTCGTCGGCAGCCTCTATGCCGAGAACACGCCCAACTACGATTCATTGAACTGGTTCATCGAGGAAATCCTGCCGCGCGTCGAGGCGGAACTCGGCTGGGAAACCCGGCTCAACCTGGTCGGGCATGTCGCCCCCGGCCTGGCCCTCGACCGTTTCCTGTCGCATAGCCGGGTCACCTGGCACGGGCCCGTGGCCGATCTCGCTCCGATCTACGA
>NZ_JBQEPH010000110.1:0-2391 GCF_052045555.1 Labrys sp. 22185 | reverse complement strand
GCCCCTCCAGCCGCGGTCGCGGCGTTGGCATTGGCGCCCACGCCGATGGCGACGTTCTGGCCCGTTGCACCCGAAACAGAATTGGTGCCCATCGCAAGGCCGTTGGCACCGGAAGCCGAAGAATTCTGCCCGAATGCGAGCGCACTAGCCGCCGATGCCTTAGCCGTGATGCCGATCGCGATAGCATTGATCCCTGATGCCACCGAATTGGTGCCGATGGCTGTGGCATTGGAAGCATTAGCCAGTGCTCCATCGCCTTGAGCGATACCAAAGTTTGCGGCCACATTTGCGCCTCGACCGATTGCAATGCCCGAAGTTGCGGATCCACCGACAGAGGCTTCACCGCCGAGCGCTATCGAATTGACGCCTGCCGATTGAGCGCCACGTCGAGTATTGGCGCCAATAGCGATGGAACCCTGTCCTGAGGCAATCGTGGAGTTGGCGATACTGAGCGCGGTGATACCATCACCGCCGGCGCCGCCGATGGCAACGGCGTTCAGGCCATTAGCCCGGCTGCCGAAACCCAAAGCGGTCGCGCCTGTCGCCGTTGCCTGCGCCTCCAAGCCAATACCGGTTGCCCATCGTCCCCCTAGGCTCAAGAAACCGATCGCGGTTCCACCCGCTCCGGTGGCTTTGGAAAAAGCTCCATAGATGGTGCCAGCAGACATACCTGCCGCAGAAGCATTGCAGCCCGCAGCCGTCGAATACGTACCCGTCCCATCCGTAGCTTGGCCGGCGGTACCGCCAGGATTCGTCCGCCCAACAATGCCAGAGGAACCAGTATCACACGCCTCAACTGGCCCATCCTTAGTGATCGTAGTGATTGTATTTGCGGCCGCAGGGGCCAGCCACATCGCCGACAGCATTAACGCAGGCGCGACTGCGCATCGGGCACCGCCAATCCGACCACCGACACCCAACGCCCCTAATCCGAGACGCTTGTTTTTCATTCCCATAACGCGATGAGCCATGCGCAGCGCGGCATAAACCCGCTTACGCAAGCTGCGGCGAGCATTCTTGGCAAACGAAATACGGTGAGTTTCGAACATGTCGCCCCGGCACGTTGCCCCTCAAAAAGGAGCATCGAAGATTCCGCTAAGCCTCACAACAGTTACCGATTGGGAAGATTTAGCGGCAATGATAATCGAAAATCAAAAATAACTTCAAGTTAAAATTATATTTAAATATTTTATACCTAAAGATAAAGGCGTTTAATGCTAAAGTTGTGCGGAAATTTATAAATTTTATTATGAAATTTGCAATGTATACCGTTATCGCTTCAAGCCGAGTCATACCCTCTCGCGCAAGGCGACGACTTGCTGCTTAAGCTCCAATATCTCCAGCGACCGGCTCTGCCTGAGGTTTCCACAGCAATGTCGGTATGGTCAGCCTCGCCTATAACTTCCAGCGTCTCGCCTAACTCCAGGGGCGTACTGAGAGCCGGCTCTGGAAAACTGGACAGGTCAGATGAGTGGAGTTTCTGCCTGAAAGCGGCATGATGGCCGCGACAGGAGAGACCATGACGAGACGACCGCGGCAGAACCACACGCTGGCTTTCAAGGCGAAGGCGGCACTGGCAGCCGTCAAGGGCGAGAAGACACTGGCCGAGTTGGCTCAGCAGTTTGACGTCCATCCCAACCAGATCACGCACTGGCGCAGCCAGCTTCTTGAAGGAGCCGCCCGCGTTTCGGTTCGGAGGCGAAAGCCGAGGCCTCCGCGCCGCCGATCGACGTGAAGACGCTGCATGCTAAGATCGGGGAGCTGACGCCGGAGAATGATTTTTTGTCTAGCGCGCTCGGCAAGGCCGGCCTTCTGAGCGCAAAACGATGATCGATCGCGCGCACGACCTGCCGCTCAACCGGCAGGCCCGAGTTCTCGGGATCAGCCGGGGCAGCATCTACTATCTGCCTCGCGCGGTCCCGGCTGCCGATCTGGCTTTGATGCGCTGGATCGACGAGTTGCATCTGGAATACCCCTTCGTCGGCAGCCGGATGTTGCAGGGGCTTCTCGAAGCCGAGGGCTATGCCGCCGGGCGTCGGCATGTCACCGCGCTGATGAAGCGCATGGGGATCGAGGCGCTCTATCGTCGGCCGAATACCTCGAAGCCTGCACCGAGCTACAAGATCTTCCCATATCTTCTGCGCAAGCTGGCGGTCACGCGCCCCAATCAAGTCCCCCCTCTCGGCGATGCAAGCATCGCCTGCCGGGCAAGGGGGCGATGGATATCACCTACATCCCGATGGCGCGGGGCTTTGTCTATCTCACTGCCGTCGTTGACTGGTTCAGCCGTAAGGTTCCGGCCTGGCGGCTCTCAATCACCATGGATGCCAGCTTCTGCATCGAGGCGGTCGAGGAAGCGATGGCTCACTTCGGCAAGCCTGAGATCTTCAA
>NZ_JBQEPH010000109.1:0-2429 GCF_052045555.1 Labrys sp. 22185 | reverse complement strand
GCCACCGACGCAGTCAATCTCAGCCAGCTCAACACCGTGTCGACCTCGGTGACCAATCTCGGCAACAACGTCAACAATCTGGGCAATTCGGCCGCCTCGACCATCGGCGGCGGCACGATCTTCAACACCGCCACTGGCACGCTGTCGGGCTTCAGCCAGGGCATCAAGGCGGTCGATGCCAAGGGCAATGCGGCGGCGGCCGCCACCAACTACACCACGGTGGCCGGCGCGCTGACGCAGCTCGACACCAACACCACCAATCTCGCCAATGCCGCGGTGAAGTATGACGACCCGGCAGTGAAGAACAAGATCACGCTGGGCAATGCCGGCACGCCGGTGACGATCACCAATGTCGCCAATGGTGCGTTGACCACGACCTCGACCGATGCGGTCAATGGCTCGCAGCTCCTCGCCGTCCAGCAGACCGCGAACAAGGGCTGGAACCTCTCCACCAACAAGGGGGCGACCACCAGCAACATCGCGCCCGGCGGCACGGTCGATCTCAACAATTCCGACGGCAATGTCGTCATCACCCAATCGGGCCCGAACGCCACCTTCAACCTGGCGAGCAATCTCGCCATCGCCAGCAGTGTCACCGTCGGCAACTCCAAGCTCGACGCCACGGGCCTCACCATCACAGGCGGGCCGAGCGTGACGACGGCCGGCATCAATGCCGCCAGCAAGGCGATCACCAGTGTCGCGGCCGGCACCAATGCCACCGACGCTGTCAATCTGAGCCAGCTGAACACGGTCGCCACATCGGTGACGAACCTCGGCAACAACGTCAACAACCTCGGCAATTCGACGGCCAGCAATCTCGGTGGCGGCTCGACCTATAATCCGGCGACGGGCACGGTGAGCGCACCGAGCTACAATATCGGCGGCACCACCTACAACAATGTCGGCAACGCCTTCAATGCGGTGAACACCTCCGTGACGGCGTTGCAGACCGATGCGCTGCAGTGGAACAAGACGCTCGGTGCGTATGATGCCAGCCATGGCAGCGGTTCGCCGCAGAAGATCACCAATGTTGCCAATGGCGCGGTGACTTCGACCTCCACCGATGCCGTCACCGGCCAGCAGCTCTTCGACGTGCAGCAGACCGCCAGCAAGGGCTGGAACGCCAATACGGGCACGGTTGCCGGCAGCACCGGCACGGCTTCGGGCAGTGCCTCGACCAGGATTGCGCCCGGCGATACCGTAACCTACCAGGCCGGCAACAACATCGCGATCACGCAGACCGGCAACACCATCGCCATCGCCACCTCGATGACGCCGACCTTCACCAGCGTCACGACCGGCAATTCCAAGCTCGACACCACCGGCCTCACCATCACGGGCGGTCCCAGCGTGACCTCGGCGGGCATCAACGCCGCCAGCAAGGCGATCACCAATGTCGCCGCCGGCACCAACGCCACCGACGCAGTCAATCTCAGCCAGCTCAACACCGTGTCGACCTCGGTGACCAATCTCGGCAACAACGTCAACAATCTGGGCAATTCGACCGCCTCGACCATCGGCGGCGGCACGACCTTCAACACCGCCACTGGCACGCTGTCCGGCTTCAGCCAGGGCATCAAGGCCGTCGATGCCAAGGGCAATGCGGCGGCCGCCACCACGAACTACACCACAGTCGCCGGTGCGCTGACGCAGCTCGACACCAACACCACCAATCTCGCCAATGCCGCGGTGAAATATGACGACCCCGCGATGAAGGACAGGATCACGCTCGGCAATGCCGGCACGCCGGTGACCATCGGCAATGTCGCCAATGGCGTGGCGGCCACTGACGCGGTCAATGTCAGCCAGCTCGACGCGGTCAGCCAGACCGCGAACAAGGGCTGGAACCTCTCCACCAACAAGGGCTCAAGCACCAGCAACATTGCGCCGGGCGGTACGGTCGATCTCAGCAATACAGACGGCAATGTCGTGATCGGCCAGTCCGGGCCGAACGCGACCTTCGACCTTGCCTCCAACGTGAAGATCGCCAACAGCCTGTCCGTCGGCGCGGTGACGATCGATACGACCAGCGTAGTGGTGGGCGCGTCCAAGCTCGACGCGACCGGCCTGATGATCACAGGCGGGCCGAGCGTGACGACTGCCGGTGTCGATGCCGGGGGCAAGAAGATCACCAACGTCGCCAATGGCGACGTGACGGCGACCTCGACCGATGCGGTCAACGGTTCGCAGCTCTTCGCCGTGGTCGGCAATGCCACCGCCAATGCGGTGCAGTATGACGACGCCACCAAGACCAAGATCACCCTTGGTGGTGCCGGCGCGACGCAGCCGACCCAGATCACCAATCTCGCCAATGGCGCGGTTGCGGCAGGTTCGACCGACGCGGTCAACGGCTCCCAGCTCTATGACGTGCAGCAGACCGCCAACAAGGGCTGGAACCTGACCGCCAACGGCGCCAACTCCTCCAATGT
>NZ_JBQEPH010000108.1:0-2770 GCF_052045555.1 Labrys sp. 22185 | reverse complement strand
CCGCGCTCGCAGCATCGGCTCCGTGGCGGCTTCGAGCATTCGATTGCCGACTGTCAGTTCGCGGATGCGATGCTCGAATTGGCCGCGCGAGATGGCACCGACCTTCAGCCCTAAGTTCCGCAGGAGCCCACGCAGGGACATCTCCAGTGCGATCATCCCCTGCTGGATCGCTTTGCGAGCTCCGAGCACGGTACGGACCTCCTGCGCCGAAACGGATTTACAGTGAACCGGGCGGAACCAGCCCAGATGCAGCAGGCGGGCAATTCCTTCCGCGTCGCGCCGGTCAGTCTTGATCGGCATAGCCTTCAAGCCGCCCTTGACCTGCCGAGTTTCCATCAAAACGACGTCCAGACCCACCTCGGCCAATCCGCGATGCAACCATTGCGACAAAGGGCCGGCCTCGAGGCCGATGGCGGCAATGCTGCCATTCTGTTCTGCGATCCAACTCGCGAGCGCCTCCGGCTCGCTGGCGACCTGTGCCTCCTTCACGATCTTCCCATGTTCGCTGACCACGCAGATCGCGGTCTTCGCCAACGATACATCCAAACCGACAAACAGTCTCATCCCCCAGTCCTCCTGCTGATCCGATACGGGAACAGCGATAGCCTGCCCTGATCTTGCAAGCGGTGCCGAGCCGTGGGCGGCGCAGGCCCCGTTACGGCATCTCATTGATCAGAGCCAGAAGATGACGGCTGCAGCGATGCAGATAGCAGAGAAGAAGGTGTGAGCGCATCGGTCGTATCGGGTGGCGATGCGGCGCCAGTCCTTGAGCCTAGCGAAGAGGTTTTCGATCCTGTGGTGCTGGCGGTAGAGAGCCTTGTCATAGGGATAAGGGATTTTCCGACTTCGGCTCGAGGGGATGCAGGGCACGATGCCTTTGGCGACGAGCGCCTGGCGGAAGGCTACGCTGTCGTAGCCACGATCGGCGATAAGGGCTTTGGCCGACGGCAAGGCACCGAGCACGAGAGCTGCGCCTTTGTGATCGCTCATCTGGCCTTCCGAGAGCAGCATGATGATGGGGCGGCCGGTGCCATCACAGACGGTGTGAAGCTTGGAGTTCAGTCCGCCTTTGGTGCGCCCGATACGCCGGGGAACAGCCCCTTTTTGAGCAGGCTCGCCGCTGTGCGATGCGCCTTCAGATGCGTCGCGTCGATCATGATCCGCTCCGGCTTCGGCCCTTCGCCGGCGAGTCCTACGAAGATGCGGTCGAAGACACCAAGACGGCTCCAGCGCATGAAGCGGTTGTAGAGCGTCTTATGAGGCCCATAATCCTTGGGAGCGTCCTTCCACTGCAGGCCGTTGCGGATGACGTAGACGATCCCACTCACCACCCGCCGGTCGTCCACACGCGGCACCCCATGCGATAGCGGAAAATGTGGCGAGATCCGTGCCATCTGGCGCTCGCTTAGCAAAAACAAATCACCCATCAAGATCTCCTTACCAGAGACCGTGAATCACATCTCAGCACAAATTAATAGGTCCTGAGCCTAGCTCGGAAAGTGGGTAGACCGTCGCGGGTTGGACGCTCAGCCTGGGGAACCTGTGGTGGTCGATCTCCAGAGTTTTGCTTCGAACCTGAAAACGGCGTGGAGAAACGGCGAGAGACGTCCAACGCATAAACGGCCATACCGGCGGACCAAACCCTCGCCGAAGAGACCCAGTGTGTACGAGCTTTCGAGGCGCAGATAAAGGAATGGCTGAAGGAGGAGCCAACCCTCTCGGCCGCAACCATTCTGCAGCGTTTGATTGAGATCGACCCGACTCGCTTCAAAGAAAAGAACATCAGGATGGTGCAACGACTGGTGAAGACCTTGCGCATGGAAATGACTGGCCTAGAGAGATGTTTGATCCCAGAGTTTGACGGTGCAATCTTTTCACAGGAGTGGAAGGGGCCCCTATGGGGGCAGTTTCTCACTTCGGCTGAAAGAGCACGGACTTGGAAACCCAATGGTCCGCAGCCCTTAGTTAAGCCGGCTTACAAGAGAGAGGGCTGGCGCTATCGGACGGTGCTGGGCCTGACCTACCCGTTTGCATCATCGGCCGTTGCAGATCCGGCAAACAAAAACGGGGGCAAACCTGCCCCCGTTGATGCAATGAGATCCGATGCAGCAGCGTCGGATCAGAACTTGTAGTTCACACCCAGACGCACGGCGTGGAAGTCCGGCGAGGCCTTGGAGTGAAGGGTGCCGCTGCCGCGCACCGTGTAGCTGCCGAAGTTCACATACTGATATTCGATGCGGCCAGAGAGATTGTCGGTGAAGGCATATTCGAGACCGGCACCGGCCGTCCAGCCCACCTTGGTGTTGCTGTCGCTGAACGAAGCGCCGTCATAGCTGAGCTTGTAGTCGATGTTGCCATAGGCCAGACCGCCGGTGGCGTAGATCAGGAAGCGGTCATAGGCATAGCCGATGCGCGGACGCAGCGTGCCGTACCACTTGATGTCCGAGCGGGCACGACCGGGAGCGCCAGCGACCACACCATGCACGGTGTCCTTGATCTGGGCACCCTGGAAGTCGGTTTCGATACCGACCACGATGTTGTCGAACTGGTAGTTATAGCCGGCCTGCAAGCCGCCAAGGAAACCCTTGCCCGTCAGCTTGCCGATGTCGCCGAGGAAATCCGGATCGTGGATGCCGACCGTGTCGCGGCCGCCAAAAGCATAGCCGACGTTCGCACCAGCATAGAAGCCCGTCCAGGAGAACGGCAGGACAACCGGTGCCACAGGCTCAACGGGTGCAGGCGCAAGGTCGGCGGAGAAAGCTGCCGTCGA
>NZ_JBQEPH010000107.1:0-2954 GCF_052045555.1 Labrys sp. 22185 | reverse complement strand
CCAGGCGCTCAGGGCACTGCGGCTGATCCCGACCGATTGCTCGGTCTCCAGCCGTTGCACCATCTCGTTGAGCGTGATGTCCTTGCGTTCCTCGATCAGCCCGACGATGAAGGCTTCATGCACATCGAGGCTGGAGGAGCGGCTACGGCCAGGCCGCCGAGGCGCCAACTCACCCACCTTCGCTCGTGCAATCCACCGGATCGCACTTGAAACGCCGACACCGAACCGCGCTGCAGCCTGACGCGCCGACATGCCTTCTGCTGAGGCCTTCAAGACACGAGACCGTAGATCTCCGCTCAGGGCTCTTCCCATCATCAACCTCTCCCACAAGGCAGATGTTGAATCAGCTCACAAGCCACCTGTCACATCACAATCGATTCATCGATCGCAGGACATGCTCTAGTTGCGAGCGATCTGAGCCAGCCAAATGTGCCATACGACAAGATACTACGGTTCGCATGCCGTTGGAATCCCATAGAGTTTTTGCACAATCTGATTTTGGTGGACACCTCATGCTCCAAACCACTCAACAGAAAAACGTGCCGAGAAATTCGCACTTCCGGTCATTTCGAAGACTGCTTCACGCTCTTTCCCATAGAACGTCCCTCAGATTTGCCGGAAATCAGCCAATGATGATAACCGGAGTCGAAAGTCCCGGATCGTACCGCTTCTGCGACATCGGGATGGGCTTTCAGATATCGGCCTTCGTCGAAGCCGGCTGGCAAGGCCGAGTGGAGTGCCTCTTCCCGGGTCACGGCCTTGGAGGCGAGGAATAGGCTGAAATTGAGCTTGCCATCCTGTGTCGTGGGTAGAAGGCTCCTAATTGCATCAAGAATTTCCTTCGCTTCATCGTAGCGTGCATTCCGTCCAAGCAGGACGGCTTTGGCTAATGCAACATGGCCGCCATCATCGCCCAGCCTCGTAATCGCTGCGTCAAGCAAGCCGATTTCGTCCTTGAGCGTAAAGTCATAGTTCGAAATGCGCTCGAGTATCCGATCGGGAATTCTCTCCACCAAGCGGAATACAGCGCTGTCCTGGACATGGCTTTCAGCTACCTCGAAAAAGGGCGAAAGATATTCCTGAACGACATGAAGCCACGGCAGCAGCGGATGATGGTAGTCTTGCTGGATGATCAGGGAAATGCCGGGCATCAGTGACGGAAAAAACTGCTGCAGGACATGCCGCCAGATCGGCAGTGTTTTGGATACGTCATTGAAGAGAATTTCGATCGGCCGTCCCGACCATTTCGTTTGCGTGATATCCCCTGGATAAATTCGAATGTGGCGACTATATTCGCCCAGGTTCTTGAAAAATACGTGAAACGTTGACTCGTCGTCTGCAACCGAAATACCGAAGTGTTTCTTAAGTTGATCCGACATATATTCGACGGATTCCCCCTCCTCCTGCCACACCCTAAAAAGATCGTAGCTATGAAGACGGCCCGATTTGTGCTTGATACGATCGTTTTTTTCCAGTCCCTTGGCCATGCAGAAAGCTGAGGCGCCCAGGAACGCGCCGGCATCGATGATTTCGCCTCCACCCTGATAAACATCGCGACATAAGTAAAACAAGAAAGCGCCCTCTTGCTGGCTGAGCATTCCATGAGGCATATCTTGTACCTCACTGGTATCGTGCAGCCATGGGCGATTCCGAAACGTCATGCTGATCACCACTTATTTATTAATTTTCTACGTTCTACCCAATTTATTGAAATAATACTTCAAATTATCGGATAGCTCGTTCGAATTGATCATAATTCTCTTCAGGCAGCAAGGATGCGATATAATAAAAAATGTTTAGGTCATTGTTATACTATGCCGTACACCGAGGTTAGGTCCAACTGGACACCCGCAAAAACCCGTTGATTTCGGAGCCAGCAGGCGCAGCGTGACGGGTGATCGAGCCCGAGTTGCTCCTTCAACTGCTGATGCGCCTGCTCGCAGATCCAACGCGCCTTGATGGCGCCGGTCAGGCGCTTGAGCGAGGTGTCGGCGGGCAGGTTCCACTTTTCTCGATATTCATTCGGGGGCAGCCCAAGAAAACGTAAATGCCGTTTGAGCGATTTGAGCCTGCGGCCATCCTCGAGGCAAATCACGTAGTCTGGCGTGACGGATCTCTTGATCGGCACGGCCAGTTCCGGCAAAGGAGGAGGGGCCAAGCGATAGCAGGAGGCGGCGTCAGCTTGCGCTGATGGGCAGCGTCGATGGCCACCCGTCGCCGTGCCGCTTCGGCCTTGAAGGAGGCGAGGCTGCGGGTGAGGCCTGCCTCTTCCGCCAATTCCTCGGTGGCGTCGAGCGCGAGGACCACCTCGCCCCGTTTGACATGGCTGCCGTCGACGGGGGGCAGGCTTTTGACTTTGCCTGCCTCTAACGGCTGGATGATCTTGACCTTGCCCGCCGGCTCGAACTTGCCCTGCGCCACCGCGATGATGTCGATGCGCCCGAAGTAGGACCAGAGCAGGGAAACCACCACGAAGGCGCAGATGATCACGATCAGGGCCATGCGCACCGGCGACGGCGGCGTCTCCAGGATCTCCAGGGCCGGCGCCAGGAACTCCTGGTCCGAGCGGCGCGGCTTGAGGCGTTTGGGCGGCCTGGGAATGGGCCGGCCGGCATTGGGCGGTGGGGATTGCGCGTTCATGATGAGGCCGCCTCCATCCTGTCGTTCTGCAGGGCCCAGAGCCGGGCATAGACACCGTCTGGCCTGGCCAGCAGCTCGGCATGGCTGCCGATCTCGACGATGCGGCCATCCGCCATGCCGACGATGCGGTTGCAGGGCCGGACCGCGGCAAGGCGATGGGCGATGATGATCACGGTGCGCCCCTGGACGATCTGGCGCATATTGGTCTGGATCACCCGCTCGCTCTCATAATCGAGCGCCGAGGTCGCCTCGTCGAAGATCAGGATCGGCGGATTGGTGGCAAGGGCTCTGGCAATGGCGATGCGCTGGCGCTG
>NZ_JBQEPH010000106.1:0-3018 GCF_052045555.1 Labrys sp. 22185 | reverse complement strand
CTTATAGCTTGAGGTCACATGAAAACCATTGACCTTGCCTACCGCACCATGTTCGCCGAATTGGTGCAGCGCAGCCTCGATGCATCGTTTGAGACCGATTTCTCGATTGCCGGCAACTTCGTGCGCGTACCCGTCAAGGGCAGGAACTATTGGTATTTCGAGCAGACGCAGCCAAAGAAAACCCGCAAATATGTGGGTCCAGCGGACGATCCCGATATTGCCAAAAGGGTCGAGGCCTTCCAGGAAATCAAAGGTGATCTGCGCGCCCGCCGCAGGCTTGTTTCCTCCTTGACCCGGGACGCTGGCCTGGCGGCACCCGATCGCTTCACCGGTGACATCGTGGAAGCAATGGGCAATGCCGGCATATTTCGTCTACGAGGACTGCTCGTCGGCACGGTTGCTTTTCAAACCTATGCCGGCCTGCTTGGCGTCCGCTTGCCTGGTGCGTCGTTGCAGACAGGTGATGCCGACTTCGCCCAGCACTATTCGGTGTCGTCGTCGCTCGAGGATACTCTTCCCCCTGTTCTCGATATTCTGAAGGCGATCGATCCCAGCTTTCGGGCGATCCCCCACCGGCTGGATCCGGCGCGTGTGACGCAATTCGAGAATGCCGCCCGTTACAAGGTGGAATTCCTGACACCGAACCGCGGATCTGATGACTACGCCGATCACGCCAGCCCGATGCCGGCTTTGGGAGGTGCGTCAGCCCAACCCTTGCGCTTTCTCGACTTCCTGATCCAGGAGCCGGTGCGGACCGTCATGCTCCACCGATCCGGCGTCCCGGTCGTCGTGCCGTCGCCGCAGCGATATGCGGTGCATAAATTGATTGTCGCCTCACGGCGGCAATCGGATGCCGGCAGTGCTGCAAAGCGTGAAAAAGACATCCAGCAGGCGAGCCTGCTGATCGAGGCCCTCGGCGAAACCCGCCGCGGGGACGATCTTGCCGAAGCCTTCACCGAGGCTTGGAATCGGGGTCCGAATTGGCGCGCAGCCATCCAGCAAGGCTTGAACGCGCTGCCAGAAAGGCAAAGAACGTCAGCCTTGTCGACGATCCAAGTCGGCCTGGCTTCGATCGGCGCAAAACCGGATGGCTTCAACGGGACGGGATCGACCGCAAAGACATGACAATGCCCTCGATAGTCGGGTGTGCGAGGGAAGCTGACGATTTAACTATCGATCGGAAAGCACTCGTCCGTCCTTTAGCCGATACCGGTGTCCTCCTGCATAAGGCGGCGCCGTAGCGCCCGTTAGAGTGAGAGAGTGGATGGGATTTTCGTGACGGGTTGAAGGTCGGGAGAGAGGTTTCCGGCGCCCGTCATGGAGATTGGTTCCATGACCATTGAGGTTCTTGATAGCCGTCGCGACGCAAGCGGTGGATATAAGGTCGATGTCAGCCGCGGTGAACGGATCGGCCGTGTGTCTTCCGAGTGGTTCTCGCGCCCCGGCGACGAGCGATATCTGTCGCTATCAGAACTTGGCCTCGCCGTTCGACAGAGAGCTGAGCGCAGTCGGACGCGGGTGGTAGAGAGCGCGCTGATCCACGTCGAGGCAAGCCGGGAGGATCCCGAGCGGCTGTCTCTCATCCTGCCAGGTGCAGATAAGCCCATCGCACCCACCCATTGGAGCTTCGGCCAGCTTGCGAGCCAGGTTGGAGCACCGGCCGCCTATCTGCGTCAGCTCCCCGCGGCGCTTGCAGGCATCAATCTGCAATATGGTCTGGCCTCTCACCGGGCCGAGCAGATCAAGACGCTCGAAACCGACAGCGGTCGGCTCGAACTGCGGGCCGTCACCGGCCCTGACTATGGGCGCATCTATGACCATGAGCTGGTCGAGGCGGTGCAGCGCATTGCCGGCAACGGCACCGGTGATACGCGTTGGAAAGTGCCGGGCGTTCTCGATTGGTCGACGGGCATCTACAATCCCCGTGTCGACATTACCAAGGACACGACCACGCTCTACGCGTCCGATCGCGACGTATTTCTCTTCCTGGTCGATGATCTCAATCCCATTGAGGCTGGCACATTGCTGGACGGATCTCCGGATCTCTATTTTCGCGGCTTTTACTGCTGGAATTCCGAGGTCGGGGCAAAGACGCTCGGGATGGCCAGCTTCTATCTCAGGGCCGTTTGCCAGAACCGCAATCTATGGGGTGTGGAGGATTTCGAGGAGATCACCATTCGCCATTCCAAATATGCCGCCTCGCGCTTTGCTCACGAAGCCGCACCGGCACTGCTGAACTTTGCGAACTCTTCGCCGGCGCCTTTCGTCAATAGCATCAGGGCAGCGCGCGAGCGGATCGTCGCAAGATCCGATGAGGACCGCTCGGATTTCCTGCGCAAGCGCGGTTTCGCCAAGGCCGAGACCGGCAGGATCATCGAGACGGTGCTGGCGGAAGAGGGGCGCCCGCCCGAAACGATCTTCGACTTCGTCGCCGGCATCACCGCCGTTGCGCGCGACAGGCCTCACCAGGATGCCCGGCTCGAACTCGAGGGTAAGGCCAAGAAGCTGCTCGAGCGGGCAGCCTGAGGGGTTCGCAAAGGCAGTGCTGTGGTGTTCTGCGTCCGGCCCTGCGTCTATCGCCTTCTTTTGGTTGTCGCGTGGCGCTGCCCTTCAGAGTTCGAGGGCGGCGCCTGGTTTCGTGACGGGTTTGATGCCTGAGAGAGGGTCTCTCGGCGCCTGTCGCGGAGTGAACATCATGGTCAAGGCCATTCGCAAGATTACCCTGTCGTCGTCGCGGGACATCCCCTTCAACAGGTTTTGTCGCAAACTCAAACGGGGTTCGTGAAGAGAGGTGTTGGCGCCGCGGCTCACGCAGCCAGGAGTTCGAACTGCGCTTTCAGTGACGGACGTGGATTATAGGCAAACCTCGCCTGTTGTTTGCGCATCATGTGGACCAATTCGATGCCAGAGAGGATGACCTCGGCACTCGCCATCGACTTGAAACCGAGCATGGATCGGATGCGGCGTTTAACGCGCCGATGATCCTGTTCGATCTGATTATTGAGGTATTGGCTGGTA
>NZ_JBQEPH010000105.1:0-3143 GCF_052045555.1 Labrys sp. 22185 | reverse complement strand
CCTTGATCTGCTCGAGTGCTGCGCGCAGTTCCTCTGGCGCGTTGATGATCAGCGTTTTCAATGTGATCATCGCCTGCGATTTGGCCTTCACCGCGCTGTCACGAGCAATTTTAAGATGCCGGATCATCTCTGAAAGCCCTGTCTGCGTCTTGGCCAGGGCTGTGGCTTGTCCATTAAGCACCGATCTGGCGGCGCCTTCGGCATCTAGGCTGTCAGATTTTCCGTGGAGATAGCGCAACTGACGATTGGGACGCATAACATCAAGGACCAGATGGCCCTTGGCCAGCAGATTCCGGGACAAGCCCGCACCGTAAGAACCAGTGCCCTCAATGCCAAAGGCCTTGATGCTGCCAAACGCGGATGCCCATGTCTCGAGATCGCGATACCCTTTGCGGGTCGTTGGGATCGTCATGGCGCCGAGGCGGGCGCCATGCGTATTGATCGCGACAGCTATGTGGTTCGATTTATGCGTGTCGACGCCGATGATGATCTCGTCCATGGATGCCCTTTCGCAGGAATGGCCCCGGGCACCGATCGAGAGGACAGGACTGTGAAGGTACGCGACCGTCAGGCTCCTATGAGGTCACATCTCCCCCGCTGCCGGGGCAACCTGATGGTCGACAGGTCAACGCAATGACACTGGGTCAATCGTAGCATGGGTCAGGCCATCAGGCTGCGATACCACATTCACAGTCGTAGCTGTCCCCGACACTGCCCACAGACGGTTCGATGCCGGCTTCGGCGAGACGCTCGGTGTAGCGGATGCTGACATATTGGCTGCCGCGATCGGAATGATGCACCAGGCCACCGCGATGAATGGGTCGGCGTTCGTGCAAGGCCTGTTCGAGAGCGTTGAGCACAAAGCTCGCATGGGCGGTCCTGCTCACCCGCCAGCCGACGATACGACGGGCGTAGGCGTCGATCACGAAAGCAACATAGACCATGCCGCCCCACGTCGAGACGTAGGTAAAATCGGAAACCCAGAGCCTGTTCGGTGCCGGAGCGTGGAACTGCCGATTGACGTGATCCAGCGGGCAAGGCGCCGCCTTGTCGCTGATCGTCGTACGTACCGGCTTGCCTCGGATCACTCCTTGCAGGCCCATCGAACCCATCAATCTCTCCACGGTGCAGCGTGCGACCGTCTGGCCCTCGCGCTGCAATTGCCGCCAGACCTTGCGCACGCCATAGACCTCGAAGTTCTCGGCAAAGACACGCTGAATCTCCCACTGGAGAGCCAAATCCCGCTTGGAACGGGCGCAGAGCTGATCGGGATTGGCTCTGTGCGCCGCGTGACGGTGGTAGGTTGAAGGGGCGATCGGCAAAAGCCTGCAGATCGGCTCGCCCCCGTACGCCTCCCGATGATCGTCGATGAAGGCGATCATCGCTTCAGTGGGCGGTCGAGCTCCGCCTGCGCAAAATAAGCACTCGCCTTGCGCAGGATCTCGTTGGCTTGGCGAAGCTCACCGATCTCCCGCTCCTGCGCCTTCAACTTCTCGGCGATATCGGCCGGGACACCTGCCCGGACACCACTATTGACCTCGGCCTTCTTCACCCATTCCAGCAACGTGTGCGCCGAGCAGCCGATCTTCGCGGCGATCGATTGCACCGCTGTCCAGCGCGAGGAGTGTTCGCCCTCGTGCTCCAGCACCATCCGCACCGCCCGTTCTCGCACCTCGGCTGAGAATTTGTTCGTCGTCTTGCTCGTCGCTGATTTGCTCGTCATCGCTCCATCCTATTTGGAAGTTAGAGCCTCCGACAAATCCGGGGCGGTTCAGTCTCGAGGACCGCTATGTCTCGCTCCCAGGTTCGCAACGATGGCCTTGACCGAATTCCCTGGGTTGCGAGCCAGACCAATATCCGATTTTCGATCCGTGTTCGCTCCTGAACAAGATATTCTCGCTCTCGGTGTACGCGTTTGCCGTCCTCCTCGTCGGGAGTTGGCACACGCACCATACTGCAGATTTGGGTGTCTCCCGCCAGATAGGCCGCAAGCACTCGCAAAAAGCCCTCCACATCAAGTCGATCGGTCTTCGCCCGGCGATTCACGAGGATGCTTGTCGGTTCGACCACGTGCGTTGGAATAGTGTGGTCGGTGAGCAGCCGATGGATCCAGAATCCGTCCCGCCCGGCTTCGAAGCAACAGGCAATGGATGCGCCGGTCTTCGACGTCTTCTGATTGCGCGATTGGAGCTCGCCAAGAAGTTTGAGCAACGCGTCCGTGCCTCTGTCTGGAAGGTTGTACCATCGACCCAATTCGGTGAAGGATCACTGCGATGCGCCGAGCAAGCGCCACCATGGCGCGCTTCCGACCGCGGCGGCGTGCTATCTGTGCTGCCCATGTTCTGAGCCATGTCGAGCGTCCCCGATTGATCATGACGGTCGAAGCCTGACACAGAGCACGGCGCAGGTTGACGTCTCCGGCCTTTGTAATGCCACCCGATACATCACGTTCGCCAGACTGGTTGCGTGAAGGTGTCAGGCCGACCCAAGGGCCAACCTTTTTCGACGACGTGAATCGAGCAGGATCATCGACGGCAGAGCGGAAGGTCAATGCCACGACTGCGCCGATCCCAGGCATAGACATTAACCGATGGCAGGCCGAGTCATCCCGGGCGGGCTGGCGGACGCATCGTTCCAGTTCCGCCAACTCGCGCCGCAGACAGGCCCGCGCTCGCAGCATCGGCTCCGTGGCGGCTTCGAGCATTCGATTGCCGACTGTCAGTTCGCGGATGCGATGCTCGAATTGGCCGCGCGAGATGGCACCGACCTTCAGCCCTAAGTTCCGCAGGAGCCCACGCAGGGACATCTCCAGTGCGATCATCCCCTGCTGGATCGCTTTGCGAGCTCCGAGCACGGTACGGACCTCCTGCGCCGAAACGGATTTACAGTGAACCGGGCGGAACCAGCCCAGATGCAGCAGGCGGGCAATTCCTTCCGCGTCGCGCCGGTCAGTCTTGATCGGCATAGCCTTCAAGCCGCCCTTGACCTGCCGAGTTTCCATCAAAACGACGTCCAGACCCACCTCGGCCAATCCGCGATGCAACCATTGCGACAAAGGGCCGGCCTCGAGGCCGATGGCGGCAATGCTGCCATTCTGTTCTGCGATCCAACTCGCGAGCGCCTCCGGCTCGCTGGCGACCTGT
>NZ_JBQEPH010000104.1:0-3315 GCF_052045555.1 Labrys sp. 22185 | reverse complement strand
TCGTGGACAAAGCTTGACTGGGTGAGTCCTGGTTGATTCAAGGCTGCTTTTTGGGAGGCAGGCTTGGGCGAGCGGATTGGGGTGTCGGATGAAGAATGGGTGCTGATCGGCCCTCTTCTTCCATCGGAGCGGGGGCGCGGTTGCCGACCAGCGGGTGACAACCGCCCCTTCTTCGAGGGCATGATGTGGATGGCGCGCACCGGTTCGCAGTGGCGTCACCTGCCGGACGAATATGGCAAGTGGAACAGCGTTTTCCGCCGCTATCGGCGTTGGGTCGAGACGGGGGTGTTCGACGCCATGCTCGAAACTCTGGCCGAAATGGCGGGTCGGGAGCGGTCCGCCGACATGATCGATAGCACCATCGTGCGGGCGCACCACTGCGCTGTCGGCATAAAAAAGATCCCATGATGAGAGTTGGATAGCGGCCTGAGGGAGATCAGAGTCGGTTTGCTACCAACCACTGTGGAAGGATTTGGCATGTCAGCAGAAGCCATCTCGCAGCCTGCCGCCATCCGAGTTGATCTTCGCGCAATTTTCGTCTCGCTGGAGCTGTCGAAATCGTCATGGCTGGTGACCTCGCTATCGCCAGGCTGCGAGAAGATGTCCCGGCACTCGGTACCGGGTGGTGATATGCCAGCACTTCTGGCGTGTCTGGATGCGCTGCGCGACAAGGCACAAGCCCGCGAAGGTCAACGCTATCCGGTGATCGCTATTCAGGAAGCAGGGCTCGATGGCTTCTGGATCCATCGAGCCTTGGCGTCGGAAGACTGGATCACCAGCCATGTGGTCGACGCCGCTTCGATTGCGGTGTCGCGCCGGCATCGGCGGGCGAAGACCGACAGGATCGACGGTGAGACGCTGGTCCGCACCCTGATGGCTTGGATGCGCGGTGAACCAAGGGTGTGCTCGATGGTCCGCGTGCCAGCGGTCGAGGAGGAGGATCGCCGCCGGATCGGAAGGGAACGCAAGGCGCTGGTCAAGGAACGAACGCTGCATACAAACCGCATCAAAGGCCTGCTCTTCAGCGTCGGCATTCGGGGCTACGAGCCGAACCGGCGAGATCGGCGTGAATGCCTGGAGGAACTGCGGACAGGCGATGGCAAGTCGTTACCCTTGCATCTCAAGGCGCAGCTCAATCGCGAGGCCCATGTCGAGCATGTCTTCGCCGAGCAGGAGGATCATATGGGCCTGTTCATCCGCACCATCGGCAAGATCAGGGCCGAGGCGAGGATCATCATGGCCAATATGGCCTACAACATGAAGCGATGGTGCTGGCTCGACAGGACAAGTGCGCCCGCATGACGGAAAAGGGAGGCAAAACCGCCAATAGGGCACCATCTACACCGAAATCCAGACCCAGACCCATTTCGCCAATGTCGGCCCTCAAAACCACTCCTATCGAGCTTAACATCCCTGATTGCTCAAGCTACCGGAGGTGCCATCTAAGTCCGAGGGGGCACTTTTGAAAAGCCCCATCACAGTACACCGTTCCCTTCCGCTGCACGAGCCAATATCGACGTCCGTTACCATCGATGCCCTGTTGCCGCGCGGCGCCGTGGCGACGGCACTCGCCAATCTTGCCAGCGCCGGGGTCGTCGGCATTCGCGAACGACCGCATGTCTTCGCCGAGGATCTCGAACAGATCATGCGCATGCCGCAGGGCGCGGTGCAGATCGCACCCCTGTTGCCGCCGGTCCAGGCCTTGGCGGAACGGCTGCGCAGGCTGCCCGAGACCGAGGTGCTGCTTGAGGCCGATCTCGACATCTACGGCCAAGTCAAGACAGCGGTCGCAGGCGGCGGCTGACAGGGTCGAAGAAATGCGGTTTGCGCATCGCCTGTCGACATGTTGGTAGTCGCGAGTTATGTTTAGATAAAACAAACTTGCTGCGCTATTTCAAAAGGTGTACATGATACCTAATCGGAAGTACGGGGGCCGTGGGGGACGGGCCGGAATTCCGACGGATGCAGGAGGAATGAATGCCTACAGATTACGGTCCAAATACCGGTGGGGTAACCTATACCGTCGGCGATCCCGCGCCGATAACGGGATTCAGAAATGTTGACATTTCGGGCGGTGCCCTTGACGGTACCGTCTTAAGTAATGTTCCCGGCGGGAATATTGCGCAAACCGACGGCACGACACTTACACTCCTTAACGCCATAGGCACAACCAACTATGTTGTGCCGCCGACAGTAAACGCGAATGTCGTTTTGGTGGCGAACCTTCTTGGAACCACGCAAGTTTATATTGGTGGTACTGCCACTATCTCGACCGCCGTCAGTGTTCTGGGCAATACCAATTTGAATATCACCGGTGGCTCAGCTACATTGGCAAATGGCCTAAATGTGAGTGCGCTGACGGGAACGAACATCGGTCTATCGGACGGTGGCAGCTTCAGCAACGGCAACAACCTCAGCAGCATTCTAGACGGCATGGGAATTTACTACGGCCCAGGCGGTGGCACTTTCACGGTTAATGGTGGTGGTACGCTGATCGATCTGTCCAGCACGACCATCCACCACTTTGCGACCAACAATGGATTGAATCATCTCGCGTTCGAGAACACCTCGGCCGCCCCCGCATCTTACTCGGTCACCGGCCCCGCTGGAGGGCCGCAAACCGTCACAGTCCGAGATGCCGGTGGGAATATCATTGCCACTGCGAATCTGGCCGACTCAAGCCTCACGGCTGGAACCTATACGCCTGGCGATCCGGGCCCGCTGACGGTCGGTTCCAGCGGCAACACTCTGACTATCACCGACCAGGCCGTTGTCTGCTTCCTCGCCGGCACGATGATCCGCACGACCGTTGGTGAAGTCGCGATCGAGAATATCCAGGTCGGCGACGACGTCTTCGTTTCCATCGACGGCAAGAATGAACTTCGTCCGGTCACCTGGATCGGCTCGGGCCATGTCCTGAGCAATCCTAATCGCCCGCTCGATTTCGGCGGCTATCCCGTCCGCATCCTCAAGAATGCGATCGCCGAAGGCGTGCCCTATCAGGACCTGCTGGTCACGGCCGAGCACAGCTTCTTCTTCGAAGGCAAGCTGGTGCCGATCCGCATGCTGGTCAATGGCCGGAGCATCTTCTATGACCGCTCCTTCCAGACCTACACCTATTACCATGTCGAGCTGGCCCAGCACGGCATCATCCATGCCAACGGCATGCTCTCCGAGAGCTATCTCGACACGGGCAACCGCAAGAACTTCGTTGCCCAGCACGGCGTGGTGCCGTTCCCCGGCAAGGCCAAGGACTGGTCAGTCGATGCCGCGGCGCCGCTCTGCGTCGAGCGCGCCTTCGTCGAGCCGATCTTC
>NZ_JBQEPH010000103.1:0-3322 GCF_052045555.1 Labrys sp. 22185 | reverse complement strand
GTCTGGGTCCCCCATTTGCCAAAGGGGGCACGGGCCTTGAGCCGGCGACCGCGAGGGGCGCGGCCACGCAGGCGGGTCATTTTGGTGTTGAGGCTCGTCTCGTCGATAAAGACCAGGCGGCCTGGCTGGCGGCGCATCCGGGGCTGACGCTTCTGGATCCAGACACGACGCTTCTCGGCCACGTCAGCGCGTGCGCACTCCGACGCCATCAGCTGTTTTTTTATACGTGAACCCGGCCCGGCACAAAAGGCGCGACAGGGAAGCGGTATGAGCAACAATCCCGCTCGCCTGCTGGAGACGCTCGGCAAGCTCCGGCATGGTTATGTCCGGCGTCTCCTCCACTGCAGCGATGAGGAAGTCCAGATGATCCGACAGCGGCCCTTTGCCCGCCGGCCGCCCCATCTTCGAAGCCTTGACTTGCCCGCTCCGTTCCACTCGTGAAGCCCAGCGGATCGCCGAACTGGCACTCACGGCAAAACGCCGCCCCGCCGCTCGGCGCGACTGCCCTTGGCTAATCGCATCGGTCACTCGAACGCGTAAGTCGTCAGAATGGGCCATGATCCACCTCCTAACACGGTGAATCACGAATCCACCCAAAAGGGAATCCCTCGACTCAAACTTCCCGCACGACGCTCTAGTTCATCGATCTGCCCGGCCTCAAGGCCACTATGAAGGCGCGGTTCCTGAATGACTTTCTGCTGAGAACCATCGAGGCCTACCGAGCAAGGTCGGGAAGGGCAGGGCCGGGGAAAGGCGATGCCCCGGCAGCCGATCTGGAAGATTCCTCGAACCAGTCGTTGTCCGGAATCGTTTCAGGCGGCCGCTCTGGGCAGGGGATAATTATCATGGTCGTAGAGAGACCGGATCTCGGGGCCGGTGTAGTCGCCATCATCGGTTTCGATCATGAGCGTTCGCAAATCTACCAGCGACTCCTCGACCGCAAACTGAACGGCAAGTGCGAGGCTTTCGAACCGACGATATTTCTGGGGTGCCCTACCTCGCATTGAGCGAGAGGTCCCGGATATCTGCACATACACCGCCGCAGGCGTCGTGAAATCCAATGTCGTCATTTCGGCAATCTTCTCGCAAATCACCATAACAAAAAAGGCCAGGTGAACCCGGCCTTCTCATCGCGCATCAATGGCCAGTGCCAGTACATCCGTAGTCAAAGACCAGACGCGCCATATTCTCACGCAGCCTGAAGGTTCTCAGCTGCACTTTTTCCATTGCGTCGATCCGTCACGACATCGAACGAGAGCTTCTGACCCTCTACGATGGTGTGCATTCCCGCCCGTTCGACGGCCGAAATGTGAACGAACACATCGGAGCCTCCAGTATCGAGCTGGATGAAGCCAAAGCCTTTGGTCGTGTTGAAGAACTTTACGGTTCCAGTATTCATAACGATTTCCTTTCAGTCGTTCGTAATAAATAACCCACCGTGCGAAGCGCTTAGTGAGTAAGTTTTGATCGATTTTTGGAGAGGAAAATCGTCAGCGCCAATAGCGCAGAAAAAGATCGGCAACAAGATCGATGAAAACAAGCATAAACTTTAAATGCGTTTATGGCAAGGCAGATAAGTTCTTTGGTGATTTGTCGGAAATATCCCAGAAATTCCTAGAATTAACATGCCGTATTCCAAAAAATACGAGACGTTTCACTTGTCGATCTTAACGACGGATAATCCACTCGGCAATGTGTCCCCGTCGCGAAGCTCTGCGAGTATCTGCATCACGTCCTCCCGGAAGGACTCCCACATGGGCTCGCCCTCAAACCCGACCAGTTCCTCATGCCCCTCCATACGGCACATCAGGCGGCAGATGCGCTCCACCGGGCGAGAGAGGTTTTGGGACATCATTCTTTCCTTTCAATGTGTCTGTCATCGGTGAGCGGGAAGGTCCCTGCCTACCGTGCCGCATTCCCCCGATCGGCAAAGGGAGGCGTTTGCACAAGTGTCGCTATGAGCCGCAGCAAAGCCTGATGCTCTGGACCGTTCGCGCCAGTTCTGAGGAAGTCGCGCAAGGCGATAAAGGAAATGGCGGAACCGAAGGGACCATTCGCTTGATGAATGATGATGGCCATCCCGTCGGAGGGGTCGCGACCGAGGTACCAGATATCATCGCCAGGGCTTCTGTAAAGCTCACGTCGTTCGTCCATCTCAGTTCTCCTGATTTGCGGTAGCTGGCAATGCGTTGGTTGAGCTTCGGGCAAAAGAGAGCGCCAGCTGAGAGCCCCACGCCGGCAGGAACTCAATCGTCCCTTCGGCTTTCGAGCCAAGGAAGTTCCCTTTTTTCGTTTCTGGCCGATCATCGCTGAGATCTTGCCAGTTCTCTACGGCGCATGAGCGATGGCTTCCCGTAGCTTTTGAATGAGTTCTTCATGCCCTATGGCTACGGATACTGTCGTTTGATCGCCCAGATATATCATCGACCCCTCCTTGAGAGGCTCGATCTTCAAAATCTGCGATATGTTCACAGTAACCGGTGTTGCGTCGCGGCCCGTTTTTGTGAGTGTCAGGAGGATCGGTTTCATTTGCCCCCCGGTTATGGATGTGGCCTGTGATGACCATCATAACAAGGAACGAAAGGTACGCTGAACAATGCCTTCCCACCGCTGTACGCTGCTGCGCTCTAACAGCATTGCACCTTATGGAGTGGGGCGGGTCAGGCGCGTTCGCTGCACCCGCCGAGATCCGGAGGATGTCTTTTCGAGCCTGGTTCGCGTAGGCGGTGTGCCGTCGGTATTGGTACCGTTGGCGGGCGTCTCACGGGTGTCTTCGCTGTCGTGCCTCTGTATCTCCTGTGAAACATTGGAGCGCTTTTTGTAATATGAGCTTGCTGCGACAGCAAAGTCGCTATTCTTCGGCTGATTTTTTTGCGCAGAATTGTCATTTTTATTTTTCATAAGATCCAATCCAGTCATCAAGATGGGATTATAATCCTTATTTTGTCGATCTAATATGAATAAATATTTATTTAATCTAAGTATTTATAATTGCTCTTGTTTATCCCGTTGCATTCATCGAGGGCAATTCCGACAGGGGCCCACGCACATAGACGACGTCGATACCGATTTCCTGAGCCAAATCCGTTGCGGCTTTGACTGCATCGTCGCGGGTATGAAACGGCCCGATGGGATCGGAGGGGACAACGTCATCGGTGTATGTGGCGCTATTTACAACCCAAACGGGGCCGGTCAATTCAATCAGCACCCAATTGCTTTGTGTCGGAGGGCTTTCGTCTTCGCGAAGAAATCGAACCGTTGTCATCGCCGTTCCCTCACCAATCCTCATAGGACGAGAACGGCGTGGCGCTCGCAAGGTTCC
>NZ_JBQEPH010000102.1:0-3402 GCF_052045555.1 Labrys sp. 22185 | reverse complement strand
GCGCGCGGGTTTTGCCAGCAGGTTGCCGACGTAGAATTCGTTCAGGACAACGAGGCCTTGTCCGGCGCCGCGGGTACGCTGCGAGGCTTGCATTTTCAGCGTTCGCCGATGGCGCAGGGCAAGCTGATTCGTGTCATCCGCGGTGCGATACTCGACGTGGCGGTCGATATCCGCCAGGGCTCGCCGACCTTCGGCAGATATGTCTCGGCCCGCCTGGACGGGGTCGATGGCGACCAGCTGTGGGTGCCTGTCGGCTTCGCCCATGGCTATTGCACGTTGGAGCCGGACACGCTGGTTGCCTACAAGGTCACCAATTACTACAGCCCCGACGACGATGGCGGCATTCTGTGGAATGACCCTGCGATCGGCATCGAATGGCCCGTGCTGCCACAGGGTCCCGTGCTTTCGGCGAAGGACCAGGGGTTGCCGCTCCTGAAAGACTTGCCGGCTCAGTTTCATTACAACTCCGAACAGGAAGGTGTCGCATGATGCGTGTTCTGGTGACAGGCGGTGCAGGCTTCATCGGTTCGGCCGTGGTGCGCCTGCTGGTGGGGGAGGGGGATGTCGAGGTGCTCAACTTCGACAAGCTTACCTATGCGGGCAATCCTCATTCTCTGCGCTCGATAGCTGGCTCACGAAATTATCGCTTCATGCGCGGCGACATCACCGACAGGCTGAAGCTGGATGCCGTCATGGCATCTTTTCGCCCGAACGCGGTGATGCATCTGGCCGCCGAAAGCCATGTCGACCGCTCGATCGCCGGAGCCGATGACTTCATCCAGACCAATATCGTGGGGACCTACACCCTGCTGGAAGCGTCGCGCGCCTATTGGCGTACGCTTTCGGGCCGGGAGCGTGACGCGTTCCGTTTCCTGCATGTCTCCACGGACGAGGTCTATGGTTCGCTCGGCAGCGACGGCCTCTTCACCGAGACCACGCGCTATGATCCGAGCTCGCCTTATTCGGCCAGCAAGGCGGCTTCCGACCATCTTGCCCGAGCCTGGATGCGCACCTATGGCCTGCCGGTGCTGATCTCCAACTGCTCGAACAATTACGGCCCGTATCATTTTCCCGAAAAGCTTATCCCGCTCGTCATCCTCAACGCATTGGAGGGACGCACATTGCCGGTCTATGGCGATGGCAGCAATGTGCGTGACTGGCTTTTCGTCGGGGACCACGCCCGTGCCCTGTGGACAATCGTGCGGACGGGCCGGCCGGGAGAGACCTATAATGTCGGTGGGCGCAGCGAGCGCAGCAATCTGAGCGTGGTCGAGACCATTTGCGACGTTCTGGACGGGCTCGTCGCCGGTTCGCGTCCGCGGCGGGATTTGATCGCCTTCGTGCCGGACCGCCCCGGCCATGACCAGCGCTATGCGATCGATGCCGGCAAACTCGAGGCGGACCTGGGCTGGCGCGCCCTCGAGACCTTCGAATCCGGCATCCGGCATACGGTGCAGTGGTATCTCGACAATGATTGGTGGTGGCGCCCGATCCGCTCGGGGGTCTATGCCGGCGAACGGCTGGGGCTCGTCAGCGCCTGAGCCTGCCGGCAGTCCGGATCCAGGAGGTTTCGCGATGCGTATTGTGGTGACGGGCAGGGAAGGGCAACTGGCTCGCTACCTGCAGGCCGTTGGCGCGTCCTCTGGCGTGGATATCGTCTGTCTCGGCCGGCCTGGGCTCGATCTGGCCGAGCCGGCGAGCATTCCTGAGGCGCTCCTCGCATCCGGGGCGGATGCGATCATCAATGCCGCCGCCTATACGGCGGTCGACCGGGCCGAGAGCGAACCGGAGAAGGCCCATGCGGTCAACGCCGTCGGCGCAGGGCTCGTCGCGGAGGCCGCGCAACGGCTCGGCGTGCCGATCGTGCATGTCTCGACCGACTATGTCTTCGACGGCGCCGCAGGCCATCCCTATCGCGAGGAGGATCGGGTCTGTCCACTCGGCGCCTATGGTGCGTCCAAGCATGAAGGCGAGCTGCGCGTCGCCGCCGCCAATCCGCGCCACGTGATCTGCCGCACCTCGTGGGTCTACTCGCCCCATGGCCAGAATTTCGTGAAGACCATGCTGCGGCTCGCCGGCGAGCGCGACGAGGTCGGCGTCGTCTCCGACCAGTTCGGCTGCCCGACCTATGCCCTCGATCTTGCCGAGACGCTGCTGCGGATCGCCCGGAAGGTCGTCGAGGAGAAGGCGGCGGCCTCGCCCTTGTTCGGCGTGTTTCATGTCGCCGGTAGCGGTGAGGCGAGCTGGGCCGATCTCGCCGAGGCGGTGTTTGCGGCATCGGCATCGTCGGGTGGCCCCTCGGCCCGCGTCAGGCGCATCGAGACCAAAGACTATCCCACGCCGGCCCGCCGCCCTGCCGATTCAAGGCTGGACACGGCCAGGCTGCAGCAGCGTTACGGCATCGCCTTGCCAGATTGGCGCGCCTCGGTCGGCGACTGCGTATCCCGCCTGCAGGCGGGGCGTGCCGGCGCGGGCTCACCCACTCCCGTTTCTCCTCTTGCTTCGTCCTAACGGCCTTCGCAATCGGCCGCCCGTGGTGTTTTTGATCAAGGAAGTTATTGAGAATGCGCGGTATCATACTGGCCGGCGGCAGTGGCACCCGGCTCTATCCGATGACCAGCATCACCTCCAAGCAGTTGCTGCCGATCTACGACAAGCCGATGATCTATTACCCGCTCAGCACCTTCATGCAGGCGGGTATTCGCGAAATCCTGCTGATTTCCACCCCGCATGATCTGCCGCTGTTCCGCAAGATGCTCGGCGATGGTTCGCAATGGGGCCTGAAGCTGAGCTATGCCGAGCAGCCGCGCCCGGACGGCCTGGCCCAGGCCTTCGTCATCGGAGCCGATTTCGTGGCGGGCGAGCCTTCGGCGCTCATCCTGGGCGACAATCTGTTTTATGGGGCCGGCCTGCCCGGCCTGATGCGCTCGGCCGTCTCCCGCCGCGAGGGGGCCACCGTGTTCGCCTATCACGTCACCGATCCCGAGCGCTATGGCGTGGTCGGCTTCGACGAGAAGGCGGTGGCGACCTCGATCGAGGAGAAGCCCAGGCAGCCCAAATCCAACTGGGCGGTGACGGGGCTGTATTTCTACGATGCCGAGGTGGTCGACATCGCCCGGACCATCAAGCCCTCGGCGCGCGGCGAGTATGAGATCACCGACGTCAACCGCATCTATATGGAGCGGGGCAGCCTGCATGTGGAGCGCATGCGGCGGGGCTATGCCTGGCTCGACACCGGCACGCCCGACAGCCTGCTGCAGGCCGCCGAGTTCGTGCGCGTGCTTGAGCACCGGCAGGGCGTGCGCCTGGCCTGCCCGGAGGAGATCGCCTTTTCCAGCGGCTGGATCGATGCCGATCAACTGCGTCACCTCGCCAAGAAGGTCGAGAACAGCAGCTACGGCA
>NZ_JBQEPH010000101.1:0-3596 GCF_052045555.1 Labrys sp. 22185 | reverse complement strand
ATCCACGAGCAGGAGCTCGAGCGCATGGTTCGAGAAAAAGCGCCGAAACTTATGAAAGCGCATGGCATCTCGACAATGACCATGGCCGAAATGCTGATCCTTGTCGGCGACAATCCTGAGCGCATCAAATCCGAAGCAGCCCTCGCAAAGCTATGTGGCGTATGTCCCATCCCAGCCTCAAGCGGCAAGACAAACCGCATGCGCCTGAACCGTGGCGGAAACCGACAGGCTAATGCCGCCCTTTACCGCGTGGCTATCGTTCGGCTGCGGGATCACGCAACCACGAAAGCTTACGCGGTCAGGCGGAGAGCGGAAGGCAAAACACCTCGAGAAATCGTGCGCTGCGTGAAGCGATACATCGTCCGTGAAATTTACCGCCATCTCTGCGTGCCAGGCGCCCACCGTCCCGCTTGACAGATATAGGAGCTTCAACGCGCTGGCCAAGACGATCAACGGCCTCTACAAGGCCGAGGTCATCCATCGGCGCGGGCCATGGCGAAGCTTTGAGGCCGTCGAGTTCGCCACGCTGACCTGGGTCGACTGGTTCAACAATCGCCGGCTGCTGGAGCCTATCGGCAACATCCCGCCGGCCGAAGCCGAGGAACGCTACTACGCCATGCTGGACGCTCCAGCCATGGCTGCATAACTTAAACGAAATGGCCTCCGGCAAACCCGGGGCGGTTCACTGCCTGATCAGCGTCTGCGATGGCAAGACCGTTCACCTCGACAGGTTGAGAGAACTTGGCATGTTCCATATGGCACCTCCTGGTATCCAACACCGGGGAGAGCCGTTCGTTCCTGGGAGGGCCTGAGGCTAGAGCATGCCAGCTTCGCGCCTGCGTTCCAGATCCGCTGCATTCAGCATTGCGAGCAGATCACCGGCTTCGTCCACCTCGAAACCTGTGGCTTCGAAGCCGCCGACTATCCCTGGCAAGCCTGTAAACACGTCGAAAACGGTCCACGTGCCGTCTTCTTCCTCTCGAAGATCGAAGCGTCGTTCCATAATCGGCAACATGGCGCGAATGGCTGGAGGTGGCGAAGTTATTTGCGGCAGCACACTCGGAGTCGAATCTGGCGGCGCCGAAACCGGTATTGATGCCGAATTTTCGCGCGATAGCAGATCGATGGGATCCGGCTCTTTTGGCTTGAATATGTGAGAAGATGTTTCCCCTTGAAGCTTTGTGCTTCAGAAAAATTCGTCAGGCGATCCAGCACCCTAAATCGTATTTCTTCCGCGGCCCGATTAAAATCTAAGGCAGAAGGTGCATTGCTGCTGCAATTATTGCAGCAGCAATGCATAGGGCGAGAAGCATCCAAGCAAAAGAAACCTGACGAGCCGCTTCCTTTCTCGAAACACTCATGAATGGCGCGGTCTTCACCCGCTTTCGGACGGGCGGCAAATCAACAGGCATAAGGCCTCGCTAAAGACGGGGTACAAGATTGCAAATCCGGCCGGCCATATACTGATAGGGACCTTGCTCGCCCAATAGGCTGGGTATTTACCTAGACGTAACTGAGGCTTCAATATCCGCTCTACCTTGGCTTACCGATACTGGCAGACACGTTTCCCAAGCAAGCTGCTATAATGGCACCTGCTGCCGCGATGGCGCGGTCTGGTCACGTCCGCAACGACAGCGCCGGCTGCAGCGCCGATAGCTCCACCAACAATCGCACCGCCCGCGGAACGGGTGGCGACACCTCCGATGAGCGCGCCACCCGCGCCGCCGAGAAGCGCGCCCTTGGACATACGCGTATCCCTAGCATTGGCGCAGGCCGCGATGGACAGCGCTACAACGCACAATATGATAATATTCTTCATGTCACTCTTCCGATCAAGGCATCGAGGTGCGCGTGCGGGGATCATCGCTCTGAACCACTTTCCGGGACGACCTTATCCCCGAACCGGCACTCAAGAAGAGGGTCGGAAACTACCTAGAACGACGCCGATCACCGCGCGCTGTTCTTTGTCCTTAAGAAGGACCCGCCGAACGAGGAGTGACGACTGACCGACTTGCGTCGGAGTCTAGTCACTTCGCCTTGAGGAAGAGTTTTCATAATAGGCATCGATCCGGTCTCCATAGGCGCGATCAGACCAATTCGGCCCGTCTGCCGCCGAAAAACTAGGTGAATTCACTAGCAAAAGACGATCAAGGTCGAGAAGGAATACCCGCCGAACCATGTCGAACGTCAGCAGCTTCCAGGGCAGTGGATGATAGCGTTCGCCCATGCCGAGCAGATCGCCAAAGGCCATGACGGCATAGGTGACTTGGCCGGTAATCCTGTCGACCAAGAAATCATACGCCGTGCCGAGAAGCTCATCGTGACGATTATAGACGGCCGTGCCCTTGATTTCTCCCAATGCAACCAGACGATCGACCTGCCCGCTAGCAGCCCCGCTGGTGAAGGTTGCAGTATCAGCATCCATGTTGATGGGTGTACGATCCCCGTTCATGCCCGTGGCGACTTTATCCGAAACCATGCGATCGTTCTCCATAAGGACCCTTCTTCGCCGCGTGCCGATGAGGCGCGAGGCTGTAATTTCGTCATGATAGAATTGGAAAGCCCGGGAACGCAGGCTCGGAAACTACCCAGGAAGGTCTGTGTCTAATCGCCGTCCTCTAAAAGCCGACCTCAGGCATCTTCGTCAAAGGGCGCTCCACACCACCACACTGGCACATCAAGCCGTTGGAAGCGTCCAACCCTCAGAGCGGCTTCGATCGCAAGGCAGATGCTCGCGGCTCAACTTGGCTCCGATCCCTAGAAATAATGCCGTAGAAATAATGCCGTCGTCACATGCGAGTGTGGCAACCTCGGACAGGAACCTTGCGAGCGCCACGCCGTTCTCGTCCTATGAGGATTGGTGAGGGAACGGCGATGACAACGGTTCGATTTCTTCGCGAAGACGAAAGCCCTCCGACACAAAGCAATTGGGTGCTGATTGAATTGACCGGCCCCGTTTGGGTTGTAAATAGCGCCACATACACCGATGACGTTGTCCCCTCCGATCCCATCGGGCCGTTTCATACCCGCGACGATGCAGTCAAAGCCGCAACGGATTTGGCTCAGGAAATCGGTATCGACGTCGTCTATGTGCGTGGGCCCCTGTCGGAATTGCCCTCGATGAATGCAACGGGATAAACAAGAGCAATTATAAATACTTAGATTAAATAAATATTTATTCATATTAGATCGACAAAATAAGGATTATAATCCCATCTTGATGACTGGATTGGATCTTATGAAAAATAAAAATGACAATTCTGCGCAAAAAAATCAGCCGAAGAATAGCGACTTTGCTGTCGCAGCAAGCTCATATTACAAAAAGCGCTCCAATGTTTCACAGGAGATACAGAGGCACGACAGCGAAGACACCCGTGAGACGCCCGCCAACGGTACCAATACCGACGGCACACCGCCTACGCGAACCAGGCTCGAAAAGACATCCTCCGGATCTCGGCGGGTGCAGCGAACGCGCCTGACCCGCCCCACTCCATAAGGTGCAATGCTGTTAGAGCGCAGCAGCGTACAGCGGTGGGAAGGCATTGTTCAGCGTACCTTTCGTTCCTTGTTATGATGGTCATCACAGGCCACATCCA
>NZ_JBQEPH010000100.1:0-3610 GCF_052045555.1 Labrys sp. 22185 | reverse complement strand
GGGTCGGGACCACATCACTGGAACGCGCTCGAAGCGCTTACCATGGGCCTGGCTCTCCTGACCCCACCTCACCGACGTTGCGCCATACCTGTTCCGTTCCTCTCGCGAGGACTGAACTGGTGGTGATGGAGGAAAGACGACGGCAGGATGACACCTAGCACGCCGATCTGCCTCTTGACCGCCCGCCGCGATCAGTCAGGTTCCCGTCCGAGGCTGGTTTCCGGGCTCCGAAGCTGTCCGAGTGGACTGTCTCGACACCTTCCCAGATCACTTGCGATCCAATGGCATTCGTCGAAACGATGACTTCGTTATCATTGTGGGGGCAGCGCCAGCTTCGAACCGGCTTCCCAATTATCCCCTCGCAACGATCGAGGGGCACCTTGAACACGATCAAGCATGCACTGTCGGAGTAATCGCGGAAGGCTCAAAAGCGATGGTGTAGGCGCAATGGCGACAGTCCAAGTAGCGAGCAGATCGATAAGGGCGGCCAGGTCGCCAAAAGCATACCCGACGCAAGTGCGATGGGGACTCCTTGAAGATCGAGATTTTTTCTGTCTGGTGAAACGGGGAGCGCTCCATCCGGTTTACCGGGGACATAGAACGTATCAAGCTTGACAGTCACAATACGCACGCCCTAGCGTTAAATCGACGGTTCCCCTCGGGGATAATAGGGAACGCGGAGAAATGAGCGATCGTTTCGAACCGCGGCTGCCCCCGCAACTGTAGGCGGTGAGTCCTTCGTTACATGCCACTGGGATCAGGCCCGGGAAGGCAAACGAAGAGCACAACGACCCGTGAGCCAGGAGACCTGCCGTCGCAATGGTCACGCGCGGTAACATTGGGCGGGGGTCCCCGATGGTGGTCGATCCAGATGTCCTGTCGGGGCAGCGGGAGGGGCATCAATCGCAGTGACGGCCATTGGCTATCCTGCTTGAGGTCCTCATGGACGAGACTGCCTGCCGTCTGCAACACGCTATTTCGTCGGCCGCCCTTGTCGGGGTGTCCTGCGTTCTCGCAACGCATGCCCTGGCGCAAAGCGCCGGGACGCAGCCCACCCCGATCGAGCTGGATCCGATCATCGTCACCTCCGCGACATTGCAGCCGACCTCGATCAACAAGGTCGGCAGCTCGGTCACCGTGATCACGGCCGACGACATGGCCAGGCAGCAGCGGCGCACGGTCAACGACGCCCTGCGAACAATGCCGGGTCTCAATCTGGTCCAGTCGGGCGGTACGGGTACCCAGACCTCCATCTTCATGCGCGGAACCAACTCCAATCATGTGAAGGTACTCATCGACGGCATCGACGTTTCCAATCCCGCCGTTCCCAACGCGGCCGCGGATCTCGGCCAGTCGCTGACCGGCGATGTCGAGCGCATCGAGGCCCTGCGCGGGCCGCAAGGCGGGCTCTATGGCGCCGATGCCATCGGTGGCGTCATCTCGATCACCACCAGGAGAGGCTCGGGCCCGCCTCAACTGACGGCTACGGTGGAGGGCGGATCGCACGGCACCTTCAACCAGCGGCTAGGCCTGAGCGGATCGACATCGACCTTCAACTATGCCTTCGGCATCGACCATTTCCGCTCGACGGACACGCCGGTCACGCCGTGGGAGCTTCTCGTGCCCGGCACCGTCGCACGCCCGAACTATTACGACAACTACACCTATTCCGGCCGGGTGGGCGCCGACCTGATCGACAATTTCTCCATCAATGTCATAGCCCGCTATACCGATGCCAAGCTCGGCTTTACAAGCGACGGTTACGGGTCCTGCTTTTGTGCGCCCAACCCCTCGCGCACCTGGCTGTCGAACCACCAATTGTTCACGCGGGCTGAAGGCGTCTGGCATTCGCTCGATGATCGCTACCGCACCATATTCGGCGTCTCCTACAGCAATCTGTGGAGCAGGACCGTCTATCCGCAGGTGACTTTCACAGCGCCGAGCGCGTCGACGGGCGAAAAGCTGAAATTCGACCTGAGGCAGGAAATCGCCCTCAGCGACGATTACAAATTGCTGTTCGGGGTGGAGCACGAACGCTACAGCCTGGACCTGGCGAACCTCAAGGCGTCCAACACCAACAATGCGGCTTACACGCAGCTCGAGGCAAACCCGTTCAAGGGCTTCACCGTGGCCTCGAACATTCGCTATGACCATTATGACAGTTTCGGTGGCCACTTCACCTATCGCCTAGCACCGACCTACACGGTCGAGCAGACAGGAACGCAGCTCAAGGCCAGCGTCGGTACCGGATTCAAAGCGCCGACCTTGAGCCAGCTCTATCAGGATTTTCCCGCCTTCGGCTTCTATGCCAATCCCAATCTGAAGCCAGAGGAAAGCACCGGCTATGATGTCGGCTTCGAACAGCCTCTATTCGATGGCAGAGTGCGGGTCGGCTCGACCTATTTCTACAACAAGATCAAGAATCTCATCGCCGCCAACGCCGACTTCACCACCAATATCAACATCGGCCGGGCCGAGGCGCACGGCAACGAATCCTTCGTGACCTGGAAGGTGAACGACCAGCTCGATTTCAGGGCCGACTATACCTTCACCATCGCCAAGAACGAGGACAGGAACCAGGAATTGATCCGGCGTCCGCGGCATAAGGCGAACTTGCAGGTGAACTGGTCGCCGATCGATGCACTCCATCTCTCCGCCACGCTGCTCTTCGTCGGCTCCTGGATCGACGGCAATCGTGACTTCTCGATCCAGCGCATACAGGCGCCCAGCTACACCACGATCAATCTCGCGGCCGATTACGACGTGAACGAGCAGACCAATGTCTTCATGCGCGTCGACAATCTGTTCGACCGTCGCTACCAGCAGCCCATCGGCTTTCTCCAGCCCGGCCTTGGGGTCTATGGTGGCATTCGGGTCCGGGCGTTTTGAGACGCGCGCGCCGCCATCTCCGCCTCCTGACGATCGGCGTGGCACTCGTGCTGTCCGGCGTCGGGCAGGATTGCGCCTGGGCTGCGGCTTCCGCATCGCTGGTTCCCAGGCGCATCGTCTCCATCAATATGTGCACGGACGAGCTTTTGCTGAGGCTCGCGGATCGCGACAGGGCCGCCTCGGTCACCTGGCTTTCGCATGATCCGCGCAATGCCAACATGGCCCGGGAGACCGAGACCTAATTCCAGGCAGCGCGCTACACTTCAGGACACCGATCGAGGCACTCAAACACATCAGCGCCAAAAAACCCGAGCTGTCGTTCGTCTACCAACCCACGACATGCTGGGACTAGACACCTAGCCCGCGTCGTCGTCAGGGTCGGGCGGGTCGGATCAGGTCCGTGGCTTCTAGCCCTCGACCGCACGAGTTGGAAGTTCGGGCGCCGCGACGTCAATGTCCTGATGCTTGCCATTGTTCATAATGGCATTGCCGTCCCTGTGATGTGGGATGTGCTCGACAGAGCCGGCAACTCGACCACGGCTTATCGCGAGGCCCTGCTGTCGCATTTCTGGTCCGTATTCGGTACCAAGGCCATCGCCGGATTGATCGCAGACCGGGAATTCGTCGGTACGGCCTGGATGACGTTCCTGGCCGAGAACGACATCCCGTTCATCCTGCGCATCAAGGATGCCTTCCAGATCCGCTTGGCCGATGGCCGCCG
>NZ_JBQEPH010000099.1:0-4234 GCF_052045555.1 Labrys sp. 22185 | reverse complement strand
GTTTCGAGAAAACCGCTAGAAATTATCTCGCCGTCATAACCCTTGCCGCTACAGTTCTATGGATCAGATAAGTGTCCACAACTCCTAGAGTTTTCGGCGGATGACGTCCTGCAGCATCTCCTTGTCCAGCGACAGGTCCGCCACCAGCTTGCGCAACTTGGCATTCTCATCCTCGAGCAGCTTCATCCACCGCATCTTCGGCGGCGTCAGGCCCTCGTATTTCTTCTTCCAGTCGAAATAGGTCGCCTGGCTGATCCCGGCCCGCCGACAGATGTCCGCCACCGGCACGCCATCCGCGCCCTGCTTGAGAATGAACGCCTTCTGTGCTTCCGACCCGAAGGGCAGCGAAGCAAAAAAATCGATGCCTTCATCGTCTTCCGCTCCTCCCAGCCTCGGGGTTCGGCTGCGGAAAGCTCTCATTTAAAACAGTCCAATTTTAAGGGCTCAGATCACCCCGCTTCGCCGGCGACGACCTTCCTGCTTCGGCGAAACTTCTGCGCGGGTCTCGGACATATCGATCAGACTAGTCAAAATGTCGATCATAAGACTCACCCTTACATAAGGGTGAGAAAGTGTCCGGTCATTTCCGGGAGGCTGCTTCAGGGCGGCGTAAACTTTCTTTATAAAATATACTGTCTCCAAAGGACTAATTGCTCACGTCGGCCGAAGGGGTAAATTGTCAGCGTTGGTTGGGGCGGACACCGTTTTTCCTCCCAATCTGCGCCCGGCTGGGGCTGCCGGGAGATTCTCCGGGTTGGGCAGGATTTCTCAAGCAACGTTCGTGGCTCTATTGTGAGTGCCGTACCTTGTCAGATTCCGGAGAGACCCCTATGCCTAACAAGTTAGCAGTAACACTAGCCATTATAGGCTCTCCAAGATCACGGCGAACAAAATGGTTGTTCGATTGCGATCCGACCAGCCTGAATAAGCATATGGCGTTATCATGCGCTCCGAACGCGAGAGATCAGGTCAGCCCCACCATCATCAAGCTCGGGGCAATCTCGATTACGGCCACGGCGAATTTTGTCAAATCAATATCGTCGTGCCTGGGTGCAGCCCACCCCCGACGATCCGGCCTTGTCCGCGCTTTGGAGTGTTGCGCGCCCTCGCCTCGGACGATGCCGATCGCGGAATTGGTTGAGTAATTCACCGGAGCGCGTTCGTGCTTGTCTTTGTCGGTGCCTCGGGGGGGCGCATATCGGGCCTCGAAAGGGAGGTCGCCTTTGGGCGTGATTGCCGCGCTACTCCCGGCCGCCGCGCCCCTTTTGAGCGAGGTGTAGAGTCGATTGGCGGCGCCAATGGTGGCTTGGCTTCACCGGGCGATACTCCAGTCACGGTGTTTGACGGCAAGTTGTTTGACCGAAAGGAATTTTCGGTGAAGGCAATGAAGAGAGCCGGTTGCGATGCTGAAACACTGAGCCTCAGAGCATTGACGCATTACATTCGACTGGTTTAACGCCTCTATTACAGATGAGTAATCAATAATGTCATTTCCCAATAAGGAAAAAGTTGCGTGGGCCAAAGAAAAAGCTCCATATTTTGTCCGCGAACTTCGGGACAATAATGTTGATCTTTGGATTCAATACACCCGAGAAGAAATAGAGGTCGGCGCAATATCTTGGGAAACCAGCGGGCCGATGAAGGACATTGTTAATGCTCTATTCCCCGGCAGCACACTGTCTGATGTCACATATATAATGATCGAAACACGATCTTTGGTGCGGGCGATGTTAAATCTTCCAGCATCTCCTCTTGATGAGCGGTGAGTGTTAGGATGCCCGTAGAATATCTTTATGTAGATGCGAATGCACTCTCGTTTGCTCACTCTAGAGGAGGGCGTCCTCTTTTAGATGCTATAGCAAATTATGCGAATTCCATTGGCCGGAAACTGGCGATATCTGACGTCGGGCTGTTCGAAATTAATAATGATCTCCGCTCTCCCCAGCTACTAAGATGGATATCGGATTATCGTGTTGAAGATTTTAACACGAGAGCCGGTGCACTTTTTAACTCCGGGATACTTTCTAGGACTAACGCTGGCGATTACGCAATTGCTGAGTTGGTTGCTGCAGATGAGTTTAATGGCGCGAGATCAATAGTATGGAGCGATGATAATTTCTTTCGACAATTTGAGATAGGAAATTATTATAATAAAGGATCAGTGCCGTATAAGGCTGGACTTACTCCGCCATCTGACTTTTATATGGCGACTGGGTATTCGATGAATACGTCGGAATTGCTGTATGGCGCACTGAATAAGGGGGTACTCAGCTCTAGTCAATATCAGTCCGTTAGGGATATTTATTACAAGGTTCCGCAATTTAACTCCGCCGACCGAAGTACTAATCCTTATCAGAAATTTATCAATCCAGGTTTTCGGGAATTTCTTGAACCGGAAGGGAACTATTACGCTTGGGCTGAACCACGAGTTGCTGCGTGGGGGACGACGTTGGCATCCTATGGAGTCACACTTCAGGGAGCTTTGGGTGTCCGAGCACCGTATTATGGCAGTCTAGTGATGGGGGCAGCCGCTGATGGCTTAGCTGACACATTAGGCGTTGCCTTCCGGCTAGTGGGCTCAAGGGCCTTCATGACTGCCTCGATGATTCTAGAATCAAGACCGACTGGCAGCCCCTATGAGAACGATGCTGCAAGATTGCGGGCACTACCGTCCTATCTTGCAGCCAAGAGCCTCATCGAAAGCGGCTATTATGCTGGCAAGTATTATTATTTTACAGACGGTTCTCTTACGCCGGATAGCCCCGATGTTAAGGATATGCTCTACGATCGCGAAGGCAATCTTGTGCCTGGAAGCGAACAACTCGCCGAGCTTGTCAAATGGTTCCCGACGGCATCGCAGACCCCTGAAGAACTTTGGAATAGGACACGCCAGCAACTCGCTGACTATCGGGCATTTTCGCAAATTTCCCAGAGCGCACTGGACCAACAGTTTTTGGAATCGCCGGCGGCCCGCTCGATCGTAGCGTTGCACGGAATTCAATTTGGCGCGTCGCCGAGGGACTATTCCGGGTTCATGCAGGCATATCAGCCGCCCGTCATCCATTTTGCCTTCAATCCAGCCGACCCGTTGGGCTGGGCCGCCGACAATGGCGATTTCTCGGCGATCGCCCGGATGGTGGCATCGCCTTTCGCGGTTCCGTCGCGCTACACTGGCGCGCCCAACACCGTCAATCCCGATGCGTATTCCCTGAACAATCTGCCGGCCTCCAGGCTTCGCTCGATCATCGATGCGGGCGGCCAATCGCAACTTCAGAACCCCTATAGATCCTGGTCCGATTTCGACGCTGCCCAAGCCACGAGTGCGTTTCTGGCTGGCGGCAAGCTGCCGGGCTCACTCAACTTCAACGCCTTGAACCGGTTGGGCAACCGCATTCTGGCGGACCTGAACAGGCTGGCTCCGCAGGCTACCCCGACAATTGGTGGATCGTCGGGAAGGATTCCGGTGCCACCTGGTTACACCCAGCAACTGTCGAGCTTCCATGCCGCAGCAACCGCACCTATTTCGCCCTCACAGGCTCTGCCGAGCAATTTTTCGACGCCCTCCGGTTGGCAACTCCTCAGCAACAATGGCTATGGCGGGATTGGTCTGGGTAACGGCGCCGTCATCGGATACAATCCCAATTTCGCGAATGGGCGTGTTCCCGGCATATCGTTTACAATTCCTCTTCCTCCTTTTCCTGTCATCCTGGATCTGGACGGCGACGGGCTTCGCATCGATCCCTTGTCGTCGTCGACCCAATTCGTCGACCAGAATGGAGATGGGTATCACAGCCGTATCGCCTGGGCTGGGAAGGGCGATGGTGTCCTTGTCCTGGATGCCGATCACGACGGCAAGCTCAGCAATGCCAAGGAGTTTGCCTTCACCGAATGGGATTCGACCGCCAAAGGCGATCTCGAAGCTCTGAAGAACATCTTCGACACCAATCACAACGGCAAGCTCGACGCCGGCGACGCCAAATGGGCGGATTTCAAGGTTCTTGTCGACGGCCAGATGAAGAGCCTGAGCGAGCTTGGCATTGCCTCCATCGATTTGACGCCGTCAGGCAGCGGACAGAGCTTCAGCGACGGCTCGGCGATTACGGGCACCACCACCTTCACGCGAACCAATGGCACGACGGGTGCGGCTGGCGATGCCGTCCTGGCCACGGAATCGGGCAGCTATATCGTCAAGCAGACGAAGACCACGAACGCCGATGGGTCGGTCACCACGGAT
>NZ_JBQEPH010000098.1:0-4288 GCF_052045555.1 Labrys sp. 22185 | reverse complement strand
TCGTGGACAAAGCTTGACTGGGTGAGTCCTGGTTGATTCAAGGCTGCTTTTTGGGAGGCAGGCTTGGGCGAGCGGATTGGGGTGTCGGATGAAGAATGGGTGCTGATCGGCCCTCTTCTTCCATCGGAGCGGGGGCGCGGTTGCCGACCAGCGGGTGACAACCGCCCCTTCTTCGAGGGCATGATGTGGATGGCGCGCACCGGTTCGCAGTGGCGTCACCTGCCGGACGAATATGGCAAGTGGAACAGCGTTTTCCGCCGCTATCGGCGTTGGGTCGAGACGGGGGTGTTCGACGCCATGCTCGAAACTCTGGCCGAAATGGCGGGTCGGGAGCGGTCCGCCGACATGATCGATAGCACCATCGTGCGGGCGCACCACTGCGCTGTCGGCATAAAAAAGATCCCATGATGAGAGTTGGATAGCGGCCTGAGGGAGATCAGAGTCGGTTTGCTACCAACCACTGTGGAAGGATTTGGCATGTCAGCAGAAGCCATCTCGCAGCCTGCCGCCATCCGAGTTGATCTTCGCGCAATTTTCGTCTCGCTGGAGCTGTCGAAATCGTCATGGCTGGTGACCTCGCTATCGCCAGGCTGCGAGAAGATGTCCCGGCACTCGGTACCGGGTGGTGATATGCCAGCACTTCTGGCGTGTCTGGATGCGCTGCGCGACAAGGCACAAGCCCGCGAAGGTCAACGCTATCCGGTGATCGCTATTCAGGAAGCAGGGCTCGATGGCTTCTGGATCCATCGAGCCTTGGCGTCGGAAGACTGGATCACCAGCCATGTGGTCGACGCCGCTTCGATTGCGGTGTCGCGCCGGCATCGGCGGGCGAAGACCGACAGGATCGACGGTGAGACGCTGGTCCGCACCCTGATGGCTTGGATGCGCGGTGAACCAAGGGTGTGCTCGATGGTCCGCGTGCCAGCGGTCGAGGAGGAGGATCGCCGCCGGATCGGAAGGGAACGCAAGGCGCTGGTCAAGGAACGAACGCTGCATACAAACCGCATCAAAGGCCTGCTCTTCAGCGTCGGCATTCGGGGCTACGAGCCGAACCGGCGAGATCGGCGTGAATGCCTGGAGGAACTGCGGACAGGCGATGGCAAGTCGCTACCCTTGCATCTCAAGGCGCAGCTCAATCGCGAGTTGGACCGGCTCGAGATGCTCGTCGAGCAGATCAAATGTGTTGGCCGAGCGTGACGATACATCCAAAACGTCGCCTCAAGCGATGCTTGGCACCCTCAAGGGCATAGGCCCAGAGTTCGCGAGTGTCCTCGCCAGCGAAGGGCTGTTCCGGCACTTCGACAACCGACGCCAGATCGCCGCCTATGCCGGGCTGGCACCCTCGCCATGGCGCAGCGGCTCGATCGATCGCGAGCAGGGTGTCTCAAAGTCCGGGAATCCGCGGTTGCGCACGACGATGGTTCAGGCCGCCTGGCTGTGGCTGCTCTACCAGCCGGATTCGGCTCTATCCCGCTGGTTCCGGGAGCGTATCAGCCACAACGGCGGACGCGGCAAGAAGGTTGCCATCATCGCGCTGGCGCGCAAGCTGCTCGTGGCCTTCTGGAAATACGCCATGAGCGGTGTCGTGATCGAGGGCGCTGTCATAGCGAAGGCTTGATCCACACCCCATGTAACCTAATCCCCGGGGCCCCATCAGCTCCGATGGATCCAGGCGAACGGACCGTTGAGTCCCCTGGCTTAACCAGCCGAATTAAAGAATGGTGCAGCGCGACAAACAGGATGAGAATCCGCGACGAACAGGGTGAGAATCGCCATCGGCTTCTGCCATCTGGCCGTCATTCTCGATGCTTGCAGCCGCAAGGTCATCGGCTACGCCTTGTCCCGACGGCTCGACACGCCGTTGGCGCTCGCAGCCTTGGGCTGCGCTCTGGCAAGCAGGAGACTGCCGCCAGGCTGCATTCATCACACGAACCGTGGGTGCCAATACGCTTCCGAGACCTACCGAAAGGCGCTCGACACAGCAGGGCTGCGCGGCTCCATGAGCGCGGTCGGCAACCCCTACCACAATGCTCAGGCCGAGAGCTTTATGAAGACCTTGAAGGTCGAGGACGTCTATGTGGCTGACTATGACAGCTTTGCCGACGTGACCGAACGATTGCCCAGGTTCATCGAAGAAGTCTACAATTCGAAAAGGCTACATTCAGCTCTTGGTTATCGAACACCAGAGGAATTTGAAATTCAACTTGCCCAGAAGGCGGCTTAGTTCGGCAGCCGCTCCTGGTCCAGCCCGCGGGGTTCACTCCAGTGGCTGCTTCAAAACAGACTACGATTATCATCCGCTCGGAGCGCAGCACTCCAATAGGCAAAACGAGGAGCCCGGACAGCCGAATACCCTATTTAAGCAGCTAGCGACGCCACAACTCACAACACAGTCAACAATTACATTGGGAGAATAAATAATACCTACATGCCCTCCTTAAACATTCGAAATTTCTTGTAAAACATTGAGAACATAACACGAAACCCGCCGTTTCTGCCGCAATGCAGTTCTATGATTAATATTCAAGCATATAGATTTCGAACGAATCTTTTGGTAACTACCGACAATAATGGGGCGTGGGCGTGTCCGATATTTCAGCGAGCAGAGGGGTAAACTGATACTCCTAGCTCGATAGCAATGCAGGAATCCAATGGGCCGGCATCTCCGATGAAAAAACTGACCATCAGCGCCCGCATATTGCTGAGCTTTGGTGTCGTTCTGGCCGTGGTTCTGGCCGTCGGGCTATTTGCTTATTGGCGGCTCAGTACTATGGAGGAGTATGTCTCCAGCCTAAAGACGGATTCTGTCGCCGGCATACACGCAAGCAGCCTGATCAAGGATGCGATCATCAACGACTATCTTGCCTTCGTCAAAGAACGGAGCGTATCGCCCAAAGCCCTGAGCCAGGACCAGTCCGCCCATTCCGGCGCGGCGGTGGAGCGTCTCTTCGAAGGTTACGAACAAACTATCTTTGCCGAGGACGACCGTCAGATCTTCACGCGGTTCAAAAACACCTATGCTGACTACGACCGGGCAAGGAATAGGCTCCGGGAGGAGATGGTTGCGCCATCGGGAAGCCAGGCAGAGATGCAAGCGGCGGCGTTTGTCGAAAGGGCGTTTCAAGCCACCTCTGCAGCTATCGATGATGTGGTTTCTCTCAATGAGAGGAAGGCTTTTGCGATACCCGACAAAATAGCCTCCGATATTCATTCTCTGCTGTTTGCTGAGCTGGGAGCAATCGCCTTGGCTTTGGTGGTCGCCGCCGTCGCGGGCTTTTCGCTGCTGCGCGCCATCACCAGGCCCCTGCTGCAGTTGAAGACGTTGATGGACACCATGCGCAAGGGTGACTTCACCCAGCGCATGCAGATCGTTCGACAGGACGAGTTGGGCGATCTCGGCGAAGGCTATAACCGCATGGCCGACGAAGTGATGGAACTCGTCGGCCAGGTCCAGCGCTCGGGCATCCGCGTCAGCACCTCGATGACCGAGATTGCGGCGACGTCCAAACAGCAGCAGGCCACGGCTTCGGAAGTCGCCGCGACCACCACGGAGATCGGGGCGACCTCGCGTGAGATCGCTGCAACCTCCAGGGAACTGGTCCGGACGATGTCCGACGTCGTGACGGTCTCGGAGCACACCGCCAATCTGGCATCCGGGGGCAAGGTCGAGCTGGCCCATATGGAAGACACGATGAACCAGGTGATGGGCGCCGCCAGCTCCATCACCGCCAAGCTCGCCGTGCTGAACGAAAAGGCCAGCGACATCAACCAGGTGGTCACGGCGATTACCAAAGTGGCCGACCAGACCAATCTGTTGTCGCTCAACGCCGCGATCGAAGCGGAAAAGGCCGGTGAATACGGGCGCGGCTTTGCCGTGGTGTCCTCGGAAATTCGGCGCTTGGCCGACCAGACCGCCGTCGCCACCTACGACATCGAGCAGATGGTCAAAGAGATCCAGTCCGCCGTATCGGCCAGCGTCATGGGCATGGACAAGTTCTCGGAGGAAGTGCGGCGCGGCCTCCAGGATGTCCATGAGATCGGTGCCAAGCTTTCCGAAATCATCACGCAAGTGCAGGCGCTGACACCGCGCTATGAATCCGTCAGCGAAGGCATGCAGGCGCAGGCGACGGGTGCCGAGCAGATCAGCGAGGCGCTCATCCAGCTGACCGAAGCGACGCAGCAGACAGTGGAATCCCTGCGCCAGTCCAGTTCGGCCATCGATGAACTCAACCATGTCGCCAGCAATCTGAGCGGGAGCATCGCACGCTTCAAGCTCGAGATGGCCTGA
>NZ_JBQEPH010000097.1:0-4376 GCF_052045555.1 Labrys sp. 22185 | reverse complement strand
AATGGCGGCCTTTGAACACGCAGAGCTCCTCAAGAAATCGAAGAGGTCCTCATGCCAAAGACAGGTTGCCATTTGGTTTGCGACAAAGCCCCCCGGTCTGGCAGACAATGACCAGCCTCACGCCGCGACGCTTTTGAACGCCTCGGGACTGACGCCGCCGAGATAACTATGGCGGCGGGTTCGGTTGTAGAAGACCGCGATATAATCGAAGCTGTCGGCTCGAGCGAGGTCTTGGGTTTTGTAGATGCGTTTTCGTATGCGCTTCTTTTTTCAGGCTGCTGAAGAAGGATTCCCCGACGGCGTTGTCCCAGCAATTGGCGCGCCTGCTCATGCTCGGCTCCAGATTGTGGGCCTGGCAAAACCGCTTGAAGGCGTCGCTGCCGTGTTGGCTGCCTTGGTCTGACGGCACAACGACGCGGCCGGCGGGGCTTTCTGCGCCACACGGCTATGCGCAGCGCATCCAGGGCCAGCTCCTTCATGAGATTGGGTTTCATCGACCAGTCGATGACCTTGCGTGCAAAGAGATCGACGACGACCGCCAAGTAAAGCCAGCCCTGCCATGTTCGGATATAGGTGATGTCGGTCACCCAGACCTTGTTGACCGCATTGACGGTAAGCTCGCGCTGTAGCCGGTTGGGAGCAATGATGGAGGGGCGGCCAGCAATAGTTCGAGGCTGTCTACCGCGATAGGGGCAGTCCAGTCTTTGGCGTGGATGCTTCCTCACTTTACGAACCGTTCATGGCTCACAATATTCCAACAGGCCATCAGCAGACCCTCGGCCATTCTCAGCTGGGAGGAAAACGGAAATAGATTCAGACCGCGTGGTAGATCCCCTCGGTAGAAAAAGGATGGTCAAAAAGGCAAAAACATCGACATGCGTCAGGAGCTTGAATTCCTGTCCAAGTTAAGAAGTCTAGCTACGTTGATCCTGAGAGCCTTAGCGATCTTAATGTAGGTGGTGAGCGGAGCGTCGGTACTTCCACCTTCTATACTCGAGACTTCTTCAATTGAAATATCCGCGTTGCGGGCGAGATCCTCGACAGTCAAGTTATTCATCTCACGCCAGATTAGGACAGTGCTTATTTGACGTGAATTTCTGTTAATGGAAGTGATTGGGGTCGGTTGCTTCATAGATCTTTGTACATCAGCCCTCATCCTATAGTAAGGGCTGCACGTGACCGTCATATCTCTACCGTTGGGAATATCGGAACGGCTTGATCCAAGGATTGTCTTGGCCATGTGAAACTCCGTTCGCGGCCGTGTTGGGCTCCGCGCATTCTTTTCTTGAGCAGGCCGTGTTTGGCCTTATCGAATTGGAAAATGCAGTGCTTTTGGAAGTCACGCACGTGGCTGGGCTTACCGTAGTCATCAAGTCTCTGGCGGCGCCCCGGGCTGACTGAGCAATCTTCCTTACGGCGATACTATGGGTTTTCTCGATCTCGAGATTGACTTGGTCCGCTGCGGATACTCGAAGTATATGAGCTGTATATCCGAACATTGAAACTGTCGCGATGACGGTCGCGACTGGGAAGAAAAGGTGGAGATCCATTTCACTCCTCCTCTAAACCGTTGCGAATTTCGGATGCCGCACCGATATTCCGTGATGCGGCAGCCAGCCCTCCTAGGGCTCGAAAAAGGCGGCCAGGGCACCAAACATCGAAGGGGGAGAGCATCCGGCCTATGCTTTCGTCGAGGCTGCGAACCGGATCGAGGCCAGCCCCAATAGACTAAGCCCAACGATGATAGTGGGCTTAGCGTCCCCGCTGGATTCTCCAGCCGGGACTATTTGCTGGAGCGATTCCGCGTAGTGGTGGCGAGGTAATATTCGTGAAGAAATGTTTGCAGGTGCATTTTCAGCAGGAGAAAAATTAGCAAGTATTTGTATCTTGATTGGCGACGGAACACCGACCTCGAAGGTCGTAGGTATACCCGCAAAGGCTCGAATATCACAGAATCGGAATCTACCTAAAACGCGTGAGGGCTCTTAGGCTCGGCGATGAGGAACAGACCCCCCTCCGAGCACCAAGAACGCACGGGCGGAAACGCCAATTATTCATTCCGACACACTCGCGAAGATCCCAAGAAAGCACCGCCTCCTCGTTAATCTCTCGGCCGAATCGACGGCTTGCCGCACCGATGCAGGGGCGACGGCGATCAAGCATGCTGTCGGGCGTATCTGGGTAATTTCCGAGCCTGCTATCGTTTCTGCAACGACGTATACCCCACAGTCGCGGGCTCGAAGCCTCGAGAGACAATCCGGGACCTGTATGCCTCCATTGCGGGCATGCTTATTTGATGCCGCCGTGGATGCTGTGGCGGATGAGTGGATCAGATAGGGGAGGCGATGATCGTCAGGGCAGTATTACCGATGTCATTTCTCGACGCGGGCGCGGCTAGCCGGGGCGCTCTCCCAAATAGGCTCGCCAGCCCCTATTAGTCGTCAGGCGTTTGGAATATCGGCCAATTGCTTGGCCTTTTCGGAATTGTCGATGGCTCTATCCCTGAGCAGTTACTACCCAAATAGATCGCTCATGCCCCATGAGGCACCTATGGCGCACGCTACGAACATAGTCAGCTATGAGCCTGCAGACGATTCTGCCTTGGCAGAGGGGGATCGGATCCGACACTCAATTGAGAAGGAATACCCAGATGCGAAGTTGCTCGAATCCAATTGCTGGGAGGTGACTTCGGATCAATCGGCTGGGGAGATCTCGAAAATCATCAGGGGTGATCTGAATCCCGACATCATCAGTGTAGTGCGAATGAGTGTTTGTGAGGCTCCGGAGACCACCAGTTAATGTTGCCGAAAGCCGATCCTTAGCGACCCACCCATCGGGATGAGAGGGCACAACACGTCATACTTTGTTCCTAAAATCGTCGACCACAAGAGGTGCGCTGAATTGTCATTCGCCTCGCCTACAGGACAGCCCAATGTTCGGTCGACGCGGATGAAGCGGGTCGGAATGTCCCGAGGGTGATCGTTGGTTCGAGCCAATTTGATATGAGGTGACAGGATTTTCGGGATCCAGCAGGGCCGCTTCCGCAGTCGGAGAGAGTGTCTCCGCCGCCACGACTTGGCATTCTTCTAAGCAGCTTCCGATTGCCACGAGTCCAGAAGGGCTACTATTCGCAGTCAGAGAGGATTTTCGGGCCAAATTACCTTTAAATCGGCACCATGGGAGGCCGGGTACCTCCAAAAAAGAAAACAACATACAGTGGCGATCGGCATGGGACTCCACGCCGTTTCACAGGCGGGTCTCTCACGTGGCGCCCAACGCCTCCGCTTGGCGTAACAAAGCCGTGGGAAGGGCACCCACCCATCACAACGGGTTGAAAAACAGGCTGAAGTTGCAGCCAACGGTGGCGAGGGCCGTGTTGTGAGCATCATCCCCTGGCGCCGGTTGTGGGGCCCATTCGCTGCTCGTTCATGCTTGGGCTTTTCGGCCGCCGTCGCCTCAGTTGTCACCGGAAGGCCGGCAACCTATGCCGCATCCTGCAGGCTTGAGCGAACGAAGGTGAAGGGCCTTCTACGCCCATGGGTCGCGGCCCGTTTTTGTGAGTGTCACGAGGATCGGTTTCATTTGCCCCCCCGGTTGTGGATGTGGCCTGTGATGACCATCATAACAAGGAACGAAAGGTACGCTGAACAATGCCTTCCCACCGCTGTACGCTGCTGCGCTCTAACAGCATTGCACCTTATGGAGTGGGGCGGGTCAGGCGCGTTCGCTGCACCCGCCGAGATCCGGAGGATGTCTTTTCGAGCCTGGTTCGCGTAGGCGGTGTGCCGTCGGTATTGGTACCGTTGGCGGGCGTCTCACGGGTGTCTTCGCTGTCGTGCCTCTGTATCTCCTGTGAAACATTGGAGCGCTTTTTGTAATATGAGCTTGCTGCGACAGCAAAGTCGCTATTCTTCGGCTGATTTTTTTGCGCAGAATTGTCATTTTTATTTTTCATAAGATCCAATCCAGTCATCAAGATGGGATTATAATCCTTATTTTGTCGATCTAATATGAATAAATATTTATTTAATCTAAGTATTTATAATTGCTCTTGTTTATCCCGTTGCATTCATCGAGGGCAATTCCGACAGGGGCCCACGCACATAGACGACGTCGATACCGATTTCCTGAGCCAAATCCGTTGCGGCTTTGACTGCATCGTCGCGGGTATGAAACGGCCCGATGGGATCGGAGGGGACAACGTCATCGGTGTATGTGGCGCTATTTACAACCCAAACGGGGCCGGTCAATTCAATCAGCACCCAATTGCTTTGTGTCGGAGGGCTTTCGTCTTCGCGAAGAAATCGAACCGTTGTCATCGCCGTTCCCTCACCAATCCTCATAGGACGAGAACGGCGTGGCGCTCGCAAGGTTCC
>NZ_JBQEPH010000096.1:0-4420 GCF_052045555.1 Labrys sp. 22185 | reverse complement strand
CCCCGATCCACGACGATGTGGCGCTTGGTGCCTGGCTTGCCCCTGTCGGTTGGGTTGGGGCCGACCGCGTCACCCCTTTTTGGCGGGCGCGGATGAGGCGTCTACCGAGGCGCGTGACCCGTCGATCTGGCCGGCCAGGCTGAGCCGGTCGAGCATGTGCCGATGGAGGCGGTCCCATAGACCGCTTTCCTGCCAGCACGCAGACACCACCAGCATATCATGCCCGAGTGTCCCGCGACCTCGAAGGGCAGGCGCTCCCAGGCGATCGCCGTGCAGGACGAACAAGATGCCGATCAGCGCCTCACGCGAGCCCACCGGCGGGCGACCGCCTTTCGGACGCGGCAGATCAAGCGCAAACAACGGAGCGATTTCGGTCCACAACGCATCGGGAAGGAGCTTCTTGGCCATGACATCAAGCTCACCCCAACACGGCTAACAAATGGTTTTGTTAGGTGCTCTTAAACAAGACAAACTCTAAGTTTTTTTACGTGCTCATTCAAAAGATATCTTGAGACGCCGCTTCCTATATTGCAGTCTGCTTATCCTTCCGGTTTGTAATATCAGAAGGTACGAAAAATTTTTCGAGGATTGCAAATGCTCGAATTGTCAAATGTTGAACTTCATGCAGTCACGGGTGGCCAGATGGGCGACGCCTCTTTGGGCGGGCCAGGGCGTGGCGATCCAAGCGGATCAGCAGGCTCTTTCGGAGGAGGAAGCGGCGGCTTGAATCAATCAAGTGGGTCGGGTGCGGGCGGGCTTCGCAATTAAGGATTTTGGTGTACCGAACGGGACCGGCCAGTACTCTCCAACTCTTCGGTCCGGCGCCGAAGGTCTCCAATCAGACTATTATCCTAGATGGTGATATCGCGTCGGTTCGCTATGTTTTCGATTCCGTGAACATTTTGCCAGGCGGCAGCAACACGAGTTCGCATATCGTGGCCCTGCGGGTGTGGAAGAAACATTCCGACTCCTGGCGCTTGTTTACGCGATAAGCCTTCATGCTGCCAAAGATCTGACCAGTGCGATCGATGGAGATTTGCCCTCACCGTTTATAGCGGCGGAGCTGTTGTGCCGCGAATTCTTATTCACACGCAAAGTAACAACGATAAACTTTAACTGGAGGAATTGATGTCGGTGCCGCAAGGATTTACGAGAAGGCTTCACTCTTTATTAACTTTAGGACTGATTTCCGTCAGTGGCGTAGCCATGGCGGAAACGGAATTTACGCCGCCTTTGTTTGATGTGCCAGCCGTGCCTCAAAATTCGGTTATATCAGAACCTATTACACCTACAGCATCGGCGGAAAATCAGGTGCCGCCAGAGGATGATCTTGATGTAAAGATTAGAAATGGTTGGGCGGTGGTCGCCCAGCAAGCTCGTGGCGTAGCTGATCGCAGCGATAGGTTGCGTTTTCCGACGACGACGACAACGGATGTTCGGCAAGCGTGGAATTATTCTTTGGCAAACGATTGGGGTAGCGGCTTTTATCCCGGGATATTCTGGATCCTTGAAGCGCAATTCTCAGGAGATTGGCTTCAATCCAGTCTTCAGTGGCAGGAAGGCATGAAGGGGCAGGCCACAGATACATCGACCCACGATGTCGGCTTCAAGGTTTTTCCGGCATTCCGGGCGGCATATGACTGGACCGGCAACGACCAATACAAGCAAACTGTGCTCACAGCTGCCCAGTCCCTGTCAAAACGTTATAATGCCACGGTAGGCGCTACACGCTCATGGGGGAGTATTTCCGACACGAGCAATTTCCAGGTGATCATGGACAATATGCTGAATATTGAAACCATGTTCTGGGCGGCACGCCACGGAGGACCATCCAATCTGTTTGATCAAGCGCGGAACCACGCCTTGAGCGCAGCAAAAAATCATGTTCGGGAAGACGGAAGCAGCTATCACCTTGTGAATTACGATCCTGTAACGGGTTCGGTAAAATCTCGACAGACCGTACAAGGCTATTCGAACGAGTCGACATGGGCCAGAGGTCAAGCTTGGGGTATCTACGGCTTCACCATGACCTACCGATATACCCGCGAACCGATTTTCTTGGATACAGCCCGAAAAATGGCTGACTATTACGTTGCCCATCTTCCATCAGATAAAGTTCCTTATTGGGATTTCAACGCTCCGAATGAAACATCGGGCGCTCCACCAGTGCGGGATAGTTCTGCAGGCGCGATTGCAGTCGCAGGACTTCTCGAGCTCTCGGTTCTCGAGAAGGATCCATTGCGTTCTGCAACCTATCTGACAGCTGCCAAAGAAGGATTGAGCTCATTGCTTTCTACTCCCTATCTCGCAATGCTCAAGGGCGCATCGGTCTTGAACAGCAACAGCCAGGCCGTTCTGCTGGAATCCGCATATCACAAAAAAAATAGCCTCTATAATCAGGGTACTTCCTGGGGCGACTTCTATCTGGCGCAGGCATTGGAACGCTATCGTAGAATTAAACCTGAGCTCCGCTCGTCGCCTATAGCGGCAACCCAAGCAAGCGCCGCGCAAAGCGAAAATCCAGCAAGCAATGCAACAGATTCGAATTTGAGTACCAGATGGAGCGCTGAAGGTGATAACCAGTGGCTTCAGATAGATCTTGGTAATTCTGAGGTCATTCACAAAATAGGCGTCGCATTCTATTTAGGAGATTCCCGCACGGCGGCATTTGATCTTGATACATCGGTCGATGGGGTGACTTGGAACAAGCAGCTTTCAGCACGCAGCAGTGGGACGACGAACGCGATGGAATATTATGATATTCCGGACCAAACTGCGCGCTATGTCCGTCTTGTCGGTCACGGCAACACGGCAAGCAAATGGAACAGCGTCACCGAGCTTGCTGCTTTTTAAGGTAGGCGGGCTTTATTCGGTTATAAGTAGCTAGGATGCGGACTCCCATCGAAATAGGCTAGTCTACATCTTAATCTTGAACAATGCTATCATTTTTGCCCAGTCGAGAGGAATAATACTTAGAAATACCTCGGAGGTTTTTTAGGCGAGGCGCATTTTTAGGATTCCTGCGGGGTGGTTTGCGTGAGCATGCCATGTTCTTTTGCATCAAGGCGTCCGGTCCGCGTCGCAATCTGCAGATCGTCGAGAATCGACGCGTCGATGGCGCCGTGCTCCAGAACGTGATCGCCACGCTCGGCCGGCTTGATGAGTTGCAGACCTCGGGGCTGCTGGAGGCCCCGATGGCCTCCGGCGCCAAGTTCGTCGACCAGATCGTGCTGCTCGAGGCCTTGGCCGGCGGCGAGAGCAGCCTTTCCATGCGGCGCATCGGCTCGCCGCTCGTCTTGGGCCGGCTCTGGCAGCGGCTCGGTGTCGACGCGGCCCTCGACAAGTTCCTCGCGTCCCGCGTTCCGCCTTTCCGGTTGAGCGGGCGATCTTCGTGGTCACCCTCCACCGTCTCTTCGTCTCCAGCTCGGATCGCGATTGCGACGAGTAACAGGCAGACTACGACATCGCCGGCGCCGAGGGCCTTGCCGTCGCCTGCGCGACGACATGGTGCTGCTCGCTCATGTCCGCTCGGCCTTTACCATGTCGAACGAGACCTATGGGAGCCCGCGCATGGTGCACGAACTGCGCGGCAACGGTCTGTCGATCGGACGCCGGCGCGTTGCCCGGCTGATGCGCGAGAATGAAATGAAGGCGCGGCAGAAGCGGCGGTTCAAGCGTACCACCGACAGCCTGCATGCCTTTCCGGTCGCCCCGAACCTCCTCGACCAGGACTTCGCCGCGACCGGCCCGAACCAGAAGTGGGGCGCTGATATCTCATACGTCTGGACGCGCGAGGGCTGGCTGTACCTTGCCGTCGTCATCGACCTCTTCGCCCGGCGTGTCGTCGGCTGGGCAACCAGCGACAGGCTCCACAAGGAACTGGCGTTGTCGGCCCTGCGCCGAGCCATTGCCGTGCGGCGTCCTGCCGCCGGGCTAATTCACCACGCAGACCGCGGCAGCCAATACTGCTCCCTCGATTATCAGGCGGAGCTGAGGAAGCACGGCTTCCCGATCTCGATGTCGGGCAAGGGAAACTGCTTTGACAACGCCATGGTCGAGACCTTCTTCAAAACGCTCAAGAGCGAACTCGTCTGGCGCACCGCCTTCCAGACTCGCGCCGAGGCGACCGCCGCAATCGGCCGCTATATCGACAGCTTCCACAATCCCGTCCGGCGCCATTCGGCGCTCAACTTCATCAGCCCACTTCAGTTCGAGAGGCTGGCCGCGTAAACTCGAAAACGCTCTCCAAAATCACGGAGCAAGTCCATCCGCTCTTGGCCCATTTTGTGTGAAAGAAATCGCAACGTCCCTCGGAGAAATGAAAGCGCGGCGCTAGAGCGTATCTTGTTTAAGTTGGTTCATAGCCCGCTGCCTGGAAGTATTTCGCGCATTCGGCTGGGCTGAAGAGGTGGATGATCGA
>NZ_JBQEPH010000095.1:0-4432 GCF_052045555.1 Labrys sp. 22185 | reverse complement strand
ATGGTGAAGGGTTTCGGGTGCCGTGAGGCGTACGAAAGCCTCCCATGCGGGAACCCGCGGGCCACTGTTGAGGGCTATGGGGATTTCGATTTGCGGCTGATGTCGGCGATGGTGCGACGGCTGGAAGGAAGCGCCGCGATGGACGCGGAGAGACGGCTTCGTTGAGCCTCGACGCGATGTTGTCGGCCCGTCGCGCGGCCGGAGGTTACCCCTTCGGCATCGGTTGTCACCATAGAGACGCGTGGGTCTGTTGCCGGAGGCTGAGTGTCTGCGGCTAGGGGCTGGATCATGCCATGCCGGGTCATGGATAATTCTCCCGGTTGGTCGCCGTTGGGTCCGGCGGTCCGCGCGGCTGCCTCCACCGTTCGAAAACCTCGATGACGATCATGCGTCCGCCACAGCAGGGGCATGACGGGCGGACGTCTGGTTCGCCCGGGCTGTCGTCATCGGACGGTGCCGCGACGTCCAGGAGCTCGCGGGCGAGCGCGAGGCTGGCCTGGCGGGCGGAGCCGGCGAGCAGGCCGTAATGACGGATGCGATGGAAGCCACTCGGCAGGACATGGAGCAGAAAGCGGCGGATGAACTCGTGGGTGGCAAGCGTCATGACCTGCTGGCGGTCGGTGTCGTCGCGGCGATAGTCCTTGTAGCGGAAGGTGACGCCACTCTCATCGAACTTGATGAGGCGCCTGTTCGAGATCGCGACCCGGTGGGTGTAGCGGGACAGGTAGGCGAGCACTGCTTGCGGCCCGGCGAAGGGCGCTTTGGCGTAAACCACCCAACGCGTCTTCCGGACGGGAGCAAGATGGCGCAGGAATGCCCGCCGCTCGGTGAGGCGCGCCTGCGACCCGAAGAAGGCGAGCCGCCCGGCATCGTACAGCGCAACCAGCCGGGTGAGAAAGAGCCGGCGGAATAGCGCCCCAAGCACTCGCACCGGGAGCAGGAAGGCCGGGCGCGACGAGATCCAGCGGCTCCCGTCGAGCGCGATGCCACCGCCCGGCACTATCATGTGCACGTGGGGATGGTGCGTCATCGCCGAACCCCAGGTGTGGAGCACGGCGGTGATGCCGATGCGTGCGCCGAGATGCTCCGGATCGGCGGCAATCGTCAGCATCGTCTCCGACGCTGCCCTGAACAGCAGGTCGTAGATCAACGCCTTGTTCTGGAAGGCGATGTCGGCGACCTCGGCGGGCAGCGTGAACACGACATGGAAGTAGCCGACCGGCAGCAGGTCAGCCTCGCGCTCGGTAAGCCATGTCCGCGCGGCCGCGCCCTGGCACTTGGGGCAGTGCCGGTTGCGGCAGGAGTTATAGGCGATCCGCCACTGGCCGCAGTCCTCGCAGGCTTCGATATGCCCGCCGAGCGATGCGGTGCGGCAGTGCTCAATCGCCGACATGACCTTGAGCTGGGTGAGGTTCAAGCGTCCGGCATGGGCGATCCGGTATGCAGGACCGGCAGCACGGAAGATGTCAGCGATCTCCAGTTCCGCCCGCACCTGCTCACCCGGGCGGTGTCTTGTCCTCCATCAGCGCCATCAGCCGGTCGAGCGGCCCGGCGACTGCGTGGATCATCCGGGTCGAGACCTTGGTGTAGAGGGCGGTCGTATCGAGCTTGCTGTGCCCGAGCAGCACCTGGATGACGCGGATGTCGACATCCTGTTCGAGCAGGTGAGTGGCGAAGCTGTGCCGCAGCGTGTGCGGGCTGACGCGCTTGCGGATACCTGCGACTTCGGCGGCCTCCTGAACCGCGCGGTGCAACTGCCGCGACGAGATCGGGTCGGTGCAACTGCGCCCCGGGAACAGCCAGCCATGCGGAAGCATGACCCCGCGCCGCTTTCCTTCACGCCACCACAGCCGCAACAGTTCCAGCAGTTGCGGCGAGAGCATCGCGTTGCGGTCCTTCTGGCCCTTTCCCTGCTCGACACGCAGCAGCATGCGTGTCGAGTCGACATCGTCAACCTTCAGATGCGCAACCTCGGACACTCGCAGCCCGGCGCCATAGGCGACGCCGAGCGCGGCCTTGTACTTGATGCCGGGTGCGGCCTCGAGCAGCCGTGCGGCTTCCTCCACGCTTAGCACGTCGGGCAATTTGCGTGGATGGCGGACGATCACCAGCGCACGCCCCAGATCCCGCCGCTTCAGCGTGACCAGGAACAGAAATCGCAGTGCCGAAACCGCGCCATTGATCGTCGCAGGGCTGATGCCGTTCTCATGCTGGCTCAACTGGAAGCCGCGAATATCCTCAGGTGTTGCGGTGTCGGGCGAGCGTCCCAGGAACGCGGTAAAGCGTCGGACGTGACGAACGTAATCCTGCTGCGTGTGCGAGCCCAGACCACGCAGGAGCATGTCGTGCTGCATGCGCTGGCGCAGGGGTGAGACGGATGTACCAGTCGACACAGTAGCCATGGCGAGTTCCTCTTGTTGAAGGGAACTCCATGTTCGAGGGCGGCCGCCGCCACCCGCTCAAAGGCTGTGAATATTACGCCACCTCACCGCTAGGCGACACTCCCGCGAAGCGGGTTCGTGCACGGGGCGCGAAGCCGAACATCCGCTTTCGGGCCTGCGAGCAATGTCCGCGACTCGGGCAGCCGCCACTCTTGGCGGAACGGGCTAAGCTATTGTCGCGCGTATTTTCCATTCGCTATGGCACGCTGTTGCCTACTTTTACACTCGGGAGTACGCGAGAAGGCACCAGGCAACACCTTTTTTGTCTTTTGATTTCAGTTGCTTATGCCTTCATCTCCAACGATCTTGCAGCTGTCAGCTTGCAATCGACTTGGAACAGCGCAACCATGGCTTCCGATATTCGCTCACAGCCGGGAAGTGTACTTCGGCTCACTAAGTCGGACTCGCGATGTGGGCATGACGGTGCCGGTCCGGACAGACGCTTGGTCGAACTGGTCCGCCTGCTTGCTCGTCACGCCGCGCGGCAGGTCTACGAAGCACAGACGAGAAAGGGGCGCCGTAAGACCCGCTCCTGATCCCAAGGGAGAATGATCCTTGAAGATCGCAATCTACGCCCGCTACTCATCCGACAGTCAGCGGGACGCCTCCATTGCCGACCAGCTTCGCATCTGCCGGCTCCATGCCGAACGACAAGGCTGGCAGATCGTGGAGGAATATACCGACCACGCCATCTCCGGCGCCTCCCTTCTTCGTCCTGGCATCCAGGCCCTGATCTCGGACGCAAGTCGCGGTCGCTTCCAACTCGTCCTCGCCGAAGCAATGGATCGCCTCTCCCGCGATCAGGAAGACATCGCCGGCTTCTTCAAGCGCATGGCCTATTCGGAGGTGAAGCTTCATACGCTGTCCGAAGGTGAGGTCTCGCATTTGCATGTCGGGCTCAAAGGCACGATGAATGCGCTCTTCTTGAAGGACTTGGCGGACAAGACCCGACGCGGTCAGCGTGGCCGGATCGAGCAGGGCAAGGTCGGTGGCGGGAACGCCTATGGATATGACGTGGTCAGGAAGGTCGACGGTGGCGGCGAGTTGGTACGTGGCGAGCGCACGATCAATGAGCAGCAGGCACAGGTGATCCGCCGCATCTTCCGCGACTATGCCGACGGTAAGTCGGCTAAGCGCATTGCTCATGAGTTGAACAGGGACGGCATTGCCGGCCCTGGTGGCGGCGATTGGGGTGCCAGCACCATCAACGGCAATCCCAAGCGCGGCAATGGCATCCTCAACAATGAACTCTATGTCGGCAAGCTCGTCTGGAACCGGCAGCGCTTCATCAAGGACCCCGACACGGGCAAGCGCCAGGCCCGTGCCAATCCCGAATCGGAGTGGGTCAACCAGGACGTGCCGGAACTGCGCATTGTCGACGACGAACTCTGGCAAGCCGTGAAGGCCCGCCAAGGCGGAAACAGAATCGAGCACAGCGACGATGGCCATGCCGACATCCGTTCCATCAACTATCGGCGGCGACCCAAGCATCTGTTTTCAGGCCTGATCAAATGCGGCTGCTGCGGCAGCGGCTATTCGATGATCTCGGCAGATCTGCTCGGCTGTTCAACTGCGCGCAACAAGGGCACATGCGACAACCGCAACAACATTCGCCGGGATCATTTGGAACGGCGCGTCCTCGATGCCCTGCGCTATCACCTGATGGATCCGAGCCTATTCAAGGAGTTCTGCGAGGCATTTACACGCGAACTGAACCGGCTTCGCATGGAAGGCCGAGCTTCCATTGACGCAGCAGACGCTGAGCTCAAGCGGATCGAGCGCGAACTCGACAAGATTATGGATCTCTATCTCAAGGACGCGATGTCGATCGAGACGGTCAAGCAGCGCAGCCACAAGCTCGAGGCCCGCAAGACCGAGTTGACGCGGTTCCTAGGCGATGCCGAAGAACCGCCTCCCCTGCTGCACCCCAACATGGCGCAGCACTATCGTGCCCAGATCGAGGATCTACATGCGGCACTCCAGGACGATTC
>NZ_JBQEPH010000094.1:0-4730 GCF_052045555.1 Labrys sp. 22185 | reverse complement strand
TTCATTCCTCGCGAACTTGTCGTGGAGCGAATCCATCCCGACGCTGACCGTGTTACCGTGCTGTGCCGATCGCGCTGTGTAAGGGCGCGTTGCCCGCGCTGCCGATGCGCATCGACGAAGACCCATAGCCGCTATGAACGGCGTATCGCCGATCTTCCCTGGCTCGGACGCAGGGTTACCATTCGCGTGCAAGTCCGGCGCCTGCGCTGCATCAACACGCGATGCTCGCAACGCATATTCGGGGAGCGAGCTGAAGGCGTCGTGATGCCTTACGCCCGACGGACGCTACGGCTCCGCGATCTTCAGCGCTGCGTTGGCGTTGCCCTGGGCGGAGAAGCTGGGGCTCGTCTCACCGATCGATTGGGCATGCCATCGAGCCCGGATACGCTCCTCAGGCTGGTGTGCGATGAGCCACGCCTCGCCCCCGCCCCCCCCCCCCCGCGTTCTGGGCGTCGATGATTGGGCCTGGCGCCGCGGTCAGCGCTACGGCACGGTGCTGATGAATCTGGAGTCCAATCGGATCGTTGACCTACTGGCCGATCGGGAAAGTGCCACGCTTTGCCAGTGGCTGAGGATGCATCCGGGCGTCGAGATCATCGCACGCGATCGTGCCGGGGCCTATGCACAAGCCGCCCGTGAGGGTACGCCCGGCGCGATACAGGTTGCCGATCGCTGGCATATGCTGCGCAACTGCTCAGACGCTTTACTCAATGTCCTCGAAAGACGGCACCACCTACTGCGCGAGATCGGCGGATCTCTCGCCGGACAAGTCAGCGAAAAACCCGCTTCGTGCCCTGGCACGCTGGCGGCGGAAAGATCGTCAAAGCTGCACCGCCAGCAGGACGAAAACCGGGCCCGGCGCCAGGCGCTGTTCGACAAGGTTGTCGATCTCAAGGCCAAGGGCTGGAGCGTGCTGGCGGTGCAGCGCGAAACCGGCCTGGATCGCAAAACAATCCGCTCATGGCTGGACAATGAACACCCTGGCACCTGGGTGCGCAAAGCCTCGCAGGCTCATCCGGCCGATGCCTACGCGCCCTTTCTGCGGCGTCGCTGGCAGGAAGGGTGTCGCAATGCCACGCAGCTTTACCGAGAAGTGTGCCGGCAGGGATATCGCGGTCAGGTGAAAAACTTCCGGCACTGGGTAAGGAACAGACTTCGCCAGCCCGTCGCTGCTACGAGGCGAGTTGCGGTGCCCGCGCAGCAGCGCTGGCGGCCTCCCTCGCCCCGACAGGCAACACGCTTGCTGACGGCGCTGCCAGATAATCTGAAAACCGAGGACCGCGCGTTCGTCGAAGCCCTATGCTCGGCCTCGTCGGCAATCGCCACGGCGACAAACCTTGCTCGCCGTTTCCAGGCAATGCTGACCAAACGAGAGGCCGACCTGTTGACCCCCTGGCTTGCTGACGCGCTCGACAGTCCTTTTGCATCTTTTGCGCGGGGATTGGCGCGCGACATCGATGCTGTTCGCGCGGCGCTTGTCATGCCTTGGAGCACGGGCCCGGTCGAAGGCAAAATCAACAAGCTTAAACTGATCAAGCGCTCCATGTACGGCCGCGCTGGCATTGACCTCCTCCGCGCCCGCCTCATCGCCTCATGATCGTTGCACCGAAATTGCGGGAGAGCCCAAGAGCGCCGAAGTAAAATTCCCCAGTTTCGACGATCAGGGCATCGCGGATATGTGGCCATTTTTGGGCGGTCGGCCGCGGGGCCTCGGTGTTGGTTGTAGACTCGGCGGCGCGATGATGGCTTTGGATCTGACGTGCTCTGGCATGAGCTCGGCGTGCTCGCGCAGCCGATAGCTTGAGCCCTCGATCTGGATAACGATGGCGTGGTGCAGCAGGCGGTCGAGCAGCGCCGTGGCAACGACAGGATCGCCGAAGACCTCGCCCCATTCGGCAAAACCTCTGTTGGAGGTCAGGATCATGGCGCCGCGCTCGTAGCGTGCATTGACGAGTTGGAAGAAGAGATTTCCGCCGCCTTGCACGACGGGCAGATAACCGATTTCGTCAACGACAAGGAGCGCGGGGCGACAATAGAAGCGGAAGCCGGCCCTCTCTTTCAGCTCGCGCGAGCGTGGCGATCAGGTCTGCCAGGGTACAGAAGTAAACGCTCCGTCCAGCCTTGACCGCCTCGACGCCCAGGGCGGTCGCCAGATGGCTTTTACCGGTACCAGGCGGCCCGAGCAGGTGAATGACTTCACATCGGGTAATGAAGCCCAGTTGCGCCAAGGTGAGGACACGGTCCCGATCCAGAGAGGGCTGGAAGGAGAAGTCGAAGCCGGCCAGAGTTTTGATGGTTGCCAGGCGCCCCATGCGCAAAGCGGTCTTGATCCGGCTGTTCTCGCGCAAGGTTAGCTCTTCGGACAAGAGGGTGTCGATCGCCTCGAGGGCGCTGATCTCTCCGTGCTCAAGGCGGCGGACAATCTGATCGAGCGCCTCAAGGGCACGGGGCATCTTCAGACCCACGAGGTCGTGGCGGATGCGATCGATCGTGTTGGGTATCAGGTCCAACGATGCACTCATGGCCGGTTCTTCTGTGCAAGGCGTTGGGCAATGGCGTCATAAAAGTCGAGCGAGCGCTGAGCGACGACATCTCCTGCTCGGATTACCGGGGGCGAGCCTGCCTCACTCCATCGCCGCTGCGTCGTCATGGCCTTGGGATGCCCAGGCGCGACGCGGCGTTGATGACGTCCTTCCAGAACAGGATGGCTGGCGATCAGCGAACCATCCTCGAAGATGCGGATCTCGTCGGCCAGGGAAACGGCGGATTTGGGGAGTTTCACTCCGGTATCAACAGAGTTCCGACAGATGGGATCGAAAAGCGTTTGCCAGTTGCGACCTTTGACGAACGAGAAGGTCTCGGCTCTTGAGAAGCATGCTCGAGCCAGGGTTCGAAATCGGCCAAGGTCTTCTTGCGGATCATGGCCTGGAAAGCACCGATGGTTTCTCGTGCTTCGACGAGCAACGCCACACCCTTCTCGATGACGGCGACGGTGACAGTTTCAGCTTTGGAGAGGTCATCACGACCGATGGTAAGGAGGCGGGCAATTGTGTGGGCTGATGGTGTGCTGCGCAAATTATCGCCATTGACCTTTTCGGCACGCCGGCGCCGCGCAGCCCATTCGCTCACGACCTGGAGGCATCCCCTGAAGCCTTGTTCCTGGAGCTTTCGCCATAACCTGGCGCCATTGTGATGGCCCGCTTCCCATTCGGCATCGAGCCAAGGCAGATAGAGCTCCAATGAGCTTTCCCGAAGCCGGAAGATATCCGAACGCTGCCCCGCAATATCTTGCGTACGAGACTGCGGCTATGTCCGGTGCGCCGCACGATTTCCGGGATCGGGCTGCCCTCCTTCGCCAAGATGAGAATGGCAGAATTGGCATCTTCCCGGCGAAAATATCGACGAGCGTCTCCTCAGCCGCTGACCCCGCCTCATCGGGTGCTGTGATCGTTCAATGGACGACCGTAGTGGCGGTGCAGGAGTGCACAGGAGAAGTGGAGATATCAGCGCTGGCGCCGAGCGCGTGCCATTGCATTGACGGATCGGAATCAAGATACTGAGTAAGTAGGATGCGACAAGGCAGTAGTAAGGGGTGTCGACGATCCGCAGAAGGCACTGTGGGGCCTGCTTGCCGATTCACACGATTACAAAGCCGATCAGGCAGAGATTCAAGCCGATTTCAGTACGCGCGCAGGCGCCTTCTTCGGCAATTCCACCACATTGTCGTCGATGCGGCCGATCAGGTTGCGGATGGTCAGGTCAAAGTAACGGCTCAGATAATAGGAGCCGTTGATCTGCGTCTCCGCCACCATGTGACTGACGAAGGCGTCCCTCGCGGCCGCGTTGGGCAGGAAGGGCGCGCTCCAGAACTGTTTCAGCCTGTCTTCGCCACCATGGGCGACAAGGCCGTCAATGGCATAATGTGCATTCCCCAGCACGAAGACCGGGCAATTGCGCTGCAACGCCAGAATTCCCGTGGTGCTGTTGACCGTGATCATGCCGCGGGCATGCCGGATCAACAGCCCGGTCGGCCCGTCGTCGATCAAGGACACTCGATCGGCCACACCCGCCAGCTTGGCGAGCTGCGCCACGAAGCGGTGATAGGGCCGATGCCCGCGGTCGAGCGGATGGGCCTTGAAGGCAAGGCGGGTGCCGGGCGGGGCGTGCTTGGCAAAGGAGCGGATCGTGGCCTCGATCATGCGCTCCATGGTCCAGCCTGCGCCGTGGACCCTCAATTGCAGGTCATCATGCACCTGCAGGGCGGCGACGAAATATTTGCGGTCGAAATTGTCGACGAGGTCGATGATCTTCTTCGCATTGGTCCAGCGATCGGTGTATTTGCGCATGGCGTTGCGGCTCCAGAGCATCGCCTCTCCCAACAAGGAGCGCTCGCGATGATGGGAATATTGCCGAAACACCACGCTGCCGGCCGACATCGCCAGGTAATATTTGAAAGCCCACCAGGCCATGGGCTTGAAGCTGGCGGCGGGGATCGTCACCGGCGCCTCGACAGGGGCCGCCTTGTTGCGATCATAGGCCGACAGGACCCGCGGCAGCAGGGACGCCGCATTGTTGCCCTCGCGTTCGGCGGTCACGTAATCGGGTCGTAGATACCCTTCCTCCAGGCACCACACATCGATGCCGAGCTCCCGGCACAGCGCCACCGCCACCTGGTGATAGGGACGCTGATCGCCGAACAGGATCACCTTGTCCGGCTTCTGACCAAGCAG
>NZ_JBQEPH010000093.1:0-4861 GCF_052045555.1 Labrys sp. 22185 | reverse complement strand
TGGCTGAGCGCAGCGCGCCAGGCTCCCGCCGGCAGAACCAACCCCTTGCGCCGAATCATACGCTGGTGGCCCCGCAATGCAGTTTCTTTTTGACGTATCGCGGCATCTGCGCCGGCTCATCCGCACCACGCCCACCGGCATCGATCGGGTCGATGCCGCCTATATCCGGCTCCTGCCCGACATGGCCGGGGACGTTTCCTTCGTCGCCAAGATGCCGGGCTTCAACGGTTTGCGGCGCGTCGACAAGCTTCTCCCTTCCCCGGAATCTTCGGCCTGGCAGGGATCCGATGTCGAAAAGGATCGCATCTACACCGATCTGACCGATTATCTCGCCACGCCGGTGTGGGCCTCCGAACGCGGCTGCCGGCGCCTGGCCGAAACCAACCGGACCGAACCTTCCGCCGCCCGGGTGGCGCTCACCGGCATGCGGCAGGTCTTCGGCACCCGCGACCTGCCTCTCAATCTGCGCGGATCGGTGTATCTCAATACCTCTCATTCGGGCCTGGAGAACACTCTCAAGATTCAGGAGATGAAGCGGCGCGGGGCACGCATCGTCGCCATGCTGCACGACCTCATTCCGGTCGACTTTCCGGAATTCTGCCGCGAAGGCGAGGCGGCCAAACATCACCGCCGCATGCTCTCCCTGCTGCAGCATGCCGACCTGATCATCGCCAACTCGGCCTATTCACGCGACCGCTTCATGGCCTGGCTGGCGACGGCCATTCCGCGCGGCGAGCGCCGGCCTGCCGCGCCGCGCGTGGTGGTGGTGCCGTTGGCCGTCGAAAACGAATTCCTCACGCGCACCGCCCTGCGCCCGCCTTCTTCTCAGATTCCTTATTTCGTCTGCCTCGGCACCATCGAGGCGCGCAAGAATCACGCCTTGCTGCTGCTGCTTTGGCGCCGTCTTGCCGAGAAGCTCGGCGCGGCCTGTCCGCGCCTGGTGCTGGTAGGACGGCGGGGCTGGAAGGTCGACCAGGTCCTGGACCTGTTGACCCACGCCGCCCCGCTGGCCCGCCATGTCGTGGAAGTGGCCGACCTCAGCGACGCCGCCGTCGCCTGCCTGATCGCCGGCGCACACGGCATGGTTCAGCCATCACTGGTGGAGGGTTTCGGACTGCCGATCCTCGAAGCCAATGCCCTCGGCGTGCCGGTGATCGCCTCCGACATTCCCGCGCATCGCGAGGTGGCCGAACTCGCCGGCCATCATGGCATCAGCCTGGTCGATCCCATCGACCTGCCGCAATGGATGGGTGCGGTGACGGCGCTGGCCTCGGACCGCTTCGAGCTCAGCACCCGTGCCGCCCTCCCCACCTGGCGGGATCACGTGCAGCAAGCCCTCGAAGCCGTGCGAGATCACTTCGAGCATGCGGCCCCGAAAAACAACTTTGCCAGCAGGAGTCCCGCCTGAGGCGAGCTACCGCATGATACTATTGCTCGGATCTCACTGGCGGGCAGGTTTGCCTCGTTTTGTTTGGCGCGCGTGATCTGCTGATCTTCCCCCGAAATCGCTGACACGGGATTCTTAGCTCGCGTTCGGTTCGGCCTGTAAGGGCGTGAGATAGCCGAGTGCCGAGTAGATGTGATTGATTGTAATAGCCCTCGAAATAAACGAACAAGCTGCACCGCGCTTCATCCCGGGTCATCTACAGCCGCCGATGGACAGTTCGATCTTGAGGGTATGGGAAAAGCTCTCCATCGTGGCATTGTCATACAGCAACCCATCTGGCTCGGGGACCGTCGTGCTCCAATGCAGCCGAGCTACTTCCAATTGGCCTCAGCCGCGTACTGGCCGGGCGTGGCGGAAGCGATAACTGCCCTTTGAAGCGCGCAATGCCTTAGCGATTGCCTTGTTGATGTCGTCGAGATCAGCGAGCTCTGGTTGGAATTTGCGCCCAGCCCAGCGGCGTATGGCTTTGTGTTCTTCATGGCTGGGGTCGAGCCAAGCCTCGAGGAAGTCGGCATAGCCTGACGTTCCGCCAACGTCTTCGGGAGGCCCGGAGCGAGCTGCGGTGATGCAGCGCGGATATTTTGCTCCCTCCTGGCGTGGAGCGCGTTCGAGCCGAAGCAGGTGGTGCCAATTATCGCCGAAGTCGTATTCGTAGAGGATGGTGACAGGGTTTTCGTCGGGCCCATAGGGAAAGTGAAGGTCGATCATCCTGACCTCGGTCGCCTCGAAGATCCGGCTGTCGGAAAAGCCGTCCTCATCGAACTCTGGGGCTCCATAGATAAGGCCGCCGATATTGAACTGATGCAGATGGCTGTCAGTCCAGCCGAAGGCGGCCTGGAGCACCTCGTGGAGTTGGGCCAGGTTGAGTGCCATAGGCAATTCGAGGGTGCGGCTGATCTTGGGCTCGATATCGAGAATGTGGACCTCGGCGCGGACGATGAAGCTATCTGGATCGAAGGGGTCGAGCATGCGGCGGATCATGCCGCGCATAATTGTCGCGGGCAATGGATGAGGCGACAATTATCCTTCAGCGAGCGCGGCGGCGGTGCGCTTGCGGTAACTCTCGGCATTGAACTGGAGGATCGCGGCGTGGTGAACCAATCGATCGATGGCCGCAACCGTCATGGCGGGATTTGGGAAAATTGCATTCCACTCCGAAAAAGGCTGATTGCAGGTGATGATCAATGACTTGCGTTCATAGCACTCGGCAATGAGTTCGAAGAGCACGGCGGTCTCGGCCTGGTCCTTGCTGGCATAGCCAAGGTCGTCAAGGATAAGGCAATCGAAGCGATCGAGGCGTGATAGCAGCGCCGGCAAGGCTAGATCGCGGTGAGCGGCCTGGAGCCTTTGGACGAGATCGGTAGTTTCGGAGAACAGGACACGCCGGCCGCCTTCGACCAAGGCATGCCCGATGGCTGCGGCGGCATGGGTCTTGCCGGTGCCACTTGGCCCGAAACAAAGTATGTTGCCGCCCTGTTCGATCCAGGGATCTCCAGCGCCAAGGGAAAGGAGCTGGGCCTTGCGGATGGTTGAAACCGCGGCGAACTCGAAGGTTGCGAAGGTCTTGCCGCGCGGCAGGCCGGCAGCGATGAGATGGCGGGCAATGCGGCGCGAGGAGCGGTCGGTCAGTTCATGCTCGCACAAGGCGGCGAGATAGCGTGCGGCGCCCCGGCCTTCCCGGTCGGCGCGGGGGGCGAATGTATGCCAATGAGCGCGCCGATGATATGGCGATAATCGACCACCTGCAGACGCTCTGTGCCGCGTCGGCGGTGGCGTTTGAGAGTGAGCACTTGGGTGGTTCCCAGATAGCACACGAGCCGGGCATCGTGGACATGGACGCGCAGGCGCGAACCGATCAGGCGTGATGGCACGGTCGCGCACGGAAATGGTCGAGGTTGAGGTAACCGTGACCGTTACGAGGGAAAAGTCGGTGGTCTTGAAGCGCGGCAATAGCTTCATCTGCGCCAACTCCAGCGCTACCTCGGCGCGGCGGCGAGCATTGCGGCGTCCGACATGCTCGTCGATGAAAGCCTGATAGGCCGCGACACTCGAGAAATTGAGCGACCCTCGCAAGGCCAGGGCCTCGCGCAGAATACGACGCAGATGGCCATGGGCCGCTTCGACCGAACCGTTCTCATGGCTGACACCGGCATTGTTGCGCGTCGGCTCGATCCCATAGTGATCGCAAAAGGCCTGGTAGCCCGCACTCGCATCGTCATGGGGCGCCAGATTACGATAGGCGGCGGAAAGGCGGTCGGTACGATTGGTCTGCGGTACCCCGCCAAGTTGCCAAAGGGCTTCCTGCATGCCCTCGGTCAGTGCCGTGAAGCTCTCGCCGCCCTCGATGACCTTGACGTATTGCCAGCCCGAGAACGCCAGCCAGAAATGGAACAGCAAGTGGTCGAAGGGGCGACCATCGATCGTAACGTTGAGTGAAGTTCCTTCGGTGAAATCGCAAAGAGACTGAAATCCTGGCGGATGGTCCTGACGGAAGATGACCTCGCGCTCCGGTCCCTCTGTGGCTCGCCAATGGGCGATACGGCGCTGAAGGGTCCGGCGGTGCCGCTCATCGAGCCGCCCTGGATGCTGCAGGTTGATCTGTTCGATGACTGACGTGGCGCGCAAATACGGCACTTGCCGTAGCATCGGCACGATCAATTCGTCCCACACGTCGGCAAGCGGGTCGCTCCGCGTGCGCCAATGGCGAGGCGCACGTTGTGCCGGCTGCACTCCGCGTGCTTCCACGCGCCGGGCCGTTCGCTCGCTGAAGCCTGCTTTTGCCGATGCGACAGCCTGACTGTCGCCCTGACGCCTTCGTTCCATGTACCGCCTGACCTGGCGGCCCGTGACCCACATTCCCGGCATCAGCCTGTTCCCCTGCGATCGCAGGGGAACAGGCTGAGACACGCGTCACGGACCAGCCATCCTAATCGTCGTCATGCGGCAATCCTAGATGACGTCGTTCATGATGGTTGCGGCCAGAAGCAGGCAAGCTCGATAGAGAGCGCCATGACGTTCGTAACGGATAGTCAGTCGCCGGAATTGATTGATCCAGGCAAAGGTGCGCTCGACGGCCCATCTGTGCTTGCCCAGATGCTTGCTGCTTTCGATGCCACGTCGGGCCATGCGCGGTGTGAGGTTTCGCGCCCGCAGGTCACGTCGACAGCGATCGAAGTCGTATCCCTTATCGGCGTGGAGTTTGGCTGGTCTTTGACGGGGTCGTCCCCGCTGCTGACGAACAGGGTGGATGGCGTCGACGACGCCGGTCAGGGCCTTGCTGTCGTGGCAGTTGGCTCCAGTCAGGGGGATGGCGAGAGGCAAGCCCCCCGATCCACGACGATGTGGCGCTTGGTGCCTGGCTTGCCCCTGTCGGTTGGGTTGGGGCCGACCGCGTCACCCCTTTTTGGCGGGCGC
>NZ_JBQEPH010000092.1:0-4886 GCF_052045555.1 Labrys sp. 22185 | reverse complement strand
GAGAATGCGCGGTATCATACTGGCCGGCGGCAGTGGCACCCGGCTCTATCCGATGACCAGCATCACCTCCAAGCAGTTGCTGCCGATCTACGACAAGCCGATGATCTATTACCCGCTCAGCACCTTCATGCAGGCGGGTATTCGCGAAATCCTGCTGATTTCCACCCCGCATGATCTGCCGCTGTTCCGCAAGATGCTCGGCGATGGTTCGCAATGGGGCCTGAAGCTGAGCTATGCCGAGCAGCCGCGCCCGGACGGCCTGGCCCAGGCCTTCGTCATCGGAGCCGATTTCGTGGCGGGCGAGCCTTCGGCGCTCATCCTGGGCGACAATCTGTTTTATGGGGCCGGCCTGCCCGGCCTGATGCGCTCGGCCGTCTCCCGCCGCGAGGGGGCCACCGTGTTCGCCTATCACGTCACCGATCCCGAGCGCTATGGCGTGGTCGGCTTCGACGAGAAGGCGGTGGCGACCTCGATCGAGGAGAAGCCCAGGCAGCCCAAATCCAACTGGGCGGTGACGGGGCTGTATTTCTACGATGCCGAGGTGGTCGACATCGCCCGGACCATCAAGCCCTCGGCGCGCGGCGAGTATGAGATCACCGACGTCAACCGCATCTATATGGAGCGGGGCAGCCTGCATGTGGAGCGCATGCGGCGGGGCTATGCCTGGCTCGACACCGGCACGCCCGACAGCCTGCTGCAGGCCGCCGAGTTCGTGCGCGTGCTTGAGCACCGGCAGGGCGTGCGCCTGGCCTGCCCGGAGGAGATCGCCTTTTCCAGCGGCTGGATCGATGCCGATCAACTGCGTCACCTCGCCAAGAAGGTCGAGAACAGCAGCTACGGCAGATATCTCCTGCGGGTGCTGGAGGAAGAGTCGCTCCTGTGGTGAGGGCTTCTCCTTCGTTTGCGAGCGCGGGATGATTACTTTGATGCATCAATTTATTGAATTTTAAGTATGTATTATGTGAGTAGAAGTTAATTGTAATAGGTATGATAATTTTTCTTGTAAAAACTATATAATTTTTTCCTTATTTTTAATATTTATTTATTTATTTCTTTCAATAATCTTGTATATTCTGTAGAATTGGTGTGATATGTTGAAGAAAGTAAACTTTCTGCTTGGGATTGGTCGGGGTGAGAAGGGTAGGCGGTTTGCTGGTACTTGGAGTCGCAAGCAGGAAGGGGGATCTGAAAATGGCAATCTCCCACCGCTCCCATTTGGTTTCGATTGGCGCGTCTATGTGGATGCACATAGCGACCTTCTGGGCTTTTCCTGCGCAGAAGCTGAGGCGCATTATCGAAGGCATGGGGCAGCTGAGGGGCGACTTCACAGTAAGGATGGGGTTGCTCGTTATATTGCGAGTCTGGAAGCAGAGCATGGCAAGCTGCCGGAACTCTTCGACTGGAAAGGATATGTCGGCAATTATGCAGATTTGGCCGGGATAGGCTCAGCCTATGCGGCGGCTGAGCATTTCTTGGTCCATGGCTGCAAGGAAGGGCGGGTTCCCTACCAATTCAATCCAGACCTTTATCGTTCTTTGTATTTCAAGGATGCACGTATACCCGACGATGCCCTGCTCGAGCATTATCGGATGATTGGCCGTTCTGAGGGATATCTGGCGACACTCGATCAGATCGCTCAACGCGAAGGCCTTGAGGATGGCCATTGGCTACATTTCCTCAATCTTGAGGAGTTCAACCTTCTCAACTCGCGCTGGGTCGGGGAAGCCGCCAACAAGCAGGAGGCCCTGCAGGCAATGATCCGCGAAGGATTCGAGCGCCTGGCGCCGATCTCCTTCGTGCACGCCTTCGATCCGGTCTATTTTGCCGATGCCAATCCGGAGCAGGCCGGCAAGACGCCGGCCGAACTCTATCAATATTGGCTGTTTACGGGCCTGAAAGCCAAGGTGCCCGGCAATGCCGCCGAACATCTCAAGCTGCACGGCCTTGCCTTGCTCGAATATCCGGCCGGGTTCGACTGGCGGGCTTATGGCAGCCGGCCTGGCGTGACGCCCAAGCATCGCTGGGACCTGCTCTATCATCTCACCGTGAACGACGCGATCCCGGCGCATGAGATTCCGCTCGGACCGAGCGGCGGCCGGGACTTCCTGCTGGCCCTGGCAGGCGCCTTGAAGGTGCGCAATCCCGACCGTGCGGCCAGCCTCTATGCCTTCCTCGACCGCAAGGGCCCGCTTGGACCGGTGGAACGGGAGCGCTGGGCCGATTGCCTGGCCGCGCGGGAAAAGTGGGAGGAGGCGCTCCCCCTCTATCGCCAGGCCATCGACGCCGGCTCGATCCAGGTCCAGACCGCCGTCAAGGCGATCGAGGCTGCCTTGAAGCTGCGCGAGCCCGAGCAGGCCGTGGAGGTGCTTCTCCAGACCAGGACGGCTTCCGGCGGAGACATCCGTTGGCGCGAGGCGCTGCGCCAGACCATCGATGCCGCGTTCCGGGAAGCCTGGATGGCGGCCGAGGAACTCTATGCCAAGGAGCGCCGCCAGGAAGCGGACGATGTCATGACCAAGGTGGTCGCCGACATCGCAAGCTGGTGGAACACCTTCGATCCGCCCGGCCCGCCGCTGCCGGCAACGCCCGATCAGCGCGTGGTGATGCTGGCCAATGTCGATTTACGGCAATGCACGCAATATCGCGTGACCCAGAAGATCGAGATCGCCAAGGTGGCCGGCCTCAAGCTGGAAGTCTACACCCAGGCGGAGGTGGATGACTTCATCACGGCCATGCCGGGGGCCAGCGCCGCCATCTTCTATCGCCTGCCGGCCCTGCCGTCGAACATCCGGGCGATCTCGATCTGCCGGGCGCTCGGCATCCCCAGCTATTACGACATCGATGACCTGATCTTCGACGGCACCCATTATCCCGAGCCGATCGAGACCTATGGCGCCTCGGTCAGCAAGAGCTTCTATCATTCGCTGCAGATGGGGGTGCCCCTGTTCCGGGCGGCGCTTGCGATGTGCGATTATGGCATCGCCTCCACGACCCTGCTCGCCGGCTACATGGAAAAGCTGGTGCGCACTGGCCGCTGCTTCGTCCTGCCCAACGGCATCGACAGCCATGACGCCGACCATTTCCAGCAGCGCATTCCGCGCGTGCGGCGCAACGATGACGTCGTGCTGTTCTACGGTTCGGGCACCAAGGCGCATAACAGCGACTTCCTCGATCTCGTCGGCGGGCCGTTGCTGAACCTGATGGAGCGCCACCCGAATGTGCGCCTGATGGTGGTGGGCTATCTGTCGCTTGACGAGCGTTTCGATGCGGTGCGCGAGCGTATCACCCAGCTCGAATGGACCAAGGACGTGCAGTCCTATTGGTCCTTGCTGGCCGAAGCCGACGTCAACATGGCCGTGCTCGTGCCGGCGCCGACCACCAACGGCAAGAGCGAGATCAAGTGGCTGGAGGCCGCCGCCTTCAACGTGCCTTCGGTGGTCAGCGCCACCCATCGCTATGAGGAAGTGCTCGAAGACGGTGTCGACGCCTTTCTCGCGCGTACGCCCGAGGAGTGGGAAACCGCGCTCGAGGCCCTGATCCGCTCGCCCGAGCGCCGTCAGGCCATGGCCGAGGCGGCGCGCGCCAAGGCCGTGAGCTTCCACAGCCTCGAGCGCAATGCCGAACGGTTCAAGGAGTTGCTGGCGCCCGCCTTCAATCGCAGCGACACCCGGCTGCAGCTTTCCCGGCGCAAGAAGCGCATCCTGTTCTTCAACATCTTCTTTCCGCCGCAGACCATCGGTGGCTCGACCCGCGTCATCAGGGACAATATCGACAGCTTCATCGGCTCGAACTTCGCCACCGAATGTGATTTTGCGGTGATGACGTCGGACAATGACAACCGCAAGCCCTACCAGCTGCGGGTCGAGAACTATAAGGGCATCCCGGTCTTCCGGGCCAATTCCCCGATCGAGGACATCCAGGAGTGGCGGCCCTTCAACGAGCGCTATGGCCAGCTCTTCGCCCGCGTGCTGGAATTCTGGCGGCCCGATCTGGTGCATATCCATTCCCCGCAGCGGGGGAGTGCCTCGCTGATGACCGCCTGCATCCGGGCAGGCGTGCCCTATATCAACACCGTCCATGACGGCTGGTGGGTCTCCGATTACAACTTCCTGACCGATATCACCGGCGCGCCGGTCGAGCCGGAGGAGGCGCTGCCCTCCAGGCCTCCCTTCGGCAAATCGATTGGGCGTTCGCTCGAACGCCGCCGTCGCCTGCGCATCCTGCTCGAACGCTCCGCCGCCATCCTGGGGGTCTCGGATGCGTTCACCCAGATCATGCATCGCGCCGGCTACCCCGCAGCGCGTTCGGTGCCCAATGGCGTGCCGGCGATGGAACGCGTCAGGAAGACCCGCTCCCCCAGTGGCAAGGTACGCCTGGTCCAGGTCAGTGGCGAAACCCACCACAAGGGCTTCCACCTCGTGCAGGCCGCCTTCAAGCAGGGGCGCTTTGCCAATCTCGAACTGACGATCGTCGATCATCAGCGCTTTGGCGGGCCGGTCCTGGAAACGCGTTGGGGCGAGACGCTGGTCCGTTTCGTCGGCAAGACCAAACAGGAAGACATGCACACGCTCTACGCGCAGCAGGACGTCCTGCTGGTGCCCTCGGTCTGGCCCGAGAGCTTCGGCCTGGTCTCGCGCGAAGCCACGTCCGCCGGTCTGTGGGTGATCGCCTCCGATCGCGGAGCGATCGGAGAGGGCATCGAGCATGGCGTCAATGGCTGGGTGCTCGACGTCGCCACGATCGAACCTTTGTTAAGTACGCTCGAAGAGATCAACGCCTCCCCCGAGCGCTATCTCGCTTCGCCGCCGGCCCTGGCCGTCAAGCCACGCACCGCCGCGGACCAGGCGCGCGACCTGATCGCGATTTATCGCGACATTCTCAAGCGC
>NZ_JBQEPH010000091.1:0-5298 GCF_052045555.1 Labrys sp. 22185 | reverse complement strand
CCAGGCGCTCAGGGCACTGCGGCTGATCCCGACCGATTGCTCGGTCTCCAGCCGTTGCACCATCTCGTTGAGCGTGATGTCCTTGCGTTCCTCGATCAGCCCGACGATGAAGGCTTCATGCACATCGAGGCTGGAGGAGCGGCTACGGCCAGGCCGCCGAGGCGCCAACTCACCCACCTTCGCTCGTGCAATCCACCGGATCGCACTTGAAACGCCGACACCGAACCGCGCTGCAGCCTGACGCGCCGACATGCCTTCTGCTGAGGCCTTCAAGACACGAGACCGTAGATCTCCGCTCAGGGCTCTTCCCATCATCAACCTCTCCCACAAGGCAGATGTTGAATCAGCTCACAAGCCACCTGTCACATCACAATCGATTCATCGATCGCAGGACATGCTCTAGCGGCTGCGGATCGAAGCCATCTGAATCCGACGATTTCGATCCACTACGCTTACGGATCGTACAGTATAGAGTGTCTCTATGAAATGCCTATAGCTAACGTCTACAGCTTTCCTGCCTGCACTTTTCTCTTTTTTCGTGGCAATATTCTCGCGTGGACTGCCCACATTCGCTTAATGTCGTCCTCGCTGATAATTTTTACACGCGATGGCCTGATATTATTCTTGGGCTCCGTCGGCGCCGCAGCCTTTGCGATCTGCATCAGGAAGGCGCTTTGTTGTAGGGGAGAGACGTCGTGTCCCTCAAAGAAGGCGCAAATCAACTTCTCTAGAGATTGGAAGATACGATCCGTATTGCTGGCGGGTGTCATCGATGGGCTTTCGGGTATTGGTGCTCTGATCGTCTGATCTCAGCTCTTTCTTGGCACGCTTCGTGGCGGCGCGCTCGTTAATTGTTTTGTAGCTTTACTAATTTCTTGCAGACCAGCTGCCATTCCTCACGATCGATGCAACTCGAACTCGGCCCCCGATGCAAGAATCGCGGCACCCATGCTAGATTGGGTTGAGAATGTCCGGCTCATTGTAGGTCGACGAATTCACTTTGGTGGAGCGAGAGGATTTGAACCTCCGACCCCCAGTCCCGCAGGCGATGATTATCTTGCTCGACTGGAATGTCGGCGTGCCCACGGCGTGCGGTGCGACGGCTGCGTGGCTCGGCCGGGGCGAACTGAATGACGAGGAAGCCGAGGCCAGCGTCGTCGCTGATACGAGGCGCGGATCGCCGCACTTAAGCGCAAGGTGGGCCAACTCACCATGGAACTGGGCCTTGCCAAAAAAAACGCCGCGCCAGCCGATCGCCGGCGACAGCGAGAGATCCTTCATCATCACCGGCCCTCGGGCTGCTCTGTCAGACGGGTGTGTGAAGTGATCGATCTGCCGAGGAATTCATTCTACTATCGCGCCACGGCCAGAACGACACAGAACTTGTCACCCTCATTGAGGACATCCAGGACGAACTGCCCTGCTACGGCTATCGGCGGGTGACCCACGAGCTTTGCCGCCGCAGCCGTCTGGTCAACCATAAGTGCGTAGCCTGAGTGATGAGGGCGGCAGGTTTGGGCATCAAGCCGCGCAGGCGCTATGCGCGCACAACCGACAGTAATCACGATTCTCCAATCTACCCGAACCTCTATCGCAATCTGATCCCCGATCGCCCCGACATAGTGTGGGTTGCCGACTTCACATATTGTCTGCCATCGACAATCCGTCGGGCCCTATCTGGCTGGGCAAATAGGCTTCGGAGAGCGGACTGGAAGTCCGCGCTCCGAAGATCACCAACCCCGCCCGCTCTGGATCCTTCTCAGCGCCGTTACCAGCGCGTCGACATCCTCATACGTATTGTAGAAGGCCAGTGACGGCCGCACCGTGCTTTCCAGGCCGAAGCGGCGCAGGATCGGCTGGGCGCAATGATGGCCGGCGCGCACCGCGATGCCCTCGCGGTCGAGCGCCACGCCGACATCCTGGGTCCGGCAGCCGTCGAGCACGAAGGAGAGCACGCTCGCCTTGTCCCTGGCGGTGCCGATCAGCTTGAGGCCGGGCACGGTGAGCATGTGCTCGGTGGCGTAGACCAGCAGTTCATGCTCATAGCGACCGATCACATCCATGCCGATTGTCTCGACATAGTCGAGCGCCGCGCCGAGCCCGACGGCGTCGGCGATGTTGCCGGTGCCGGCCTCGAAGCGCTCGGGCGGCCCGTGATAGATCGTCTTCTCGAAGGTGACGTCGGCGATCATGTTGCCGCCGCCCTGCCAGGGCGGCAGATGGGCGAGCACGTCGGGCTTGCCATGCACCACGCCGATGCCGGTCGGACCGAATACCTTGTGGCCGGAGAACACGAAGAAGTCGGCATCGAGCGCCTGCACGTCGGTGCGCATATGCGAGACCGACTGTGCACCGTCGACAATCACCGTGGCGCCATGGCGCTTGGCGATGGCCACCATCTCCCGGGCCGGCGTTACCGTGCCGAGCGCGTTGGAGACCTGCGTGATCGAGACGATGCGCGTGCGCGGATTGATGAGCTTCTCATATTCCTCAAGAATGATTTGGCCGGTGTCGTCGACCGGCGCGACACGCAATTTGGCGCCCTTCTCGGCGGCCAGCATCTGCCAGGGCACGATATTGGCATGATGCTCCAACCAGGTAACCAGGATCTCGTCACCTTCCCCGACATGGCGGCGGCCGAAGGCCTGCGCGATCAGGTTGATGCCCTCGGTGGTGCCGCGCACGAAGATGATGTCGCGCGTCGAACCGGCATTGAGGAAGCGCCGTACCTTCTCGCGCGCGCCCTCATAGGCATCGGTGGCCCGCGCCGCCAGCGCATGGGCCGCGCGATGGATGTTGGAGTTCTCATGCTCGTAGAAATGGCTGAGGCGATCGATCACCGCCTGCGGCTTCTGAGTGGTTGCCGCATTGTCGAGCCAGATCAAAGGCTTGCCATGCACCTGCGTCTGCAGGATCGGGAAGTCCCGCTTGACCGCGTTCGCATCGAAGGGACGGCCTGACGGAGCGAGATCCGGCACCGCGTCGGGACGCAATTCCAAGGTAACCGCACTGAAATCGGGCAGGCGCGAGGCGGCCGGCACGGCGGGCAAGGCAGCCTGGGCGGGAACGGACGGCGGGCTCTGCGGCACGGGAGGAACGGAGGGCGGAGCGGCAACAGGCGAAGCAGGCAGCTGCGCAGGCGCCAGGGACTGGCCGTCGCGCAGGAAATAATAGCCATCCTGGGACGGCTGGGCGATCGAGCCGGGGATGGAAGCCGTGGACGGCGCCTGCAGGGGCGCCGAGGCCGCCGCATCCGGGCGCAGCAGCGAGAGGAATTCAGCGATACCGGCGGGCAATACCGAAAAATCGATCTGGGTGGGCACGGCAGGCACGAAGGGGCCGGCCGAGCCGCCGGGCTGCGGCACGTCCGAGGGAATGGCCGAGGCGCCCGACAAAGGCTGCGGCGCGGTGGCGGGCGCGATCGGGATGCTCGGCGTTGGCACGATCGAAGGTATGGTCACCGGCGGCAGATCGGGCGGGCCGACGGGGGGCCGGGCCGGCGCCTGAGGGGCGACGCTGGTGGTGATGGAGGGCGCCGGCGCCAGGGTCGGGCTCGGGGGGACGGCCGGCACGGTCGGCGCCAGCGGCACGGTGCCCTGGCTGGGCGGCGCCTGGAACAGGGCGTTGGCAAGATCGGCCAGCACCGCCGGATCCGGCCAGGACGGGGGAGAGGAAATGCCTGTCGTCATCGAGCGGGAGCTCCTTGGAGACGTCCGCCGGACGGTACCGGGGATCATCATGGCATACGGTGGGAATCGGATCAGCAGCGCTCTTCTACAAGGTCAGAGTCGCCCCTCACCCTTACCCTCTCCCCGCAGTGCGGGGCGAGGGAGATGGTGACGTCGCATCTTCTCCAGCACGCTCAGCGCCTCGCCTAGTTGACGCCACACTCGGCGCCCCCTCGCCCCGCACTTGCGGGGAGAGGGTAAGGGCGAGGGGCGGCGCGCCCTGTCGGATCAACCCCACTCAGACATATTTGTCGGGATAGTCGTGGTACTTGCCGACCTCGACACCTTCCAGCACGGCCAGGGCATCATGGGTAAGGATGGCCGAGGAGCAGTAGAGCGAGATCAGGTAGGAGGCGATGGCCTTGCGGTTGATGCCCATGAAGCGCACCGACAGGCTGGGCTGTACCTCGCCGGGAACACCCGGCTGGAACAGACCGATGACGCCCTGCTTCTTCTCGCCGGTGCGCAGCAGCAGGATGTTGCTCTTGCCCTTGGCGTCGACCTCGAGCTTGTCGCTCGGCACCAGCGGCAGGCCGCGCCAGGTCAGGAAGGGCGTGCCGAACAGGGTGACCGTTGGCGGCGGCACGCCACGGCGGGTGCATTCGCGGCCGAAGGCGGCGATGGCGCGCGGGTGAGCCAGAAAGAAGGAGGGCTCCTTCCAGACCTTGGTGATCAGTTCGTCCAGGTCGTCGGGCGTGGGCGCGCCGGTCCGGGTCTTGATGCGCTGGCCGGCCTGCGCATTGGGCAGGAGGCCGTATTCCTTGTTGTTGACCAGTTCGTTCTCCTGCTTTTCCTTCACCTTCTCGATCAGGAGCCTGAGCTGTTCCTGGATCTGGTCATAGGGATGGGAGTAGAGATCGGAGACGCGGGTCTGCACGTCGAGCACCGTGGTGACGGCATTGAGCGAATATTCGCGCGGCGCCTCCTCATAGTCGACGAAGGTCTCCGGCAGGTCCGGATCCTGGTCGCGGCGGGGAGAGCACTCGACCTCGGCGCTGATGTCGCCCTGGTCTTCCTTGACCCGGTTGAGGCGATAGATGCCGGCTTCCACCGGTGTCCAGGGCAGGAAGGAAACTAGCCAGCGCGGCGTGATGCCGGACCACTGGGCCCTGGTCTTGGTGGCGTTGGCAAGCTGCCTTGCCGCCGCCTCGTTCAATGTCCGGCGGACGGCGGGTTCGTCGGCCATACGGTGCTCCTTGTCTGGTTCGTGCTGCGGAAAGAAGTCCTGATTCGACGTATATCCGGCGCGCCGAAGCCCCGGACAAATGCCCTAACAACCGACATGCCGCGTGGCTTCCTCAAATCCCGTATACCTTGTGTGAAATAGGCCGAGCCGGCGGGCATGCGGCTATTTCCGCGCCGAGATTTTGAGGGGCGGTTGCCTTGGTACCGGCGCCGGACCGGGCGTGTGTTGAGCCTCCCGATAGAAGGCGAGCGCCTTTTCGATGAGACCGACGGACCGATGAAAGCGGTCGGAGAGCACCAGGATCGTCTGGTCCTGGGTAAAGCCGTCCTCGCGCAGAGCCTCGAAGGCCTCGCCGATATCGAGCCATTGCGCCGGCGCCGGCCG
>NZ_JBQEPH010000090.1:0-5576 GCF_052045555.1 Labrys sp. 22185 | reverse complement strand
GCGGCAGTAGGGACTCGAACGCTGAACAGAAGGCGACCGCTCCCCTGTTCCTCGACTTTTATCAGCTCGACATTTGTCATCTTATCCTCCTACAGTAAAAAGCTTGGACTTGAATTGATGAATCTATTATTTTTTAGCTAATTCACCTATTTGTATTTATTATTATACTTTAGTTTTATGGGTATTGAGTAACCGTGGGGGGTATCTCATCAATACCCCATTTCTCCATTGGGCATGGAGCCGGCACTGTCTGATCCCGAGGACACGATAATCGCCTCGGTGGTGATCATCAGTGCCGCGACTGAGCCCGCATCCTGCAAGGCTGCCCGTACCACTTTGGCCGGGTCGATGATGCCGGCCTCCAGCATGTCGACATAGCGCTCGGTCTGGGCGTCGAAGCCAAGATTGGCATTGTTGGCTTCTACAAGCTTGCCGACCACCGTCGACCCCTCGACGCCGGAATTCTCGACGATCTGCCGGATTGGCGCTTCGAGCGCTCGCATGACGATGGCAATGCCTGCCCTGACATCGGGATTGTCCGAGGTAATATTGTAGAGAGCTGTCTTGGCTCGTAGCAAGGCGAGTCCGCCCCCGGGGACGATGCCCTCCTGGATCGCCGCTCGGGTCGCATTAAGTGCGTCCTCGATGCGATCCTTCTTTTCCTTGACTTCGACCTCGGTCGCGCCGCCGACGCGAATGACAGCCACACCGCCCGATAGCTTGGCGAGGCGTTCCTGCAGCTTCTCCTTGTCGTAATCGGAATCGCTCTCTCCGATCTGGCTCTTCAGCTGTTGAACGCGGGCGGCGATGTCCTTCTTGTCGCCGGCGCCATCGATGACGGTCGTGCTGTCCTTGTCGATGTGCAGGCGCTTGGCGCGGCCGAGCATGTCGATCGTGACATTCTCAAGCTTGATGCCAAGATCGTCGGAGATGAGCTGCCCGCCCGTCAGCGTGGCAATATCCGCGAGAATGGCCTTGCGCCGATCGCCGAAGCCCGGCGCTTTCACCGCAGCGACCTTCAAGCCGCCGCGCAGTTTGTTGACGACGAGCGTTGCAAGAGCTTCGCCCTCGACATCCTCCGAGATGATCAGAAGAGGCTTACCGGTCTGTACCACCGCTTCCAGGAGCGGCAAAAGAGTCTGGACGTTCGTCAGCTTCTTCTCGTGGATCAGGAGGTAGGCATCCTCCAGATCCACCGACATCTTCTCGGCATTCGTGATGAAATAAGGCGAGAGATAGCCCCTGTCGAACTGCATGCCTTCGACGACATCGAGCGCGGTTTCGGCGCTTTTGGCCTCCTCCACCGTGACGACGCCTTCATTGCCGACCTTCTTCATCGCCTTGGCGATCATTTTGCCGATCGAAGCGTCGCCATTGGCCGCGATAGTGCCGACTTGGGCGATTTCATCCGAGGATCGAACCTTCTGGGCTCTTGCCTCGATATCCTTCACCACGGCAAGCACGGCCATGTCGATGCCGCGCTTGAGATCCATCGGATTCATACCGGCGGCGACGAATTTCGTACCTTCCCGGAAAATGGAGGCGGCCAGCACGGTCGCAGTCGTCGTTCCATCGCCAGCAAGATCATTGGTCTTCGAAGCCACCTCACGCACGAGCTGGGCGCCCATGTTCTCGAATTTGTCGACGAGATCGATTTCCTTGGCGACAGTCACGCCATCCTTGGTGATGCGAGGCGCACCGTAGGGGCGATCGATGATCACGTTGCGCCCTTTGGGGCCAAGCGTGACCTTGACGGCATTGTTGAGGATCTCCACGCCGCGCAACATGCGATCACGGGCATCGCTGGAGAATCTGACATCTTTGACGGGCATGGTTGAACTCCGGTCTTTGTTGCGTGTGAAAGGCAAAGGCAGGCAAGGCGTTTAGGGCCCACCCGGCGGCGGCCTTCGTTTGTCGAGACGGCAATGACGTTGCTCTCCCATGCTCGGGATCGCCTTGCCCCCGTGTCTGCTCTGCCGTTTCGAAGTAGCCACTTCGTCCCACCGCCGAGGCGACCACCAACGGCTTGGTCTGCCTGAGGTGGGATGTCTTTGAAGTACACTTTTCTGTGCCCGGCACGCGTCCGCGCGGCGCCCATTTCTTATACACCCTTTGGCACTCAAAGGACATGAGCGCCAGAAAATAAAAATCAAATCCTATTTCAATATCTGAATAAAACTCAACCCTATCTGATTAAAACCTTTCAAAATAACTTTTGAATTAATGAAAAATAATTCTCGCCATCAAGTAAAATAGGGAGTATAGTATTTTCGATTAACAAAAAAATACAAGGAAAATTTGCAAATACGAGCTTCGTAGAGAGGTTTTATTTGAGATTTTGTAATTTTAAGGCACGGGTCCGTGTCTGGATCTGCCGTGAAATAGCATCCATACGGCGTTGATTGGCGCCCTCGTGGTTGCAGAGCAGACGTCGCGACATGGCAGAAGGTGCGCATGATGGCATGCGTCCACGGCCTTCGTGACGCCGAAGCCCAGGCGAAGGATGCGTTGCGGACATTTGCTTGGCTGCGTGAGGAGGCTCCGATGCGACAAGTTCTTTTGAAGTCACCACTCGACGATGGCTTCGACAAAGCGATCGCTAATTGGGAGAATGAAGGAGGCGCCATGCGGGTTACTCCCGGCAGACTTTCCTTGCAGATTCAGCGAGATTTGCTCGAGCGGGAAATATTCCAAGCCATCCTGACAAGAGGCCTAGACGACGAAGGGGCCTTTCGCCCATTTCATTCCTTTCCGTGGGCAATCCGAACAACTGTCGTTGAATGAACGCTCCAGCCCAAAATCGGCTATTTCTCCACCATGCCGTGGTCGCGCGCACGATGCTCATCTCGCTCTGGCGCGAGCATATGCAATCAGCCATCCAAGCCTGCCTTGCCGCCGCGGTAGGGCGAAAGCCCTCCCGTTCTCGCAAGAGCCGAGAGCGGAAATTATCCGTCGGCAAAGGAGAGGTGTGATGAATGTCCGCACGACGCGCTCGACGGTGACTTTTACCAAGCCATTCCGCCTCGATGGCTTCAACGAAAATCAACCACCCGGAGACTATAGGGTCGACATAGACGAAGAGTTGATCGAAGGCGTGTCATTTCTGGCCTATCGGCGCATCGCGGCTCTTTTTCATCTGCCAGCACTCTCACAGCCGCAAACCTCGATCCAGGTAGCTAGCATCACGCCCGCCACGTTCGACGCCATGCTCGAACAGGACGCCATGACACCATCTAGCAATGGCCGAAATTAGCTAGAGCATCGCGCCGAAAAGTGGACACCGGCTTTCGGCAAAAACGACGCGACTACAAAACTTGCAGCATCAGGCTCGTTTCTGAAGTCGAGTCCGATGCTGTAGGAGATCCTTCCGTCGGTTTTATTGGTTTGGACTTACGCAAATCAGCCTGTGTGCTGCAAATCGGAGCCAAGCTGAGGCAGGGGAACCATTTTACGTTGGTACCTCGTATGTCCAGACCCGAAACCACTTCAGGACATGCCGCTGCGACACGCATGGAATCCGTTTCTGCCGGTAATATCTTACGACCAAGCCGGCCATCCCGTCCGATAGACCATCCGTGGCGATAACCGGCGCTTCGTCAGTCCAGCGAAGTTGGCAGAAATTCGCTGCTCGCTTCCCGCCCGTCCAACAGCCCTCGGTCTTTTCTCGGCCGAGTGCCCTGGCCTCAACATGAGTAATATGTTTGGGCATGCCAGCCTCTCAGGCCAAGATATTCAAATCTTATATTATGAAGTGATATTTTTGCTCGAACCTAGTATCGTGGAAATATGAACCCTAAGTATTCTAGAAATTTTTATGTATGTTATCATTGGAGAGCTGAAATTTCCGGTTTCTATATCAACGATTTCCGCTATCGAGACATCTGCTCTACGCGATAATTCCTCCTGAGTTAGATTATTTGCTCTGCGCCATGCTTCTACAATATTTATTTCATCTGCCTCACTGTGTCCATTCGGGCGCGTACGCAAAGACTTCAGCTGTCTTTGTGCATCGGCTCGCATGCGATAGTAGGGGCTGCAGGTGACCGTGATATCTCGTCGTTCAGGTGTGTCGCATTGCCTCACCTAAGATGTTACTGCCGAACTCCTATGCCGCCATGATGCTCTCACCGCTGGGGGGCATCATGAAGACGAAGATGACACATGCCATGCGCATGGAATTCGCAGATGTTGTGCGGGCTCGCTGTGCGGCCGCAGCAAACAGGGACAGTTTCCAGGCCGCTACACACGCAAGCAGTGCAATAGGCTTCTCCGCCACATCAATCGCTGGCGCCAAGCTGCTCGCGCGCGGCGTTGTCATCGGGCCGAAGACGTATCGTCGGCTCAGCGAGAAACCGCGTAGTCGAGGTCTTGATATCTTCAAGGACCACTGGGAGGAGATGGTGCGGTGTCCCGATGAGGGCCCGGATCAGAGGCAACACGACATCCGCCGGTTGAAGCGCTTCAGAAGCAACGGCGAGAAGTGAACGAAGGAGCGGTGGATCGTCGAATAATCGGCGCCCAGGCCGCGTTCCGCCACCAGCTCTTTCAAGCAACATAGGCCAGGTGCCAGCGCATGCAAAGTAGCATCACCGACAAATTAGCATCACCGAGCGGTCGAAATGGTTGCCCTTGAACATAACACGCACTCGATCGGACCGATGGCGCTCTCATGTCGCACACCGCTTACCGAAAAGTTTGCAACACAACCCTCCAACGGGGCATCGATACATCCAAACTAGCGTAAGATGGAACTACGCCACAGTACGAAATAAACCTCCAGAATCATCGGAAAGTAGAATTTCTAGTACGCTACGGCGCGCCTGCAGCGATCGCAAGTAATGATTAAATCCTGCCCCCGCAACCATCTTTAATTGCGATTTCCCCGCCCCCAAGGCGGGCTTTTTGCGTTCCAGGGATATCGCAAGGATTCCGGCCAGATCGCCGCGCACGTCGATCTGTAGCGAACCGCCTTCCGGCGTCAGTGAACGGATCTGCTCCGCCGCGGCGATGCGCTCCCGGCAAGAATCGTCCTGGAGTGCCGCATGTAGATCCTCGATCTGGGCACGATAGTGCTGCGCCATGTTGGGGTGCAGCAGGGGAGGCGGTTCTTCGGCATCGCCTAGGAACCGCGTCAACTCGGTCTTGCGGGCCTCGAGCTTGTGGCTGCGCTGCTTGACCGTCTCGATCGACATCGCGTCCTTGAGATAGAGATCCATAATCTTGTCGAGTTCGCGCTCGATCCGCTTGAGCTCAGCGTCTGCTGCGTCAATGGAAGCTCGGCCTTCCATGCGAAGCCGGTTCAGTTCGCGTGTAAATGCCTCGCAGAACTCCTTGAATAGGCTCGGATCCATCAGGTGATAGCGCAGGGCATCGAGGACGCGCCGTTCCAAATGATCCCGGCGAATGTTGTTGCGGTTGTCGCATGTGCCCTTGTTGCGCGCAGTTGAACAGCCGAGCAGATCTGCCGAGATCATCGAATAGCCGCTGCCGCAGCAGCCGCATTTGATCAGGCCTGAAAACAGATGCTTGGGTCGCCGCCGATAGTTGATGGAACGGATGTCGGCATGGCCATCGTC
>NZ_JBQEPH010000089.1:2515-5716 GCF_052045555.1 Labrys sp. 22185 | reverse complement strand
GGGGACGATCCCCTGAAGGCGATCGCCAGTGCCAGCGCGCTGGCGACCAAGGCCGAGCCTGCCAGTTTCAACGGCTCCTTCACGCAGTCTGTGTCGATCGCGGTGCCGGCCTATCATGGCCTCGAGCCCAAAGTGTCGCTGCGCTATGATTCCAATGCCGGAGCGCGGGCGGGAGGCTATTGGGCCGGCCTTGCGGGCGTGGGCTTTTCCTTGTCGGGCCTGTCGGACATCACCCGTTCCTCGGCGGTGGGCGGGACGCCGCGCTATGCGGATACGGACGAGTTCGTGCTGGACGGCGACCGGCTGGTGGCCTGCACGGCGGGGATGACCAGCCCGGCCTGCACCACGGGAGCGGCCGGGGACGGGGTGAGCTACTACGCCACCCGGGTGGAAAGCTTCGTGCGGGTCAAGCGCATCGTGAGCGGGACGACGACCAGCTGGGAGGTTGCGGCGCGGGACGGCACGGTGTCGAGCTATGTGTCGCCGGCCTCGGTGCCGGGCTGGTACACGAACGGAGCGGCGCCTTCCAGCGATGCGCAGCTTCGCGACGACACCCGCTGGCTGCTGCGCAAGGTGACGGACACGCATGGCAACGAGGTTGTTTACGACTATGCCTGCGTGGACGATCCCATCTGCTGGCCTGCCTCGATCAGCTACAACGGCACGCGTATCGCCTTCAACCTGGAGGCGACGAGCGGGGCGGCCAGACTGAGCCAGGCCACCGGCAAGTCGATCGCGACGCTGGACAGGCGCATCGCTTCGATCGACATCACCACGGCGAACAACCGGGTGCGGGGCTACAATCTCGACTATGAGCTCAGCCCGGCCACGGGCACCTCGCGCCTGACCGCAGTGACCCAATTCGGCCGAGATGCCAGCCTCAGCCAGAACCGCCTCTCGGGCGGCACAAGCCTGCCCCCAACCACATTCGGGTGGAGTGGAGTTCCCATCACCGAACAGGCTTGGGTGAAGGGGAATAATCTTGCGCTCAAGTATAGTTATGTTCCGATTGACTCCAAGAGTGGCTACAGCGAGCGTTTTGTCGATATCAACAGCGACTCTGTTCCAGATAAGGCGACCAGTGGCTGGCAGGATACGGAAGAACGAACCGGTGGGGGCAAAGATCCCATCGTTATTCTGCATAAGCGATGCTATAGCTCTTCATTGACTGAAGCGACTAACCGCACGCGCCCAGCTCGGTCGATCAATGTTGGAGGTGGGTGTGTATATATCGATCCCAACCCGCCGATGGGAACAACCTCGGTTAAGGGTGCCTCGCTCGCCGGGGATCACAATAGCGATGGGCGGCCCGATTATATCAGCACCGTCTCTTCCACGACGAGAACGTGGAACGGAAATAATACTGGAGTTGTCGTCACTAATAAGACGACACGAAGTTTTGTTCTTAGCCGCTCCGATGGGACATATGAATCCCGCGCCCTTGGTAGTGTAACCGGAAGCAATCCTCTGCTTCCCGGATGGGGGACGCCACTTGACCTCAACGGTGATGGGGTAAAGGAATTTGTTGTTACTTATGCCGTGGCAAATGGGGTCTATAGAAAGATTGAGTCTCTGACCGGAGCCGCTGCGATCGATGAGCCCGTCCCTAGTAGCGTGCGTCAGCAGCTTATCGCGGGCAGGCAATGGACCGAACTGGACTATGTCGATCTCAACGGTGACGGCAAATCCGACGTCTATATTGTGACGGGTGTCAACGGTGTTTTGAGGGTCACCTACGCTTATTCGACCGGCATCGGTTTCACTCCTCTTCAGACGTTTGAGGCTCCTGGTACATTACTGACAGCCGTTACTCATGGGCCCGGTGCTGGACAGTTTCCGACCGATCGTTCCTATCAATCTCTTTCCCGGGGACAAGTTCTTGCGATCGACGTTAATGGAGATGGCAAGACCGATCTCGTCGCACTGGAAATGAACCCCACTGGCGGCGCCGATATCGGTGTGTTTCTTTCGACCGGCAATGGCTTTGAGCATCAGACCTGGGCTCAGGGAATTATGTTGTCAGGTGGCTGTGCTCAAGGAGTGAGTACCGGTGGCGGTGGCATGGTTGCCGCTGGCGATGGACTTATTTGCCTCCCGCGCGTGCTTTCCGGAGATTTCGACGGCGATGGCCGCCAGGACTTGGTGATCAACGCGAATGTAGCGGTCAACCCACCCCCAGACGACATTCCGAATTCGTCGGCAACGATGTTCCTTTCGCGGGCGGGAGTTGGTCCGGGCGGCGAAGGTGGTTTTGTCGCCATACCCGGCCAACTTCCCAGCATCGCTTACGTGGCTGATCTCGATGAGGATGGTCGTGACGACCTGATCGAGGGGGCTCTACGTTCGCCGGCGGGCGCGTCCCGCGGCTTCATCATTTATCGTAGTGGTGACAACTACACGCTGAACACGGCGTTTCCCGACTTGCTGACCTCGGTGAAGGGGCCGTTGGGAGCGAGCGCTTCGATCGCCTACAAACCATCGAGCTCCTATCCCTGGCCCGAGGTGCGCCCTGCAGGAAGTGCGCTCCCCTCGATTCTTCAGACGGTGTCGTCTGTGACACGCAACGACGGCCGTGGCACGGTGGGAACGACGGACTATTCCTATTCGAACGCGCTGTACAACGCGGCCGAGCGCCGGTTCCTGGGCTTCGGCATGGGTGTGGCGCTGCTGCCGGCCAATGCCGGCGAGACGGTACGGCCGCGCATCGACTACACCTTCGACCAGAGCCTGGCCACGGTTGGCAAGGTGTTGAAGACCGCCTACAGCACGCAGGACAGCGCCACGGTGCTGGCGCGCGAGTCCGAGAGCTGGAGCGTGATGACCACGGCCGGGCTGCAGGCGAACTGGCCGCCGGCGACGGGCACGGTGCCGGCGCTGACCTTGCCCTATACCGCCTTCAACACGAGTTCGGAGAAGCAGGAGCTGCAGAACGCCACCGTGCCGGAGAGCTCGACCTCGGTGCCGGCCTGCAAGCAATATAGCGGTGGCTTTTTCCCGGGATGGAAGGATGTGACCTGCTCGCCGACGCAGGCCTGCCCTGTCACCACCTCGACCTTCACCTGTACCCTGGTGACTACGACGATCCCCGAGCACATCGATACGGTGACGCGCCGGAGCAGTGTGTCGCGGACGTATGACGCTTACGGCAATGTGACGTTGCTGCTGGAGAACGGCAATGCGGATGTGACGGGCGACGAGCGC
>NZ_JBQEPH010000089.1:0-2465 GCF_052045555.1 Labrys sp. 22185 | reverse complement strand
TATGACGGGGCGGGGGATGCGGCGACACCGCCGGTGAAGGGGGACCAGACCGGACAGTGGAACTGGCTGAACCCCGGCAATCGCTGGATCACGACATCGGCGAGCTATGACGCCTATGGCAACAAGGTGTCGTCGACGGACGGGTTGGGCAACCGGGCGGAGACGATCTACGATCCGACCTATCATTTGTTCCCGGTGGAGGAGCGCAATGCGCTCTATGTGCAGAACGGGGACACGCGGCAGAAGACGACGGCGAGCTTCGACGCCCAGTGCCAGCAGCCCTCGAGCAGCATCGACCTGAACGGCCAGACCACGAGCTATGGCTATGATGGGCTGTGCCGGATCACCTCGGTGACCCAGCCTTTGGGGGCGTTCAAGACCTTCAGCTACCACGATATCGGCAATGCCACGTACCAATATATCGAGACCCACACGCCAGGCGCCGCGGGGCAGGGGGATATCTGGACGCAGGACCTGTTCGATGGCTATGGCCGCCTGATCAAGACGATCAGGCGGGCGGCCGACCCGACCCAGGGCGCGATCACCGAAGACACCAACTATGACGCTCGCGGCAACAAGGCGTCGATCACGCCGGTGCCGTATTACTATCCCAGCCAGACCTACAAGGTTGCCATCACCAGCTTCGACAGCCGGGACCGTCCGATCAAGGTGACGAACCCTGACGGCTCGTTCAAGACGATGAGCTATGAAGTTGCCGATCCTGCGAGCGTGGCGGGGGCGTTCCTGCAGGTGACGACGACGGACGAGCTGAACCGCAAGACGGTGGCGGTGACGGACGCCTATGGGCGGACGGTGCGCCAGACGGCCACCAAGCAGGGCCGGGCGCTCCACCGCACGCTGGGCTATGACGCGCTGGGCCGGTTGACCAGCCTGTCGGATCCGGCGGGCAACAGCTGGACCAATGTGTTCGACACGCTGGGCCGTCGCACCTCGGTGAAGGATCCTGACCTGGGGACATGGAGCTATGCCTATGACGATGGCGGCAACCTCACCACGCTGACGGACGCCAAGGGCCAGAAGACGGGCTACAACTATGACCGGCTGAACCGGGTGACGGGCCAGGTGATGCGGTCGGACCTGCCCAATGGCGATCCGCAGCGCGACAATATCGGCTTCCTCTATGACGAGGCACGCTCGGGCGCCTTCAATGTCGGCAAGCAGACGACGGCGGCGAACAAGCATGCCTGGCTGACGGCCAATTACGACGCGCTGGGCAATGAGGTGGTCAAGACCCTGCTGACGACGGAGGGCACGACCTATACCACGACGACGGCCTATGATGCCGGCAAGCGCATCCTGTGGCGGACCTTCGGGGACGGCACGAGCCTGGGGTCTGCGGCAACGCCCTTCGGCTACAATGGGGCGGGCCAGCTCACTTCCATCCCCGGGCTGGTCTCCAACGTGACCTACAATGCGGCCGGACAGTCGCTGGCGACGACCTACGCCAATGGGGTGACCAGCACGTCGGCCTATGACGCCACGCGGGGCTGGCTGAACAGCCTGACGGCGGCCAAGGGCGGCACGAACCTGCTGTCGCTGAACTATACCCGCGCCGCCACCGGCCGGATCGATGGAATCACCTCGCCGGGGGGCGCCTCGAGCGATGCCTGGAGCTATGGCTATGACGAGCTCGACCAGCTGACCTCGGCCAGCAATGCCGGCAATGCCTCGTTCAACGAGACCTACAGCTATGACGATGCGGGCAACCTGACGTCGAAGACGGATGTGGGCACCTACACCTATCCGGCGCAGGGCCCGAACGCGGTGCGCCCGCATGCGGTGGGCGTGGCCGGCACGACCTTCTTCACCTATGACGACAACGGCAACATGCTGACGGGTCATGGGCGGACCTACAGCTGGGACGGGATGAACCGTCCGACGCAGATCGTCAGCGCCTATATGGGGGAGAGCCCCGGGGCGACGAGCAGCTACTTCTACGGCCCGGACGGGAGCCGGGTGAAGAAGGTGACGAAGGCCTCGCCGCGGGGTTGCACCACGGCGCCCAATCCGCTGCCGACGGAGACGACGACCTATGTGTTCGGGGACGAGCGGGTGAGCTATGAGGGCTCGAGCGATCCGTGCGTGCCGACGACGCCGCTGTGGGTGAAGTACCCGATGCCCGACATCAAGATCGAGGGCACGGGCGCCACGGCCAAGAGCTACACGCTGCTCAAGGACCATCTGGGCTCGGTGCGTGTGGTGGCCGACCAGGCGGGCACAACCTCCATCGCCACGCGCTACCAGCCCTTCGGGCTAGCCAAGCCCATCACGACCTCGACGGCGACCAAGGAGGATCACGGCTATATCGGCGAGCGGCAGGACGAGACGGGCCTGCTCTACCTCAACGCAAGATATTACGATCCCCACATCGCTCGCTTCGTCTCGCCAGACTGGTGGGACCCAACCCAGGAAGGCGTCGGAACCAACCGGTACGCATACGCCGA
>NZ_JBQEPH010000088.1:0-5738 GCF_052045555.1 Labrys sp. 22185 | reverse complement strand
TCGGCGTATGCGTACCGGTTGGTTCCGACGCCTTCCTGGGTTGGGTCCCACCAGTCTGGCGAGACGAAGCGAGCGATGTGGGGATCGTAATATCTTGCGTTGAGGTAGAGCAGGCCCGTCTCGTCCTGCCGCTCGCCGATATAGCCGTGATCCTCCTTGGTCGCCGTCGAGGTCGTGATGGGCTTGGCTAGCCCGAAGGGCTGGTAGCGCGTGGCGATGGAGGTTGTGCCCGCCTGGTCGGCCACCACACGCACCGAGCCCAGATGGTCCTTGAGCAGCGTGTAGCTCTTGGCCGTGGCGCCCGTGCCCTCGATCTTGATGTCGGGCATCGGGTACTTCACCCACAGCGGCGTCGTCGGCACGCACGGATCGCTCGAGCCCTCATAGCTCACCCGCTCGTCCCCGAACACATAGGTCGTCGTCTCCGTCGGCAGCGGATTGGGCGCCGTGGTGCAACCCCGCGGCGAGGCCTTCGTCACCTTCTTCACCCGGCTCCCGTCCGGGCCGTAGAAGTAGCTGCTCGTCGCCCCGGGGCTCTCCCCCATATAGGCGCTGACGATCTGCGTCGGACGGTTCATCCCGTCCCAGCTGTAGGTCCGCCCATGACCCGTCAGCATGTTGCCGTTGTCGTCATAGGTGAAGAAGGTCGTGCCGGCCACGCCCACCGCATGCGGGCGCACCGCGTTCGGGCCCTGCGCCGGATAGGTGTAGGTGCCCACATCCGTCTTCGACGTCAGGTTGCCCGCATCGTCATAGCTGTAGGTCTCGTTGAACGAGGCATTGCCGGCATTGCTGGCCGAGGTCAGCTGGTCGAGCTCGTCATAGCCATAGCTCCAGGCATCGCTCGAGGCGCCCCCCGGCGAGGTGATTCCATCGATCCGGCCGGTGGCGGCGCGGGTATAGTTCAGCGACAGCAGGTTCGTGCCGCCCTTGGCCGCCGTCAGGCTGTTCAGCCAGCCCCGCGTGGCGTCATAGGCCGACGTGCTGGTCACCCCATTGGCGTAGGTCGTCGCCAGCGACTGTCCGGCCGCATTGTAGGTCACGTTGGAGACCAGCCCGGGGATGGAAGTGAGCTGGCCCGCCCCATTGTAGCCGAAGGGCGTTGCCGCAGACCCCAGGCTCGTGCCGTCCCCGAAGGTCCGCCACAGGATGCGCTTGCCGGCATCATAGGCCGTCGTCGTGGTATAGGTCGTGCCCTCCGTCGTCAGCAGGGTCTTGACCACCTCATTGCCCAGCGCGTCGTAATTGGCCGTCAGCCAGGCATGCTTGTTCGCCGCCGTCGTCTGCTTGCCGACATTGAAGGCGCCCGAGCGTGCCTCGTCATAGAGGAAGCCGATATTGTCGCGCTGCGGATCGCCATTGGGCAGGTCCGACCGCATCACCTGCCCCGTCACCCGGTTCAGCCGGTCATAGTTGTAGCCCGTCTTCTGCCCCTTGGCGTCCGTCAGCGTCAGGAGGTTGCCGCCATCGTCATAGGCATAGCTCCACGTCCCCAGGTCCGGATCCTTCACCTGGGTGCGCCGGCCCAGCGTGTCGAACACATTGGTCCAGGCATTGCCCGCCGGATCCGACAGGCTCGTCAACCGGCCCAGCGCGTCATAGCCCAGCGTGCGGTGGAGCGCCCGCCCCGCCTTGGTGGCCGTCTGGCGCACCGTCCGACCATAGGCGTCGCTCACCGCGACCGTCTTGCGGTTCAGCTCGTCCGTCGTCGTCACCTGCAGGAACGCCCCCGGCACGCTCGCGGGATCGGCCACCTCATAGCTCATCGTCTTGAACGAGCCGTCAGGGTTCGTCACCTTGATCGGACGATCCCGGCTGTCGAAGCTGGTCACCACCAGCTTGCCGCTCTCGCTCGGCGCCAGGAACGGCATCCCCGTCACCGAGGCCTTATTGCCGCGCGCGTCATAGCCTGTCAGCGTCGCCGCCGTCTGGGCCGGATCGGCCGTGCGCCCCTCGCTCTTCCATTCCCGGCCATAGCCATCGAAGAACAGGCGCGACCAGACATTGCCCTGCCCCGCCGCCCCGGGTGTCTCGATCTGGACGAACTGGGTCTGGGGATTGCCGATGCCGGTATAGGCGAAGGTCTTGAACGCTCCCAAAGGCTGGGTCACCGAGGTGATCCGGCACAGCCCGTCATAGCCATAGCTCGTGGTCTGCCCGTTGAGGTCGATGCTGCTCGAGGGCTGCTGGCACTGGGCATCGAAGCTCGCCGTCGTCTTCTGCCGCGTGTCCCCGTTCTGCACATAGAGCGCATTGCGCTCCTCCACCGGGAACAGGTGATAGGTCGGATCGTAGATCGTCTCCGCCCGGTTGCCCAAGGCGTCCGTCGACGACACCTTGTTGCCATAGGCGTCATAGCTCGCCGACGTCGCGATCCAGCGATTGCCGGGGTTCAGCCAGTTCCACTGTCCGGTCTGGTCCCCCTTCACCGGCGGTGTCGCCGCATCCCCCGCCCCGTCATAGAGCAGCACCGTGTCGCTCATCAGCACGTCCGTCGGGCTCGAGCCACCATGCACCCGCACCCGCCCCGGCAGGCTGGTGATGAAGGCGGACGCGTCCACCGGATAATCCGTACCCGTCAGGCGCTCGTCGCCCGTCACATCCGCATTGCCGTTCTCCAGCAGCAACGTCACATTGCCGTAAGCGTCATACGTCCGCGACACACTGCTCCGCCGCGTCACCGTATCGATGTGCTCGGGGATCGTTGTGGTCGTGGGCACAAGGGTGCATCTTATTCCACCCGACTGGGCCGGACATATCTGTGTCGGCGAACATTCTACCTTCCTCCACGTAATGATCCAATGACCATCCGGAGCTTGGACCCCTGATGACGCACTACAGCTTGGTGTCAGCGTTGTACTCGAGCTCTCCGGCACGACTGTGTTCTGCAGTTCCTGTTTCTCCGAACTCGTGTTGAAGGCGGTGTAGGGCAGGGTCAGGGCCGGCACCGTGCCCGTTGCCGGCGGCCAGTTCGCCTGCAGCCCGGCTGTGGTCATCACGCTCCACGTCTCCGCCTCGCGCGCCAGCACCGTGGTGCTGTCCTGCGTGCTGTAGGCAGTCTTCAAGACCTTGCCCGCCGTGGCCAGGCTCTGGTCGAAGGTGTAGTCGATGCGCGGCCGTACCGTCTCCCCGGCATTGGCCGGCAGCAGCGCCACGCCCATGCCGAAGCCCAGGAACCGCCGCTCCGCCGCGTTGTACAGCGCGTTCGAATAGGAATAGTCCGTGGTTCCGACCGTGCCGCGGCCATCGTCCCGTGTCACCGACGACACCGTCTGAAGGATCGAGGGGAGCGCACTTCCTGCGGGGCGCACCTCGGGCCAGGGATAGGCGCTCGATGGTTTGTAGGTGATTGCCGCGCTCGCCCCCAACGGCCCCTTCACCGATGTCAGCAAATCGGGGAACGCCGTGTTCAGCGTAAAATAATCTCCGCTGCGGTAGACAATAAACCCTTGGGACGCCCCTTTAGGTGAACGTAGAGCCCCCTCAATCAGGTCATCACGGCCATCTTCGTCGAGATCGGCGACAAAGGCGATACTGGGCAGCTGTCCAGGCACGGCAACAAAGCCATCCTCACCATTGGGCCCGACACCAGCTCGCGACAGGAACATCGTTGCCGACGAATTTGGGATGTCGCCCGGGGGAGGATTTGCTGCGGCTGCGGTGTTGAAGATCAGATCCTGACGACCATCGCCATCAAAGTCCCCCGAGAATAGACGCGACAGACAAGCACCAGGCGCACATCCGCCGGTCAGGACTACGCCCTGAAGCCACACCCGGTGTTCGAAGCTGCTCCCAGTCGACAGAAACACACCGACATCGATACCCGCAGTCGGGTTCGTTTCCAAGGCGACGAGATCGGTCCTACCATCCCCGTTGACATCGATCGGTAGAACACGGCCGCGTGCATTACTTTGAGTGTTCGCAAGACCTATACGCAGCGTACCGGAGGTCTCGAACGTCTGCAGCGGCGTAAACCCGGCACCTGTTGAATAGGCATAAGTGACGCGCAGGATACCATTGGCGCTCGTCACGACATAGACATCAGACTTGCCGTCACCGTTGAGATCGACATAATTCAGCTCGGCCCATTCCTTGCCTGAGACGATTTGCTGAAGCACGCTACTTGGGATCGGCTCGTCGATCGCCGCCCCACCCGTCAAGGACTCGATCTTCTTATAGGCTCCATTTGCCACAGAATGAGTGACGACAAATTCCTTAACACCATCACCATTCAGATCGAGAGCGTCTCCCCAGCTCGGCAAGAGCGGATAGCCATTGTTCGAAGTTCCGAGCGAGCGGCTCGTACGGCTCCCATCCGGACTGCTAAGAAGAAAGCTGCTCGTGGTTTTGGTAGTTACGGTAACGCCTGCATTGGCCCCACCACCCTGCCACGTTCTGGTCGTGGATGTGGTTGTGTTGATGAAGTCTGGCCATCCATCGCTATTGTGATCCCCAACGAGCGACGCACCACTTATCGATGTCGTTCCCATCGGCTGGTTAGGATCGCTAGAACTGCAACCTCCACCCAAGCTTGTCGTGCGAGCTGGACGGCTGCGACTTGCCATCTCGGTCATCCCCGAACTGCGACATGTCGAATGGACGATCGGATCTGGATTGTTGCCTCCCCCTCCACCGGTGGTCGTCTTTTGCCAGCTGCTGGTTATCTTGTCGGGAATAGTATCGGTGTTGATGTCGCGGAGGGTTTCGGTGAAGTTACTGTCGGTGCTGGTAGATACATAATCGAATTTGAACGCCGGATTGTTATTCTTGCTCCAAGCCTGTTCAGTGATCGCAGCCCCGCTCCATCCGAATATGGTTGGGGGCAGGCTTGTGCCGCCTGAGAGGCGGTTCTGGCTGAGACTGGCATCGCGGCCGAACTGGGTCACCGCGGTCAGGCGCGAATAGCCCGAAGCCGGACTGAGCTCATAGTCGAGATTGTAGCCCCGAACCCGGTTGTTCGCCGTGGTGATGTCGATCGAGGCAAGACGACGGTCTAGGGTCGCAATCGACTTGCCGGTTGCCTGGCTCAGCTTGGCCGCCCCGCTCGTCGCCTCCAGGTTGAAGGCGATGCGCGTGCCGTTGTAGCTGATCGAGGCAGGCCAGCAGATGGGATCGCCCACGCAGGCATAGTCGTAAACAACCTCGTTGCCATGCGTGTCCGTCACCTTGCGCAGCAGCCAGCGCGTGTCGTCGCGTAGCTGCGCATCGGTGGAAGGCGCCGCTCCGTTCGTGTACCAGCCCGGCACCGAGGCCGGCGAGACATAGCTCGACACCGTGCCGTCCCGCGCCGCAACCTCCCAGCTCGTCGTCGTCCCGCTCACGATGCGCTTGACCCGCACGAAGCTTTCCACCCGGGTGGCGTAGTAGCTCACCCCGTCCCCGGCCGCTCCCGTGGTGCAGGCCGGGCTGGTCATCCCCGCCGTGCAGGCCACCAGCCGGTCGCCGTCCAGCACGAACTCGTCCGTATCCGCATAGCGCGGCGTCCCGCCCACCGCCGAGGAACGGGTGATGTCCGACAGGCCCGACAAGGAAAAGCCCACGCCCGCAAGGCCGGCCCAATAGCCTCCCGCCCGCGCTCCGGCATTGGAATCATAGCGCAGCGACACTTTGGGCTCGAGGCCATGATAGGCCGGCACCGCGATCGACACAGACTGCGTGAAGGAGCCGTTGAAACTGGCAGGCTCGGCCTTGGTCGCCAGCGCGCTGGCACTGGCGATCGCCTTCAGGGGATCGTCCCC
>NZ_JBQEPH010000087.1:3308-5861 GCF_052045555.1 Labrys sp. 22185 | reverse complement strand
GGCGGCACGGTGGATCTGAGCAACACCGACGGCAATATCGTCGTCGCCCATAACGGCCCGAACGCCACCTTCGACCTCGCCAAGAGCATCACGCTGGACAGCGTCACGGCGGGCGGCAACACGCTCGATGCCACCGGCTTGACCGTGGGCAACGCCGCGGTGACGACGAACGGCCTGACCATCACGGGCGGGCCGAGCGTCACCACCACGGGCATCGATGCCGGCAGCAAGGCGATTACCAATGTCGCAGCCGGTACCAACGCCACCGACGCGGTGAATGTCGGCCAGTTGCAGACGGTCAGCAATGCCGCCGGCAATCTCGGCAATTCGACGGCGTCGACCCTGGGGGGCGGCACGACCTATGACCCGGCGACCGGCACGCTGTCGGGCTTCAGCCAGACCGTCACGGCGATCGACGGCAAGGGCAATGTCGGCACGACCACGGGCTACACCACGGTGGCCGGCGCGCTGACGCAGCTCGACACCAACACCACCAACCTCGCCAATGCTGCGGTGAAGTACGATGATCCCGCGGTGAAGGACAAGATCACGCTCGGCAATGCCGGCACCCCGGTGACGATGACCAACCTTGCCAACGGTGCGGTGACGGCAGTCTCGAGCGATGCGGTAAATGGCTCGCAGCTCTACGCTGTGCAGCAGACGGCCAACAAGGGCTGGAATCTCTCGACCAACAACGGTTCGACGACCGCCAATGTGGCGCCCGGCGGCACGGTGGATCTCAACAACACCGACGGCAACATCGTCATCAGCCAGTCCGGCTCGAACGCCACCTTCAACCTCGCCAGCGCCATCACGGTTGCCACCCTCACCGCCAACAGCGTGACGACCGGCAATGCGACGCTCGACACCAACGGCCTCACCATCACCGGCGGGCCGAGCGTGACCACCACCGGCATCGATGCCGGCGGCAAGAAGATCACCAATGTTGCCAAGGGCGACGTGTCCTCGACCTCCACCGATGCGGTCAACGGCTCGCAGCTGTTCAGCCTGGGCAATTCGGTGGCAAGCGGCCTTGGCGGCGGCTCGAGCTTCGATCCCAGCAGCGGCACGGTGATCACCAGCCTCAACTATGGTGGCAGCACCTTCACCTCGGTGCAGAGCGTGCTCGACAAGATCGGCGGCTCCATCAATGGCGGTGGCATCAAATATTTCCATGCCAATTCCACCGATCCGGATAGCGTTGCCAGTGGCCCGAATGCGGTCGCCATAGGCCCGAATTCCAAGGCGAGCGCCGGAAATGCCTTCGCCGCGGGCAACGGTGCCCAGGCCAGCGCCGAGTCTTCTGTCGCGGTCGGCAATGGTGCCGAGGCCAGCGGCAATGACTCGATTGCGACAGGCACCCAGGCCAAGGCCAGCGGCGAGGGGGCGATCGCCACCGGTAAGAATGCCGAGGCGAGCGGTACCGGTTCCACCGCCATGGGTTCCGGCAGCAAGGCCACGGCTGATGGCGCCACGGCGGTCGGCGCCAATTCGAGCGCGACGACGGCCAACTCGACCGCGATCGGCAATGGCGCCCAGGCCTCGGCCAATGAAGGCGATGTCGCGCTCGGTGCTGGTTCGGTGACCTCCACGGTGGTCAACACCACGGGCAGGACGATCAACGGCACGCCCTACACCTTTGCCGGCACCAATGCGACCAGCACGGTGAGCGTCGGCTCGGCGGGCAATGAGCGCACGGTCACCAATGTCGCGGCCGGCCAGATTTCGGCGACCTCGACGGATGCGGTCAATGGCTCGCAGCTCTACGCCACCAACCAGGCGATCGAGGCTGCCAACCAGCAGGTCACGCAGCTTGGCAATAACGTCAACAACCTCGGCACCTCGACGGCCACGACTATTGGTGGCGGCGCGACATACAACTCGACCACAGGCAAGATCGAGAACTTCAGCCAGGGCGTGACCAAGATCGACAAGAATGGTGATGTCGATGCGAATGGTCCCACGCAATACAGCAGCGTGTCGGATGCGATGACGCAGCTCGATCAGAACACGACCAATCTTGCCAATGCGGCGGTGAAGTATGACGATCCATCGAACAAGACCAAGATTACGCTTGGCGGTACCGATGCTACAAAAGCGGTGACCCTCGACAATGTTGCCAATGGGGAAGTGTCTAAAAGCTCGAAACAGGCAATCAACGGCTCGCAGCTTTACAATTCAGCCAGCTCTGTGGCGGCCGCTTTGGGCGGAGGCTCCACGGTCAATACCGATGGCTCGATCAGCAAACCCACCTATACGGTTGGCGGACAGCAGGTCACGGGCGTCGATGGAGCAATCTCGGCCCTCGACAAGCGCTTCGACGGCATCGGTGGCAGCATCGCCAATCTGCAGAGCCAGGTGTCCAACAACCTCAAGGAAGCTCGGCAGGGCATCTCCCAGGCCATGGCGGCCTCGGCTTTGCGCTACGACGACAGGCCGGGCAAGGTCTCGGCCGCGGCAGGCATGGCGGTCTATCACCGCCAGGTCGGCCTCGCCGCCGGCCTGGGCTGGACCTCGGAGGACGCCAAGTGGCGCGCCAATATCGCCGGCACC
>NZ_JBQEPH010000087.1:0-3258 GCF_052045555.1 Labrys sp. 22185 | reverse complement strand
GCGCGCCAATATCGCCGGCACCTATTCGGCGGGCGGCCGCAAGCCGGACTTCGGCGTGATGGGCGGCCTGTCCTACACCTTCAATTGACGCCGAAGGCATCGGACCCCTCTCAACTTGGGGGCTCGGGAAACCGGCGCTATTCGTCCGCCCACCAACCCATGACATGCTGGGACTAAACAGATGCGCAAACGACAGGCAAGGTATGCCTACAATCCGCTCCCCTCGCTTTCCGAATAGTTCGAAATCCTCGCCTCTTGACTGACCAGCGATAATGATCTTCGCATCGCTACTCCGAATTTGCGACAGGACCGTCTTTCCTTTATGCGTTTCCTGGGGCAGGGCGGCAAGGTTTCGGACGCCAAGATGATCTGGTTGTTCCGGGAGCACCTGGTGCAGGCGGGGGCTGTTGAGAATCTGTTCGCCCGCTTCGACAAGCACCTCGCCAAGGCCGGCTATCTGGCCATGGGTGGGTAGATTGTCGACGCCACGATCGTTGCCGCCCCGAAGCAGAGGAACACCGACGACGAGAAGGCCGATATCAAGGCCGGCAAGCTTCCCGATGCCTTGAGGGACAAGTCTGCGAAGCTCAGGCAGAAAGACCGGGACGCACGATGGACGGTGAAGTTCTCGAAGGCCAAGGTCGATGAGGAAGGCAAGGAGCACAAGCGCCCATCGCCGTTCCCGTCTTCGGCTATAAGAACCATGCCGCGATTGATCAGCGGCATGGCTTCATCCGCGGCTGGATCGTTACGAACGCCGCCGCCTATGACGGCGCGCAACTCCGCAACGTGGTGAAGCGGCCGAACACCCGCTCAACCGTGTGGGCTGACACGGCGTATCGGTCGAAGAAGAACGAGGCTTGGCTCGACAGCAACGGTTTCGCCAGCGACATCCATCACAAGAAGCCGAAGGGCCGACTGATGAGCAAGGCGACGGCGCGGGCCAATGGCCGGCGATCAAGAATCCGATCACGCATCGAGCACGTCTTTGCTCACCAGAAGTCCCGGACGGGCTTGTTTGTCAGGACCATCGGCATCGCCAGGGCGACGATGAAAATCGGCATGGTCAATCTCGCCTACAATATCATCCGCTACGTCTGGCGCGAGAAAATGGCGGCATCAGTATGACACGATGCCGGGGTGAGGCTTCACCGTTCCCCAAATCCAGCATCGTCATCGCACTGCGCCACCCTGATTCCGGTCAAATTCATCCTCAAATCAACATTGACCGGTAATTCGAGCCGTCCAGATGGTCCTCGCCAGGTTGTCGCGACAAAGCAGTCGAAAAGGCATGATATCTTTCGCATGCTTTTCCGCTCGCCGGTCTCTGAGTGAGTTTGCCGCCAAAGAGGGGAGCTTGGCTCGATCGGCACGCCCTACAGCCTCGCACCGCTCTGCGGGTCGAAGACGTGGACATTGGCCCTGTTGACATCAAGGTAGAGCGTCTCGCCCGGCTGGGGCGACAGGCGTTCGCGAAACACCGCGCGCATCTCGGTGCCGTCGATGGTGCCGAACAGATGGGTCTCCGCGCCGGTGGGCTCGACCACGCCGACCACGAAGGGAAAGCCGGTCTGCGCATCGCCGACGATGAAATGCTCGGGGCGGATGCCGATCTCGACCGCCTGCCCGGAAGCGGCGGTGCTGTCACCCATCGGCAGCAAGAGGCCGTTCCTGGTGCGCAGACGCGGCGCGCCATCGCCCTTCTCGGCCGTACCGGGAATGAAGCCCATCGAGGGCGAGCCGAGGAAACTCGCCACGAAACGGTTGGCAGGCCGGTCATAGAGCTCGAGCGGCGTGCCGACCTGCTCGATATGGCCGGCATTCATCACCACGATGCGATCGGCCATGGTCATGGCCTCGATCTGGTCATGCGTGACGTAGACGATGGTGGTCTTCAGGTCCTGGTGCAGCGCCTTGATCTCGGTACGCATCTGCACGCGCAGCTTGGCGTCGAGATTGGAGAGCGGTTCATCGAACAGGAAGAGCTCGGGCTGGCGCACGATGGTACGGCCCATGGCGACGCGCTGGCGCTGGCCGCCGGAGAGCTGGCGAGGATAGCGCTCGAGATAGTCGTGCAGGTTGAGCACGCTCGCCGCCTTCTTGACGCGCGGCTCGATCGACTGGGCACTCTCGCCGCGCATGCGCGGGCCGAAGCCGATATTGGCGCGCGTGGTCATGTGCGGGAACAAAGCGTAGCTCTGGAACACCATGGAGATGTTGCGCTGCTGCGGCGACAGCTTGTTGGCGAGCTTGGAGCCGATCCACAATTCGCCGTCCGAGATCTCGTCGAGGCCGGCGATCATGCGCAGCAGCGTGGACTTGCCGCAGCCGGAGGGGCCGACCAGCACCACGAATTCGCCGTCGCGGACATCGAGGTCGATGCCCTTGAGGATCACGGCCGAGCCATATCGCTTTTGCAGCGCCTTGACCTGCAGGCCCGCCATGTCACGACCTCCTCTCGATGATGTCGCGCACGAAGCGCAGATTGCCGGCGGTCAGGCCGCCATCGACCGGCAGGACCGCTCCCGTCACGCCGGCGGCGAGCGGGGAGGCCAGGAAGACGGCGGCATTGGCGACGTCCTCGGGGCGCACCATCCGGCCGAGCGGGTAGTGGGAGACGACATCTTCGAGGATCGTCGGATCCTTGGCAAGGCGATGGTCCCAGGCCGGCGTGCGCACCGAGCCGGGGCAGACGACATTGGCGCGGACGCCGTCGCGGCCGGCCTCCACCGCGATCGACTTGGCATAGGCGATCAGCCCGGCCTTGGCGGCCGAATAGGCCGGGTTGCCGTAATGGCCGAGCCCGTTGACCGAGGCGACGAAGACGACCGAACCGCCGCCGCGCGCTGCCATCGCTGCCATCACGGGCCGGGTGACATGAAAGGCGCCGGTGAGGTTGATGGCAAGCTCGCTGTCCCAGACCGCGTCGTCGACGTCAGCCAGCGTCTCGGCGCGGGTGAAGCCGGCATTGTTGACCAGGATGTCGGGCGTGTTGCCCTGGGCCACCAGTTGGGCAACGGCATTGGCGCAAGCCCTGGCGTCGGTGAGATCGAAGACGAGCCGGTGCTGCAGGGGCAGGCTTTCCAGCAGGGCCGCATCCCGGTCGGCGCCCGAGACGATGGCGCCGGCCCGCAGGAAAGCTTCGATCATTGCCCGCCCGATGCCGCCGCCGGCGCCGGTGACCAGGACGTGGCGTCCCGAAAGGCCGAAGGGATCGGGGAGGCTGGCAGGATCGGACATCGGAAGACTCGTGGGAAC
>NZ_JBQEPH010000086.1:0-6028 GCF_052045555.1 Labrys sp. 22185 | reverse complement strand
CCCTTGATGATTTCCTCGACCATTTTCTTGGCATCGCCGAAGAGCATCATGGTGTTGTCCTTGAAGAAGAGCTCGTTCTCGACGCCGGCATAGCCCGAACCCATGCCGCGCTTGATGAAGAGGACGGTCTTGGCCTTCTCGACATCGAGGATGGGCATGCCGAAGATGGGCGAGGCCGGGTCGGTCTTGGCGGCGGGATTGGTGACGTCGTTGGCGCCGATGACGAAGGCGACGTCGGCCTGGGCGAACTCGGCATTGATGTCCTCGAGCTCGAACACCTCGTCATAGGGCACGTTGGCCTCGGCCAGCAGCACGTTCATGTGGCCGGGCATGCGGCCGGCGACGGGGTGGATGGCATAGGAGACGTCGACGCCCTCTTCCTTGAGCTGGTCGGCCATCTCGCGCAGGGCATGCTGGGCCTGCGCCACCGCCATGCCGTAGCCGGGCACGATGATGACCTTGCCGGCATTCTTCATGATGAAGGCGGCATCGTCCGCCGAGCCCTGCTTGACCGGGCGCGTCTCCGGGCCCTTGCCGCCGCCGCCGGCCGCCGCCGCATCGCCGCCGAACCCGCCCAGGATCACCGAGATGAAGGAGCGGTTCATGCCCTTGCACATGATGTAGGACAGGATGGCGCCCGACGAGCCCACCAGCGCCCCGGTGATGATCAAGGCAAGGTTGCCCAGGGTGAAGCCGATGCCGGCCGCCGCCCAGCCCGAATAGGAGTTGAGCATCGAGACCACCACCGGCATGTCGGCCCCGCCGATCGGGATGATGATCAGCCCGCCCAGCACCAGCGAGGCGATGACGATCAGCCAGAACAGGGTGTGGCTGGCCGAGAGCACGAAGGCGATGATCAGGGCGACCAGCAGCGCGGCCAGGGCCGCATTGATGACATGGCGGCTCGGCAGCAGGATCGGTGCGCCCGACATGTTGCCGTTGAGCTTGGCGAAGGCGATCACCGAGCCGGTGAAGGTGATGGCGCCGATGGCCACGCCCAGCGACATCTCCACCAGCGACTGCGCTTCGATCTCGCCGCCATGGGCGATGCCGAAGGCGGCGGGGGCATAGAGGGCGCCGGCGGCCACGAACACCGCGGCCAGGCCGACGCCCGAATGGAAGGCGGCCACCAATTGCGGCATCGCCGTCATCGCCACGCGCTTGGCCACCACGGCGCCGAGCCCGCCGCCGACGGCCAGGCCTGCGACCACCAGCAGCCAGCCCGACACGCCCGAGGGCGGGGCCACCGCCAGCGTGGTCAGCACGGCCAGGCCCATGCCGATCATGCCGAAGCGGTTGCCCTGGCGCGAGGAGGTCGGCGAGGACAGCCCGCGCAGCGCCAGGATGAACAGGACGCCGGCGACGAGATAGAGGAACTGGGTGAGATTCACGGACATGGACGCTTCCTCACTGGCCGGCGCCGGCGGCCGAAGAGGCCCCGGTCTTCTTGGTCTTGTCGGCGGTCTTGTCCTTGGGCTTGTACATGGCCAGCATGCGCTCGGTGACCAGGAAGCCGCCGAAGATGTTGATGGAGGCCAGCACCAAAGCCAGGAAGCCGAAGCCGCGGGCCCACCAGGGACCGCTCTCGTCCCCGGCCAGGGCGACGCCGACCGAGAGCAGGGCGCCCACCACGATCACCGAGGAGATGGCGTTGGTCACCGACATCAGCGGGGTGTGCAGGGCCGGGGTGACCGACCACACCACGTAATAGCCCACGAAGATGGCGAGCACGAAGATGGCGAAGCGGAAGACGAAGGGATCGATCGCCCCGCCGGTGGCGGCATGGGCGACGCCCCCCAGCGTGGCGGCGAGCTGGTCGGCATAGTCCTGGGCGTGTCTGGCGGCCTCGCCGGCAGCCTGCGCCGCGGCCTGGGCCTTGTCGAGAAGCTCTTGGGGCGTGTCGGCCATGTCGGTCTCCCTCGATGGGATGGATCTGATTGGGGGGCGGGTCTTCAGATCCGCCTCTTGATGAGATGCAGTCCGTTCCAGGCGGGTCCCGCTCCATCTCCCGATGGAGCTGAGAAGACCCGCCCCCGATCGTCAGGCCGGCTGGGGCTGGAAGGAAGGATGCACCACCGCCCCGTCCTTGGTGAGGAGGGTGGCCTTGACCAACTCGTCCTCCCAATTGGGCGCCAGCGTCTTTTCCTTCTTGTCGACCAGCGTCTCGACGAAGGCGAAGAGGTTGCGGGCATAGAGCGAGGAGGCGGAGGCGGCCAGGCGGCCGGGTACGTTGAGATGGCCGATGATCTTGACCCCGCCCGGCGTGACCACGACCTCGCCGGGGCGGGCGCCCTCGACATTGCCGCCGCGCTCCACCGCCAGGTCCACCAGCACGGAGCCTGGCTTGAGGCTGTCCACCATCTCGGCCGAGACCAGGCGCGGGGCGGGCCGGCCGGGGATCAGGGCGGTGGTGATGACGATGTCCTGCTTCTTGATGTGCTCGGCCACCAGGGCGGCCTGCTTGGTCTGGTACTCCGCCGACATCGGCTTGGCATAGCCGGCCGCGGTCTCGGCCTGCTTGAACTCCTCATCCTCGACGGCGACGAATTTGGCGCCGAGCGAGGCGACCTGTTCCTTGGCGGCGGGGCGCACGTCGGTGGCGGTGACCACCGCGCCCAGGCGCCGGGCCGTGGCGATGGCCTGCAGGCCGGCGACGCCCGCCCCCATCACGAAGACCTTGGCGGCGGGCACGGTGCCGGCGGCCGTCATCATCATCGGGAAGGCCCGGCCGAACTCGGCACTGGCGTCGATCACGGCCCGGTAGCCGGCGAGGTTGGCCTGGGAGGACAACACGTCCATCACCTGCGCCCGGGTGATGCGCGGCATCAGCTCCATGGCGAAGGCCGACACGCCCGCCTGCGCCAAAGCGGCGAGCGCCTCGTGCTGGCCGTAGGGATCCATGATGGCGAGCACCAAAGCGCCATGGGGATAGGCAGAAAGCTCGTCCGCCCGCGGGCGGCGCACCTTCAGCACGATGGCCGCGCCCGCCAGCGCCTCGGCATTGGAAGCCACCACGCTCGCCCCAGCCGCCGCATAGTCCTCGTCCGTGATCCCGGACGCCAGCCCCGCACCGCTCGCGACCCGAACCGTCGCGCCAAGCGCAAGCAGCTTCTTCACCGTGTCGGGCGTCGCGCCAACGCGAGGTTCGCCGGGCTCCGTTTCCGAGAGAATACCGATCTTCATGATGATGTCCGCTCCGACAGGTCAGCTTTCATGAGTCAGGCCTGGCCGATGGCGCGCAGCGGAGCTGGCGCCACCTCCTGCGGGAAAGTGGGGTAGAGCCCCTTCACCCGCGCCATCTGCTGGACCAAAGCGAGCACGGCATCGATATGCGGCGTCTCGATCTCGGCGATGCGCCCCATTTCCTGCACCGAGGTGAGCAGGGCGTCGATCTCCAGCGCCCGGCCCTTGTCGAGATCCTGCAGCATCGAGGTGCGATGGGCGCCGACACCGGCCGCGCCGTCGATGCGCCGGTCGACCCCGACCCTGAAGCGCGCCCCGAACTTGAGGCCGATCTGCTCGGCCTCCACCATCATGGCGCGCGCCAGCGCCCGGGTGCCCGGCTCGGTCGCGATCACGTCGAGCGTGGCATGGGTGAGGGCGGAGATCGGGTTGAAGCACAGATTGCCCCAGAGCTTCAGCCAGATGTCGTCGCGAATATCCTCGTAGAGGCGGGGCTTCAAGCCGCCGGCTGTCATCGCTTCGGCGAGCCTGGCGACGCGCGGGCTCTCCGTGCGATTGGGCTCGCCGAGGCCGAACTGGTTGCCGTAGATGTGCCTGACCACGCCGGGCTCGGTGATCTCGGTGGCCGGATAGACCGTGCAGCCGATTATGCGTTCGGGGCCGATGGCCTGCCACTGCCGGTTGCCCGGATCGACGCTGGCGAGGCGGGTGTCGCCATGAGGCGTGGGCAGGCCGTAGAAATACCACCAGGGCACACCGTTCTGGGCGGTGACCACAGCGGTGTCGCGGCCGAGCAGCGGCTTGAATGCCTCCGCCGATTCCCAGGCCTGGTGCGCCTTGAGGGCGACGATCACATAATCTTGCGGTCCCAGATCGGCTGGGTTCTGCGTTGCCGTGAGCGAGGCCGTCAGTTCCTGCCCATCGACGAGCAGCTTGAGGCCGCGGGCCTGCATGGCCTTGAGATGGTCTCCGCGTGCGATGACCGAGACTTCGGCGCCTGCACGCTGCAGCATCACCGCCATGTAGCCGCCGATCGCGCCGGCGCCATAGATGCAGATCTTCATGATGTCGCTCCCCTTCTGCAGCCCGCCTTGCGGGTCTTGGTTTCAGCTGGTCGTGGTGGTGACGGCGTGGTTGGCCATGAGTTCGAGGGCCCGCACCATGGCGGAATGGTCCCAGTCCCTGCCGCCATGGGAGGTGCAGGTGTTGAAGAGTTCCTGCGCCGTCGCCGTATTGGGCAAGGCGATGCCGAGCGTGCGCGCCCCATCCAGCGCCAGATTGAGGTCCTTTTGGTGCAGGGCGATGCGGAAGCCCGGATCGAAGGTGCGCTTGACCATGCGATCGCCATGCACTTCCAGGATGCGGGAGGCGGCAAAGCCGCCCATCAGGGCCTGGCGCACCTTAGCCGGGTCGGCGCCCGCCTTGGAGGCGAACAGCAGGGCTTCGCCGACGGCCTCGATGGTGAGGGCAACGATGATCTGGTTGGCGACCTTGGTGGTCTGGCCATCGCCATTGCCGCCGACCAAAGTGATGTTCTTGCCCATCTTCTCGAACAGCGGCCTGGCGCGCTCGAAAGCGGCTTCCGGGCCGCCGACCATGATGGTGAGGGAGGTGGCCTTGGCGCCGACCTCGCCGCCCGAGACGGGCGCATCGAGATAGTCGCAGCCGAGCTCGTTGATGCGCCTGGCGAAGCCCTTGGTAGCGATCGGCGAGATCGAGCTCATGTCGATGACGAGCTTGCCGGCGGAAAGGCCCTCGGCGACGCCGTTCTTGCCGAACAGCACGGTCTCCACATCCGGGGTATCGGGCACCATGGTGATGATGATGTCGGCCTTGCGGGCAACGTCGGCGGCGCTCGGCTCGGCCTTGCCGCCGGCGGCAAGGAGTTCGGCCGGAATCGGGCCGAGTGTGGTGAGGTAGACGGTGTGGCCGGCCGCGATCAGGTGTCCCGCCATCGGGGAACCCATGATGCCCAGTCCGACAAAGCCGATATTCATGGTGAAGATCCTTGTTGTTGGAGCGCAAACGCCGGGGGAACTCCTTCTCCCCCTGCGGGAGAAGGTGCCCCGATAGGGGCGGATGAGGGGTGAACCACTACACCGGCATGGGATCGCAAGACCCCTCATCCCCCTGCCGGGACCCCTAGCGGTTCCGCAGGAACTGCGGAGTCCCGCAAGGGGAGAAGGGGAACGTCCTGATAGATTCAGCGCGTGGCCTTCAGCCAACCCAAACCCGCTTCCGTCTCGCCCTTGGGCTTGTATTCGCAGCCGATCCAGCCGGCATAGCCGAGCTGGTCGAGCCACTGGTAGAGGAAGGGATAGGCGATCTCGCCGGTGCCCGGCTCGTTGCGGCCGGGATTGTCGGCCAGCTGTACGTGCCAGATCTGCGGCAGGTGCTTCTCGATGGTGCGGGCGAGGTCCCCTTCCATGATCTGCATGTGGTAGATGTCGTATTGCAGGCCGATATTGTCCGAGCCGGTCTCGGCGATGATCTCGGCGGCCTGGCTTGTGTTGGTCAGGAAGAAGCCGGGAATGTCACGGGTGTTGATCGCCTCGATCACCAGGCGGATGCCGGCTTTCTTGAGCTCGCCGGCGGCATAGCCGATGTTCTCGACGAAGGTGGTCCTTGCCTGCCCCGCATCGACGGAGGCAGGTGCGATGCCGGCCAGGCAGTTGACCAGCTTGCAGTCGAGCGCCTTGGCATAGGTGATGGCCTGGGCGACGCCCTCGCGGAATTCGGCCTTGCGGTCGGGCAGCACGGCGATGCCGCGCTCCCCACCCGCCCAGTCGCCGGCCGGCAGATTGTGCAGGACCTGGGTGAGCTTGTGCTCCTTCAGCGCCGCGGC
>NZ_JBQEPH010000085.1:0-6047 GCF_052045555.1 Labrys sp. 22185 | reverse complement strand
GTAGACCTTGAAGCGATCATTGTCGTTCATGAAGCTCTTCTCGGGGAAGGGCTGCTCGTTGGAGCCGAAGGGCATCTGGGCGCGCAGCTTCCAGGACTTGGGCACATGCCATTCCTTCTGCACGGCCTCGTCGACCAGCGGGGCATAGTGCTGCAGGCTGGCGCCGATGCCGTGCTCGGCCAGGGCCGTCCACACGGCGAACTGCGCCATGCCGCCGGACTGCTCGGAGAAGGCCGGGAAGGCGTCGGCATAGAGCGGGAACTGCTCCTGCAGGCTCTTCACCACGTCCTGATCCTCGAAGAACAGCACGGTGCCGGCGCCGGCGGCGAAGGAATCCATCTTGGCCTCGGTCGAGGCGAAGCTGTCGGCGGGCACGATCTTGCGCAGGATTTCCTTGGTCAGATGCCAGAATTTGTCGCTCTGTTTGCCGAACAGGATCACGGCGCGCGAACTCTGCGAATTGAAGGAGGACGGGACATGCTTGATCACGTCCTGGATCAATCTGCTGATCTCTTCCTCGCTCTTGGGCAGCGTCTTGCCCAGGGCATATTGCGTGCGGCGGGTCTTGATATGATCGATAAAGGTCTTGGACATGAGGAGTCTTCTCTATCTGTGTGACGTCGAGGAGGGCCGTCGCTTGCGGCACTTCTTATCGCAGCCCTCCATGCCTCGAATGTGACGGGATGGAAATCTGGATAATTTCGATGGTTAGATGCGAAAAGGTTGAGATGTCGTAGCGCTTCGGTCGGTTTTGCCAAAAGGCCAGACGGATCTTTCGATCCGTCTGGCAGTTGGCGACGCAAGGCCGGGCTGGCCCGGCCTTCCTCCTCAGGCGGTCGCAACGTTTTTCCGGTTGAGGGCGGCGTCGACGCTGAGGCCGCCGGCACCGAAGGCTACGACCTGGAGCAGGCCGCCTGCCATGGCGATGTTCTTGAAGAAATGGATGAACTGGTTCTGGTCGCCCAGATTGTTATGAAAGAAGGCGGCGGCGGCGACGGAGAACACCGCCATGGCGAGGGCGACGAGGCGGGTCTGGTAGCCGACGATCAGCAGGATGCCGCCGACAAGCTCGACCAGGATCGCGAGGATGACGCCGAGATAGGGAAGCGGCAGACCGGCAGCCGCGATATAGCCGGCAGTGGCGGCCGGAGCCGTCAGCTTGCCGAAGCCGCTGAGAAGAAAGATCGCCGCGATCAGCACGCGGCCGAGCAGGGGGGTGTAGCGAACGTCTGAGGACATGGCAGTTTCTCTTTTTGGTTGAGGGCGGTGAGCGGCTTTGTCCGCTCAGGCCTTGATGTCGGTAAAGTGCGCGCTTTCCAGCGCCTTGGCCAACGCATCCGTGGCACCCGAGGGGGCGAGGGCCACGATATGGATTCTCGGCAGCGGCTGAGACTGCTCCTTGAGGAGCAGGGACGCCAAAGCCGGGTTGGCTTTTCGGCCGAGGATGCGATCGAACAGGGTGGTGATGAACATGGCGAGCACCTCATCTGAACTTGGTGCCGTTATCTCAAAGATTGATGTTCAAGAAAATATGGATAATATAGACAATTAGGTTCGAGGAAGTTGATATGTCTGATCCGCGCCCCACGCTTGACCAGCTTCAGGTCTTCCTTGCCATCGTCGAGGCCGGCAGCTTCGCCGGCGCGGCCCGTCAGCTCGGGCGCGCGACCTCGGTGGTGAGCTACACCATCGCCAATCTGGAAGCTCAGCTCGGGCTGGAGCTTTTCGATCGCGATTCCACCCGCAAGCCCCAACTCACCGAGGCCGGCAAGGCCATGCTGGCCGAAGCGCGTGTGGTGGCGCGGGGCGTGGGCAGCCTGATCGCCAAGGCCAAGGGTCTGACCTCGGGGCTGGAGGCGGAGGTCACGCTGACGGTCGACGTCATGCTGCCGCCCTGCGCCCTGGTACGGGTACTGAACGCCTTCCAGGCGGAATTTCCCACCGTGTCGTTGCGACTGCATGTCGAGGCGCTCGGCGCCGTCACTCAGCATGTGCTCGACGGCATCGCCGATCTCGGCGTGGGCGGGCCCCTGTCGCGCGACATCATCGGCATCGAACGGCGGGGCATCGGCTCCATCCGGCTCATCCCCGTGGCTGCTCCTTCCCATCCCCTGGCCAGCCTCAGTAGCGAGGAGGCCGATGTCCGGGCACAGGAACATGTGCAACTCGTGCTGACGGACCGTTCCAAATTCACCGAAGGGCAGGAATTCGGCGTGCTCAGCTCGAAGACGTGGCGCATCGCCGATCTCGGCGCCAAATTCATGCTGCTGCGCTCCGGCATCGGCTGGGGCAGCATGCCCGAGGACATGGTGAACGACGATATCGCCGCAGGCCGGCTGGTGCGCCTGGCGATGACAGGCTGGGATCGCAATCTCTATCCCCTGCAGAGCATCCGGCGCACGGATACGGCGCTCGGCCCTGCTGCGAGCTGGCTGCTTGCCAGGCTGAAGGCGGCGCTGGACGAGACCGGCGAGGCGCTTGCCGCTGCGCGCAGCGCGGCATAGGCGTCGCCAGGAAGCTGGGCAGGCAAGGGGCACCGGGTGCGCGGATGAAGGCGGCCTATCGCTGTGTCGTCCCCTTCATCGGCACCACTGTGACCTTGGTTCCATAGTTGTTCAGCGCTTCCAGATATTCGGGCTTGATGCCGTCATCGGTGATCAGTTCGTCGATGGCGGAGAGCTCGCAGAAGGTCGAGAAGGACGGTGCCGAGAATTTCGAGCTGTCGACCACCACGATGGTGCGACGGGATGATTGGATCATCTTGCGCTTGAGCGAGGCGACTTCGAGGGCGGCATCGGTGAGGACATTGCCGCTGACGGCATAGGCACCGGTGACGCAGACATCGGCGTGCACGGTGTTGAAAAAGCTCTCGCCCGGCTCGCCCCAGAGCGAACGCCAGCCGCCGGGCCGGATGGTGCCGCCCGGCATGATCACCCGCCAACTCGGTACGTCGGAACTGACCTGCGCGATCTCCAGGCTGTTGGTGACCACGGTGAGGGAAAGGTCGCGCAGGGCCGCGGCCCGTACCACTTCCATCACGGTGGAACTGGCTTCGAAGATCACGCTCTCGCGATTGTTGATGCGCAGGGCCGCTTCGGCGCCGATGGCGATCTTCTGGGCGCGCTGCATATGCGCATTGATCTGCGATTCACGTTCGAAGGTCGCTTGCAGCGGCGGCACCAGCAATGCGCCGCCATGGGTGCGTTCGAGATAACCGCCTTCCATCAGATGTTCGAGATCGCGGCGAATGGTCGATTGCGACCCGCCGATCGAGTCGGCCAGTTCCTGGATGGAGGCCGCCCCATTGATGCGCAGATGCTCCAGAATGAGCGCCCGCCTTTTGGCGGGGATGATCTCGACGCGTTTGGTGGGGGCTTCCATATAAGGCGGACTCCTTTGAGCATGCAGATCATCGACACGGCCCCGAGATGCACAGACCCTCGGCGCCGTCAGACGATACAGGCTCGACTTAGGCACAATCTTGCAGATTCTGCCATTGAAGCGCGTTGCTTCCCAGATGGACAAAAGGCGGATCGCCGGGATCCGCCTTTGCCAAGTCGGCTTGACAGGGCCGGCGGTGAAGGCCGTCAGGCGACCTTCTTCAGGGCCGCCGGCTTGAGCACATCCTCGGTGATCGCGAGGTCATCTTCCAGGCTGCGCTTCGCCTTGAGGCCGCTCTTGGACAATTCGCCATGATAGGCCTTGACGGCTTCGTCCGGTGCGATGGTGCCGTCGGCGACCTGTCGCATCAGCACCAGCAGCGCAAGCGGATCCTCGGCCAGGTTGATCTTGCGGCCGAACAGGGCGACACGGCCACCATATTTTTCGGCCTGGTGCAGCAATTCGAAGGTGTCACGGGTCGTGCCGGCGCCGCCGCCAAGTACGCCGACCACCAGGTCGGGATCGAAGCTCGACAGTTCCTCGAGCGCCTTGGGGCCGTTATAGACGATCTTGAGGAATTGCGGGCGGTCCGCCTTGGTCACGCCGGCCAGGCAGCGCAGGATGCTGTCATTGATGTATTCGCCGATCTGCTGGCGATCGAGGCCGCAGTCGACATTGGGATTGAAGACTTCGAAGAAGTACTTGAAATTGTTGTCGGCGGCCTCTTCGCGGAAGGCTGCGAAGGCGTCGAGTGCCTCATAGTCGTGATCGATGTCGTTGAGGAAAGTCACCGAATAGAGGCCGAGATCGGTGCCGGTCACGGGTGCGCCGATCGCGGGATCGTTGGTGCCGTACATGACGCGCGAAAGGTTGGCGGTCCGGAAATGGCGGGAGGGATGCTTGGTATAGGCCTGGTGGCGCACGCCGCCCCAGCAATCGGTGGTGTCATTGGCGCGAATGGAGGGTTTCACCGCCGAAGTGCGGAAGACGCCGCGCTCGTGCAGCAGTTCGAGATTGGAGGCCGACACCAGCATGATGTCGACGATATCCTGCTCGACGATGGCCTGGATCTGGTCAAGAAATTCGGCGCGCGTGCGCACCCGGCCCTGGCCGCCGTCGGTGCTGCGGGCAAAGCCGGTTGCCGCAAGGCCGGAGCCCATGTCGCCGTCCTTGGCATCGGCAATGATGAAGTCGGAACGCTTGTAGTTGCCCGCTCTGATATTGCGCAATTTCTGGTCGAGACGGGTTTGGGGGTAGGCCATCGCACATGCTCCTTGGACTGGCGATGAATGCCGCCGCTTCCTCGCTGCGGCGAGTCGCATTCATTTCAATGACACTCATATACGATCAAAATCTTTCAAACCAGTGCAAAATTTTCCGTTCACAAGGATTATCGCTGGCATCCGCAGGGCAGGAATCCTTGTGGAGGGCGACGCGAATTCGCATGGATGAGATTTGCCATTTGCTGCTGCGTTGCGGGAGAAGGAATGAAGAGTCTGCCAATCGCATCGGTGTGAAGGAGAAATGTCGTGCTGCCGAATTTCGAAACGCAGCGCCTGCTGATACGGCCGCGCACCATCGCCGATTTCGAAGCCTGCCTTGACATGGATCGCGATATCGAGGTCACCAAGCATATTCCGGGGCCCTGGCACGATCCGGAACAGCACGAGGCGTTCGTCAGGCAGCGCATGCAGGCCGACTATGGGCCGGGGCTGGGCTACGGGACTGTCGTCGACAGGTTTCATCCCGATCGCTTCCTGGGGTGGATCCTGCTCATTCCCGCCGACGGAGCCGGGCCTGAGATCGAGATCGGCTGGCGGCTGGTGCGGAAGGCATGGGGCAAGGGCTATGCGACCGAAGCGGCCGTGCCGGTGGTTCGGCATGCTTTTGCCACGCTCGAGGCAGACAGGATCGTAGCCGAGATCGCTCCCCGCAATGCCGCTTCGCTGCGCGTCGCGCAGAAGCTGGGCCTCAGCGATGCCGGCATGCGCAATGATCAAGGCGCGATCTGGAAGCGCTTCCAGATGACGCGAAGCGATTTCGCTTCGCTCGAAGCGACCGGACGCTGAGACACCCAGCCCCGGCTAGGGAGCAGAGGCAAGGGCCTGCAACGGCCGGCTGTCGGCCGGCCGCTACAGGACAGAAAGCGGGACTTAGCCGTTGGTCGGGGCAGGTGCTGCCGACAGGGCTTCCTGCAGCTTCTGCTCTTGTTCCGGCGACAGCGAGGTCTTGATCACCCGTCCCTTGAGGCCGCTGAATTCGGCCAGGACCTTCTCGGGTTGGACCTTGCGGACCAGCACGAACAGGGCGGAGGAATTGTTGGGAATGGTCTGGCCGAGCGACTTGATGAAGTCGTCGTCGATGCCGTAATCGGCGAGCGAACCGGAGAGGGCGCCGACGCCCGCACCGACGGCGCCTCCGATGGCGAAACCGGCCAGCGGGTTGAGGAAGAGCAGGCCGACAAGCCCGCCCCACAACGCACCGGAGAGCAGGCCGGAACTTGCACCGATGCCGGTCAGGTTGATGCTCTGCTTGAGATGAACCTTGCCCTCGGCATTGCGGGTGACCACCACCGCATCCTCGAGATCGACCAGATATTCCTTCTTGAGCGCGTCCAGCTTGAGCAGGACCTTGTCGGCCTCATCGATGGAATCAAAGCCGACGAC
>NZ_JBQEPH010000084.1:0-6238 GCF_052045555.1 Labrys sp. 22185 | reverse complement strand
TTATACCAACGGGCAGGATTTCTGACTCACGGGGGATTCCGCAAATCATCCTGATCTGATTCCCTGGGGTGCGGGGGGTATCGCGCATGCCATCAGCGGTGAAGATGAGAACCGATTTGACGCCAGCCGAGCTTCGGCGGCTGGCAGCCAGTTCCAAACACGCCAACCAGAGCCGTCGGCTGTTGTCGCTTGCCGCGGTGATGGAGGGGCGAAGCCGGGAAGAGGCAGCGCGGATTGGCGGCATGGACCGACAGACCCTGCGCGATTGGGTTCATCGCTTCAACGAGCTTGGGCCCGATGGGTTGAAGGATAATTGGTGGAAGGGGCCAGCGCCGCTTCTGACCTCAGATCAGCTCACGGCCCTTTCCCAGATCGTCGAGACTGGGCCGGATCAAGGCGAAGACGGCGTGGTGCGTTGGCGGCGGGTTGACCTCAAGCGGGTGATCGAGGAACGCTTCGGCGTCGTCTATCATGAACGGACCGTGGGTAGGATCCTGCACCAGCTCGGCTTCTCTCACATCAGCGCTCGCCCGCGTCATCCCGGCCAGAAGGCGCAGACGATTGCGGCTTTCAAAAAAACTTCCCGGCCACGCTGAAGGCGCATCTGCCCAGGCACAAGCCGATCGAGATCTGGTTCCAAGATGAAGCTCGCATTGGCCAGAAGAATGGCGTTGTGCGCCAATGGGCCAGGCGCGGTACACGTCCCCGCCAGCCGGCGGACCAGCGCTGCCAGAGCGCCTACCTGTTCGGTGCCGTCTGTCCCGCACGTGGCGTCGGTGCAGGCTTGGCCATGCCTTATGCCGACACCCACGCCATGCAGGCCCATCTCGACGAGATCAGCCGCAAGGTCGCCAGCGACGCCCACGCCGCTCTGCTGCTCGACCGGGCCGGTTGGCACACCACCGACAAGCTCAAAGTCCCACGCAACATCACCTTGATCCTGCTGCCTTCGCGCTCGCCCGAGCTCAATCCGGTCGAGAATATCTGGCAATATCTGCGGGCAAACTGGCTCTCGAACCGTGTCTTCGAAGGCTATGATGACATCGTCGATGCAGCCTGCGACGCCTGGAACAAGCTCACCGCACTACCAGCCGTCATAACCTCAATTGGATCACGCCAATGGGCGCACGTCGGTCAAAACTAACGACCGTTGGTATTAGCTTTTATATTTCTCCAAGAGCGCAGTGATGCTTTAAAAAAATCGCTTGCATGCCCTTTATGCCAGATCCGCTGTTGACGGGGCGTATCAGCGTAGGCGCACGCATTGTCCGTTCGTATTCAGGTTCACGGTGTTGGTATGGAGAGCCGCCCCGATTAGGTAGATCGGCGTGGCCTCCTGCGCCATCGTTAGATCAAAAACCTGAGGGCCAACACGAAGTGCGCCGCCGCTTGTGATTTGGGACATACCGTAACCAGGCGCTACCGGTAGTTTATTGCTCGTGGTATTGAAGGCCCCTTGCAGCACCGCAACTGAGCCTCGGTCTGGTGACGTGGAGACAAGGCCGGCGGCACATTCCCAACGGCCCGGCGCCAATTTCACCGTTGCGACGGTGACCTCGCGTCCAATTGGAACAGAAATGGCCTCCCCGTCGACCAAGGCAACCTCCCCCGGTTGGCCGAGATAGAGGGCCGATCCTGCGTCGCTTGGCCCCCAGCTAAAGGCGTTGGTGGGGAGCTGTGCGTCGGCTCCGTATAAGGAAGCGAAGGTATTGTCACGGACGATGACGTTGTCGGCGGTGCTCTCGACGGCGATCAGGTTATTGTATTGGAGATTGGCATGATAGAAGTAATTATCGCGGATATGGACAGCGCTTGCACTGCCCTGAGTGCCACAAGGGCTTCCCTCGCCATAGACATGAACGTAGTTGCCGATCTGCAAGGAGTTATTGTCATTTGATAGCCAAGCCTGTTCCAGCGTGCCATCCGTCACGCGACAGAAGCGGAAGAAATCCTGATTCCGCCCAGTCCAAGTAGCGCCAGCCCCAGTGAAGGGCTTAGCTACCAGCCAGTCGCCCCCACGGATCGTTAGTAGCCCAGCGGCCTGGGCGTCCACGAAGCCAGAGGTTGCGTTGCACGAGAAATTGTCGATGTTGTATTCGAGTGGGGAATAGGTCTTGTTATCTGCGTAAATCTTAATGCACTGCTTGGCGTCCCCAGCTGCGCTGTTCAGAAGCGAGACATCTTCCAGCATACCGGTAGCGTGAATGGTGTAGCCAGTCCGATAGTTTTGGACGAGGGTATTCGTGACATGATTGACGAACATACCACCGCCTTCGAAGACAATGCCGTCTCCGACTGTCGGGTCTGCCATGCCGATAGGAGTTCCGGCGCCGTCATAATACTTAACGCCGCTGAAGCAGGTTGTGTCCTCGATCTGTGAGCCTGCCGCATTGCCGAGATACATGCAGTTGTTAAAATTATTAAACGTAACACTATGAATATTCAGGTTCTTTGACGGCCTGAAGACGGCATAGATTCCATACCGGTTTCCGCCGACCTTCACTTGCGAGATGCTTAGGTCACGGAGTTCGATGCGGTCCTCGCTAGTGACGTTACCAAGCGCTGACGAACTGCATATATTGAAACCGTTGATGAAATTATCCCGTACCGGATTTCCAACATTGTCCAGGAGAGGGCCGGTATTAGTTGAGTTTTTCCAGTTGCGATCAGAACCGAAGGTCAGGGTCGTCTGGCTCTGACCACTACCCTGGAAGACAACAGATGTTCCGCAACTCGCGACGGGGTTGCTGAAGTAGGCCTGGCCCTTAGGGAAGTGAAGGAAGATTCTTTGGCCGTTATACTTCTGGATAATAGAATTGACAGCGACGCCATCGATTTCATCATTCACGGAACTGGCGATCAAACCAGCATTGTCCCGCCACTGCGCAACCGTCCACCCCGCGGAACTCAGGCCGTTGAAGTTGGTGATCTCGAAGAGTCGATGATGATAGCCGTCTCCCATGTAGCCCCAGCCGCGCAGTGTGCCTTCGTCGACGTCGATCTGGTTCTGTGAAGCTGGCAGCGGCGCGCCACCCGCACCCAATGTCCTGAAGTCTTGCGGGGTCACAAAGAGCGGGCTAGTATATTGCAAAGGGGGCACGTCCGTGTCGGGCGGCAGTGTATCAGCGAGAGTGGCATTGAATTGCGCAAATAGCGGCACGAATGCAGCCAAGAGCACGGTGGAGTTGCAAGGAGTGAAAGGTTTCATGCTTTGTCTACCCTGCCTTCCGCAGCAAAGCTAAAGCCATTGCGCGTGGGTTCACGCAATATTGGTTGTGATTGCTCTCTGAGGTCCGCGCAACAGACACGATATCGGGTGAGTGATAATACTCGGCCTGATTGCCGCCTGCGCGATCGGTCAGCTTGAAGTTCGAATTCACATCATTGTTGGGACAGAGGACCACCATTCGGGCCGACGGTTGAGCGAACATAGAGGTGTGGAATGCTGACCCCAGCGCTCCCATAATCACTCTACGGTTGGTAAAAAGTGCGATTTGTTCGGCCAGACTCATTGTCTCAGGGTAGACGATATCAACGCCATCGGCCCTAAGGTACTGTTCGATTTCAGCCTCGTTGCGGATACCAGATGCTACATTCCTGAGCTGCGCCTTGGAAATGTAGGCTGGCGTGCTGGTGTGCTGGGTCTCTACGCCGCGCAGCAGTTCCCGCCCAACCGTGTCCATGAGAGGCCGTGCAGCGTCGGGGAAAATCCATCCATTGATTTGCATCGACGGTCGTGGCACGAGCACATGCCGGAACACTTCAGGCTCTGTCGCGACGACAATGTCACCATAGCTGATACCGAGGGCCTGCAAGCATGGCAGAAGATATGGGTAGCGGTGCCAGCTTTCCAATGGGAACCAAGAATGAAAGAGCACCTTGCGTCCGCGCAACCCCTCCTGTGCCACTAGCCAAAGCCGAGGCAGTGTTTCGAACAGGAAGTGCCCGTAATGAGTGCTGGCCCGTCCACCGTAGATGAGGTCAGATCGGCCTCTATAAGGTGCGGCCGCCGGTTCGATATCGAGCAACGGGATCTGCTGAATAAGCTCGTCGTTCTGACCCGCGAAATCGATCGCCACATTCACAGGCACGGCGTCTCGGTGGAACATACCCCATTTTCCGTCCAGCCGGCACGGGGTGTAGATCACTTCCGATAGATATTCCACCTGCGGCAAACCACGATGAACACGATCACCGAACAGAACGCCAGTACATTCATGCAATTCCGAAATTTTGGTGGCACCAAGCATCGTCGATTCACCTTTGCCCATCCAGCCTCTCAAAAGGTTGCCGCAAACGACTTGCAGCGCAGGTGGCGGTGCGATTCATTTTACACATGAAGTCGTTCTCTTCTTTTAGGCATCTAAGCGAAACCGTGTTAATAACGCTACCGGACAAACAGCCAAGTTTAACCGAACAGCAAGCAACGCGGCTCCACAAAGAGACATGGTCTATTCATGGCACCCTCGGGGTTCCGGCTGCTGCTCATCGATTCAGATTTTCATGTTCTTGGAAATATATTAATCTCCAATATTGTAGAATTAAAATTAAATAATGTTTCATTGCGAATTCAATTTCATTTTATTGATATTTGCAAGTATTTTTTTGTAAATATAGGCCATCTATTTTAATTATTTTTTATTAAAATCGGTTATATTGGTACAATTGGTAAACATTTATTTATAAATTATGTATTATTTTTGTTGAATAAATATAAAATACTTCTTTGAATTTACATTCGTGTTTTTGATTTGAGATAGGCGTGCCGTACTGTGGCCTGATGAGCACGCCGCCCGAGCGGCCCAGATCGTCGTCGATCACCATTGATCTGGTCACGACGCCATACTAGTCGGAACGCCCGATCCGCCAAGGCGTATTGAAGTCGCGTTGACTCACGATTGTACTCGACTTGCCGAACTGTCGACTGCCGGACATATACAATAGCCTGACGTTCACTGTGGCGGTTGTGGATCTTCTCTGGCAACGCCCAGTGACACCATCGATACAATCCCGTTGTATGAGACCGCTGATCACCGCCACGAGTTATCCGCACCGGTCTGCCGGCAAGAAATCCATCCATCGGATGTGCGCATCGCGCCTCACCATCCATTGGACCAATAGAATCAAAGCCCTATGATCAACGTATGGTTCAACGGAACCACACCTTCAGAGGTTCCGCTGCTATGCATTTTCGATCGGATTCGGGTCCGGCGAGTATTGAGGCAGGAACAATATCCAGGCCCCGCGCCCACGGATAATAGCTTCGGCCTTGGCACTTTTGTGGATACTGAGATTGTTGAAGATGACGATGTCGCCAGGCCGCAGCGTCAGCCTATCTTGCCGATGTGCTCACCAAGATCGTCATCGGCCACGATCTTCTGCCTTGGGCCTATAGGGCCCCACCCCCGACCTTAAGGCCGTCGCCTGAGAACGCCGCGTACCCCGCTTCGAATATCCGTATAGGTAGAGTTTGAGCAGGTCGGCCGGATCGTACCTAGGCCGTCTCGTCTCTTTTGCCATTTCCCGGAAAATCCAGCAGCGACGAGATCAACGCATCCACAAAAGCTTCTATCAGGCAGACTGGATGTCGGGTCCGACCTAGTCATCAACAGCTTCTGGAAAAAGCACTAGAGCGTATCTTGTTTAAGTTGGTTCATAGCCCGCTGCCTGGAAGTATTTCGCGCATTCGGCTGGGCTGAAGAGGTGGATGATCGAGCCGACTGCCTCCCATAGGGCATCGATGGTCCTTTCGGCCTTTGCCCGTAGCAGCGCCTTGAGTTTGGAGAACGCATTTTCAATTGGGTTGAAGTCGGGGCTGTAGGGCGGCAGATAGAGCAGGCTCGCACCTGCCGTCTCGATCGCATTACGCACGCCGGCGGTCTTGTGGGCCGGCAGGTTGTCCATCACGACAACGTCGCCGGGCTCAAGGGTCAGGACCAGGACCTGCTCGACATAGGCAAGGAATACGTTGCCGTTCATGGCGCCGTCATAGACGAAGGGCGCGGTCATCCCGGTCAACCGCAGGGCGCCGGTGAAAGTGGTCGTTTTCCAATGACCGTGGGGAACGCCCGCCCGGCAACGCTCACCACGGGGCGCTCTTCCACGCAAGCGCGCCATCTTCGTCGACAGCCCCGTCTCATCGATGAACACGAGCCTTGCCGGATCGAGATCGAGTTGACCGTCGAACCAAGCCTGGCGGCGTTTCAGGATGTCGGGCCGATCCTGCTCCAGTGCATGT
>NZ_JBQEPH010000083.1:0-6607 GCF_052045555.1 Labrys sp. 22185 | reverse complement strand
ATCTATGGACGGCTCTCCCGGTGCAAGCGATTTGAGCGGTTTCCCGGCGGACTTGGGTGCCAACATCTATCCGGCGTCGCCAGGATGTTGGCGCGCCCAAATGGGTAATCCGCACGGCGTGAGCCTCAACAACTGGGCGGCTTCGAAGAGCCATTATAAAAGTCAGGTTCCTCACGCACCGATCACGTCGGCCGGTACACTTCTCTGATCGTTCACACCTCTCCGGACGTCCGTCAGGCCGCCCGGTATTCCGTTCCCCTGTTCAACATCGCGAAGATCACACGCGCGTTCTTGTTCGCTACAGCAACGATCGTTTTGGCGGCGCCGCGTCGAACCTGAAGATCCCTGATCCAGGTGCTCTGGGCATCATCGCGAGTTGCCGATGTGCGCACTACAGCTCGTGCGCCATGGATCAGCAGGGTCCGCAAATGGCGATCTCCGCGCTTGGAGATACCGAAGAGACGCTGCCGGTTGCCGCTTGAGTGCTGCCGAGGCACGAGCCCCATCCACGCCGCAAGATGTCTGCCATTGGTAAACTCGGCTCCGTTGCCAACGGCAGCGACAAGTGCGGTCGCGGTTTTTGGACCTACCCCTCTGATTTTTGCAAGGCGGCGACAGGTCTCGCTCGAGCGGAAGATTTTCTCGATCTCTCTATCGAACCAGGCAATCTGCTTGTCGAGTGAGAGAAAGACAGCGTAGAGCTGCGCCAGCATCGACCGGAAGACAGCGCTGATCTCTGACGCACCATCCTCCAGCAAGATCCGGATCTCGCGCCGAGCGCGGGTGATGGATTGGGCAAATGCGATGCCCCTGTCGAGCAACAGGCCGCGCATCTGGGCGACCAACGCAGTTCGGTGGTTCACCAGTCGCTGTCGGCCGCGGTGAAGCGCCTGGATGTCCTGTTGCTCAAGTGTCTTGCCGGGGACGAACCTCATATGGGGTTGTCTCACGGCACGGCAAATTGCAGCGGCATCGTTGCGATCATTCTTCTGATGCTGAGCAAACGGCTTGACGTATTGCGGAGCAATAATCCGGACCCGATGCCCTGCCGCCTCGAACTGACGCTGCCAATAGAACGCACCAGTGCAAGCTTCAATCGCGATGGTGCATGGCGAGAGCGCCTGAACTTCAGCCATCAACCGATCGCGCCGGACCCGTCTTTGCAGGACTACGTTGCCTTCAGCATCTTCGCCATGCAGCTGGAAGACGTTCTTCGCCAGATCGATGCCTACGAATGCCACATCCATGTTCCATCTCCTTCTGGTTGAGGCCTACAACCTCGGGCGAATAGGGAGAGCCGTCCATCCCATTAATTGGAAGAAGCGTTATGGCGGTTTGATGCCGTCGGAGGTCAAGCGCATGCGCCAGCTTGAGGACGAGAACAACCGGCTGAAGAAGATCGTCGCCGACCTGACGCTCGACAAGGCAATGTTGCAGGATGTCCTGTCCAAAAAGCTCTGAAGCCTGTTCGCCGCCGGCGGCTTGTGGATGAGGTTCGGGCGGACTGGAAGGTGTCGATCCGCCGGGCCTGTGCGACGTTTCTGATCGACACGTCGCTCTATCACTACAAGTCGAAGCGCGGCGACCAGGCCGTCTTGAAAGCCAGGATCAAGGAGATCACGGCGACGCGGGTGCGCTACGGTTACCGGCGCGTCCATGTGTTGCTGCGTCGGGAGGGATGGCCCGTGAACGCCAAGCGAATCTATCGCCTCTACAAGGAGTTGGGGCTGCAAATCCGCAACAAGACGCCAAGGCGACGGGTGAAGGCGAGGCTGCGGGAAGATCGGGCACAGGCCGTGCACTCCAACGATGTTTGGGCCATGGATTTCGTTCACGACCAATTGGCTACCGGCCGCAAGATCCGCGTACTGACCGTCGTCGACACCTTCTCGCGCTTCTCGCCCGCGGTCGATCCGCGGTTCAGCTACCGGGGAGAAGACGTCGTAGCGACACTGGAGCGTGCCTGTCGATCAGTCGGCTATCCGAGGACGATCCGGGTCGACCAGGGATCGGAATTCATCTCCCGCGATCTCGACTTGTGGGCCTATCAGCGCGGTGTCGAGCTGGACTTCTCCCGGCCGGGCAAGCCAACGGATAACGCCTTCATCGAGTCCTTCAACGGCAAGTTCCGCAGCGAATGTCTCAACGCCCACTGGTTCCTGACGCTTGACGACGCCCGCCTGAAAATGGAGGAATGGCGTAAGGACTACAATACCGTCCGACCCCACAGTGCCATCGGCAATAAGCCGCCGATTTCGCTCACGAAAGGCTCATCGGCAGCTTCCGCCCTCTGAGCCCGACACCCCGGAAGTTCTGGCCCGGGGCGATCCAAAGACGGGGAGCACCTCATTTGCGTCCGAAGAAATACTCATGGGTGGACCAGTTCAAGGGGCGCAGGCCAACAACGGAATTTTATTCCCATTCCAAAAGGTTTTGGGCGGCGTAAGTTTTTTATAAAGCATGCCGTCTCCAAAGGACTAATTGCTCACACCCGCCAAACGGCTAAATTGCGCGCGCCGGTTGTGGCGGGTGCCGTTTTTCCTCCCAATCTGCCCCGGGCTGGGGCTGTCGGGAGATTCTCCAGGTTGGGCAGGATTTCTCAAGCAACGTTCGTGGTTCTATTGTGAGTGGAATTGCTGGAGAGTGAGTGTGCCTGACAAGTTCGCAACGATGCCTGCTCTTGATAGACCACCCAAGATCGGGGCAATCGAAGTGACTGTCTGATTGTGATTTGATTATTCTAATTATACGATAATTATACTACGTGTTATCTCCAGTTTGGCAAGTTTAATTCTCAGACGATGTTCGATTGCGTTCTGTATTTAATGAAGAAGGGGATCAATAATGGCTTATCTAGATGAATAAAGACGAGCTTTGGCGCATGATAGTGCGCCGACATTTATTAAAATCCTCAAAGAGCAACTCGCCAACCCTTGAAGTAGATATATACATCAATAATAGTTCGGAATTTGAGTTTTTTACCAATTCAAGACCCAAAATTATGAGTTACCCCTAAGGTAATTAGGCTCTATTATATGTGTCGCTTGTGAGTGGAAGGATCTTTTTTCTGTAAATGGTTGTTTGATTGACTTTGTCGCAAGGTCCGGTAGCCGGATGGTTTTATTGGCAGCTGAGTTCGTGTCGGCAGCGAGCCCAGACTTGAAAATTCTCCAGGCTTGTATTGGCGAGGGATCGCGATCGTCACAGGCGCATGGCAAAATTGACCATGCGCAGGGAATCTTAGGTGGGGGAAAGCGAATATGGACGGTTCTGGACAGCGAGTTTCTGAACTTTAGAGTGTAGAAGATCACCGGACGTGGGCGCGCTATCGATCAATCGTCTTGGCCGCAGTGTGCCACAAATGAATTGTTAATGATGAAGTGATCCCCGGGCAAATGCAAGTGCAATGAGTGACGATCCCGGATTGGACGATGCGGCTCATGTGATTGCCTGTTGAATAAAAAAGAAACCTCCTCAAGGGATTTTTCCATGCGCGCACTTTATTTCGATGTATGTTCAATGAAAAGAATTATTTCGATTATATTTTTGGTTATTTTATCCGGATGTTCCGGTGATTCCCAAAAGGGAGATGTTGATACTTATCTTGGAATGTTCATTTGGAGAAATGCGGCAAACGGAAAAGACATTGCTGCAGCCTTCTTAAATGATAGCATTACCCTTCAAGTCGCTACAGATCCGCATAATTTGGACGTAAGCTCTCAGCGAAATCAACTTGAGCATATCGCTGCCGTTGCGGGCATCAGAATCCACAATATCTCTACGCCTATGGAAATATTGAATCTGTATATAATAAATAGAAGTAACATAATTGAATTAATGTCAGATATAAATTTTCAAAAAATAATGAATGAATACTACATACCGGCGTTTCATCATAACGAGATAAATAAATTTGCAAAAAAAGCGATATCAAATTCGTCTCCGTGCGTTACAGTATCCTTCCCAACGCCAGACAGGAGCACCGTAATATCGTATGTCATAATAAACAATTTTAGAGATGAATGTGAAATAAACAATCTATATTATGCATTTGGGATCGTTTCCAGAGGAAACCACGTGCAAGACGACGTTGCTTTGTGCATTTTGTACGAAGCTCGTCGTAGAAATCTGCGCGTAAAAGAAGATATTTCTAGGGCTATCCCAAATATTGAGCCTGCTTGTCGCAAGAAATGGGACAGGAGCGATCATTAAATTATTGTCAATTCATCGCAAGACCTATCGCCGTTCTTCCACCGAATTTTTCTAGTTTGGGCTAAACACTATGGAACCTTCTTCTCAGGTTAACCCTCTGCTGCGTCCTTTTCTTGTCATGTATGGCGGACGGATTACCGAGCTTGGCTACAAAGGGAATTGGTCCGGGATTACGGCTTCCGTCACTGTATTGGGTGGCCAGTTAAATTACAATATTTTGGGCGACACGCCTGGATGGTCGGGGGCATATGTCGTTGGCAATAATCCTTATTTTACTGGCGCTGTAAATTTTACAGGCAATAGCCACAATATGACAGGAACTATTCAGCATGGAATTCCTTTGACTGGAATAGCCTCCATTTATGTTGCCAATACCTTCGATGAACAGGGGAGGCGGACCGATACTGCGTTAGGAGGCTCGATTGGTGTTCCCGAAGCGCCATCTCTGTTCAGTGCGAGCGCTCAGGTCGGGATTGTACCCGTCGATCCTCCGGGAGTTGGAGCCTGGATCCAGTCCGTTCCTGGTAGTGATATTCCGACCTATTTTGGATATATGAACTTGCCGTCCTCAAGTGGTGTCGTAAGAGGGTGGTTGGCGGCGGGTAACGGAAATGGGAAGAATCCGTACACTGTTCCCTACGATCCATCTCAAATGGCGAATGCGATATTTTATCCTGCGGCTCATTCGGATATCAGGCAGCAAAAAGACTACAATTCCGGTTCCGCTAACTATTGGTCGACGTTCATCGACAGCGCAATCCACACTATCGTGGACGGTATCGACGGTATTGGGCCGTTCATTGCCAATCAGTTTGATGGAATAGCCACCCAATATAGCAATTGGGTTTATGGCGGAGAATTCGCGCCCTTACCTACAAATTGGGGCTATGCGGAAGACAGTGCCTTACTGAAGCGCGCTGCCGATGAATATACTTCGGGCGAATGGGCTCTGGTAGAGAATCCGAGGGCCGCCAATCCGTTGGATCCTTACTGGCTGACCTTGAATGGGCGTCCGGTCGCCACCACGGGATATAATGGTTCCGGCTCTGGGCCAATTCCTCCGGGGCAATATGGCGACGTCACGGAGCGCCTTGCCAAGCGGAACATTCTTAACATGGTCATTCCCTCGACAAAGGAGGAACTGGCCGCCACAGGGTTTGCGCTTCCCATCGATAGTCCCGAGGCGCTTTCGGGAAGCAACAGTCAATACCCTGCCAACATCCATTTCGCCTTCAATCCAGCTGACCCATTGGGCTGGGCTGCGGACAATGGCGATTTTTCGGCGATCGCCCGGATGGGCGTACCACCTTTCCGCGTTCCTCCGAGCTTCACGGGCGCGCCCAACACCGTCAATCCCGATGCGTATTCCCTGAACAATCTGCCGGCCTCCAGGCTCCGCTCGATCATCGATGCGGGCGGCCAATCGCAACTTCAGAACCCCTATAGATCCTGGTCCGATTTCGACGCTGCCCAAGCCACGAGTGCGTTTCTGGCTGGCGGCAAGCTGCCGGGCTCACTCAACTTCAACGCCTTGAACCGGTTGGGCAACCGCATTCTGGCGGACCTGAACAGGCTGGCTCCGCAGGCTACCCCGACAATTGGTGGATCGTCGGGAAGGATTCCGGTGCCACCTGGTTACACCCAGCAACTGTCGAGCTTCCATGCCGCAGCAACCGCACCTATTTCGCCCTCACAGGCTCTGCCGAGCAATTTTTCGACGCCCTCCGGTTGGCAACTCCTCAGCAACAATGGCTATGGCGGGATTGGTCTGGGTAACGGCGCCGTCATCGGATACAATCCCAATTTCGCGAATGGGCGTGTTCCCGGCATATCGTTTACAATTCCTCTTCCTCCTTTTCCTGTCATCCTGGATCTGGACGGCGACGGGCTTCGCATCGATCCCTTGTCGTCGTCGACCCAATTCGTCGACCAGAATGGAGATGGGTATCACAGCCGTATCGCCTGGGCTGGGAAGGGCGATGGTGTCCTTGTCCTGGATGCCGATCACGACGGCAAGCTCAGCAATGCCAAGGAGTTTGCCTTCACCGAATGGGATTCGACCGCCAAAGGCGATCTCGAAGCTCTGAAGAACATCTTCGACACCAATCACAACGGCAAGCTCGACGCCGGCGACGCCAAATGGGCGGATTTCAAGGTTCTTGTCGACGGCCAGATGAAGAGCCTGAGCGAGCTTGGCATTGCCTCCATCGATTTGACGCCGTCAGGCAGCGGACAGAGCTTCAGCGACGGCTCGGCGATTACGGGCACCACCACCTTCACGCGAACCAATGGCACGACGGGTGCGGCTGGCGATGCCGTCCTGGCCACGGAATCGGGCAGCTATATCGTCAAGCAGACGAAGACCACGAACGCCGATGGGTCGGTCACCACGGAT
>NZ_JBQEPH010000082.1:0-7077 GCF_052045555.1 Labrys sp. 22185 | reverse complement strand
GGTATTTTCGAGCCCGCGACGGGTTGCTTGGGATGACAGCCACAGCATCTTTGTCTGCAATTGCCTGGCGCAGGCGATCGGCGTCGTAAGCGGCGTCGGCCATCACGACCTTGGCGGGTAAGCCGTCGATCAAGGCATAGGCCTGGGGGCAATCGCCTCTGTGGCCGGCGGTCAGGGTGAAGCGCACCGGGCAGCCAAGACCTCTGACAGCCATATGGATCTTGGTGCTCAGGCCGCCGCGAGAACGGCCAAGGGCCTGATCTTCAGACCCCCTTTTTTGGCGCCCGAAGCATGCTGATGGGCACGGATGATGGTGGAATCAACGATCAGATACTCGAAGTCCGGATCGTCCGACATCGCCGTGAAGATGCGCCACCATACACCCTTATGGCTCCAACGGCTGAAGCGACGGAAGACACTGTTCCACTCACCGAAGACCTCGGGCAGGTCACGCCAGGGCGAACCGGTGCGCACGATCCACAACACCGCTTCCACAAACATCCGGTTATCGTGACCAGACGAACCGCGCGTCCGTTCATCGCCGATAATATGCGCCGAAATACGCTCCCATTGATCGTCGCGTAGAATCAGACGGTCCAAAACACCCATCGCTGCCTCCAAAAGACAGCTTTGAATCACATATCCCCCACTCTTGGGAATCCCAAGAGTCCACAACTCCTAAGGCCTGGGCGGAAGCGCAAGCTGGTAAGCGTGATCTGTACGGAGTGGAACGTCTCGATCCGCAGGGTGTGCGGTGCCCTGGAATTTGATCGCTCGACTTACCACTACCGGTCACGCAAACCCGACCAGGCCAGCATCGCAACTCGGATCAAAGAAATCTGCCAGACACGGGTCCGGTATGGCTACAGGCGTGTCCATGTCATGCTCCAGCGCGAGGGCTGGGGGCCTCAACATCAAGAGAACCCATAGGATTTACAATGTAAGATCATATGTCCTCCTCTGTCGATGAGGTGGCTCGCCCTACACTGCGCGTCCGAGGGTTGCTCGGGCGGGCCGAGCCGATCCTCATCGCAGGAGGACGAGCCGTGGCAGATTATAGGGAAGCATTTGTCGGAATCGATGTCACTTCAGTACGGCGATTGACACAAGTTCTTCTCTTGGAACAAGCGGCATATCCACGGTCGTTTTTGATAGATCCAATGTTGTTTGGCGTACCCCGCCCGTCGTCCCATAGCTATAGCCTTCAACTTTCACGGCGATCTTGCTGCCCGGCAAAACCTTGAAGTCACGGGGCATCATTTCCAGAGAAAACCGATAGTCTGTGTTCTCTTCGAGTGTTTCAGCTTTCTCCAACCCCTTGTAGAAGCGCGGATTAGCCCAGCCGTAAGTGACCAGTTGGCCGTCGACGTAAAGAAGAGCTTTCAGATTGGGAATGCCCGCAGCGAATTTTGCGGTTATGTCCACCTTGATCGTGCCTGCGAACCGGGCGGCATCGACAAAGGGGGCCGTTTCGAACATTCTGCTATTACCCGCCACACCAAAGACAGCGACCTGATTAGCACCCAGACCGGGACCATCCAGCGTCAAGATGGCGCCGGTGCTCGCGTCGGGTTGCCGCATGGAGTACGATGCCACAATCGTCGCCGGCCATACATTCTCCTTAATCAGGAACTCCCCCGTGGGAATGCAGTCGCGCGCAGAATAAGACTTCGAATGGCAATGGCCGCCCAATGTATTGGAGGCGTCGTTCGGATCTTTATTGATGAGGTTTCCGGCGGTCAGGTCGCCGGCCGGCGTTTCCCGGACATAGGTCGGCTGTCTTTCGACACCGTTATTGACGCCATAAAGATAGCGTGTGTACCAAAGCAGAATCTGCTTTTGCCATTCCTTCTGCCATGCCGGATCATTATGATCCCGGCTATGAAACCAAAGCTGAACTGGCTTTTTCAATTGCATCAACGTTTCATAGAGCTGAACAGAATTCTTTGTCTTTACGTTATTATCGCTCTGACCGTGTGCAATGAGCGTAGCGGCCTTTATGTTCGATGCTAGAGATAGCGTATTTCTGTCTTTCCAAAAGTCGTTATAAGCATATGTCTCGGTATCGGAACTCTCCTCAAGCTTCTCGGCCAAGGGCGCACAAATATTTTTCCTCGCCGTTGAGGTTTCGGTAGCAGCATAACCCGGTAGATCAACTGTATCTAGCGGATTCACACCATTGTATCGGGAAAAATAATCATAAGCGTTGCTGATTCCATCCACGGGAATGATAGCTTCGAGTCCAGTCACGCCCGTCACGGCAGTCATGGTCGGCAAGGTCCCCCCGTAGGAAACGCCCTCCATGGCGACATGCCCGGTCGACCAGGTCGCCTGCACCACTGCTCCGTTTTCGTCGCGGCCCAGCACTTGAGGATCGTTGACGAGCCAGCGCACGACACCGGCCATGGCTCGGCGCTCGGGCTCGTCCATGATCGAGGGACAGCCATCGGAGTCGTTCGAGCCGATTGAATCGGCATATACGACTGTGAACCCCATGCGCAGATACTGGTCTTCGCCAAGAAAAGGTCCGCGCGCGGCCGGATACGTCGGATCCTCATAATAGATCGAAGGCCTCACGATCACCGGCGTCTTCAGGCCTTCAGCCACCTCTGCGGGTTGTACGACGCGTAGAGCAATCCTGTCCTTCTTTTCATTGCCATCCGTATCCAGATCGGTTTGTATCCAAACTGACGTCTTGATGGGCGCGCGCCTGGACAGCCAAGGCAGGATCATTCCATCCTCGACTTGAGGACCCAGATGACCGGGGTAGAGGGACGTAAGTTCTGGATAGCGTGTTCCCGTCGGCGAGATATCGAACTGCTTGCCTATTCCCGGCAGCGGCTCAGGTGGCTGAACCGGAACCACTGGAGGAATGGCATCGGTCGCCGTAGCGGGTGGGGGAGAACTGTCAGCCTGCAGTTCGAATAGGGGAGTACTCGTTGCCTGCGAATCCTCGTCCTGCGAATTGCAGGCGCTCAGGGATACGGCAAGCGCCGTGATCAACAGTAAATGTGCCCTCGTTGACATTCGCCCCTCGAAACAGAATCGCCTGACCGCCGACGCCGATATCCCCACATCGGGGTGGGAAGCTGAGAGCGCGATCGGCCGCTATCGGATTGGCGCTGGCAGCCAATCCGAGAATGGAAATATTGGGTTTTTCAAACGCTTCGGTGGCTATTGCTGTTTTTGCTGAGCGCGCTGAAGCTTCATCAATCGCTGCGGGGTTCGCGCAGTGGCAAAGCTCGATATATCCTCAAAAGTGACATAGCCATCTTTGTCGCGGTCTATCTTGGCGAAGTTATCACTGACAAAGCCCCAACCGGCGGCTTTGGCCTGCTCCAAGGTAAGGATATTGCCGTTGCCGCTTGCCGCGCTGAAACGCCTGCGCAATTGCTCCTCGACCTGCTGCTGGGCCGCAGTTTCCGTCGGTGGTGGCTCAGGGGCCCCTTTCAGGGCACCGGCCGGAGGCCTAGGCATATCATCATAAGCCAAAACCGGGCCGGAGTAGACGCCTAGCGCTACAGCGGCGCCAAGAGCCACGCCAAACAGGCGAAGGTGCTTTTTCATCTTTGCGATCCTTTGCAACTTCTATTGTACCATCTGAATGGCGCTCGCCTGGCTGCCTGCCGACAATCGGAGGGCTTGGTTCGTTGCCGACAATCCAAGAAAATCGACGGCTGGCGTGCCATAGAACTGATCGATGGTCCTTTTGAGCGGGGCGCGGGAGCTTTCGGTATTATAGGTCATGTGCCCCCCCTCGAACCATTTTACCGGCACGCGATCCAGCAGATTGGCACTTTTCAGATCGAGCTCGGTCTGGAAGCCGGGTGTTGCAACATCCTCATAGCCATGCAGAACAAGAATCTTGCTGTTGGGATTGGCAGTAAGAACAGCCTGGATGTCTGTAACGCTTTCCGGATAGTCGATCGTGCTTCCGGTCCGTTTCCAGGCCCAATTTGTTTCCCCACTAAAAAAGGTTTTCCACGAAAGGGGACCGTAATTCATAGGCTGATAATCGGTATTTGCTTCCGCACTCTCTCCAGTCGGCAAATTCTTGTAGTTTACGAAATCGGGAAGATAGGTTTTGAATCTGCTCAAGAAAGCAGTGTCGATGTAAGCGTCCGCTTCGTAAGAGCTCGAATTCGGCAATTTCATTCGGGCATCATACCGGCCAAGCTGGAAGCCGCTTACAAGATTGGCGCGTACAGTATCTGGTCCCATATTCGGAAACCGTGTCCACAAGGACTCTGACAATCCGGTATATGACGACAATTTTCTGATGAGATCCGCTTTCTCTTGAGGAGTCTGGTTTTCCTTCATAAACGAATTCCGAGTAAAGCTCCGCAAGTCCTCAAGATATGCTTCCTGTGTCTTGTTGCCCCGCAGCGTCGATTTCTTAAAGAAATCAGCGGCCATCGCATAGGAAGGAATATAGCCAGCGCAGGAACCCGCCACTCCTGTCAATTGCGTCATATCACAGTTGGTGCCATAATTGACGAGCGGTGAATTTAGGATAAAACCCGTGAGTACTTGCGGCGGCTTCCCGGAGGGATCGGGCACATAATTGCTGGTTCCTGCCTGCTCAAGCAGATTGGCAACGATTGGCGTGCGGATGCCACCATAGGATTCGCCATACAGATATTTCGGCGAACTCTGGCGATTATTGGCGTTGATATAGCTGGTTATGAAATTGGCAACGACCTCGGCATCGATGCTGGTGCCCCAGAGATCGCCATTTGCCAGAGGAGCAATGGCCGTCGAAAAACCGGTGCCAGGCGGGTCAACGAACACGATGTCCGACTGGTCCAGCAATGAAATATCATTCTCCACGAAAGGTAGAGTCTCCGGCTGTTTTTGATAATACTGCTCGGGAATGCTTGGTGCATCGGATTTGATGCGCATTGGCCCCCAGGACCCCATATGCAACCAGATCGAGGCGGAGCCAGGGCCGCCATTCCATAGAAAGGTTATCGGCCGCTTGTCTTTGGGAAGACCATCCCGCGTATATGCCGTGTAGAAGATAGCCGCTTGTGGCGTTTTGCCCGGCAGCGTGCCTCCGTCCGCGAGCTTGACCGCAGTCCTTCCTGAGCTATCTGTCGCATAAGCGATAAGGTGACCCGCACGCGCCGTATAAGGTACGTCGACGCCGTCGATTTTCAAAGTGTGACGCTTAACGGAGGTCTCCTCGGTAACCTTCGACAACTCGATCGCCCCGGAAATCGTTGTGTCGTATTTGTTCGTATCCTCGAAGACCTTGTCTTGAGGAGCGACAGCGGCGAATATTTCGGCCTCGGAGGGAGCAGCCACGGTCACATCAGGCTTTGATGGCTGTGCCGTTGACGTATCCGGCTTCGACGGCGGTCCTGTCAGCGTATCGGGTGGCGTAAAAAGGGACTTCCCCGCGTCCGCCACCTTTGCCCCCTCATTGTCATTGCATCCGGCCAGAAACACCAACGCAACGGCCAGCAAGCCTTTCCTCATTCTCACGGACGTTCCCATTTTGCTGCGAGCTGAACAGCTCCACGAACCATAGTCATAATACACTAGAAAAGATCAATTTTTCGGCAAGTATAAATTTTGTGCAGAGTCGAATTTCTGCAGGTATTAGGTCTACGGCTATCGAATGTTTATCGATCTACCTCGATAATCCCGGCTGCATTCCGTAGCTGCCATCGGGAAAAACTCCCTCAATTAATCGGAGTGTGATATTTATGTATTTTAATACCACCCTTCATAATAAAAATACAAACTCCTCCCGTTAAGAGGTCTTCAATTGCACGACCGCGTGTAATGGAGCTTCCTTCACATCCTACCGAGAGTTCGTACGGCCCCGCTCTCTTTGGTGTGCAACCGTCACTGTTGATGCAGGCATCGCCGCCTACAAAGACGTCCCGAAAATCTACGATGTTGTTTCTTTTCGGCTACGATTCTCGCAGCTAGAGACCGGAGGATCACTCCCAAATTGCTCCTCTACAGCAGAGGCAATTCAGGCTAGGCTGTATCGGCCGCTTGGCGCCCATGACCTACCGAAAACAGCCCACAGAGCGCCAAAAACATAGATTATTTAATTATTTATAAGCAATTCAGTGGTTTAAATGCACATCTTTTCGGCAACTTTTCCTGCCTGCTGCCTGTTGATTTTCGTCGAGAACCGACCCGCTTTTGAGTGCGCCCTGAGGCTGGACCACGGGGCCTGAAAAACTGAATAGTCCCCAGTTTTGTGGGCACCCTCGGGTTACGTTTCCTACTGCCGTTCGAACTCGACGGGCGACAGCATCCTGTTCCTGACGTGCTTGCGCTTGCGATTGTAGAACATTTCGATGGAGTCGAACGCGTCCTGCCTTGCCTCCTCGCGTGTTCGGTAGGTCCTGCGCCGTATCCGCTCTCGCTTCAGAAGATTGAAGAAGCTCTCGGCCACGGCGTTGAAGCTCCTATATCTGTCAAGCGGTACGGTCGGCGCCTGGCACGCAGAGATGGCGGTAAATTTCGCGCACGATGTATCGCTTCACGCAGCGCACGATTTCTCACGGTGTTTTGCCTTCCGCTCTCCGCCTGACCGCATAAGCTTTCGTGGTTGCGTGATCCCGCAGCCGAACGATAGCCACGCGGTAAAGGGCGGCATTAGCCTGTCGGTTTCCACCACGGTTCAGACGCATGCGGTTTGTCTTGCCGCTTGAGGCTGGGCTGGGATGGGACATATGCCACATAGCTTTGCGAGGGCTGCTTCGGATTTGATGCGCTCAGGGTTGTCGCCGACAAGGATCAGCACTTCGGCCATGGTCATTGTCGAGATGCCATGCGCTTTCATAAGTTTCGGCGCTTTTTCTCGAACCATGCGCTCGAGCTCCTGCTCGTGGATTTGGATCTCCTCGTGTAACGCAAGCCAGCGGCGCGCAATTGCTCGCATCGACGCTTTCGCCGATGCGGCTGGTGACGTCATGTCTCCGGGTCTGAGTGCAGCAATGTGGCGGATCAGGGTGATTGGCCCCTTGATCTGCTCGAGTGCTGCGCGCAGTTCCTCTGGCGCGTTGATGATCAGCGTTTTCAATGTGATCATCGCCTGCGATTTGGCCTTCA
>NZ_JBQEPH010000081.1:0-7669 GCF_052045555.1 Labrys sp. 22185 | reverse complement strand
GCTCGATCATCCACCTCTTCAGCCCAGCCGAATGCGCGAAATACTTCCAGGCAGCGGGCTATGAACCAACTTAAACAAGATACGCTCTAGGGTCGGTGCCGGTGGACGCGTTGCCCGAGATGATCGTCCCTGGGGTGGCACCGATCCGCCGGCAGTCGCCTATGTCTATGCGCTCGATCGCAAGGCCGAGCGACCCATCGCTCATCTAGAGGGCTTTGTCGGCGTGCTGCAAGTGGACGGCTATGGCGGTTACCGCACGCTGGCCGAACGCAACGCTGTGGTGCTCGCCTCCTGCTGGGCCCATGTGCGGCGCCGCTTCTTCGAACTGGCCGCCGCCGGGCCTGCGCCGATCGCCAGCGAGGCACTGCAACGCATTGCCCAACTTTATCAGATCGAAACCGAGATCGCCGGTCGCGATGCCGAGGCTCGCCGAGGCGATCCGCTATGCACTCTCACGCTGACCAGGGCTCACCCGCTTCATTGATGACGGCCGCATCGAACTCGACAACAACGTCGTCGAGCGATCCATCCAGCCGATTGCCCTCAATCTCAAGAATGCTCTCTTTGCCGGGCATGAGGGGGGACGAACCCGGGCAACACTGGCCACCCTTCTTCAGACATGCAAAATGAGCGGCGTCGATCCTCTTGCTTGGCTCGCCCAGACCTTAAGCCGCATCGCTCAAGCATGGCCGGCCACCGAAATCGAAGCCCTCATGCCCTGGAACTTCAAATCCTGAATGTCCCCACCTACGCGCTTGCAGCCGATCGCCGCCACCGCTCGGCCGATGCCGGTCGAGAGGAAGGTCAGGGCCAGGCTCATGGCTGCAGCCCCGACACGCAAAGTTCGGCCTCGCCGATTCGGGAGGCATCGCCCATCTCGCGCCGGTTCACCAGGCCGATCACCATGCGCCCGCCCGCCTTGTTGTAGGCGGTTGCCGCGATACAGCTGGCCTGATACTGCCCTGCCCGGCCGAGCCTAGCGGCCGTCGAACTACAGGCCGTGCTGACACCGGCATTCCAGCTGAGCGAGATCATCATAGCCTGCCAGGCCAGCGGCCGCTCCTCGAAACCGTCGATGCAGGCCTTCAGGCCGGGATAGAACTCGTCGCCGAGCCGGCGCTTCAGGCGCCGGTCGCAGCCTGCCGGCGTCTCGACCATGCCGGCCCTGACGTTCTGCGTGTCGCCGTTGCAGATCGTCCAGCGGGGCGGCTGCGCGATGCGATCGAAATAGGCGTGCAGCTCGCGCCCCTCCCACGGCTTGATCAGCGTGTCGCCCGCCAGCGCCACGGCAGCGGGCACGGCATCGCCGCCCGACTGCTTCACATACAGGATGCCGCCGATCGTAGTCGCCGTGGCCAGCACGGCGGCGATGGCGACAGAGGCGCGCTTAGTCGGGCTGATCTTTTGGACCGGCATCGGAAACTCCCTTTTGTGCGAGGAAACGAGCAAAGAGGGCGGCGCAGAAGGATATCGATGCGCGCTGGACGTTGAAGATCGGCGGCAAGATCCGGCATCGGCCGGACGGGACGCTGCTGCCGCAGATCGCCTTGCCGGTGTTCGGCTACAAATCCCATATCGCGATTGACCGGCGCTTCGGCTTCATCCGGGAAAGTGCGGTCACTTCGGCGTCACAGGCGGACGCAAGGATGCTGCCGCGACTGGTGCCGACGCAGAACACCTCCTCGGAGGTCTGGGCCGACAGCGCCTATCGCTCACGGAAGAACGAGAAATGGCTCTCCGCGAAGATATTGGTCAGCCGGATCCAGCGGCGCAAGCCGCAGGGACGGCCGATGCCGCAGCATGTCGCGCGGGCCAATGCCGGCAAGTCCGCGATCCGGGCAGCGGTCGAGCACGTCTTGACTCACCAGAAGAACCGGTTCGGCCTTTTCATCCGCACCATCGGCCTCGCCCGGGCCGAAGCCAAACTGACGCTCGCCAATCTCGCCTACAATTTCGAGCGGCTGATCTTCCATGAGCGCGCCAGTGCGAGGGAATGAGTCTGTCTGAAATCCGACGAAGCACCGCAAATCGCTCGCAAAAAGCCGGTGATCACGCCCGGAAGAGGCCGATCCACGCTCATGCGCTCGCCACCGCCTTTGCGCCCGCCAAAATCAACCGGTTCTTGCGGGTGTCCAGCTTCGAGCCACGGATCGTGCCCAAGCATTCGCAACGCCAAATCCGCAGCCTTCCCCGTCAAGAGTGCATCCATTCGGCTTGAGAACCTCTTTCGAGCTTAGCCCGCCAGATGTTTTCTTTGCGAATGACGACCAATCAGGGGAAGGCTGCGCGTTAGGTCAGTCTTGTGATGGAGGCCTCTCTGGCATCTCAACCACAGGGCGCTCTACCTTAGGGATATTGGGTTTATCAGGAGCCCCTTCCGGTATTTTGGCATCCAAATGCTGCTTCGCACTGTTGAGCGTGGATAAAGCTGGATCGACCACCGTCGTAGGCTCCTGGTTGAGGGTCAGTTTACCGCTCGCGAGCGTTTGAAGGTTCAGGAAGGTCGCTTGAATAAAGTTGCTCGTCAGATCCAAAGCGACGGGCGAATCTTCCCTGACAATTTTTGGGTCCTGTAGTTCATACTCCTCCTCAGTGATTCCTTCGAAAAGCTCGGGATCAGCGCGCTCACGCACCTTCCACTCTCCCGGGATATAGCCGTGCAGATATCCCGCCGCCTTTTCGGCGAGCTGGCCTGCTTGAATCGCTCCATCAAAAATGAGCTTAAACATGGTCCTTCTCCATCAGAGATTATTTTGTTGATCAGTATTTGTAGAGAAGTTCTTCGTTTGCCCCAACACTATTATTGCGGCCAGCGAGGCTCAGCGATTCTACGTCGAAAGCCTCATGCTCTCCAACGAGTGTGGAAACAACTTCAGCCCAGCCCTTAAGATCGTAATTTTCGCCGTAACGCACCAGGCCGAGCACCTGAATATTTGCAACAACGACTTGCGTATATTCCTCGTATTCCTCGGAAGGTTTCACCCCGCCCGGATCGAGCGCTTGGACCCTTGCTCTTTCCTTGTTGGAGGTTATGGGGCCCGGCAAATAACCAGCATAGTAACTATCAATTTTTACGGGCTCATCGTAGTAAAGAGCAACATAACCATCAAATACGATAGGAATCGTGTAGTTATAGCGCTTGATTTGACGGCGCTGTGTGGCTCTCACTACAACGCGCGAGCCCACCGTCCCGCTTAGGGTTGAAGTTTGCTTCCATCCCGTGGTTATCGAACCACTGACTTCTCCCATGATTCCGAGTTTGAGATCTGCCGATACTTCTCCCTCACCCGTTCCGGTGCTGGTCGATTTCACCTCGTCTGTCTCGGACTGCTCCACTTCGCCTTCGACTTGACTTTCGCTACCTACATTATCTTTGTGGTTATGTGCAATTTGCGTGGTGCTGGCTGATGCGTGCGCCTCCACTTCTTTGCCGACTTCGATTGCTTGCTCGAACGATGCAGAGGCCTTATCGTCAAAAGTAAGATCGACGCTGCCCTCCAGTGACCAGCTAGTTACATTTTCGATCGAAAATTCGACAGAGCTTTCCCACCGCATGTCTTGCGGGTCCGTGCGGTTGACGTAGACCTGCTCAGAGATCACATCCGGACGCGGCTGAACGATATCGCTACGTTCTTCGATAAGCGGCTGCCCCTTGTTCATATAGGCGTACCACTGGCGCTCTTTCGCGCTCTTCTCGCCTTTCGGGTAATTTCCGAACCTTCCATTGTTGATGGAAAATCCGGTGGGCAGCACGTGACGATCGTTACCGTCTTTATCCTTTTTTTGGGCCAAGGCTTGGACATATTCTGATGCTAAATAGTCCGTTCCAGTTACGCTCATGTACCTATGAGCCCAATCCAGAATGTAACCTTTTCTACCAACGATGTCTAGCTCTTTCAGATTGCGATCCGTTAGCACATAACGAATAAATCTTGATGGAATATAGGTAGGACCCATTGGATTAGCAGACATAATCTATTATTCCCTTTTTTAGTTAGATGTTATGCGACGCTTTACTTGATGTAGTTTTCAAAAAATTTGAATCGGCGCTTTCACGTTTGACGACAGCATCGATGAGTTCGCTCCTGCGGTTGGATTTGCCCTCTCGGGCGGGCTGAGCGACGGGGGCGGACGCGGAACCGTCATGGTGCGCACCGTCTGATCCCGCCGTGGATGGAAGGTTGAGGCGAAGGCCGTTGGCGTCTGCCATCTGAGCTTTGAGGGCGGCCGCATGGTGTTGTAGTCGAGCTGCCACCGGGCGAGAGCGGCTCTGGCCTGGGGCGGGCTGGAGAACAGCGTCTCGTTCCACAGCTCGTCCCGAAGGCGGCCGTCGAAGCTTTCGATGAAGCCATTATCCGGCATGTTGTTTTCGGTGCCCGCGTTGGATTGGTCGTCAGGTCGGATAGGCTTGGTGCATCCGGGCCACGGGACGCCGGGAGCACGCAAGTGCGGGCAGGCCGTCCTATGCAGATGAACTGAGAATTCGAGCACGTTATCTGGCCGCCCCTACGACTCGCCCGGATGCGCTGCGAGCGCGGATCCGTATTGCGTGTTGCCCGCCGGCTCCCTGTTTGTGAGCAATGATGGAGGGGACCGTGCGTATTGTCGGTATGGACATACACCGCGCAGCCGCCGAGGTCGTGTCGTTGCTTGGCGGCTACTTCGGCAACCTGCTGGCAAAACCCGCCCGCGCTGAACATTTCCGAGAAGTAACCGCGTGCATCACCAAAGCATCTCGGACGAATCCTTACAACATCAGGAATGGACTGAAATTCAACCATCATCAACGCAATTCCAAATGCGAATCATTCCCTAAGGTAAGGATAGATATTGGCCTAGGTCAATATCGACTATGTTTATATATTATATATTCTATGTGGTATAAATTCCCGCTCTACTCCATAAACAATTTAATCGCGAGATACATATCGGAATTTTAATTTATAAACATTGCCGCATCTACACTCACCTCCTATAGCGTCGGCTCATAAACTCCGGCACCATATTCTTGCGGCGACGAGCTTTACGGCGGCGAGGTAATTTTCCGGACGCTTGTCATATCGGGTTGCGATGCCTCGGAACTCAGCAGGATATCTGCTTCACCCGGTTCGTCTGTCAACGCGTCGGCCTGGGTGCAGTCAGCAATCTGTCCGCCGGTCACACGCAAGTTGACGGGGCGCCCTTCGGCGTCGACGAGCGCGTGGATTTTGCTCGTAAGTCCGCCGCGGGAACGTCCCATGCCGCCATCATTGCCGTCCCCTTTTTCCCGTGGCCGCATGCTGATGAACGCGGACACAGGTCGAGTCGCTCACGACGATGCCATCATCGCAGGCCGCCGAGACGGCTTGGAGAAGCCGATCCCCTACTCCGGCTTTGCGCCAGCGCACAAAGCGGCTGTAGCAAGTGGTCGGCGGGCCAGCGCGCTCCAGAACTTCCGCCCACCAACCCATGACACGCTGGGACTAAACACGTCGGCTTCGGCTTCGCTGGCCCGGGCCGGATCAACTCCAGCTCATCTCGCCCTTTGCGACCTTGGATCCGATGTCGATCGTGATGTCCATTTCGAGGCCGGGATGCCGTGCCTGGATGGCAGCCTTGAGTGCTGCGGCATCGCTGGCCGTTGCCAGTTCGTCCTCGAAGGCCCGCAGATAGCCTTTCGTATACTCGACACCGGAAGGGTCGGTCGCGGCCCACGGTGCCATATGACCCGGCACGACGATCTTCGGCTCAAGCGCGGCGATCAGGTCGAGATTGGCGACCCAGGCTGCACGCTGCTCCTTCGTCGGAGTATCCGCCGTCCAGACATGGATGCCGGAGAAAACGAGGACACCGCCAAAGACGGCCTCTAGCGAGGGCGCCCTGAGATAGCGCCGGCTGGAAAGCCCCTCCGCCTTGATGACGTTGATCATCTCGCCATCGACGCTGAGCGCGGGGCCGTCGAAGACCTGCGGGAATATGATCTCGCTCGGGCTTCGCGGGCCGTCCTCCTGGAACTGCGGTCCCCAGATGGCAATCTTGCCCTCGACATTTTCCCTGATCACACCGAGCGTTTCGCAAGCGGCCAGTACCTTCGCATCCGGGAACGATTCGCAGATCGGTTTGAGGCCGAAATAGTCATCGGGATCGGACCGGCTGACATAGATGGCCGTCAGCTTCCTGCCGATCGCCTTGATGCCGAAGTGCGGCGGGAGAATGTGCTGTATACTGCGGCGTCGGCGCTGCTCGCCACACTGGCGGGCATTGGGGCCGGCAAGAGAGCTCCATCAGGCTGTTCTATTGTCGCCTTGGACGTGTGGTGGCGGGAAATTCAGGCCAAACTTTTGAACCGGCCGCACATCGCCATTCAGAAGGGGAATTCCTTCCATATTCTGCAAGTACAGCCAGGAGAATTGCGAACTGGCTGATGTTGAGGTTAACACCTAAAGGGAGGGCTATCTTAAGATCCTTCTCGCTGTTTCCATGTTCGGCCAAAACCGTCATGCCCCAGTCGAAACGGTCGAGCAACACGCGTTGGGTGCCGGCTTCGGCCTCTTTGACCGGCGAGAATGTACCGAGAACGGCCATGCGCCTGATAGTTTGGTCGGCCGCGCCTTCATAGGCTTCCGAGAGCCTCGCATGCTCGGCAAGAGGACGGACGCCGACGAAGTCTTGCGCCAGAGGCAAGAGCAGTTCCAACATGGCTTTGGCTGTTATCCACTCGACCTGCGGCAGCGATTTCAGCGGGCAATGGCGATCGAGGAACAGCTTCACGATTTCATGTGCCAGCATTCGCATCCTTTCTCACAGACACGCAGATGCCTGATATCTTCACCGAGTTGGCGCGGGATCACTTCAGTCTTCGGCGACATTGAGATGGTTAGCCTGCCTTTCGAGCCATTTTTGTGCATGCAATTTGCGGGCGGAACTCAGCCGGCGATAGAGCGCAATAAAATCGGCTTCATCTTGTGTTACGCTGATATCGATCTGCTGCTCCACGTGCCCGCTTAACAGCGTCTCCACTGAAACCCCCAGGAGCTGCGCAAGGCCGGGCAGGTGCTTGTTGACGCTGCCCTCCCGCCCGGTTTCCCAGAACGCCACGGCCGGGCGAGAGACATTCAGGGCGTCGGCGACCTGCTGCTGAGTAAGACCTGCCGCATTGCGGAGGGCAACGATGCGCTTGCCCAGCTCGGCGCTCGGTGAAGCCTTGGCTTCATCCTCGTTCGGCTGTGCGATGAGGATCGCGGCGCGATCGGCAATCCATCTGCGGAATTCGCTGCGCGTGACCTTGACCGGCTCGGCATCGGAGCGATCATCGGCACGGAACAAGATGATCGTCCTGAAGATATCGACAATGCTGCGCCGGTGTTCTTCGGGATCGGCAGGCTGCCAGATTTGCCCCGGCTGCAATATGACGGCGTTGCGAATACGCGGCATACTTCTCCTCCCGCCCCCCGAAAAGAATGTCAGCCAGCCCTGTTCAAGGGCTGGCTGTTTTTGTCATCGCAATTGTCAGCCGTTCAGCGCGGCATCCGCGGCGGCGTCAGCCTCGACCACATAGGGTCCGGCAGCCAGGATCTGCAGCCCCAGCATGGCGATCGCATTGGGGGCGCGCTCGCCGAGCGGCAGCACGGCATCGCCATCCGTCCAGCGGCGAGACCCTTCCGGCACCGACCAGCCGCGCAGGGTGCGG
>NZ_JBQEPH010000080.1:0-7683 GCF_052045555.1 Labrys sp. 22185 | reverse complement strand
ATCAACCTCTCCCACAAGGCAGATGTTGAATCAGCTCACAAGCCACCTGTCACATCACAATCGATTCATCGATCGCAGGACATGCTCTAGCGGCTGCGGATCGAAGCCATCTGAATCCGACGATTTCGATCCACTACGCTTACGGATCGTACAGTATAGAGTGTCTCTATGAAATGCCTATAGCTAACGTCTACAGCTTTCCTGCCTGCACTTTTCTCTTTTTTCGTGGCAATATTCTCGCGTGGACTGCCCACATTCGCTTAATGTCGTCCTCGCTGATAATTTTTACACGCGATGGCCTGATATTATTCTTGGGCTCCGTCGGCGCCGCAGCCTTTGCGATCTGCATCAGGAAGGCGCTTTGTTGTAGGGGAGAGACGTCGTGTCCCTCAAAGAAGGCGCAAATCAACTTCTCTAGAGATTGGAAGATACGATCCGTATTGCTGGCGGGTGTCATCGATGGGCTTTCGGGTATTGGTGCTCTGATCGTCTGATCTCAGCTCTTTCTTGGCACGCTTCGTGGCGGCGCGCTCGTTAATTGTTTTGTAGCTTTACTAATTTCTTGCAGACCAGCTGCCATTCCTCACGATCGATGCAACTCGAACTCGGCCCCCGATGCAAGAATCGCGGCACCCATGCTAGATTGGGTTGAGAATGTCCGGCTCATTGTAGGTCGACGAATTCACTTTGGTGGAGCGAGAGGATTTGAACCTCCGACCCCCAGTCCCGCAGGCGATGATTATCTTGCTCGACTGGAATGTCGGCGTGCCCACGGCGTGCGGTGCGACGGCTGCGTGGCTCGGCCGGGGCGAACTGAATGACGAGGAAGCCGAGGCCAGCGTCGTCGCTGATACGAGGCGCGGATCGCCGCACTTAAGCGCAAGGTGGGCCAACTCACCATGGAACTGGGCCTTGCCAAAAAAAACGCCGCGCCAGCCGATCGCCGGCGACAGCGAGAGATCCTTCATCATCACCGGCCCTCGGGCTGCTCTGTCAGACGGGTGTGTGAAGTGATCGATCTGCCGAGGAATTCATTCTACTATCGCGCCACGGCCAGAACGACACAGAACTTGTCACCCTCATTGAGGACATCCAGGACGAACTGCCCTGCTACGGCTATCGGCGGGTGACCCACGAGCTTTGCCGCCGCAGCCGTCTGGTCAACCATAAGTGCGTAGCCTGAGTGATGAGGGCGGCAGGTTTGGGCATCAAGCCGCGCAGGCGCTATGCGCGCACAACCGACAGTAATCACGATTCTCCAATCTACCCGAACCTCTATCGCAATCTGATCCCCGATCGCCCCGACATAGTGTGGGTTGCCGACTTCACATATTGTCTGCCATCGACAATCCGTCGGGCCCTATCTGGCTGGGCAAATAGGCTTCGGAGAGCGGACTGGAAGTCCGCGCTCCGAAGATCACCAACCCCGCCCGCTCTGGATCCTTCTCAGCGCCGTTACCAGCGCGTCGACATCCTCATACGTATTGTAGAAGGCCAGTGACGGCCGCACCGTGCTTTCCAGGCCGAAGCGGCGCAGGATCGGCTGGGCGCAATGATGGCCGGCGCGCACCGCGATGCCCTCGCGGTCGAGCGCCACGCCGACATCCTGGGTCCGGCAGCCGTCGAGCACGAAGGAGAGCACGCTCGCCTTGTCCCTGGCGGTGCCGATCAGCTTGAGGCCGGGCACGGTGAGCATGTGCTCGGTGGCGTAGACCAGCAGTTCATGCTCATAGCGACCGATCACATCCATGCCGATTGTCTCGACATAGTCGAGCGCCGCGCCGAGCCCGACGGCGTCGGCGATGTTGCCGGTGCCGGCCTCGAAGCGCTCGGGCGGCCCGTGATAGATCGTCTTCTCGAAGGTGACGTCGGCGATCATGTTGCCGCCGCCCTGCCAGGGCGGCAGATGGGCGAGCACGTCGGGCTTGCCATGCACCACGCCGATGCCGGTCGGACCGAATACCTTGTGGCCGGAGAACACGAAGAAGTCGGCATCGAGCGCCTGCACGTCGGTGCGCATATGCGAGACCGACTGTGCACCGTCGACAATCACCGTGGCGCCATGGCGCTTGGCGATGGCCACCATCTCCCGGGCCGGCGTTACCGTGCCGAGCGCGTTGGAGACCTGCGTGATCGAGACGATGCGCGTGCGCGGATTGATGAGCTTCTCATATTCCTCAAGAATGATTTGGCCGGTGTCGTCGACCGGCGCGACACGCAATTTGGCGCCCTTCTCGGCGGCCAGCATCTGCCAGGGCACGATATTGGCATGATGCTCCAACCAGGTAACCAGGATCTCGTCACCTTCCCCGACATGGCGGCGGCCGAAGGCCTGCGCGATCAGGTTGATGCCCTCGGTGGTGCCGCGCACGAAGATGATGTCGCGCGTCGAACCGGCATTGAGGAAGCGCCGTACCTTCTCGCGCGCGCCCTCATAGGCATCGGTGGCCCGCGCCGCCAGCGCATGGGCCGCGCGATGGATGTTGGAGTTCTCATGCTCGTAGAAATGGCTGAGGCGATCGATCACCGCCTGCGGCTTCTGAGTGGTTGCCGCATTGTCGAGCCAGATCAAAGGCTTGCCATGCACCTGCGTCTGCAGGATCGGGAAGTCCCGCTTGACCGCGTTCGCATCGAAGGGACGGCCTGACGGAGCGAGATCCGGCACCGCGTCGGGACGCAATTCCAAGGTAACCGCACTGAAATCGGGCAGGCGCGAGGCGGCCGGCACGGCGGGCAAGGCAGCCTGGGCGGGAACGGACGGCGGGCTCTGCGGCACGGGAGGAACGGAGGGCGGAGCGGCAACAGGCGAAGCAGGCAGCTGCGCAGGCGCCAGGGACTGGCCGTCGCGCAGGAAATAATAGCCATCCTGGGACGGCTGGGCGATCGAGCCGGGGATGGAAGCCGTGGACGGCGCCTGCAGGGGCGCCGAGGCCGCCGCATCCGGGCGCAGCAGCGAGAGGAATTCAGCGATACCGGCGGGCAATACCGAAAAATCGATCTGGGTGGGCACGGCAGGCACGAAGGGGCCGGCCGAGCCGCCGGGCTGCGGCACGTCCGAGGGAATGGCCGAGGCGCCCGACAAAGGCTGCGGCGCGGTGGCGGGCGCGATCGGGATGCTCGGCGTTGGCACGATCGAAGGTATGGTCACCGGCGGCAGATCGGGCGGGCCGACGGGGGGCCGGGCCGGCGCCTGAGGGGCGACGCTGGTGGTGATGGAGGGCGCCGGCGCCAGGGTCGGGCTCGGGGGGACGGCCGGCACGGTCGGCGCCAGCGGCACGGTGCCCTGGCTGGGCGGCGCCTGGAACAGGGCGTTGGCAAGATCGGCCAGCACCGCCGGATCCGGCCAGGACGGGGGAGAGGAAATGCCTGTCGTCATCGAGCGGGAGCTCCTTGGAGACGTCCGCCGGACGGTACCGGGGATCATCATGGCATACGGTGGGAATCGGATCAGCAGCGCTCTTCTACAAGGTCAGAGTCGCCCCTCACCCTTACCCTCTCCCCGCAGTGCGGGGCGAGGGAGATGGTGACGTCGCATCTTCTCCAGCACGCTCAGCGCCTCGCCTAGTTGACGCCACACTCGGCGCCCCCTCGCCCCGCACTTGCGGGGAGAGGGTAAGGGCGAGGGGCGGCGCGCCCTGTCGGATCAACCCCACTCAGACATATTTGTCGGGATAGTCGTGGTACTTGCCGACCTCGACACCTTCCAGCACGGCCAGGGCATCATGGGTAAGGATGGCCGAGGAGCAGTAGAGCGAGATCAGGTAGGAGGCGATGGCCTTGCGGTTGATGCCCATGAAGCGCACCGACAGGCTGGGCTGTACCTCGCCGGGAACACCCGGCTGGAACAGACCGATGACGCCCTGCTTCTTCTCGCCGGTGCGCAGCAGCAGGATGTTGCTCTTGCCCTTGGCGTCGACCTCGAGCTTGTCGCTCGGCACCAGCGGCAGGCCGCGCCAGGTCAGGAAGGGCGTGCCGAACAGGGTGACCGTTGGCGGCGGCACGCCACGGCGGGTGCATTCGCGGCCGAAGGCGGCGATGGCGCGCGGGTGAGCCAGAAAGAAGGAGGGCTCCTTCCAGACCTTGGTGATCAGTTCGTCCAGGTCGTCGGGCGTGGGCGCGCCGGTCCGGGTCTTGATGCGCTGGCCGGCCTGCGCATTGGGCAGGAGGCCGTATTCCTTGTTGTTGACCAGTTCGTTCTCCTGCTTTTCCTTCACCTTCTCGATCAGGAGCCTGAGCTGTTCCTGGATCTGGTCATAGGGATGGGAGTAGAGATCGGAGACGCGGGTCTGCACGTCGAGCACCGTGGTGACGGCATTGAGCGAATATTCGCGCGGCGCCTCCTCATAGTCGACGAAGGTCTCCGGCAGGTCCGGATCCTGGTCGCGGCGGGGAGAGCACTCGACCTCGGCGCTGATGTCGCCCTGGTCTTCCTTGACCCGGTTGAGGCGATAGATGCCGGCTTCCACCGGTGTCCAGGGCAGGAAGGAAACTAGCCAGCGCGGCGTGATGCCGGACCACTGGGCCCTGGTCTTGGTGGCGTTGGCAAGCTGCCTTGCCGCCGCCTCGTTCAATGTCCGGCGGACGGCGGGTTCGTCGGCCATACGGTGCTCCTTGTCTGGTTCGTGCTGCGGAAAGAAGTCCTGATTCGACGTATATCCGGCGCGCCGAAGCCCCGGACAAATGCCCTAACAACCGACATGCCGCGTGGCTTCCTCAAATCCCGTATACCTTGTGTGAAATAGGCCGAGCCGGCGGGCATGCGGCTATTTCCGCGCCGAGATTTTGAGGGGCGGTTGCCTTGGTACCGGCGCCGGACCGGGCGTGTGTTGAGCCTCCCGATAGAAGGCGAGCGCCTTTTCGATGAGACCGACGGACCGATGAAAGCGGTCGGAGAGCACCAGGATCGTCTGGTCCTGGGTAAAGCCGTCCTCGCGCAGAGCCTCGAAGGCCTCGCCGATATCGAGCCATTGCGCCGGCGCCGGCCGCGATCGGGCTTGGTCGGGTCGAGCAGTTCGGCAATCAGGGTCAGGAATTGCGGCGAGGCATAGGCTTCCCGCAACCAGGCTCCCGCCTGCTGCTTGGCGGCTACGATACGGCCTTGCGCAATCAACCGACGCAGATGGGCGGTGCGCGGGCAAAAGCGCGCCTTCGTCACGGTGCTCGCGCGCCCCGCATCGATGGCGCTCCTCGCTTCGCGCGTCGTACCGGCCACGCCCAACCCCACGCGGCTCAGGCCTTGGCCGCCATCGATCCAGGGGGAGCAGCGAGGCAAGGCCAAATGTCATTGTCGGTTCCGTGATGCGGAAGTGAGGCTGAAATGCAGCTTCCGTCGAAATATATAATTTGTCTATAGAAATAGTAGTAAATAAAAATTTACAACAATCGAACCGCATTCGCCGATGACGTACAGAATCTTTCGCGCTTTCGGGATTGACTGCTTCCAAATCGATGAGGCCGGGATCCGTGATCATCTCGGCGAGATGGTGGGCGGAACGGTGGAGGAGACGCTGAACGCACTGCTGGATGCTGAGGCGGACCGGCTTTGCGGTGCCGGTCGCTATGAGCGAGCGAAGGGCGACAGGACACGCGAGCGGGCAGTTACGAGCGCACGCTGGAGACCGTTGCCGGCGAAGCGAGATTAAAGATTCCAAAGCTGCGCCGCCAAACGTTTGAGACGCGATCATTGAGCGCTACCGGTGGCGCGAGTGTTCTGTCGAGGAAGCGCTGATTGAGATGTATCTTGCCGGGATTTCGGTTCGGCGCGTTGAAGACATCACTGAGACTCTGTGGGCACTCGAGTGAGGCCGAGCACAGTCTCGAATCTGAACAAAAAATATCTACGCCAAGATCGAGGCGTGGCGCCATCGGCCGATCGCGGGCGATCATCCCTATCTTTATCTTGACGGCATCGTCATGAAGCGCAGTTGGGCCGGCGAGGTCCGCAGCGTGTCATTGCTGGTGGCCTCGGCGGTCAATAGCGAGGGCTTTCGGGAGATTCTGGGCATCTGCGAGGGCGCCAAAGAGGACAAATCCGGCTGGTCGGCCTTTCTACGCCACCTCATCGGTCGCGGGTCAAGAGCGTCCAACTCGTCATCTCCGGCGCCTGCAGGGGCGGGCGGCCCGCAGCTTGTGCCGCAAGACCTCCGCCTGGGTCTGATAGCCAAGACATTTGCGGGGTGTGGTGTTGAGGTGATGGCAAAGCTACCGGAAGAGGGGATCATCGAGTGACGGGGGATCGACGTCCCTCGGCAGCCATTTGCGGGCACGGCGATTGGTGTTTTCGACGGTGCCTTTCTGCCACGGCGATTGGGGATCGCAAAACCGGCTTCGCGAGCTCGCAGCAGATAGGTCAACACCGAAGTCTTGCTGATCCTCAGGCGCTCGGCCACCTCGCGCGCGGAAAGTCCCTGGCCGTATCTCAGGCGCAGGATCGCGTGCACATCCTTCATGTCCGTTCGTCTCGCTTGCTTCCGCTTTGGCATCGCACCTCTCAAAGCCCAAATGAGAGGCGGCTATGCCAGAATGGCGCTCGCGATAGTCAGCCCTGAAAAGCCCCGAAACGACCGGTCAGGATTTAGCGGAATCGCCGGTCGGGAATTACTGAAATCGGTGGTCGGGAATTAGCGAAACACGCACTAGCCATTGGCGGACGATGCCGTTCTTCTGCCCGATCCGGGCCTCATCTTCGAACCGATCTCGATTGGTTTGCACCTGAGCAGATGACGCTCGCGTCTACGCGGCCCCCTCCGCCGCATTTCCTTCCCCGGAACTCGGTCTATATAAAATGCTGATCGTCCATTTCGTCGCGCCCGCGAACGCTTCCAGGCCGTTATTCAGCGCATTTAAATCCGCGTCTGTACTATCTGCCAGCACGCAAAAAGCCCGGCCATTAGCGAAGCAGCGCAAGGAAAGCAGATTCAGACCGGCGCGTGCGCAAACTGTCGCAAGGTTTGCGATGCCATACCAATCCAAAGCAGAAAACTGAACTTCGTAGCTCAGCTCACAATTAGGAAAGTCGGTACGCGATTGCAGGATCTGCGCAATCGGCACCGCATCAGCACCACAATTAGAAATATTGCCATCGCCGCTCATCGCGCGCTCCTTCCGGCGGTTACCACCTAATATGCGGAAGAAAACGGGTTGTTTTCTTCGCTTTAGCTGTATTTTTTTCGCGCCCGCAATCTGAGGGTCAAATCGGCGCGTCGTCAGCCTATACGGTAAATGATCGGCATAGCCTCAGCAAGACCTTGTCCCACCACATGCTGAAACCCGAGCCATAGCGCCACAACGAAGGCAGGAACCAGCCAAGGCCGAAGGAGCGCGGATCATGGCCTTGGGCTCTTGCCTGTGGCGAACTCACGAAAGATGCGGCGGATGAAGGCCAAATCGCAGGCGATGATCACATTGAAAACGCTGATCATCAACGCGCCAGAGGAACTGCGCGCAGCACTCGAGCAGATCAAGGGGCCAATCACCCTGATCCGCCACATTGCTGCACTCAGACCCGGAGACATGACGTCACCAGCCGCATCGGCGAAAGCGTCGATGCGAGCAATTGCGCGCCGCTGGCTTGCGTTACACGAGGAGATCCAAATCCACGAGCAGGAGCTCGAGCGCATGGTTCGAGAAAAAGCGCCGAAACTTATGAAAGCGCATGGCATCTCGACAATGACCATGGCCGAA
>NZ_JBQEPH010000079.1:0-7879 GCF_052045555.1 Labrys sp. 22185 | reverse complement strand
GCGCGCGGGTTTTGCCAGCAGGTTGCCGACGTAGAATTCGTTCAGGACAACGAGGCCTTGTCCGGCGCCGCGGGTACGCTGCGAGGCTTGCATTTTCAGCGTTCGCCGATGGCGCAGGGCAAGCTGATTCGTGTCATCCGCGGTGCGATACTCGACGTGGCGGTCGATATCCGCCAGGGCTCGCCGACCTTCGGCAGATATGTCTCGGCCCGCCTGGACGGGGTCGATGGCGACCAGCTGTGGGTGCCTGTCGGCTTCGCCCATGGCTATTGCACGTTGGAGCCGGACACGCTGGTTGCCTACAAGGTCACCAATTACTACAGCCCCGACGACGATGGCGGCATTCTGTGGAATGACCCTGCGATCGGCATCGAATGGCCCGTGCTGCCACAGGGTCCCGTGCTTTCGGCGAAGGACCAGGGGTTGCCGCTCCTGAAAGACTTGCCGGCTCAGTTTCATTACAACTCCGAACAGGAAGGTGTCGCATGATGCGTGTTCTGGTGACAGGCGGTGCAGGCTTCATCGGTTCGGCCGTGGTGCGCCTGCTGGTGGGGGAGGGGGATGTCGAGGTGCTCAACTTCGACAAGCTTACCTATGCGGGCAATCCTCATTCTCTGCGCTCGATAGCTGGCTCACGAAATTATCGCTTCATGCGCGGCGACATCACCGACAGGCTGAAGCTGGATGCCGTCATGGCATCTTTTCGCCCGAACGCGGTGATGCATCTGGCCGCCGAAAGCCATGTCGACCGCTCGATCGCCGGAGCCGATGACTTCATCCAGACCAATATCGTGGGGACCTACACCCTGCTGGAAGCGTCGCGCGCCTATTGGCGTACGCTTTCGGGCCGGGAGCGTGACGCGTTCCGTTTCCTGCATGTCTCCACGGACGAGGTCTATGGTTCGCTCGGCAGCGACGGCCTCTTCACCGAGACCACGCGCTATGATCCGAGCTCGCCTTATTCGGCCAGCAAGGCGGCTTCCGACCATCTTGCCCGAGCCTGGATGCGCACCTATGGCCTGCCGGTGCTGATCTCCAACTGCTCGAACAATTACGGCCCGTATCATTTTCCCGAAAAGCTTATCCCGCTCGTCATCCTCAACGCATTGGAGGGACGCACATTGCCGGTCTATGGCGATGGCAGCAATGTGCGTGACTGGCTTTTCGTCGGGGACCACGCCCGTGCCCTGTGGACAATCGTGCGGACGGGCCGGCCGGGAGAGACCTATAATGTCGGTGGGCGCAGCGAGCGCAGCAATCTGAGCGTGGTCGAGACCATTTGCGACGTTCTGGACGGGCTCGTCGCCGGTTCGCGTCCGCGGCGGGATTTGATCGCCTTCGTGCCGGACCGCCCCGGCCATGACCAGCGCTATGCGATCGATGCCGGCAAACTCGAGGCGGACCTGGGCTGGCGCGCCCTCGAGACCTTCGAATCCGGCATCCGGCATACGGTGCAGTGGTATCTCGACAATGATTGGTGGTGGCGCCCGATCCGCTCGGGGGTCTATGCCGGCGAACGGCTGGGGCTCGTCAGCGCCTGAGCCTGCCGGCAGTCCGGATCCAGGAGGTTAATTTGATGCGTATTGTGGTGACGGGCAGGGAAGGGCAGTTGGCCCGTTGCCTGCAGGCCGTGGGCGCTGAGCATAATGTCGACATCATCCGTCTTGGGCGGCCGGAGACCGATTTCTCTTGGCCAGCGAGAATCATACCGGCTCTAAGCGCAACGAAAGCGGACCTAATTATTAATGCAGCTGCTTATACGGCGGTGGACCGAGCGGAGAGCGAGATCCCTCTTGCACACACGGTCAATTCCGTTTCTGCAGGCATAATTGCAAAAGGCGCGGAATGGTTGGGTATTCCTGTCATACATCTCTCAACGGATTACGTCTTTGATGGCATTGCGGGTCGTCCCTATTGCGAAGATGACTCGGTTCACCCCCTCACAGTCTACGGCATTTCCAAATATGAAGGGGAGTTGCGAGTCGCTGCCGCTAATCCCCGTCATGTGATCTGCCGTACCTCATGGGTTTATTCGCCTTACGGCCAGAATTTCGTGAAGACGATGTTGCGGCTCGCCGATGAGCGCGACGAGGTCGGCGTCGTCTCCGACCAGAGGGGATGTCCGACTTACGGCCTCGACCTTGCAAGAACATTGCTGCAGATCGCACACAGAGTGGTGCACGAGAAGGCGGTCGATTCACCATTATTCGGTGTGTTTCATGTTGCCGGAGGTGGGGAGGCGACTTGGGCGGACGTCGCCGAAGCAGTGTTTGAGGCCTCTGCGTCACGCGGCGGTCCTTCCGCTCATGTGAGACGTATCGGTACGAAGGATTATCCCACGCCGGCTCAGCGTCCTGCCGATTCTAGGTTAGATACCACGAGGTTACGCGAAACCTATGGCATCGCGATGCCTGACTGGCGCTCCTCACTCGACCATTGTGTAGCCGTCTTGCTATCGGCGCAGACCGATCACGAGGCGCACTCCATTAACCTTTCTGATGGCGCTGAATGAGACTGAGGAGAACCCTGATCTCAGTTCTGGCTTGAGGAATGGACAGAGTCATGCTGTTCAACATCGAATCGGACGAGGGCGGCGAGATCACCGGCTATGTCGTCCCGGACGATTACGAGAAGACGCCGATCCTGCATGTCCTCGTCGACGGCCAGGTGGCGGCCCGCATCCGCTGCAGCGAGCCGCGTCCGGCCCTGGTCACGGCGGGGCGCCACCTCAACGGCCTGTGCGGCTTCCTGCTCAACGATGCCAATGTGCCCGGCCTCGGCGCCATGCGCTATGTCGAAGTGGTGGACGAGGAAAGCGGCATCCTGATCTATCGCCGCAATCTGGATGCTCCCGGCTTGCCCAACCGTCTGTTCCGGCTGGAGACCCATCTGTTTCCGCTCTGGGGACTCGATGCGGCCCTCAGGCAGCATTTCAACTATTTCCACCGCGGCATCGAGCGGCTGGGAAGCGAGACGGCGACACAGATCTTCCATCTGCAGAACGCACCTTCGCTCTATGTCAGCGGTCGGCTCACGCTCAGGCAATATGACGCGCTGATTCATGAGCGCTTCACCTGGGTGACCCTGCTGCACGATCCCTATTACGAACTGGCTGAGCGGCTGATGGCCCTCAAGCAGGTGCTCAGATATGGTGATGCCCTGCTGAGCGAGCGCGATCTCTCAGTCTTCAAGCCCGCGATTAATTTCGTTACGAATCTGGAAATGGACGAGGAGGGATTGGCAAAGGGCCTCGCCGAGATGCCGGGGCCGGTGATCACTATCCTGTCCAATCCGCTTGCGCGCCAGCTTGCTGCCGAGAGCTTCGATGCCCTGTTGCCGCGCGGCGCCGTGGCGACGGCCTTGGCCAATCTTGCCACCGCCGGGGTTGTCGGCATCCGCGAACGGTCACATGTCTTCGCCGAGGACCTCGAACAGATCATGCGCATGCCCCAGGGTGCCGTGCAGATCGCGCCCCTGTTGCCGACGGTTCAGGCCTTGGCGGAGCGGCTGCGCAGGCTGCCCGAGGTCGAGGTGCTGCTTGAGGCCGATCTCGATATTTACTGTCAAGTTAAGGCGATAGTGGAGGACATAACGTGAAACGTTATCTACTCAGAGATATATAGGAATGTCGTTTCTCAGTAATATTTGCTTTTTTCAAATCAAAATTTTCTATAATTGACTTTGAGTGAGATTTTGTTGTGAGGATAGATCAAGGGGCATATATAACGATACGATCAGCTTTTGGGCGGCAGTGGTGTGTTATATCGGCCGTCATTCTCCGAAACATCAGGACGCGTTTTTTTGGACACGGCCTCGGATATATCGTGGCAGTGGGTTGGCCGATTTCCCACATTCTACTTCTTATCGCCATCTTCTCCATTACCGGGCGCGCGGCCCCTTATGGAGAAAGCGTCATCCTGTTCATTGCCACGGGTACGATACCTTTCATGGTCTTTTCCTACCTGTCGCGCTTCATGATGGTGAACCTTGTATCCACCAGACCCCTGCTGAGCCTCCCTGGCGTAAGAACGCTTGACGTTCTTATCGCGGGTGCAATTCTTGAGATCCTGTCGTCGGCCTTTGTAATAATCTTTATGATTATACTTGGAATAACCTTTGACGTTCCAATCCTGCCGCAGGATATCACCACGGCCTTCTGCGCCTTAGGGGCGGCCATCCTGCTTGGCTGCGGCATGGGGGTGATCAACAGCGTGATCGTTGCCGCCGTGCCAATGTGGATGACGGGTTATTCGCTGCTCATAATCGGTGTCTGGGCGTCGTCGGGCGTCGTCTTCGTGGCCGATACGGTCCCGGAGCCATACCGTTCGATTCTGGCCTATAATCCCGCGCTTCAGACGGTGGAGTGGATGCGCTCAGCCTACTATACGGGCTATGGTCAACTCGTCTTGGACAAGCCCTATACGATTGCAGTCGGGCTGGTCTCCCTGTTGGGGGGACTGGCTCTGGAGAGAGTGCTGAGAAACTACGTTCTATCCACTCGTTGAGCCTTCGCGGTAATCTTAGAAGAGGCCCAAGAGCAAAACGCTGATCGGGAGCACGGTTCGCACGGCCCCGTTCGAGGCTGCTCCCGCCAACCTCATGGCTCCCCGCAATGTTGCAGGGACTTCAAAGGCAGGCGGATCAATGCTCCGCACTCTTCCCCAGTGCCTCTTCCTCGCAGATGACCCGGACCATTTCACTAGCGTCGGCGAGCACCGAGTCATGATCTTGCCGCCCCAGTGACGGCGCAATCGGTCTGCGGGAAACTTCAACCGCGCCGAAATGGCGAAGAAACAGGCGCATTACGTGATCGACGCCTTCCTCCCGCACCGAACGGAGGTCGGAACCATAATAGGCCCCGCGATTGTAGGAACCCGTAATGATCTCATAGGAGGGGAAATACTCGACATTCTCACGTAGAGCCATGATCTCCTCGCCAGCGACCCGCAAGACAGACTTGGAATAGGTCGTCGCTTGCAGCACAGGCCTACCGCTCGCCGTGGCTATGAGCGGGACAGGGGAGACGGTAAGCACGAAACGCGCAGCGGCATTGCGGTAGCGAATGAAGTCAATAGTCTCCAGCATGTCCGCAATGACTTTGGTTGAAGACAGATTGTGGAAGACGTGTCTGGTGCTGTCGAATTCCCCTCCCGAAACACCCGGGCACAAGGGAAATACCGTGCCGCTGGCCCTGTCGATCCAGCATTCCGTCAAACCCAGCGTGAAGACCATGACATCGAGATTCTCGACCGCCTGCCTCACTGCAGCAAGATGCTGCGCCCGGTCGGCGAGCAGTTCTTCTCGGGAAGAGAATCCGTCCGGCTGGATCTGCCGCCGATAGGGATCGATGAAACGATCGTTCTTGTGCCAAATCATGTCTTCGGCCTGGAAGAAGCCATAGGCACGGCGGAGGAGTTGGAGAAATTGGCGCGAGGTATAGAGATTGCCATAGCGGGCGGTATAGACGCCATAATTGAAACGTTCTGCCAGATGGGATGGAACGATCGGATGGGCGGTTTCCGTCACCAGGTAGGTGAAACCGTTTTGTACCAGGTGGCGCGCAATATGCTGAGCAAGGCAGCTACCTCCCGTTGCCACCTTATCGCTCCTGCCAATTCGAAATTGCGGCGGCGCAACAGGATCGACCTCCGTCATGGCCGGTGTCGCTATGGCACGACGCCAATAGGCTTCATCCGAGGGTTCCCCACCGAGGCCCTGCCTCCAGCACCACGTAATCGCGATTGTCAGTTCATCGATTTTTCCCTCCCTCCAAAAGCGCGAACAGCCGCTTCTGCTCAGCATGCTGGAGTCTACTGAGGCTGAAGCGGTTCAACCTCATGGCCAATTGCCCACAGAAAGGCCGACATCTCTCGGGCGATTGCCGTGGTGACAACAGTTGGCCGTTTGCCTGCCGCCGCCAGCCTTCGATAACGAGCGCATAGACGAAGCTGCGCGTTCCATGCGATCGCCCGTACGGTCCTGGGTAAATGTCCCTGCCGTACCTGCAGGGGACGACTCAAACGAGCCGCGTAGCGATAGGTCCATGCGCCTTCAACAAGCACTCGGCGCGCTCTTGGATTGCCCGATTTGGTGATGCCGCCGCGCCGCACGGTCTCTCCGGTCGAATGTTCTGATGGAACCAAGCCGAGGAAAGCCATCAACTGCCGCGGCGTTTCGAAACGGCGAACGTCTCCGATTTCGGCCACGAAGATGACCGCCGTCAGAAAGGCGACGCCTCGCATAGCCTGATAGGCGTCAACGACAGGTGCCATGGACCAAGATTTCACCACTTGGGATACCTGGTCCGTCAACCGTTCAAGTCGCGCCTCTGTATCTTCGGTGGATTGGCGATATTCACGAAGAACAAGGTATTGGGCAGGATGGGAAAAGGTGAGGTTCGCCAACCAGTGTGCGTGGACTTTCGTCCAAGGTCGGCGGCCGGCGTAAATTCGTCCATGGCGCAGCAGGAACGACTGCAAATGCTGTCGCTTCTCGCGTAATTCAAGCATGGCCGCTTCTCTGGCGCGCACCAGATCGCGCACGGCTTCGTGCTCTGCATCGGGGACCCAGATTGCCGTCAACTCGCCCGCGCGATGGAGCCAAGCCAATGTCACCGCGTCTCGACGATTTGTCTTGACCCGTTCTCCCGGTCGCTTCGGTATCAAGGACGGCGCGATGACAGCGCACGCCTGCCCGAGATCGGTAAGCTGGCGATACAATCCATAACCGGTTGGTCCTGCCTCATAGCAGAAATGCAATTTTTGATATTTTCCGGTTAGCCTGGCTACAAGACGCCGCACGGCTTCAGGCGTATTTTCTATGTCCCCAAAGAAGCGGACTTCTCCCTGGCGGCCTTCTTCGGCTAACGCCACGGCGATTTTCAATTTAGAGGTATCGAGACCGACAAAAGCTCTGTCGTCCTTGTGCATAGCCCATCCTCCCGATCACGGCTGAAGGCCGGCCTTCCGGCCTAATCGCCGCGAAGAGTTTGGGCGAGCGATCGCCGCGGGGAAAACGAACATACGGTCTGCCAGATGTTCTCGACCCCTCGGGCGACAGCGAAGCGTCTTCGCTTCGCGAAAGCCGGGTTCAGCTCGGGACATTTTGCGGGCAGGGCAACGAGCGTGATGTTGGGCGGGATGAGCAGTCTGCTCGATAGGTGCCATCCGGCCTGATCGAGCAGGAGAATGGCGTGTTTGCCGGGCGCGACCTGATCGGCGATTTCGGCCAGATGCAGGTTCATCGCTTGTGTGTTGCAGATCGGCAGGACGAGGGCTGCGCCTTTGCCCTCCCAGGGACAGATGGCACCGAAGATATAGGTCGAGGCCGTGCGCTGATCGTGAGGTGCCAACGGTCTGCTTCCTCGCCGGGCCCGGCGGCGGTAATCTTGTTCTTCTGGCCGATGCGCGCCTCATCGGCGAACCAGACCTCTATGTCGGTCGGGTCGATGCCTTGGCCTTCGGCCTGTACATGATGGCGCGGCCGGGCCGACAGCTTACGATATCCCATGGCTCGCAGTTCCCGGCTCAGCGTCTGCTTGGCGATCGAGACGCGAAACTCTTCGTAGAGCCATTGGCACAGATCGATGATCCGCCAGCGCACGACGCCATGGATCGCCGGCATCGGCCCGCTCTCGATGATTGCGGCGAGTACTTTGCGGTGCTCGCTCGTCAGCCGGGACGGCTGGCCTGGCGCTTTGCGGTCGATGAGCCCGTCTGGACCATGCGCATTGAACTTCAGGACCCAGTCGCGAACGATCTGCAGGCTCACCCCGCCAATCTTCGCAGCTTCGGTCCGAGACGCACCGTCATAAATCGCAGCCAAAGCCAGTAGCCGTCGAGCCTGGGGGCCATTTCTCGATCGTCTCGCGGCAGCTCGG
>NZ_JBQEPH010000078.1:0-8049 GCF_052045555.1 Labrys sp. 22185 | reverse complement strand
ATGACGCCGCCGGCCTAGCCGGCTCTGACATGATCCTGTGCTGGTCTTCGGCCAGGCGGCGAATTCGCCGCGGCCGAAGGGCAGGGGAGAAAGAGGCGCCGCCTCTCTCTCCCCATGCAAGGCCCGCTGCGCTCATGGGCCGGTATCCCCGGTTCTCGCTTCGCTGCGAACGCGGCGCCGATCGGCGCCGCCCCTACGGGCGGGTGATCCCCCTCCGGCCCATGGCCTTGCCCCCCTCTCTCTCTGCTGCTCCGCGCGAACTCGGGAAGCAGGACGGGCCTGCTTCGCCGTTCGATGAAAAAGAGGAGAGATTTCAATGACGATCTACACCAAAACCGCTCGTTTCGATACCGCTCGTGCTCTGAGCGAGGACGAAATGCGCCGTATTGCGCCGTCGATCTTCGCCGTGACCGCGCATGACAGCCGGTCGGAACGGTTCCAGCCGATCCCGACGATTGATGTGTTGCGGGGGCTCCAGCGCGAGGGTTTCCAGCCAGTCGGCGTCAAACAGTCCCGCACGCGTGAGGAAAGCAAGGTTGATTTCACGAAGCACCTGATCCGGCTGCGCAGGCTGGATGACGGCGCGGTTTACAAGGTGGGGGACACCGTTTGCGAAATTCTCTTGAAGAACGCGAATGACGGCACGTCGGCTTACGAGCTGATGGCCGGGCTCTTTCGCATCCGCTGCATGAACAGCCTTGTCGCGCAGACCGGCACGCTTGCCAACGTCAAGGTACGTCATTCCGGCGATGTCGCCGGCAAGGTGATCGAGGGCACGTATAGCGTTCTGGACGAGGCCCGGAACGCCTTGGCCGCGCCGGCGGATTGGGGAACGCAGATCCTGAGCGAAGACGAGCGCATGGTGTTCGCCCGTTCCGCGCACATGCTGCGCTTTGGCGATGCCGAGGGCGAGACAGCCACGCCGATCAAGGTCGAGCAGATCATTCGTCCGCGCCGGCCAGAGGACCGGGATCGCGACCTTTGGACCACGTTCAATGTCGCGCAGGAGAACTGTGTTCGCGGCGGTCTGCATGGTGTTGCCTATGACGACATGCATCGCATGCGCCGCGTCACGACCCGGGAAATCAAGGGGATCGACCAGGACGTGAAACTCAACAAGGCGCTTTGGGTGCTCGCCCAGGAAATGGCCAAGCTGAAAAAGGCAGCGTGAGGACCGATCCGGGCCGGCCCTCAGGCTGGCCCGGTCTTTCTCAACCTGGAGGATCGATCATGAAACGGCTGTTTCTGCGCCCGGCATGTTCTGAGAACGTCGAGGCTATCAACCAGACTATTCGCCTGCTGTCGGAAAGCCTGCATTGGGCTCGTCAGACCGATGAAAAGCGCGCCGTCGAGGCTGTGTTTGCCGCCTTGCGGGCCGCCAAGGGCGCGCGCCAGCATCTGAACCGCCGCATTGCCGGCATGCACGGGAGGGCATGAGGTGACCGAATACAATGTCATCCTAAGGGACGCTGATGGTTGCGACATTGTCAGCGATCTAATCGAAGGCCTGCCCGCCGCGAAGAAGCGCGCCCGGTACATGCTCAGCGACGAATTTGCCCGATATCTCGGAAGCAGCCACGAGACGCTGTGGACCCACAAGGCCGAGGTTCAGACGGCTGACGGGGAATGCGTTTGGGACGCCTTCCGCAGTCCTGGAGCTCGTGCCGCGCAGGGGAGAGGATGACATGGCCCGCAGCTTCAATCAGCGCGTCCTTTACGCGGCGCGGGCGCTCGTGCGCCATGAAGACAGCCGCGCCCATGACAACTGTTTCGAGATGGGAGACGGTGCTCTTGTCGTCGCAGCCCTGATGCGCCGGGCTCGTCAGGAGCCCGAGCTTGATCGAGCCATCCGGCATGCATTCCGCTCAGCCGGGATCGGCGAATGGGAGGAGACGGCCTCTCGATACGCTCATGTTCGCGACCTTGCAAAGGCCGCGCGGGAAATGCGGGCCGAGAATTCGGCCCAACAATGCCTCTTTTAACAGCGTCGCCAGGACAGAACCGATGAACGCAATCATGCCCCGCGCGACCGTCGATAGCATTGTCGCACATCGAAATCTTGCCCTCGCTCTCTACGAGGAGGCCTATGCTGGCTTGGAGGAATCTCATAACCGGCTGCTGGCAGCTCAGCGAGCCGCGCACCAGGCCTCGCCGGGTCTGACGCGCTACAACCAGACATCCGCCGAGGATCACCGCAAATTCTGGAAGGTCCTGGACCTGCCAACGCAAAACGTTTTCATGAAGACGGCCCGCACTCTGACTGATCGGGACGTGTGGGCGCATCTGGTTGGCATAACCGACCTTGAGCGTCTTATGGACAAGAAGGCCAAGGATGCACTGCATCAGCAGCTGCAAGAGGATCCTCCAGAGGTGACGGCCGAAAATATCATCGCCACACTCGAACAATTCGCTCTCGATGCCGGCATGATCTTTCGGCGCGGCATTGCCGAGGCTTTCTCAAATCTCGACAGGCGGTTTCGATCCCATGACGGGTGGAAGGTCGGCTCGCGTGTGATCCTGTCCTACGCCTTCAATGAGTGGGGCAGTTGGAATTACAACCGCAATCAGCGTGACACCATCCAGGACATCGAGCGTACCTTCATGGTGCTTGAGGGAAAGGCGTTGCCACCCAGCTATGCCGGCCTGATCGGAGCCATCGAGGAGTCCCGCCGAGGGCGCTCCGGCGCAAGGCAATCCGAGGTGGAGACGGAGTATTTCAAGGTGCGCTGCTACAAGAACGGCAACGCGCATCTCTGGTTCAAGCGCGAGGACCTCGTGCGGGAGGTCAACAAGCTTCTTGGCGAGTATTACGGGGCGCCTATTCCCGAGGAGCGAGCGCCGGAGGAGGACACCGGGCTTCATCGCCCCAAGACGACGCCGGCAAAGAATTACGGGTTCTATCCCACACCCGACGCGGCGGCTGATCGTGTGATCGAGGAAGTCAATCTCTATCGGGCGCACGAGGACCCGCCCTTGAGGGTATTGGAACCGAGTGCCGGCACAGGCAATCTCGCGCGACGGCTCGCGGAGAAAACACTCGCCGACCGCGAGGGCAATGAGTGGAAAGCCTGCGTTGTCGATTGCGTCGAGATCCAGACGGGTCTTGCCGTCGGGCTGGCCGAAAGCGGTCTCTACGGGCGTGTCATCCAGGCGAATTTTCTGTCTTTGCGGCCTGATCCGACACGGCCCTATGATCGCATCGTCATGAATCCGCCCTTCGACCTGGAACGCGACATTGACCATGTCATGCATGCGCTCTCATTCCTGCAGAATGGCGGCGAGTTGGTGGCCGTGATGTCGGCGGGCACCGAGTTTCGTGCCACGCGGAAGTCGAAGGCCTTCCGGGACCTCATGCGCAAGTTCGACGCGACCATTGTCGATCTGCCGGCCGGCTCCTTCGCGAGTGTCGGCACCTATTGCAACACGATCATCGTGCGTATCGGCGGGACCGGCCGCCATTACCGCGGCGGACGTCGCTTCCCAACCGAATGATTATTTCCATTGTCCAGGAGAACGGCCATGGCGCATCCCCTTCTTGCTGATGCAGTGAACCGCTTCGTGCAGACACTATCTGAGTTTGAGTCGAATGCGGCGGACGACCAGGTCACGGATACCGGTGCGCTCTGGAGTCTTTTGGAACAAGGGCGGCAGGATCTCCGCAGCGCCTTGCAGGCCTGCGATGCCATGCACGAGGAAGCCGAGCGGTTGCGGCGCGCCGATGCCGAGGCGATACGGGATCTGCTAGGATTCGAAAGCCCAGCAGGTCAGCAATCTATCCTCGAACTGGTGCAGCTGCTCGGCCAATCCGCTTTTACCGACGATGCGCTTTGCAAGCTGGTCGCGATCCAGGCAGACCAGCATGCATCCAGGCCAAACGGCCCGCCGTGTCTGCACGTCGTCGATGACGGCGAGGCTCCGATATGAAGGGCGGTCTTCGCGAGGGGGACCGCCGATCGGCGCGGCGCGAGGTTCGGAATCCGATCCTCGCGCTGCCCTCAGCCAAAGCCATCCAGGCTTTGACCGAGGAGCAGCGCCAGCCTCTCGGCTGGCTCTTGCGCGATCTCGCCGCAGATGCCGATAGCAGGGCGAACCTGGCCTGGAAAAAACGAAAGGGCTTTGTAGCCGCCTATTGGCGTGCTGTCGCCACATACGCCAAGCACCTGGCGCGAACAATCGCGCCGGCGCGCCGATAGGAACTTTCTTCGGCGGTGCGTTCTGGCGAGATTCGTCGCCTTTTGGTAGCTTGCTGACGCCGGCGGAACTTTGCCCCTACTTTCCCCGCCTGCCGGCTGCTCGGCCAGGGTTCTTTCGTCCCCCTGGTCGAGCATGGTAGGGATCCGACCTCACATTTTGGTCCGATAATATGTCGTCGCACCGATCTTGGCCGTGCGATCGGTGATTGCGGTGACTTCCTTGCCGTTCAACAGCCAGACCAAGCCCATGGCATCGTAGCGGGTGAGGGGGGCGACAGGGTGCAATCCGAACAGCTCTTGCGCCGTCCAGCCGAGCTCGGCGGCCTGCTCGCCCCAATCGGCCAGGAACTCCACAGCATCTTGCTTCGCTCGCTCCCACCGGCGTGGATCGATCGTCGGGTTTTCCCGCATCAGCTGGGCGAGCTCGTTCGCGAACGGGCCGGTATAGGCGGGCGCAACAGCAAGAGCGGCTGGCATCATCATCTCTCCGTCTGCCGGTAGGTCGAAAAGCATCTCAGCCATTGGCCTGCCTCAGTGTAGATAGAGAGAGAAGGGTGTGGATTCGGTTTACTGTGCGGCCTTGGCCGGGCGTTGGACAACGACGAGCTGATCATCCCTTAGAGGCCGCTGGAGGGCCTTGGCCTCTTTCCATGGCGCCGTCATCCATTGCTCGCGCTCCTCCTTGTTCGTGAGGATCACGGGCATCGCCTTCTTGTGATAGGGCTTCACGATCTCATTGGGCCTGGTCGTCAAGAACCCAAAAATATCGATCGTCACCTCACCCTCTTTGATTTTTCTGATGCCGGTCCAACGGGTCCAGATCCCGGCAAAGAATGCGACGGGCTTATCCTCGCTAAGAGCGAACCAGGCGAGCCGACTGCGGTCGGCATCTGTGTTTTCGGCAAAAGCGGTGAACGGGACAAGGCATCGATGTTGGATCGGCTGCAGCCAGGTCTGCCAATGCTCGATAAAGGTGCGCCGGATGTTGGTCACGCCACTGTTGGGCTCGACCCGCAGCAGCTCCGCAATGTCGTAGGGCTTGCCCTTCGCTTCCAGCTTGGCCGCCCGCTTTTCAACCGCCTCCATCTGAGTTTCCTCTGACTTCGGCATGCCCCAGCGGGCCAGCACCAGTTCACGAACGCCGTCGGCACCCTGACGAATTATCGGAGAGGGAAGGTCCGGATAGATATCGGCAGCGTCCGGCCAGTTGATCGTGTCACGAATGACCGGCCCCAACAACCGAAGCTCTTCCTGCGTCATCTCCTGGTTGAACAGGTTGCACATAAGCGTCTCCGTCAGGGGCCGGGATGAGATCGGGCGGAGGAAGCAATTCGCCCTCGTGGTCGCCGTCAACTATATCTGCCAGAGCCGCTTTGCTATAGCCAAGCCCGAGAGCGGCGCGAGGAGCTGGATTTTCCCATCCCTCACAGATTGCCTTTGCCGCAACAATCGGTGCCTCTGCCCACAGTTGGGCAAAGCGCTCATCGTCATCAGTGACGTCGATATCTTCGCCAACGAGATAGCCCTCCCATGCAAATGCGCCGGTGGCCACCTGCTCAGCCGTGCAGTTGTGCTGTTCAAAGAAGGCGAGCACGGCGTCATGGCCGCGCTTCAATTCATCGTCGGTTGCTCCGCGAACATAGACGCCGAGCGGGATCGGATTGGGGGTTGAGGTCACAGCTACGTTGGTCACGACTGCCTCCTTGGTTCTTCCGTCGATCGGCGGACTCCTAGCACAATAAGAACGAAAAGGGAACAAAAGACTCGACAGAAATCCAGCGCCGGCGCTACCCTCCAAACGAACGGTTATGGAGACCGCCAATGATGATTGACGATTTTCTCGCGATACCCGACCTCAATCCCGCCCATGGTCCAGCGACGGACCTGGAGGAAGAGGCATTGGGCCGGATCGTGCAGCGGTGCGCCAGCGCCAATACCGCACTCCTTTGGCTCTACCGCGCAGCGCTGATTTCACACGACGAAAGCGAGGAGGCTCTTGAGAAGGTCGACCGCCTGGAGCGGCGAGAGCGATACCTCGAGGCGGAAATTCGCAAATTGCGTGGTCTTCCGCCCGAGGAGTACCGCGACCCACTTCGGGCACCGCAGGAATGACGCGGCCGGCCTCCGAGCCGGCTTCTGATGATGATTTCGAAACCGCCGTAGATGACGCGATCGCAACCTGCGACGGCGACGCACGAGCGACAGTGCGCGCCCTCCTGGTCGCTTTGAACCATTGTCAGACCGAGCTTGATCGGAAGGATCACGAGATCGCGCAGCTCCTACGGGACATCTCGCACGGATATTCGCGAGGCCGCCATTGGCAGGAAACGGACTCCAAATCGCAGGCCTGAAATATCAGGAGTACGGGCCATACCCCCAAACCATTGAGGAGGCTATCGCGTTCGGCTGGACGGCGCTGTCTGTCTATCTCTGGAACTGCCGGCATAGGTGCGAGCGCGAAGCCAAGCTCATGTTTGACAACCTCGTCGCCCAGGGCGAGCACCGTTGCCCGCTGGCAACCCTGTTTGACAATGCAATCTGCCGACGATGTGGCAGGCATCCTGAAGCCGCGAGCCTGGCTCATAAACTCGCCAGGCGTCGCGTGACCGACTGGCACCTGCGTGAAGTGCATTTCATGAACGGCCAGGCCGTCAGTCCCGGATTGGCGGTCGGCGCCGACATTCGTCGCGGCGCAGAAGCGCTCCCGCCTGACAATCAGGTCCCGACCGTCGGCCAGCTTTTCGAGGAGCCTGGATGGCTCTGGATCGTCTGCGAGCGTTGCAACCGCTTCAAGCCAGTGCGGACGCAATCTCTCATCCAGCAATGGGGCCGGGACACTTCGAGCAACGTGATCCTGCGCGCCATGCGTTGTTCACGTTGCAAATGGAAGCGCGCGAAATTTCAGTGCCCGAGCTGGGCCGACAAAAACACGGGCTGGGCTAAGTTCCCGCAGCACGAGCTCAGCGACGACGAACTCTAAGCAGCTCGGCAATCTGCCGATCCGTTTCCCCATTCGCAGCTTGCGCTAACATGTGGCAGTCAGCCAGGCTTTGCAGGGCGAGGGTGATCTCGAGCACTTTCCAACCCGCGCCTTCGGCTAGCGCGACCAGGTCCTGGAAGGCCGGTTCGAGCGCCTCCTCGCAATCGAGCCAGCGATCCGAGATGTCACTTAAATGCGAGGGGCTGCGCACACAACGGATCTGACATAGCTTGGTCGATCGAGCTTTACCTGCTTTCGTCATCGATCAGCTCCATTCAAGAGATCCACGTATCGTACCATGACCAGGGTCGCGGCGCCGTTGCCGTCCTGCGTCCGCCAACCGAGAGGGTAGGCCTCCCTCTCGGACACTCCCTGGCTCTATTTTCGGATCCCCACTCGCCGGGGACCACCGCCTGCATGCCGGCTTTGCCGTCGCTATGCTCATGCAGGTCAGAGGCCGCTCTCGTTGTCATCCCGCTTTGGCGGGCAGCCATCCGACCGGTCTCGGGGCGTCACTCTCGCCGCTTCGCCGCCGGCGATGCCGGCAGCGCCACTTTGTTTGCGCGCCTCGGGGCCATTTCAAATGACGCCGCCGGCCTAGCCGGCTCTGACATGATCCTGTGCTGGTCTTCGGCCAGGCGGCGAATTCGCCGCGGCCGAAGGGCAGGGGAGAAAGAGGCGCCGCCTCTCTCTCCCCATGCAAGGCCCGCTGCGCTCATGGGCCGGTATCCCCGGTTCTCGCTTCGCTGCGAACGCGGCGCCGATCGGCGCCGCCCCTACGGGCGGGTGATCCCCCTCCGGCCCATGGCCTTGCCCCCCTCTCTCTCTGCTGCTCCGCGCGAACTCGGGAAGCAGGACGGGCCTGCTTCGCCGTTC
>NZ_JBQEPH010000077.1:0-5000 GCF_052045555.1 Labrys sp. 22185 | reverse complement strand
CTCGGAAATAGCTGGTTCTCCGCGAAAACTATTTAGGTAGTGCGTCGCACGAATGTTCCAGGGGGTAGAGCACTGGATGGGCTAGGGGGTCTTACCGATCTACCAAACCTAACCAAACTCCGAATACCTGGAAACACTATGCGGCAGACAGACGGCGGGTGCTAACGTCCGTCGTCGAGAGGGAAAAAACCCTGACCACCAGCTAAGGCCCCTAATTCGTGGCTAAGTGGTAAAGGATGTGAGGATCCCATAACAACCAGGAGGTTGGCTTAGAAGCAGCCATCCTTTAAAGAAAGCGTAACAGCTCACTGGTCTAAACAAGGGTCTTTGCGCCGAAAATGTAACGGGGCTCAAGCCACGAGCCGAAGCTGTGGGTGTGCGCAAGCACGCGGTAGCGGAGCGTTCCATAGGCCTGTGAAGGAGTATGCGTGAGCAGCTCTGGAGGTATTGGAAGTGCGAATGCTGGCATGAGTAACGACAAACAGTGTGAGAGACACTGTCGCCGAAAGTCCAAGGGTTCCTGCGTAAAGCTAATCTGCGCAGGGTTAGTCGGCCCCTAAGGCGAGGCTGAAAAGCGTAGTCGATGGGAATGAGGTGAATATTCCTCAACCAGTGGGTAGTGACGGATCTCTTCCGTGGTGTGTTCTTATTGGATTGAGCATGCCATCACGAGGTTCCAGGAAATAGCTCCCACATCAGACCGTACCCGAAACCGACACAGGTGGACTGGTAGAGTATACCAAGGCGCTTGAGAGAACTATGCTGAAGGAACTCGGCAATTTGCCTCCGTAACTTCGGGATAAGGAGGCCTCGTTCGTGGGCAACCATGGGCGAGGGGCACAAACTAGGGGGTGGCGACTGTTTAACAAAAACACAGGGCTCTGCTAAGCCGCAAGGCGACGTATAGGGTCTGACGCCTGCCCGGTGCCGGAAGGTTAAGAGGAGAGGTGCAAGCTTTGAATCGAAGCCCCGGTAAACGGCGGCCGTAACTATAACGGTCCTAAGGTAGCGAAATTCCTTGTCGGGTAAGTTCCGACCTGCACGAATGGCGTAACGATCTCCCCGCTGTCTCCAGCATAGACTCAGTGAAATTGAATTCCCCGTGAAGATGCGGGGTACCTGCGCTTAGACGGAAAGACCCCGTGCACCTTTACTATAACTTTACACTGGCATTCGTGCTTGCATGTGTAGGATAGGTGGTAGGCTATGAAGCCAGGGCGCCAGCCCCGGTGGAGCCACCCTTGAAATACCACCCTTACGATCATGGATGTCTAACCGCGACCCGTCATCCGGGCCCGGGACAGTGTATGGTGGGTAGTTTGACTGGGGCGGTCGCCTCCCAAAGAGTAACGGAGGCGTGCGACGGTGGGCTCAGAGCGGTCGGAAATCGCTCGTCGAGTGCAATGGCATAAGCCCGCCTGACTGCGAGACTGACAAGTCGAGCAGAGACGAAAGTCGGCCATAGTGATCCGGTGGTCCGTTGTGGAACGGCCATCGCTCAACGAATAAAAGGTACGCCGGGGATAACAGGCTGATGATTCCCAAGAGTCCATATCGACGGAATCGTTTGGCACCTCGATGTCGACTCATCACATCCTGGGGCTGGAGAAGGTCCCAAGGGTTCGGCTGTTCGCCGATTAAAGTGGTACGTGAGTTGGGTTCAAAACGTCGTGAGACAGTTTGGTCCCTATCTGGCGTGGGCGTAGGAGAATTGAGAGGATCTGTCCTTAGTACGAGAGGACCGGGATGGACGTACCTCTGGTGGACCTGTTGTGGCGCCAGCCGCAGTGCAGGGTAGCTATGTACGGTCGGGATAACCGCTGAAGGCATCTAAGCGGGAAACCCACCTCAAGATGAGTTCTCCCTCGAAAGCCGTGGTAGACCACCACGTTGATAGGCCGGGTGTGGAAGCGGAGCGATCCGTGCAGCTTACCGGTACTAATAGCTTGATCGGCTTGATCGCTCTCATTTATCAATACTCACGAATGGCCTTGAGCCATATCCTGAGAGGGGCGCCTCTCGCGACATGAAACCATGTCGCTGGCGGCGCTCTTGACGATCCCTTCGGGATCGCAAGGACATCTTGCTTCATTTTTGCTTCGCCGGCCTGGTGGCACTAGCGAGGAGCCTCAACCCGATCCCATCCCGAACTCGGCCGTTAAACTCCTCAGCGCCGATGGTACTATGTCTCAAGACCTGGGAGAGTAGGTCGTTGCCAGGCCTGCAAAGCAAAAATCTCAACAAACCATGACAATCAAACAAATTCCTGCCGCGGGGTGGAGCAGCCCGGTAGCTCGTCAGGCTCATAACCTGAAGGCCGCAGGTTCAAATCCTGCCCCCGCAACCACTTTTATCATAAGTCAATTACCGTCCTGGTCTGATCACGGGGGCGGTTTTTGCGTTTGATGCCGTGCGTTCGCGCGGAAAATTGGATGAGAGACCGACATTGGATGAGATGGCAGCCTATATTTGCAGTCGGGGTATCTCCGAGCATATCGCCGCGAATGATGCCCTGGCGCCCCTCTGCAGTCGTTGGAGAGTTCTAAGCTGGCAGGCGATAAACCATACCGCAATGGACAACCGTCAGTTCGCTGTCCGACGTACTCGTCCGGATACGCTCGCAGACAGCTATGGCGCCGAAGTGCCCGGGCTCGGTTGGATGGCTGAAGATGAAGGTTGCGTGTTAGACGTCGCAGGAGCGGGCAGTGGGACAGACGTCGGCTTTGAAGTGAAATCTATCGTCACGAATAATATCACCCCTAACACCATGGTGGCCGAGATGATGCCCGCGATCCAGGAAACTACCATGAAGCCGTGCTTGGCTTCTTCCAACGGAGTGGTCACCAACTTCTTGTAGTCGTCCGTTCCCAAGAAGCTGAAGAAGCGCTGTTTCCAATCCGAACGCAACCGATCCTGGAGCCACATGAAATGGGTGCTGGCGAAGATGATCACCCCAACATAGGCTCCGAGCACCACCGACAAAGCAATGAGAATAGCCGGCGGAGCGGTCGAGGTGACTCGGGCAGCGACGACACCCAGGCCCAAGAAGACGGCCCCTGCTACCGCCGTGGCCAGTTGTCGGGCAGTATCCGCCGTCTTGTTAATCTCTTCGCTAACCGCCTTGCGCACATCGGCAATCGCTTTAAGGGAGTCTGAGCTGCTTCCGGTTTTTCGGACACGAGGTTAAGCTAGCGTAGCTCGTTCCTCGAACTCGATGGGGCTCAGATAGCCCAGCGTTGAGTGCCTTCGCCGAGGGTTGTAGAAGCGCTCGATGTAGTCGAACACGTCCGCCCTTGCGTCGTCCCTGGTGCTATAGACTTTACGGGCGATACGCTCCGTTTTCAGCGACGAGAAGAAGCTCTCCATCGCGGCATTGTCCCAGACGTTGCCCGACCGGCTCATCGAGCAGATGATGCCATGGTTGGCCATGAGGCGTTGGAACGGCTCGCTCGTATATTGGCTGCCTTGGTCGCTGTGATGGAGCAGACGGTGTCTGCCGTCAGCGCTCTTGAGACAGTTTAGGGGTTTTCGGGAAGGGAGGATTTCTGGATCATCGCAGCCATTATGGAGCGCAGATGAGACAAAAATCGGGGCCGGGGAAAGCGCCGGCAGAGCAGGTCGTGAAGGATATCCGGCGCGCGACGCGCCGACAGTTTTCGGCCGAAGAGAAGATCCGCATCGTGCTGGAGGGCGTACGCGGCGAGGAGAGCATCGCCGAGCTTTGCCGGCGCGAGGGGATCGCTTCGTCGATGTATTACGGCTGGTCGAAGGAATTCCTCGACGCCGGCAAGCGCCGGCTGGCCGGTGACACGGCGCGTGCAGCGACCTCCGACGAGGTGAAGGAGCTGCGCCGTGAAGCGCAGGCCCTGAAGGAGGCCGTGGCGGATCTGACCTTGGAAAACCGGTTGCTCAAAAAAAGCATGCTGGCGGATGGGGAAGACGACACATGAGGTATCCCGCATCCGAGAAGGCCGAGATCATCCGCCTGGTCGAGGCCTCGCATCTGCCGGCGCGACGCACGCTGGAGAAGCTCGGCATTCCCCGCGCCACGTTCTACCGCTGGTACGATCGCTATCTCACCGGCGGGATCGAAGCGCTCGCCGATCGTCGCTCGCGGCCGGATCGTGTTTGGAACCGGATTCCTGACCCGATCCGGGCCGAGATCGTTGAGCTGGCGCTGCGCGAGACGGAACTCAGCCCCCGCGAGCTGGCCGTACGCTTCACCGACGAGAAGAGCTACTTCGTCTCCGAGGCGTCGGTGTATCGGCTGCTGAAGGCCCATGATCTCATCACCAGCCCGGCCTATATCGTCATCAAGGCGGCGTCCGAGTTCAAGGACAAGACGACGGCACCCAACCAGCTCTGGCAGACCGACTTCACCTATCTGAAGATCACGGGCTGGGGCTGGTACTATCTGTCGACCGTGCTCGACGACTTCTCCCGGTTCATTGTCGCCTGGAAGCTTTGCGCCACCATGCGCACTGACGACGTCACGGCCACGCTCGATCTGGCGCTGGCGGCATCGGGGCTCGACCGGATCACGGTCGCGCACCGGCCGAGGCTGTTGAGCGACAATGGCTCGTCCTACATCTCGGCCGACCTCGCCACCTGGCTCGACGGCAAGGGCATGCAGCACATCCGCGGTGCGCCCTACCATCCCCAGACGCAGGGCAAGATCGAGCGCTGGCACCAGACTCTCAAGAACCGTATCCTGCTCGAAAACTACTATCTGCCCGGCGATCTCGAACGGCAGGTCGCGGCCTTCATCGAGCATTACAACCATGCCCGCTACCATGAGAGCATCGGCAATCTCACCCCCGCCGATGTCTACTTCGGCCGGGGGCAGGCCATCCTCACCGAACGCGAAAGGATCAAACGCCAGACCATCCAACAAAGACGCTTGCAGCATCACCTGCAGGCCGCATAGCCTCAAACCCAGATGAGCCAGAGCCTCCGTTCCTGACACGCCCAAACGGTCTCAAATCATTCGACGACGGACA
>NZ_JBQEPH010000076.1:0-8381 GCF_052045555.1 Labrys sp. 22185 | reverse complement strand
ACATGCACTGGAGCAGGATCGGCCCGACATCCTGAAACGCCGCCAGGCTTGGTTCGACGGTCAACTCGATCTCGATCCGGCAAGGCTCGTGTTCATCGATGAGACGGGGCTGTCGACGAAGATGGCGCGCTTGCGTGGAAGAGCGCCCCGTGGTGAGCGTTGCCGGGCGGGCGTTCCCCACGGTCATTGGAAAACGACCACTTTCACCGGCGCCCTGCGGTTGACCGGGATGACCGCGCCCTTCGTCTATGACGGCGCCATGAACGGCAACGTATTCCTTGCCTATGTCGAGCAGGTCCTGGTCCTGACCCTTGAGCCCGGCGACGTTGTCGTGATGGACAACCTGCCGGCCCACAAGACCGCCGGCGTGCGTAATGCGATCGAGACGGCAGGTGCGAGCCTGCTCTATCTGCCGCCCTACAGCCCCGACTTCAACCCAATTGAAAATGCGTTCTCCAAACTCAAGGCGCTGCTACGGGCAAAGGCCGAAAGGACCATCGATGCCCTATGGGAGGCAGTCGGCTCGATCATCCACCTCTTCAGCCCAGCCGAATGCGCGAAATACTTCCAGGCAGCGGGCTATGAACCAACTTAAACAAGATACGCTCTAGCGGCACCAGAAATGCTGCGTCGGCGAGGCATGCTGCTCCTTACAAGCATCGCAAGCGCAGCGATAATCCACCGGGAACGGCTCCGCACAGATGATCGAGTTCACCCAGTCAAGCCCCGTATCGTGGCGCCCTTGCCGCCACAAAAGCAATGCAGGGAACGCCGCAGCTTGACGCTGGAGAACGATTTTTTAGCCCGAGCGCTCGGCAAGGCGGGATTGCTGGGCGGAAAGAAATGATCGACCGCTCGCACAAGCTGTTGCTCGTGCGTCAGGCGAAGCTTCTCGGCTTCAGCCGTGGCAGCGTCTATTACTCCCCGCGTTTGGTGTCCGACTGCGATCTCGCCCTGATGCGGCGGTTACGCCGCCCCTTGGGGCAGTCGACTGGCAGGCGAGGCAAGTTCTCCCCGCCGGCCGTCCGCGCGAGGCATCCGGCGCTGCCAACGAGCGTTAAGGACAACTCTACTGTTTGCCAAGCAAGCGTGGCAACGGAGTGCGCCACGGCCCGACCAGCGATATCCAAGAATGCGCGCTCTGGTCGGGCCGGCTGCGCGGTAAAATGGTCAGCACAATACCAACCCAGCGACGAAATCTTGATATTCCCGAAGCCGGAGTCAATTTACCCATTAGGCTAGGAATTACATAAATAATATTAGAGCTTATAAGTAATTGTATCTTTAGATCACACAGCGCTCTTGCGCCAACACGTGGCATTGCAATATATGCGTTGCACGTAGCGCTACGGAGGGCTCGTAGCTCAATGGTTAGAGCCGGCCGCTCATAACGGTCTGGTTGGGGGTTCAAGTCCCTCCGGGCCCACCATGAACCCAATGTCTTGCTTGCCTGCGTATTACCAGAGATAAAGAATTATAATACTTTTTGGTAATTGATGGAAACTTTCTGATAATATGTAACATAATCGCACGACCTTTCTTCTGGCGAGATAGGAACTGTGAAATGTCTACGATTGGTATTGAATTGTTAGCTCAGCGCCTGGAAAATGCTGACGACAATGACCATGGCCTCGAATATGATTTGTTGAAAACTATTTGTGAGTGCGACACTTGGCCAACACACTCAACGCTTGTCGAGCTTTTGAATGATGTTGATGCCTTACAGAAGAAGCTGCTCCCCGATTATACGATGCACTCCATGCGGAACTCGGATAAGCGCCTTCCTGCATTCATTGTAAGTGTCTGGACCCCTTTTCCTACCCGTAAGGTCTATGAGGCAGCATCACGGGTAGAAACATGGGCAAAGCTTGCTGCCGTTCTGCGCGCTTATGCAAGCATTACCAAACAAGAGCCGAAACGCTGAGTGGTCCGCTACCGTTTCAGGTCATCATGATCGAAAATAAAACGACATATCTGGCATATCACAGCAATTGCAACGAGCTTGGGCCGCGCAATTCATGGTCGCAAGCCGCTACCCCCATCGAGGTGCACAAGCTGCCAGTGATACGCCCCAGCCAGGGGGCACTGCGTGAACAGGATATCTCATGACCACTGAAACATTTCCCGCCATCGGCCACATCTTTGAAGCCCGTTTCGGCGAACTCGCCTTTCTTCTCAAGTTCCACGACGACGGCAAGACGATGCAGTTCACACCCGCCGACGCAGGTCCTAGTGGATTGACCGGGACAGAAGAGTCCTGAGGGGGATTCCTGTGCATCGAGGCCTGTGCGAATGTGTGGAATGCGCACAGGAATTTCCATCAGCGTGAGCCCCGAGGATCGCCGACGGCTAGAGGCGATCGTCTCGGACCGCAACACGGCGCAGAAGCATGTCTGGCGGGCGCGGATCGTGCTTCTCACCGCGGACGGCGCCGGCACGAACGCCATCATGCGGGCGGCAGGCGTCTCCAAGACGGCCGTGTGGCGCTGGCAGGAGCGCTTCATGGCCGAGGGCGTGGATGGCCTCCTACGTGACAAGACGCGGCCGCCCGGCCGCGCCCCTATTGAGTCTGGTCGGGTCGCCGAAGTGGTGCACCTGACCCAGAGCGACCCGCCGCACGAGGCGACCCACTGGACGGCACGGGCCATGGCGAAGGCCAGCGGTCTCGCCGTCTCGACGGTGCAGGAGATCTGGAAGGCGCACGGGCTGGCGCCGCATCGCTGGCGCGCCTTCAAGCTCTCGAACGATCCCGCCTTCGTCGCCAAGCTGCATGACGTGGTCGGGCTCTATGTCGATCCTCCCGCCCATGCGGTGGTGCTGTCGGTCGACGAGAAGAGCCAGATCCAGGCGCTCGACCGCACCCAGCCAGGCTTGCCGATGAAGCCGGGACGCGCCGGCACCATGACCCACGACTATGTCCGCGACGGCACGACGACGCTGTTCGCCGCTCTCAACATCCTCGACGGCAGCGTGATCGGCCGTCACATGCAGCGCCACCGGCATCAGGAGTTCATCCGCTTCCTCAACGTCGTCGAGGCGGCGGTGCCGGCCGGCAAGATCGTCCACGCCATCATGGACAACTACGCCGCCCACAAGCACCCGAAGGTGCGGCAATGGCTCCAGCGCCACCCGCGCTGGGTGTTCCACTTCACCCCGACCTCGGCCTCCTGGCTCAACGCGGTCGAGGGCTTCTTCGCCAAACTCGCCAAACGGCGTCTAAAGCGCGGCGTGTTCCGCTCCCTCGTCGACCTCCAGGCCACCATCAACCGCTTCATCGCCGAACACAACCAGACGCCCAAACCCTTCGTCTGGCGCGCCGATCCGGATACCATCATCGCCGCCAGAAAACGTGGGTTCCAAACGTTGGAGTCAATCCACTAGATTACTATACTCGATGGTCTTCCACTGACGCGTGGATCAACGCACCAATACCCCAAATAATAAGTAGCATCACGAAAATCATGAATGAATAAGTATAACGATAAGGGTATTTAGCGAACTCCGGCCGAGTTGGAGGTACGAACAAGCTAAGATAGATGGCCTGTCTTCGAGCGCGGGCCTCAGCCCGGTCCAGCGCCGCTTGCGAACGAGCAAATTTCTGCTCGATGATCATGCGAGTTACGTCCAACTCCTCGTATTTAGCTAGAGACGCTGCAAGCGTTTTTGAAGCGTTACCGGTAAGCTGACCACGCAGACCCGCAGTTTGCTCGTCCAACGAAGCAATACGATTACGCAAGACTCGAAGGCTGGGAGCATCCGCGCCGAGTTCGGCGGCCATCACTGCTTCCTCATTCTTCAATTTCAAGCGCTCCGTCAAGAGCGGCATGAGCAAGTTCGCGATCTGGGCACCGGCCTGGTCGGGATCGATCAGCGCATCCTTATTTCGGAACTCCTGCAGGGCCTTGAGGCTCACTTGCAATTGCGTGACGACTTGCTGTACTTCCTTCTCAGCACTTGTCATAGCATCAGCCCTCGCCCTGTCCGATAGCTGATTTATTAGTTTCTCACTCTCCGCTAATATTACTTGATTGAGCTTGTACGCATCGTCGGCACGAAAAGCAGTGACGTCGACGGTCACAATGTTTGATACAGGATCGACATAAGCATCCACCATGCGTTGCCAATAGCTTGCCAAATCATCAATCGAGGCATTTTTCGTAAGGCGCGCGACGGAATCGGCCTCGGGACGTTGAAATATCTCCCGAATGTCTAGCTTACTTTCAAGAGCGTTAATAATTGCGCGACTTCTTATGTAATTCGTAACGATATAGGCATCCTGCGCCGTCGAGGATGGAATCAATGATGTGCTGATGGGCCCTGTCTCGCCCTCCCCCCCTTTGTCTGGAGTTTCCGGCTCCATCGCACGTACCGTGAAGCGCGCTTCGGACTGATATTGATCGGCGGCAATGGTCACGAAATAGCCCAAGCCTATCAAGCTTGGAATCACCACGAATACGAAAAAGCTCCACAGATAGGAAGGCGACCACGAGCTTAGCTCAGCCTTAATCGCCTGCGAGCCCGCATCCATCCCCAAGACATTGGTACGCTTGATCGGTAATGTCTTGGTGTCATCGGCACACTGAGGCAACACCAGTCTGTCGCACTCGAGTTCTTTATTTTCCTCAGCCGGCGGCGGACATTCTATCGTCTTGCCGACCGTGTGTTGTTTCAGATCCATAGTCACTTCCAAATCGCGTGGACACTCCCCCGACGCAGTCCGGTCACTTGTGCGCAAAAATAGAGATTGCTGGCCCGTGCCGGTGATCAGGCTCTTCGCCTTCCAGGGTGATATGAGCAAAACCAACGACCCTCAGAGCGGCTAACAAGTCATCTCGGTTTAGCCAACGGTGCTCATCCTTCGGGCCGCCGCAAAATTCGGCATGGATTGGGGCGTCCAGATAGGTCCTGCGGTAGGTGCGGACGCTTACTCCGTGGAAATCTTGAATCTCGGGTTCATCTGCGAAGACAAGGCGTCTTGGATCCGATCGAGGCATGAGATCATCATCGATGAAATGAGTCCATAGATAGACCGTGCTTGTACGCTTTGCGATGAGTTCAATAAGATGAAGTGGATCATTGGAATGATAAAGTACGCCTGATGCCACGATGAGATCGTAGATCGTAGGCTTCTCTTCCAACCATTTTACGAAGTCGCCAAGCCAGATGCGAGCGTGGGATAGACCCAGGATTTCCTTGGTAATCAAACACCGTAAAAAAGCTAGCTGATTAGCCTCCACTGCATCGACTTCGGCGCCAGCCTCCTCAAGCATGAAGGTATGACCACCTTCCAGGGGTCCCAACTCAAGAACCTTCTTACCGTCGAGGGGCCCATATTGCGACATCATCCATGAAATTCGAGAGTCAGCGTAAGTAGCAAGTTCTCCCGCCACGAGTCCCAAATGTTGAGGAAACGAACAGTTCCAGCCACTTACAATATCGACAGCATTCTGGTGGCAAGGCAAAGAGGTGACGTAATTACCGAATATTTCCCGATCGCCGCGCACATTTTTTGTACGTAATTTGATGAAATTTTTGATTACATTGACATGTGCAGAAATCATATTGCTCATCCGGCGATTTATATAAAAAAGATATTCGATTATTTTAAGATTTATTCAGATTTGATTTAGAAGAAGCCACGTCATAGGAAGGTAATTTTTCATGGATGTGAAACTCAACAAGAGATGGCATGTGACCATCCATCATCAATAGAGGGACCGGCACGCAACCTGCACCATTTGACCAGCGCCATTGACGAATACCGTCGCCCTCACATGGATGGAAGCCAGAGCCGAGCATTGGATGGTCAAGCGGCACCTCTCGTATCATTCGAGCTGAACGCACGATAATGCGACCCAATGCTATCCCGAAGCGAGATGCCCTCTTTCCGTGTGTGGATGCGACAAGATCCGAGCGAGATGTTATCCGCACATCGGTAGTTCGAGGTGGCATGACAAAGGTATGAATTCCCCCTTCAATAGAAATAGGCTCAAACTCCATACCGTCACACCCCAGGCGGAGTGCAGGATCGCCGATACGCCGATGGATTCTGCTGTTTTCTACTATATTTTCTTTCATTAAAATCTTGCACCTTCAGCCATAACCTATAAATATAATATAATTCCCGAATATATATGTTACATAGAAAAATATCTCACAAAATAATAACGGGAGTTTCCACTCCCGTTATATCTAAACATGAAATATTTAAGATCAGAACTTGTAGTTCAGTCCAGCACGGACAGCGTGGAAATTAGGCGATGCCTTCGTCGTCAAATTCGCCCCTCTAACTGTATAATCACCAAAATCAACATATTGATATTCGAGGCGCCCGCTAAGATTATCGGTGAACGCATACTCAACGCCGGCACCAGCGGTCCATCCGAGCTTGGTGTTGCTATTGCTGATGGAGATACCATTATAATTCAACTTATAGTCGATGCTGCCATAGGCCAAACCGCCCGTTGCGTAGATCAAGTAGCGATCATATGCGTATCCAATACGCGGGCGAAGCGTGCCATACCATTTGACGTCAGACCGGCCCTTGCCTGGGGCGTTAGCGACCGATCCAGAGATGCTGTCTTTAATCTGGGCTCCCTGGATATCAGCCTCAAGACCGACGACAACGCTGTCAAACTGATAGTTATACCCGGCCTGCAATCCCCCAAGGATACCCTTGCCGCTCAACTTGCCCAGATCACCCAGATAGTTAGGGCTGTGAACACCGAGACGATCGTCTCCGCCAAAAGCATAGCCAATATTGGCGCCAGCATAGAACCCAGCCCAAGAAAATGGCAAGGCGACTGGCGGGACAGGCTCGACGGCGGCCGGCGCCAGATCGGCCGCGATAGCTGCAGTCGATGTAAGTAAAAGAACGATCACCGCCGCGGAAGTCTTCATACTCATTATTTTCATTACTCCGTTTCGCTTGCTTTTAATCCCGGCGCGCCAGCTTCTGCTAGCCCGACAGCCTCTCAGACTGCGACCCGACGATGCATCGCATTAGCTTCCCAGGAACCCCAATGCCCACCTCTCGGACAAAAGAACTCTGGACACATACCACCCGCAAATCTCGCCATCAATACCTCATAACTGGTAAAATATCACTTGAAATTTATAAATATAATTTATTATTTTCACAAATATTTATATATCCGTCGCAGAAACACCATCAAACGAGGCTTAATATGCGCATTGATTCCGATTTTTATTGTATCTATATATAAATTTACCTTGTTTTCATTCTGTAGAATTTGATTTAATTGCGGACGGTTTCGATTGCGCTTGGTTCTTAGGAAGTTGAGCGAAAGATGCGCCGCCATTGAAAGCGGAGTAAAGTGTTGCGTATTCCAGTTTGTTTTGTGATCATCGCCAGCCTTGCGGCTTGTTCCAGCTTGCCGAATGCCGGCCCCACGGCTCATGCCATCCTCAGCGATCAGCAGAGGGGGGCACTGCAGGATGTGTCCGTTACGAATTCATATTCCGTCTTAGACATTGATGCGGCGACCGTCGCGGCGTTGGCGCGGCATCGACCGACCGGCTTCCGCGGCAGTTTCGCGGCAGGCGGCCCGCCGTCGAGCGGGACGCTGGGCATCGGCGACATGGTGTCGGTATCCATCTTCGAGGCGAGCTCGGGTGGCCTGTTCGGCACCTCCGACGCTACCGGCAGCGCCGGCAGCAAGAGCGTGCAGCTGCCGCCCCAGCAGATCGATCGCGGCGGGCGCATCAACGTGCCCTATGCCGGCAGCGTCGTCGCCGCCGGCCGTACGCCGGCCCAGGTCGGCCAGGCCATCGTCAGCGCCTTGTCGTCCAAGGCGATCGAGCCGCAGGTGCTGGTCACCCTCACCCAGAATGCCGCCAATCTCGTCACGGTCTCCGGCGAAGTCGGCCAGGGCGGCCGCTTCCCCCTCGCCGTCAAGGGCACGCGCGTGCTCGATGCGATCGCCCTCGCCGGCGGTCCGCAGGCAGCGGCCCACGACCTCTTCGTCCGCCTGACGCGGGGGTCGCGCACGGGCGTGGAAAGCCTGACCTCCCTGGTCTCCAATCCGCGCGAGAACATCTATCTGCGCGCGGACGATCAGCTCTTCATCTATCGCGAGCCGCGTACCTTCACGGTGCTCGGCGCCACCGGCAAGAACGACACCATCGATTTTACGAGCGACAGGGTCACCCTCGCCGAAGCCATCGGCAAGTCGGGCGGCTTGAACGATTCGCGTTCGGATGCGAGCGGTGTCTTCGTGTTCCGCTACGAGGATGCAGCTGCCTATCGCGAACTCAGGGGCGGCGCGGCGTCCGGTGGCTATCGGTCGGGCAGCGTACCCGTCGTCTATCGCCTCGACATGAAGAATCCGGGTTCCTTCCTGTGGTCGCAGCGCTTCCTG
>NZ_JBQEPH010000075.1:0-8633 GCF_052045555.1 Labrys sp. 22185 | reverse complement strand
GCGCTTGAGAATGTCGCGATAAATCGCGATCAGGTCGCGCGCCTGGTCCGCGGCGGTGCGTGGCTTGACGGCCAGGGCCGGCGGCGAAGCGAGATAGCGCTCGGGGGAGGCGTTGATCTCTTCGAGCGTACTTAACAAAGGTTCGATCGTGGCGACGTCGAGCACCCAGCCATTGACGCCATGCTCGATGCCCTCTCCGATCGCTCCGCGATCGGAGGCGATCACCCACAGACCGGCGGACGTGGCTTCGCGCGAGACCAGGCCGAAGCTCTCGGGCCAGACCGAGGGCACCAGCAGGACGTCCTGCTGCGCGTAGAGCGTGTGCATGTCTTCCTGTTTGGTCTTGCCGACGAAACGGACCAGCGTCTCGCCCCAACGCGTTTCCAGGACCGGCCCGCCAAAGCGCTGATGATCGACGATCGTCAGTTCGAGATTGGCAAAGCGCCCCTGCTTGAAGGCGGCCTGCACGAGGTGGAAGCCCTTGTGGTGGGTTTCGCCACTGACCTGGACCAGGCGTACCTTGCCACTGGGGGAGCGGGTCTTCCTGACGCGTTCCATCGCCGGCACGCCATTGGGCACCGAACGCGCTGCGGGGTAGCCGGCGCGATGCATGATCTGGGTGAACGCATCCGAGACCCCCAGGATGGCGGCGGAGCGTTCGAGCAGGATGCGCAGGCGACGGCGGCGTTCGAGCGAACGCCCAATCGATTTGCCGAAGGGAGGCCTGGAGGGCAGCGCCTCCTCCGGCTCGACCGGCGCGCCGGTGATATCGGTCAGGAAGTTGTAATCGGAGACCCACCAGCCGTCATGGACGGTGTTGATATAGGGCACGCCTGCCCGGATGCAGGCGGTCATCAGCGAGGCACTCCCCCGCTGCGGGGAATGGATATGCACCAGATCGGGCCGCCAGAATTCCAGCACGCGGGCGAAGAGCTGGCCATAGCGCTCGTTGAAGGGCCGCCACTCCTGGATGTCCTCGATCGGGGAATTGGCCCGGAAGACCGGGATGCCCTTATAGTTCTCGACCCGCAGCTGGTAGGGCTTGCGGTTGTCATTGTCCGACGTCATCACCGCAAAATCACATTCGGTGGCGAAGTTCGAGCCGATGAAGCTGTCGATATTGTCCCTGATGACGCGGGTCGAGCCACCGATGGTCTGCGGCGGAAAGAAGATGTTGAAGAACAGGATGCGCTTCTTGCGCCGGGAAAGCTGCAGCCGGGTGTCGCTGCGATTGAAGGCGGGCGCCAGCAACTCCTTGAACCGTTCGGCATTGCGCTCGAGGCTGTGGAAGCTCACGGCCTTGGCGCGCGCCGCCTCGGCCATGGCCTGACGGCGCTCGGGCGAGCGGATCAGGGCCTCGAGCGCGGTTTCCCACTCCTCGGGCGTACGCGCGAGAAAGGCGTCGACACCGTCTTCGAGCACTTCCTCATAGCGATGGGTGGCGCTGACCACCGAAGGCACGTTGAAGGCGGCGGCCTCCAGCCACTTGATCTCGCTCTTGCCGTTGGTGGTCGGCGCCGGCACGAGCACGGCCATGTTGACGTCGGCTTCGGCCAGCAAGGACCAATAGGACTGCACGTCCTTGGTCCATTCGAGCTGGGTGATACGCTCGCGCACCGCATCGAAACGCTCGTCAAGCGACAGATAGCCCACCACCATCAGGCGCACATTCGGGTGGCGCTCCATCAGGTTCAGCAACGGCCCGCCGACGAGATCGAGGAAGTCGCTGTTATGCGCCTTGGTGCCCGAACCGTAGAACAGCACGACGTCATCGTTGCGCCGCACGCGCGGAATGCGCTGCTGGAAATGGTCGGCGTCATGGCTGTCGATGCCGTTGGGCAGGACGAAGCAGCGGCCAGTGCGCACCAGCTTTTCCATGTAGCCGGCGAGCAGGGTCGTGGAGGCGATGCCATAATCGCACATCGCAAGCGCCGCCCGGAACAGGGGCACCCCCATCTGCAGCGAATGATAGAAGCTCTTGCTGACCGAGGCGCCATAGGTCTCGATCGGCTCGGGATAATGGGTGCCGTCGAAGATCAGGTCATCGATGTCGTAATAGCTGGGGATGCCGAGCGCCCGGCAGATCGAGATCGCCCGGATGTTCGACGGCAGGGCCGGCAGGCGATAGAAGATGGCGGCGCTGGCCCCCGGCATGGCCGTGATGAAGTCATCCACCTCCGCCTGGGTGTAGACTTCCAGCTTGAGGCCGGCCACCTTGGCGATCTCGATCTTCTGGGTCACGCGATATTGCGTGCATTGCCGTAAATCGACATTGGCCAGCATCACCACGCGCTGATCGGGCGTTGCCGGCAGCGGCGGGCCGGGCGGATCGAAGGTGTTCCACCAGCTTGCGATGTCGGCGACCACCTTGGTCATGACATCGTCCGCTTCCTGGCGGCGCTCCTTGGCATAGAGTTCCTCGGCCGCCATCCAGGCTTCCCGGAACGCGGCATCGATGGTCTGGCGCAGCGCCTCGCGCCAACGGATGTCTCCGCCGGAAGCCGTCCTGGTCTGGAGAAGCACCTCCACGGCCTGCTCGGGCTCGCGCAGCTTCAAGGCAGCCTCGATCGCCTTGACGGCGGTCTGGACCTGGATCGAGCCGGCGTCGATGGCCTGGCGATAGAGGGGGAGCGCCTCCTCCCACTTTTCCCGCGCGGCCAGGCAATCGGCCCAGCGCTCCCGTTCCACCGGTCCAAGCGGGCCCTTGCGGTCGAGGAAGGCATAGAGGCTGGCCGCACGGTCGGGATTGCGCACCTTCAAGGCGCCTGCCAGGGCCAGCAGGAAGTCCCGGCCGCCGCTCGGTCCGAGCGGAATCTCATGCGCCGGGATCGCGTCGTTCACGGTGAGATGATAGAGCAGGTCCCAGCGATGCTTGGGCGTCACGCCAGGCCGGCTGCCATAAGCCCGCCAGTCGAACCCGGCCGGATATTCGAGCAAGGCAAGGCCGTGCAGCTTGAGATGTTCGGCGGCATTGCCGGGCACCTTGGCTTTCAGGCCCGTGAACAGCCAATATTGATAGAGTTCGGCCGACGCCTTGCCGGCCTGCGCCGGATTGGCGTCGGCAAAATAGACCGGATCGAAGGCGTGCACGAAGGAGATCGGCGCCAGGCGCTCGAATCCTTCGCGGATCATCGCCTGCAGGGCCTCCTGCTTGTTGGCGGCCTCCCCGACCCAGCGCGAGTTGAGAAGGTTGAACTCCTCCAGATTGAGGAAGCGCAGCCAATACCCGTCCTGCAGCCCCTCGCTCTGCGCGAGCTGGTCCAGCGTTGCGACCGCGCCGGCCGGTTTGCCGATGGATTGATAATGCTCCAGCAGGGCGTCGTTCGGTATCTGGATGCCCTTGAAATAGAGGGAGCGGTAGAGATCGGCATCGAACTGGTAGGGAACACGCCCTTCCTTGCGGCCATGCAGCAGGAAGTGCCTGGCGGCCGCATAGGACGAACCGAGGGAGGAGAGGTCGGAATAGCGCTCGATATATTCCTTCCAGTCGAACAGCTCCGGCAATTTGCCATGCTCGGCCTCGAGCTCGGCAATGTAGTGGCCGATACCCTTCTCGCTATAGAGCCGACCTTCCGCCGCCCCATGGCTGGCATAGTGCTTTTCGGCCCTGGCCTGCGAGAAGGATTGCAGATCGGTGTGGGCGCTGACGTAGACCTGCCAGTCGAAATCACTCGGTAGATTGAGGTCCGGATTGGCCTGATGCCCCGACGATGCGAAAGAAGGCATCTTCTTGATCGGTGCCAATTTTGTCCAGAAACGAGAGCTCTTGCCCATACTACACCGGTATTCAAACACGCTTTTGGTTCCGATCGCGGCGGCCGGTCAGTACCGGTCCTGCATCCGCGTCTCGGGCGGTAGAGACACCCCACCAAACGGGGAGGCTTAGCCAAATGGCAAAACAATCATCCTTGGGCTTCAAGCTCCTGATCAAGACCTACATCGATACGTCGAACACATTACTATCTGTTGACGATCGCCGTCGCCATGACAATTACATCTTGGTCCAGCACGACATGTGGTTTGTGGATATAGTGCCACGGGAAATCGCAGGGGCGAAAAAAGACTGCAGGCGATTCAGCTCCTGCCCGTTGTCCTCTTCCGGCTGGTGATCTTCATCGGTTCGGCAGCAAATATCACGCAATTTCACGAGCCGGATCGCGCGATAAAAACTGCAGAGGAGAAACACCGTCCGTCATGAATACAGCAATGAATGCATCATTGCGGCGATTCCACCTTGTCTTTCGAAAACTTTTGCCAGCCACGCACGCTCCCGCTACGCCACCGCGTTTCGGCCGGCCGAACCATCGGCTGCACTGCCGCCCTCGCTCGGATCGACCCGGTAGGCCGACAGTTTTGTGTGAAGGTGGATCTCGATCAGGACCGGGGCGGAGCCGTCATAATCCAGCAGGTCGGCGGGCAACCGGGCGTCCCCGTTCGACCAGCGCCACATGATCTGCCCCTCGCGTTCGCAGGCATAAAATCCATGTTCCAACCTGGGATGGTCGAGCGCGACCTCGCGAAGGCCATGCTCGCCGCGCAGGCAGATGCGCCCGACAGCCACGCCGAGCACACGCTCATCGTCCTCCACAGGTTCGACCTGGCCGGATCGCGAGACGAGGCGCGCCTGCCTGAAGTCCGGCGGCACGACAAAGGTATGAATGGCGCCTTCGATCGAGACCGGCCGACATTCGCGTTGATCGAACCAGAGGCGCAGGGCAGGATCCCCCACCATCCTGGGATCCGCCGTTTCGGCCGGAGGCAAGGAATCCAACATGTTCCTACTCTTCATGGCCCGGAGGTGACAGGAGACAGGCCTGAGGGCCGGGGCGAATGCAACGGCTTCGCAAAACTGACCGACACCAGGCAATCCCTTCCGAGGTTAGGAGCCAACCCGTCGCTCGCAGGCGGCGGCGCGGCGGCGTTAATACCTATTTTGATTCTATATAATTCTACTTTTGGCTAATCCAGCCCATTTCTGGAATGGCAATGCGATGCCCGGGGACGCTCTGGCCGGTCGGCATGGCAAGGCTGCAGCATTCTCCGCCGAAGCCGGCAGGTTTTCGGCTGGGAAACCGTTCAAAAAAAAGAGGAGTCCTGCACCGGGAACGAGACGAGGAGCTTGCATCTCACCCAGGCGCGGACGCCTCATCCATCATCGGATTCGCGCTGATTCGTCTGGCGTTCCAGCCATTTCTGCGCGCTCAGCTTCCGGCTCGGGCTGAGCATGCGATAGAGCGCGATGAGATCGGCCTCGTCGGGCGACAGGGTGGTCTCGATACGCTCTTCGGCGAGCCCGTTCAGCAAAGTGTCTTCCCCGACACCCAACGCCTGGCACAAAGCCGTCAGATGCTTGTTGACGCTGCCCTCTCGCCCGGTTTCCCAGAAGGCGACCGCCGCACGCGAAACCTCGACCGCATCGGCAAGCTGCTGCTGGGTCATGCCGGCGGCCTGCCGCAATGCCCGGATTCGTTTTCCAAGTTCGGCGCTGGGTGAAACCTTCTGTCCCGCCTCGGCATCCTGATCGGTCAATTCAGCACCGTTCTCGGCAATCCAGCGCCGGAACGCACTGCGGGAGGCCTCCTGCGGCACATCATCCGCCGATTGCGACGCCAGGCGATAGAGCACCTTGCCCTTGAAGACGTCGACGACGATTCGCTGGGAATCCTCGCAACCGGAAGACATCCAAACCTGGCCAGGCTGCAGGATCGTGGCGTAGCGCATGCCCCTGAAAAGCATGTCAGCCAGCCCTGTTCAAGGGCTGGCTGATTCTTGTCGTCGATATTGTCAGCCGTTCAGTGCGGCATCCGCGGCGGCGTCAGCCTCGACCACATAGGGTCCGGCAGCCACGATCCGCAGGCCCAGCATGGCGATCGCGTTGGGGGCGCGCTCGCCGAGCGGCAGCACGGCATCGCCATCCGTCCAGCGGCGAGACCCTTCCGGCACCGACCAGCCGCGCAGRGTGCGGGTGGTCAGATGGGTGTCGATCTCRCGGCGGACATTGCCGTCCTGCAGCGTGACGGCGCCGACGAGCACGCCGAGGAAACGGCGGTCATCGACATAGGGCCCGATCGTATCGGCCGGACGACTGGCGCGCGAGACGATGCGCACCGACCGCACATTCGAGGGGATCATGAACAGGGCCATGCCATCGGCTTCGCGGGCCTGGCGGATGACCCGGCCGCTCTCGGTGACCAGGTGCAGATCGGCTTCGCGGGTCAGTTCGACCGGCTGCGACTGCACCGGATCGTTGCGCAGGGCCGCCCGGGCCTCGATGGCGCGGAAGATCGGCTCCACGAAGGCGCGCTCGACGCAAAGCGGCGCCGCGGCATCGACTGACCAGTCCTTGGCCTTGCCGGGGAACGGCACCACGCCGTGCTGGGCAACGAAGTTCTTACGGTTGCCCGTGTCGAGATAGCTCTCGGAGAGCATGCCGTTGGCATGGATGATGCCATGCTGGGCCAGCTCGACATGGTAATAGGTGTAGGTCTGGAAGGAGCGGTCATAGAAGATGCTCCGGCCATTGACCAGCATGCGGATCGGCACCAGCTTGCCTTCGAAGAAGAAGCTGTGCTCGGCCGTGACCAGCAGATCCTGATAGGGCACGCCTTCGGCGATCGCATCCTTGAGGATGCGGACGGGATAGCCGCCCATGTCCATGGGATACACCGGGTTGCTCAAGACATGGCCCGAGCCGATCCAGGTCACCGGGCGCAGTTCGTCCTTGCCATCGATGGAAACGAAAACCTCGTCGCCGACCTGGATATTCTCGATCGCAACTTCGCCAGTGGCCGTGCGGATGAGCGAGCCAGCGAGGAAGCAGACAACGGCCAAGTCGGTGATAGTCAGGCTCGTGCCGTCACCACTAATGGTCAGTGGACCTGGATCGCCAGGGGTGTAGGTGCCGGTGTTAAGCGTCTGGCCTGCGATATTGGCTTGCGCGATGATGTTGCCGTTGGCATCACGAACCACAATGCTCTGTCCGCTACCACTATTCGAAATCTGATAGGTAGCTGCCGCAGCCGAAGTATTCTGGAACTCCAGATGGTTCAGACCATTGTTCGTCGCGAAACCATTGATAGTCGTGCTGGACAGATCGATCAGCGTGCCGCCGCCGTTGACGGTAAAGGTACCGCCGCCGGGACCATAATTGATAGTCGAACTCGTCAGCACATTGGCAAGGTTGTTGCCATTGCTGAAGCTGCCACCATCCGTCAGATTGACCGTCGTGCCGCTCAACGCATTGGCGACGATACCGTTGGACATGGTAGCGCTGCCGCCGTCGACATTCAGCACCAGACCGCTCAGGGCATTGGCACCCGAATTGATCGTGGCCGTACCGCCGACATAGATCGTGTTGGGCGTCAAGGTCGCCAGGCTGACGACGATGTTAACCTGCCCCGTTACGCCGGGGACCACCGCGTAAGTACCGCCAAGAAGCGCATTAACAATGCTAGTCGTGCCGCCGTTGGTCGTAACAATATTACCAGTCGGTACATTGCTGACGGTAACAGGGCTGCTCGCACCGCCTGAAATGTCGATGTCACGCTGCCCGAGAATATTCGGATCGCCGACGGTATAGCTTACACCGCCTGAATTTGGACCGTAGGTTGTAGGCATTCATTCCTCCTGCATCCCTCGGAATTCCGGCCTGTCCCCCACGGCCACCCGTACTTCCGATTAGGTATCGTGTACGCCTTTTGAAATAGCACGAAAAGTTTGCTTTGCGCAAACATAAACTCGCGACTGCCAGCATGTCGATAGGCGATGCGCAAACCGCATTTCTTCGACCCTGTCAGCCGCCGCCTGCGACCGCCGCCTTGACTTGGCCGTAGATGTCGAGATCGGCCTCGAGCAGCACCTCGGTCTCGGGCAGCCTGCGCAGCCGTTCCGCCAGGGCCTGGACCGGCGGCAGCAGGGGCGCGATCTGCACGGCGCCCTGCGGCATGCGCATGATCTGTTCGAGGTCCTCGGCGAAGACATGCGGCCGTTCGCGAATGCCGACGACGCCTGCGGAGGCAAGATTGGCGAGTGCCGTCGCCACGGCGCCGCGCGGCAACAGCGCGTCGAAGCCCTCGGCAGCAAGCTGGCGCGCAAGCGGGTTGGACAGGATTGAAATCACCGGCCCTGGCATTTCGGCAAAGGCCTTCACCAATCCCTCCTCGTCCGTCTCGAGGTCGGCGACGAAATCGATGGCGGGCTTGAAAACGGAGAGATCGCGCTGGCCCAGCAGGGCATCGCCATATTTGGGTACCAGCTTGAGGGCCATCAGCCGCTCGGCCAGTTCGTAATAGGGATCGTGCAGCAGGGTCACCCAGGTGAAGCGCTCATGAATCAGCGCGTCATATTGCCTGAGCGTGAGCCGCCCGCTGACATAGAGCGAGGTGGTGTTCAACAAATGGAAGATCTGGGTCGCCGTCTCGCTTCCCAGCCGCTCGATGCCGCGGTGGAAATAGTTGAAATGCTGCTTGAGCGCCGCATCGAGCCCCCAGAGCGGAAACAGATGGGTCTCCAGCCGGAACAGACGGTTGGGCAAGCCGGGAGCGTCCAGATTGCGGCGATAGATCAGGATGCCGCTTTCCTCGTCCACCACTTCGACATAGCGCATGGCGCCGAGGCCGGGCACATTGGCATCG
>NZ_JBQEPH010000074.1:0-8993 GCF_052045555.1 Labrys sp. 22185 | reverse complement strand
TGTCTGCCGTCAGCGCTCTTGAGACAGTTTAGGGGTTTTCGGGAAGGGAGGATTTCTGGATCATCGCAGCCATTATGGAGCGCAGATGAGACAAAAATCGGGGCCGGGGAAAGCGCCGGCAGAGCAGGTCGTGAAGGATATCCGGCGCGCGACGCGCCGACAGTTTTCGGCCGAAGAGAAGATCCGCATCGTGCTGGAGGGCGTACGCGGCGAGGAGAGCATCGCCGAGCTTTGCCGGCGCGAGGGGATCGCTTCGTCGATGTATTACGGCTGGTCGAAGGAATTCCTCGACGCCGGCAAGCGCCGGCTGGCCGGTGACACGGCGCGTGCAGCGACCTCCGACGAGGTGAAGGAGCTGCGCCGTGAAGCGCAGGCCCTGAAGGAGGCCGTGGCGGATCTGACCTTGGAAAACCGGTTGCTCAAAAAAAGCATGCTGGCGGATGGGGAAGACGACACATGAGGTATCCCGCATCCGAGAAGGCCGAGATCATCCGCCTGGTCGAGGCCTCGCATCTGCCGGCGCGACGCACGCTGGAGAAGCTCGGCATTCCCCGCGCCACGTTCTACCGCTGGTACGATCGCTATCTCACCGGCGGGATCGAAGCGCTCGCCGATCGTCGCTCGCGGCCGGATCGTGTTTGGAACCGGATTCCTGACCCGATCCGGGCCGAGATCGTTGAGCTGGCGCTGCGCGAGACGGAACTCAGCCCCCGCGAGCTGGCCGTACGCTTCACCGACGAGAAGAGCTACTTCGTCTCCGAGGCGTCGGTGTATCGGCTGCTGAAGGCCCATGATCTCATCACCAGCCCGGCCTATATCGTCATCAAGGCGGCGTCCGAGTTCAAGGACAAGACGACGGCACCCAACCAGCTCTGGCAGACCGACTTCACCTATCTGAAGATCACGGGCTGGGGCTGGTACTATCTGTCGACCGTGCTCGACGACTTCTCCCGGTTCATTGTCGCCTGGAAGCTTTGCGCCACCATGCGCACTGACGACGTCACGGCCACGCTCGATCTGGCGCTGGCGGCATCGGGGCTCGACCGGATCACGGTCGCGCACCGGCCGAGGCTGTTGAGCGACAATGGCTCGTCCTACATCTCGGCCGACCTCGCCACCTGGCTCGACGGCAAGGGCATGCAGCACATCCGCGGTGCGCCCTACCATCCCCAGACGCAGGGCAAGATCGAGCGCTGGCACCAGACTCTCAAGAACCGTATCCTGCTCGAAAACTACTATCTGCCCGGCGATCTCGAACGGCAGGTCGCGGCCTTCATCGAGCATTACAACCATGCCCGCTACCATGAGAGCATCGGCAATCTCACCCCCGCCGATGTCTACTTCGGCCGGGGGCAGGCCATCCTCACCGAACGCGAAAGGATCAAACGCCAGACCATCCAACAAAGACGCTTGCAGCATCACCTGCAGGCCGCATAGCCTCAAACCCAGATGAGCCAGAGCCTCCGTTCCTGACACGCCCAAACGGTCTCAAATCATTCGACGACGGACACAGACGGTCCGGTTTGCCTCTGCGCCAGATCGCCATGATGAGGGCGTCGGTGACGAGCTGGGCCGTCATCTCCGCCTTCATCGCCCAGCCGACGACGCGGCGTGAGAACAGGTCGACGACGGCGGCAACGTAGAGCCATCCTTCCGCGGTCCAGATATAGGTGAAGTCGGCGATCCATTTTTGGTTCGGCGCCGACGCCTCGAAGGCACGGTCGAGCAGGTTCTCCGACACGGCCGAGCGCTCGCCAGTATCTTTCGGTAGCCCACGGCGGCGCGGCCGGGCACGCAGGCCATTTTCTCGCATGAGCCGCTCAATGCGGTGTAGGCCGCAGGAAAGACCTTCTGCCAGAACATCGTGCCAGACGCGACGTGCGCCATAGGTTCGGTCGCTGCTCTTGAAGCTTTGGTCGATCCTGGCAAGGAGGATCTCGTCGTGCCGAGACCGCGCGCTGGGATTGCGGTTAAGCCAGGCATGGAAGCCTGAGCGAGACACATCCAGAGCGTCGCACAGCCATGCCACCGGCCAGATGTTCCGATGCCTCGCGATGAAAGCGAACCTCATGTCACTTCCCTCGCGAAGAAGGCTGCGGCCTTTTTTAGGATGTCGCGCTCCGCCTTCAGCTTCGCGACTTCCTTGCGCAGCCGGTCGATCTCCTGCTGCTCCGGCTTCATCTGTCCATGACCGGGAAAGGCATGCTGCGGATCGACGCTTATCTCGCGGACCCATTTGCGCAGCACATTCTCATGGAGGTCAAGATCACGGGCTGCCTGCACCACCGAGACGCCTCGATCCTTCACCAACCTCACTGCCTCAAGCTTGAACTCGCGGCTGAACTTCCTTCTCTGCATTCCAACTCTCCAGTTCCGTTAAACACCTTATCTCGGTGTCCACGAAACCGGCAGCAGGCCAATGTAATGTCATACGCCAATGACGTCTCACAACCTGACAGCTAATCTGGGTTGAGATGTAATTCAGAGTCTCCGTGCCGGAAGTTCGGATGCGCTCGTTGCTTGAAAACAGCGATTGGTGGACTTTCGGCGTCGCGTAGCCAAGTTTGCTGTAGAGCCCGCAAAAACAGAAGCTACTTCGGGGCGACGCTCTGCAGAATTGGCGCCTCGCAATTGCGATCTCCGCGTGGAACTCACTGCTGATCTGCCTGTGCTGCGATTTCGGCGCATTTCCGGGACGGCGCCCCAGCCTACCCAGCCCCGACGTTTCTGTGAAATTACCAACGTCGCAATTCGAGATGCGCATCTCTCGGCGGAGAGAGACGAGAATACTCCTTATGGCCAATTGAATTGGCTCATATTTGAACATATCATTCTTTAATAAATAGAATCGGGAATCGTTAAGGCTTTCGGGAAAAGGACGGCGGGGGCAGTAATTGCAAATCCGAAAGACTTTTTTCAGAATTTTTCGGGTAATTTCCATGTAATTACTTAATTTAATATATTTTTCAGTATATTTATGTCTCATTTTAAAAGTATTATTGCTATATAATAGAAATTTATACCTAAAAGATCACCGTAGAAAAGGAGGAAATGGAATGAAATGTGGACTAATAAGAACTGTGTTTCTGTCTTTTTTGCCTTTATTATTCCTGGGGGGCTGTAATGGCGAAGATTCCCAAGCTGCCAACAGCGCCGGCACTTTCGAACCGGATAATCCGACCAATCCCGAGCCCTCGGGCGAGATCCAGACTGTCGTGTATGCGGCGCCCGATGGCAGCGACCAGGCACCGGGAACCAAGGCCGCGCCCAAGGCAACGCTGGGATCCGCGGTTGCCCGAGCAATCGAACTCAAGGTCAAGGAAGTCGCCCTCAAGGATGGCACCTATTACATGTCGTCTCCGGTCGTGCTCGGTCCGGCAGCTTCGGGTCTCTACATCCATGCGGATGTTGGCGCGACGCCGATTCTGAAAGGCTCGATGAAGCTGAGCGGGCTGACCTGGACCGCGGCGGATCCCACCCCGACCGCGCCCATATCCGGCGTGATGAAGACGCAGGTCAACGCCACTTTCGACCAGCTCTTCCTCAACGACAAGAAGCAGGTTCTGGCCCGCTTTCCAAAATATAGGGAGAAGGCCAAGCCCGGAGACCCGGAAGTCTTCCTGAACGGTTCTACGAAGGCCGCAGACATCAAGGCGCAATCAGCGAAATGGGCCGATCCCGCGGGTGGTATTCTGATCGGCATGGTCAATGCCGAATGGGGTGACATCTACTACAACATCATCGGCAAGGGCGGCACGGCCACGAACGGCCTCCTGGTTGGGGATCCGATTGGCAACAACCGGCCGGAACAGGGCCTGAGCGACAATACCCAATATGTCGAGAACATCCGGGAAGAGGTCACCACTCCCGGTGAATGGTTCCTCGACAAGAAAACCTCGACGCTCTATTTCTATCCGCCTCTGGCAACCAATCTCCAGGACGCCTCGATCGAGGTCACCCAGTCCGAGAGCCTGATCGAACTCAGGGGCACCCAGGCGGCGCCCGTAAAGAACGTTCGCATCGATGGCCTTACTTTCAAGCAGACGCTCAATACCTTCATGAAGAAGACAGAGCCACTGCTGCGCAGCGATTGGATGTTCTATCGCGGCGGCACGGTATTCATCGAAGGTGGCGAGGACATCGAGATTTCGAACAATGTCCTGACCGACGTCGGTGGCAACGCCATCCTGGTCAATGGCTACAACAGAAGAGTCAATATCCATGCCAACTACATCCATGACATCGGCGCCAGCGCCATTGCCTTCGTCGGCAAGCAGAGCGCGGTTCGCTCCTCCACGGATGCGAATGCCATGCCACCCGATCAATATAAGGATGCTGCTAACTACACCAAGCTGGATCTGACGCCAGGGCCGAAGACCAACGAATATCCCGCCCAGTCCACGGCCGCCGACAATCTCATCCATGACATCGGCAATCGAGACAAGCAGTCGACCGGCGTTGAGATCTCCATGTCCATGGATATCAAGGTCTCGCATAACAGCATCTACAACACCCCTCGCGCCGGCATCAATATCGGCGACGGCACCTGGGGCGGGCATGTGCTCGAATATAATGACGTGTTCAACACGGTGCTCGAGACCGGGGATCACGGTGCGTTCAATTCTTGGGGCCGCGATCGTTTCTGGAGCCCCGACCGCAACGCGATGAACACTTTCATGGCAGCCAATCCCGACGCCTGGAAGCTCGATGTCATCAAGCCGATCACCATCAACAACAACCGTTTCCGCTGCGACCGCGGCTGGGATATCGATCTGGACGATGGCAGTTCCAACTATATCGTCACCAACAACGTCTTGCTGAAGGGTGGCCTGAAGTTCAGGGAAGGGTTCGGGCGCAAGGGCTCGAACAACATCATGCTGAACAACACCTTCCATCCTCATGTCTGGTTCAAGGACAGTCTTGACGTGTTCACCAACAACATCGTGATGAGAAAATACGAGCCGGTCTGGCTTGTCGGATTCGGCAAGACCATTGACAACAATTTCTTCACGAGCAAGTCGGATCTGGATGCAGTGCGCGCGATGGATCCGAACAAGAAATGGGACCTCAATTCCATCTCCGGCAGCGCGCTCTTCGTGGACCCGACCAAGGGAGACTACAGTGTTGCCGCCAGTTCGCCGGCCCTGTCGGCCGCCGTCGGCTTCAAGAATATCGACATGACCCAGTTCGGCGTTCAGAACGAAAGACTGAAGGCGATCAGAAAGCTGCCCGACTTCCCTGCACCCGTGATTCCTTCCGCGGAGTACGTCCCTTCGGACGTGACCGTGCTGGCCAGCATGCAGGTGGTGTCCATCACCACCGATGGGCAGAAGTCGAGCTATGGCCTACCCAGCATTGCCGGCGTCCTGATCGAGGCGACCATTGTTGGCGATATCGGTGCGACATCGGGGCTTCTCGCCAATGACGTGATCCTCTCGGCGGGCGGCAAGCCGACTAATAGCGTGCCGGACTTCCGGGCGATCTACGACGCGCTGCCGGTTGGTCAGTCGATAAGCCTCACCATCATGAGGAACCAGGCTCAGCAATCGATCACCCTGGGGCCGAAGGGCTCGGAGGCCCGCGTGCTTTCGACCGATGCCGGAGTCACGGCTGCAGCCACCTCCCAGGCCAATGCGACCGTTCCTCCGAGCTTCGCCATCGACAAGGACCCAGCCAGCCGGTGGTCGGCCGCCGCGCCAACAACTACCGCGCCAACGGCAACGTTGATGCAGACCTTCTCATCTGTCGTTCAGATCAGCGCGATCCAACTCAACGAGCAGCACAATCTCGCAAAGGACGGCGTGTCTCCGATCAATTCCTTCACCATCGAAGCGGATGACGGAACCGGAACCTGGAAGAAGATAAAGGAAGGAACCACTATCAGGGAGATGGTCATCACGCTCCCGGCCTCGGTTAAAGCGAAGGCTCTCAGAATTACAGTGGGAGTCGTGAAGTTCTCACCGAGCCTTTATACTTTCTGGGCGATCGGGAAGAAGCTTTAATAGCTTCCATTTTTCCCCGAGCGGGATTGGCGCCAGTCGAGCTGCTGCCCGGGGAAGATCGTTCCAGCCCAGCATTGTGTCGGTATCGCGATACGGTGCTGGGGATGTGTGCGGCGTCTCCTGGAATGAGATGTGGATCGTTATCCGGTCGAATGTGGATCGCTGGCCGCCGAAGAGACTCGGCCAGCGATCGTTTTATTGAGCGGGATGGCAGCAGAGCGTCAAAGCAGATGATCCAACTTCTTCATTTTGATCTCCATCGTGACATCAGATAGAGCCATGAGCCTGAAAAACTGCCACAATTTTCATGATTTCAAACGACTGGCCAAAAAAAAACTGCCTGGTCCGATCTTCAACTACATCGACGGGGCAGCGGACGATGAGGCCACTTATCAGCGCAATACCGCCGCCTTTGAGAGCTGTGATCTGGTGCCGAACGTTTTGCACGGCGTGAGCGATGTCGACATGTCCGTGACGGTCATGGGCCAGAAACTGGCAATGCCGGCCTATTGCTCGCCGACGGCGCTACAGCGCTTGTTTCACCATCGGGGTGAGAAGGCCGTCGCGGCAGCAGCGGGCAAGTACGGCACTCTCTTCGGCGTTTCATCCCTGGGAACCATAAGCCTTGAAGAGGCGCGCCGCATCAGCAACGGGCCGCAGGTCTATCAATTCTACTTCCATAAGGATCGCGGCCTCAATCGTGCGATGATGGAGCGTTCCAAGCAGGCCGGTGTCAACGTGATGATGCTGACCGTCGACAGTATCACGGGTGGTAACCGGGAGCGCGACAAGCGCACGGGTTTCTCGATCCCCTTCAAATTGAACCTGGCCGGACTCACCCAATTTGCCATCAAGCCAACATGGGGAATCAACTATCTCACCCATGAACGCTTTCGACTTCCCCAGCTTGACGGCCATATCGATATGGGGAGCGGAGCCATGTCGATCAGCCGCTATTTTACCGACATGCTCGACCCGTCGATGTCATGGCAAGACGTCGCCGAGATGGTGCGGCATTGGAGCGGGCAATTCTGCCTGAAAGGCATCATGTCGGTGCAAGACGCCCGCCGCGCCGTCGAGATTGGCTGCACAGGCATCGTCCTTTCCAATCATGGTGGCCGCCAGCTCGATGGCTCGCGTTCGGCTTTCGATCAACTTGCCGAAATCGTCGATGCGGTCGGCGACCGCATCGATGTGATGATGGATGGGGGAGTGCAACGCGGCACACATGTGCTCAAAGCTCTCTCGCTCGGCGCGAAAGCTGTCGGTCTTGGTCGATACTATCTTTTCCCGTTGGCGGCCGCGGGGCAGGCCGGTGTCGAGCGAGCCCTCGAACTGATGCGCCTGGAGATCGAGCGCGGTATGAAATTGATGGGATGCCCCACCGTTGAGCACCTCTCGAGACAGAATTTGCGGTTTCGCCAGAGTTCTTCGCAGGAAACGATGATGCGTCTCAATGATGGATCGCTTAGATATTGAACTGTCTGCCGTCAGCGCTCTTGAGACAGTTTAGGGGTTTTCGGGAAGGGAGGATTTCTGGATCATCGCAGCCATTATGGAGCGCAGATGAGACAAAAATCGGGGCCGGGGAAAGCGCCGGCAGAGCAGGTCGTGAAGGATATCCGGCGCGCGACGCGCCGACAGTTTTCGGCCGAAGAGAAGATCCGCATCGTGCTGGAGGGCGTACGCGGCGAGGAGAGCATCGCCGAGCTTTGCCGGCGCGAGGGGATCGCTTCGTCGATGTATTACGGCTGGTCGAAGGAATTCCTCGACGCCGGCAAGCGCCGGCTGGCCGGTGACACGGCGCGTGCAGCGACCTCCGACGAGGTGAAGGAGCTGCGCCGTGAAGCGCAGGCCCTGAAGGAGGCCGTGGCGGATCTGACCTTGGAAAACCGGTTGCTCAAAAAAAGCATGCTGGCGGATGGGGAAGACGACACATGAGGTATCCCGCATCCGAGAAGGCCGAGATCATCCGCCTGGTCGAGGCCTCGCATCTGCCGGCGCGACGCACGCTGGAGAAGCTCGGCATTCCCCGCGCCACGTTCTACCGCTGGTACGATCGCTATCTCACCGGCGGGATCGAAGCGCTCGCCGATCGTCGCTCGCGGCCGGATCGTGTTTGGAACCGGATTCCTGACCCGATCCGGGCCGAGATCGTTGAGCTGGCGCTGCGCGAGACGGAACTCAGCCCCCGCGAGCTGGCCGTACGCTTCACCGACGAGAAGAGCTACTTCGTCTCCGAGGCGTCGGTGTATCGGCTGCTGAAGGCCCATGATCTCATCACCAGCCCGGCCTATATCGTCATCAAGGCGGCGTCCGAGTTCAAGGACAAGACGACGGCACCCAACCAGCTCTGGCAGACCGACTTCACCTATCTGAAGATCACGGGCTGGGGCTGGTACTATCTGTCGACCGTGCTCGACGACTTCTCCCGGTTCATTGTCGCCTGGAAGCTTTGCGCCACCATGCGCACTGACGACGTCACGGCCACGCTCGATCTGGCGCTGGCGGCATCGGGGCTCGACCGGATCACGGTCGCGCACCGGCCGAGGCTGTTGAGCGACAATGGCTCGTCCTACATCTCGGCCGACCTCGCCACCTGGCTCGACGGCAAGGGCATGCAGCACATCCGCGGTGCGCCCTACCATCCCCAGACGCAGGGCAAGATCGAGCGCTGGCACCAGACTCTCAAGAACCGTATCCTGCTCGAAAACTACTATCTGCCCGGCGATCTCGAACGGCAGGTCGCGGCCTTCATCGAGCATTACAACCATGCCCGCTACCATGAGAGCATCGGCAATCTCACCCCCGCCGATGTCTACTTCGGCCGGGGGCAGGCCATCCTCACCGAACGCGAAAGGATCAAACGCCAGACCATCCAACAAAGACGCTTGCAGCATCACCTGCAGGCCGCATAGCCTCAAACCCAGATGAGCCAGAGCCTCCGTTCCTGACACGCCCAAACGGTCTCAAATCATTCGACGACGGACA
>NZ_JBQEPH010000073.1:0-10004 GCF_052045555.1 Labrys sp. 22185 | reverse complement strand
GTCGGAATGGTGCAGCAGGCTGTCGGGCTTGCCTCTCCTCCAGATCGCCATGATCAGGGCGTCAGTGACGAGCTGCGCCGTCATCTCCGCCTTCATCGCCCAGCCGACGACACGCCGCGAGAACAGGTCGACGACGGCGGCAACGTAGAGCCATCCTTCGGCGGTCCAGATGTAGGTGAAGTCAGCAATCCACTTCTGGTTCGGGGCCGAAGCCTCAAAGGCGCGATCAAGGAGGTTGTCCGACACTGCCGCTCGCTCGCCGGTATCCTTCGGCAACCCACGGCGGCGCGGCCGGGCACGTAGCCCGTTCTCCCGCATGAGCCGCTCAATGCGATGCAGGCCGCAGGAGAGCCCCTCCGCCAGCACATCATGCCAAACACGCCGGGCGCCGTAGGTGCGGTCGCTGCTCTTGAAGCTTCGATCGATCCTGGCAACGAGAATCTCGTCGTGCCGGGAACGAGCGCTGGGACTACGATTAAGCCAGGCATGGAAGCCTGAGCGGGACACATCCAGAGCCTCGCACAGCCACGCCACCGGCCAGATGTTCCGGTGCCTCGCGATGAAAGCGAACCTCATGTCACTTCCCTCGCGAAGTAGGCTGCGGCCTTCCTAAGAAACACCCCCCTCAGAGGGCATGAGTTCGATCTGATATCCCAAAGATCGGGCGCGGCGCTGGAGATTGGCCAGAACCCTGCCACGATGCCGCTCGTCGTAGGCCGCCGCGCCTGGATCGCGGTAGACCATTCCAAATCGGAGAGTGTTGTAGAAGAGAACAGCAATCTTGCGTGCCGTCGCCGTCACGGCCTTCTGCTTTCCTATCCGTCCCGCCAACCGCCGGTAGAATGCGCCAAGTGCGGTGTCGCTTCTGCCGATGGTTGTTGCGGCCAATCGCAAGAGCGCAGCTGCCCGACTTGATGATCGGCGGGTTCGCGACGAGAGCAGCCTGCCGCCCGATATCTTGTTGCCGGGGGCCAGACAGAGCCATGAGGTGAAGTGCTTGGCGGTAGGCCAGGCCTGCAGGTCCGTGCCGCATTCGCCCATCAGCTTGAGCGCGAGGGAGGAGCCGAGACCGTGGATCTGCGTTAAGTCTGTGCCAACCAGGCCATACAATGCGGCCCGCACGTCAAAGGACGGTGCATTCACCTGTTTGGTCTTCGTCCGGATTTTTGGTAACGGTGCGAGTGGTGTCTCAACTTCGGTAGCCATTGCAGCGATTGCCACCTCGAGCTTGCGATCACATTCAAGCATCTTCTGCTGATAAACGTCGTAGAGTTCCAGCGACTGTGCGAGCGCAAAAACGTGCTCATCCCGATCATTCCCAATCAGGGATGCCCGTATTGTCTCGGCCGAGGAGTGGCAGCGAACATCGCGCAAAGATGCCAGAATATTCGGATCCCGCTCTCCGGAAACGATCGCCCGAATGATCTTCATACCCGTCACGCCGGTGATGTCCGACATGACATGGTGAAGCTGCAGATTCATCTCCATCAATGCTTTCTGCATGTGCTGGATATGAGCTGCAGCATATTCAACCAACCGCTCCCGCTGCCGCAGATAGGCGCGCAATGTGGCAACCTGCGCGGTGGGGCGAAAGCTTCCCCGTAATAGCCCATAGGAATGCAGTTGGCGGAGCCATGCCGCATCGCTGACGTCTGTCTTCCGGCCTGGGACATTCTTTGCGTAGCGAGCATTGACGAGGATCACCTCAAATCCATGCTCTTCGAGGATCTCGAAAGCCGGAATCCAATAGACGCCGGTCGACTCCATCGCAACGCTGGTCACCCCGCAGGATTTGAACCAATCGGCGAGATCATGAAGGTTGTGGGTAAAAGTGCCAAAGGCACGTATCGGCATGTCATCGCTGTCCGGGTTGACGGCAGCCATATGCATCGTGGAACCAATGTCGATCGCTGCGGCGCCGGGATTCATGCGCGTGAGGTTTTGAAGGTTGACTGACGCTGTTTTCGGCATGGCTTCTCCTCCGATGGATCTCGGAGAGGCTGGGCCGCGCAAGTTCGTCATTTTCCTAATCGGGATCGCCAACGAGACGGCGTCACCACTCTCAAGTACGCAACAGCCCATGTGCCACGTTTTTTAACGGGGTCGAACGCCTCCAATAAGCAGTCGGCAACTCCCCTCCGGCCAGCAACGTAGCATAGCCCTGTTTCTACCGCGCACAGGCGGGCCAAAGCCCATGATCGTTTCTTAGGATGTCGCGCTCCGCCTTCAGCTTTGCGACTTCCTTGCGCAGCCGGTCAATCTCCTGCTGCTCCGGCTTCATCTGCCCATGACCGGGAAACGCACGCAGCGGATCGGCCGATAAATCGCGCACCCATTTGCGCAGCACATTCTCGTGGACATCGAGGTCGCGGGCAGCCTGGGCCACCGCAACGCCCCGATCCTTCACCAATCTCACCGCCTCAAGCTTGAACTCGCGACTGAATTTCCTTCGTTGCATTCCCACTCTCCAGTTCCGTCAAACACCTTATCTCGATGTCCACGAAACCGGCAGCAGGCCACCAGCCTATTTGATGGGATGCGCCAGCGTCTGGCAGAGTTTTTCTTCCGTTACGCCTTGGGCTTTGGCTGCCGTTGTGATGTCCTGGCTGATGCCCATCATCGAAACATTGCCCTTTCTGCCGTTCGCCTCAGCCTCGTCGCCTTGTGACGGATCGCCAGGCGGAGGGAGCAGGGATAACATCTTGGTCTGTGAATCAACGGCCTGCGCATCGGCAAAGCCCTTGTCCTGACAATATTTCAGCAGCCCGAGCTGATTGCGTCCGGCGTTGTACACCATCTGAATCTGTTCGGGCGTCGCACCTTTCTGGGCGAGCGCGACTGTGGCGCTAGCCATTGTGAGAAACACGGACATCGAGATAAAAGCAGATTTGCGCATCAATTTGCGACCCTTTGTAAAAGCTCAGCCTAACCCCATCAGGGGGACGAACTTCGCCGATTATGATAACATGAGCAATGGGCCGGTTGCGGGAGAGCGGCAGAACCGAATGCTCTCATGATCCAGCACAATAAGCCCTTGCGTTCCATGCACGACCACCCGGTAACATCAAACGCTAAAGTATAGAAACCTTGACGTGAAAGCTGTTAGCTATTGATATTAATATATTTTCATCTCGGCACTTTTGAAGCGAACAGAACCGAAATTCCAAATCCGGGCGTCTGTCCTTCCAGGCTGGATCGATCCGTCAGTTGCTCGGTATGATTATCCTTGCAAAGGAGGAATTATACGTCTTGCTCGCGCCGCCTGTATCTGCCGTCGCCGCTGTTGCTGCAATTTAGGAGCGGTGCACAGTTTCACATTCTCTCTACCGATGACAGGCGGATTGCTGTTTGTCTGCGCTGTGGGCGTATCATCGACGGGCGTCGGCGAAGGAAAGAGCGGTGGGGTGGAAGGCTGGCTTCCGCCGCTACAGCTGCCTAAAAGCGCAGCGGTAGCCGCCGTCAGGGCAGTCATCGTGCATGCTCTACGTGTCAGGTTCATCAGGTCATCCCCGGCTGCTGGTATGTGTAGGTTGTCGCGTCATAGACCTTGCCAATGGCAGGGTCCGTCTTGCTGATCTTGCCGTTTTCGAAATGGCCGGAATAGCGACGCAGGAAATCCGTCTGGCCCGAAGCATCGACGAGTGCGAGGTCATACCAGCCGTCGTGGGTGGCAATGCTGGCGATTTGTGTCCCTGCGGGGAGGTTCTGGTTATTGCCCGTATAGGCGTCGATGAGTTTCAGCGCACCATTGGCCGAAGGCCATGCCGTCAAAGCGACCTGAGCAGTCTTGGCATCGTCGAGTGCATGGATTGCCGAGACTTCGGGGAAGAGCGCCTGCACGGGCTCGCTGCGGTTCCCACGAAATTCCGCGAGGTAGCCGTTCGGCGCGTGAACCACATAATGATAGGCACCGCCGCCGAGATCCATGCTGTCAGACAACGTGATGGGATCACTGCCTTGCTCCACGCCCTCGACTGTGTAGAACCGAGGCTTGGCGTCACTCGAATAGACGTAAAGGGAGTAGGGCACACCCAACTGGCCGGCATTACGGAAGGTGAATTGCAGACGCTCGGCGCCTCCGCCAGTCGGGATGACGAACGCACTGTAGACCTGAAACTCATAGCCCAGCGGCAGGAGCTCTACCTGAGCAGTTTCCTGCTTGGAAGCAACGACTGTCGCATTGTTATCTGGCGACGGACCGATTGTTCCTGGAACGAGTTCCGTTGTCCAAGCCCAAGCATTAATGACTTTTTTTTGCTCATCCGTAAAGATTTCCGCAGTTGTCAGCGGCGGGACTAGCGCTGTCATGTCAGGGGCGGGATCCTGGTTGAAATCGAGGGCGCTGGTCAGGTCTCCGGCGACGGCCATGCGCCACATGGAAATCTGCTCGTAAGGCTGCTGATCGACAGGAACACCTTTTGCAGCCAGCCAGGCCTCGACGAAATTGATGCTGGATGTGTGATCGAACACCTCCGAACAGACCCGCCCTCCGGTGCTCCAGGGGGAAATGACGAGCATCGGCACGCGGGCGCCCATGCCGGTTGGTGCACTGAGCGCGTCAATCGAATTTTCAATGTCGACATCGCCATCGAAGGATGCCGAGGACGCCCCGTCAGGCGCGGCAACGATGCGGATGCCGGAAGACACAAGTCCCTGATTGGCATTCAATGGCGGCGTTGGTGGCGGGACATGATCGAAAAACCCGCCATTTTCATCGAATGTCGTGATCAGGACAGTTTTGCGCCACACTTCGGGATTGGCAGCAAGGCAACGAAGAATTTCATTGAGATAATATTCGCCGAGGTGCGGTGGAAAGGTCGGATGCTCAGAAAAGGCTTCCGGCGCCACGATCCACGACACAGCAGGAAGTTTTGCGTCGATGATGTCTTGCTCGAACCGCGATGGGACATCCGCGCTCGTCCGAAGTACAGAGTTTATCGATTGGTTTTTTTTAAAAATACTCGTGGTATTATCCTGATACTGCTGGAAATACTCGAGCGTGTTGTCGCCATAATTTCCATCGAATGGTCTTCCCGACGTCCAGTGCAAACCGTCCTGATAAAATCTCCAGTCTACGCCGAGCGTTTCGAGGCGTTCTGGGTAGGACGGCCAATTCGGGGCGGAAGCGGCGTTGTTGTTGCCGCTAAAATAGCTGTTGTCATTCCGACCCATCGCCGTTCCCGTGTAGTAAAAGCTCCGGTTAGAATCGGTACCTCCATTGTGGGAGCAAAAATTCGCATCGCAGACGGTAAAGGCTTTGGCGAGTTTGAAGTAGAGTGGAAGGTCCTGTTCCACATAGTGCGCAAGAGTAACAACATTTTTTGCCGGTACCCAGCCATCCATCCTGCCGCAATTCCAGGCGTCCACACTGTCCGAGTGCCCATGAGGAGGGTCCTGGATGAATGCACGCCCCGCTTCAGCCGTTGTTTCACTATCGATAGGAGCTGCGCCTGTTTCATTATTGAGCTGAACTGTGCCGACGAAATGATAGGGCTTCGCGGTTTGAGGAGTGCCTGCTTTGATAGGCTGTTCCCAGACCTGTGTGCCATTTTGCAAGAGCAGAGGCCTGGGATCCCCGAAGCCGCGCACACCACGCAACGTACCAAAATAGTGATCGAACGAACGGTTCTCCTGCATGAACAGGATGACATGTTCAATGTCTTTCAAGGAGCCCTTGGGGCTAGGGCAGGAGGCGTCCAGCAAAGTGTTGACTACGTTGGATTGCGCCAGGGCCTCCTGCATATAGGCCGAGCAAGCCGCAAAAGCTGCAGTGCTGGTGCCCGCCGACCTCAAAAGTTTGATGAATTTGCGCCGGTTCACGAAAGGATCCTTCGTTTGGTTCCGCTATACAATAACACTAGTATTTTCTTAAGATGAAATTCTGATGACTAATATATTTATCAAAATCCTAATTATTATTTGTAGTCATAATGGCAATTGCATAAATATTTATATAATATTATGAATATTTACTAAGCTTTTTACTAAATAAAATGGTGAATGACTGAAATTTTCTTCTCCAATCACGTTTTATGACGCGCTTCCGATTAAGGGTAAGCGCCGTGGTGATCGCCTATGAACTTGGACTTGATGTTCGAGAATCGCCAGGAGATGAGTTCCTCGATCTTGCTCTGGCGATGGCCGCTGATGATGGCGTCGAGAGCCTTAGCAACTGTGTCTAGGTAGCGGTGAGCCGTTGCCAGTTAGCCAAGCACAGGCGCTGATCGCACGGCGCCTGTGCATTTGGAGTAGTTATCCGATTAGACGCACGCTACGCGCGTGAGTTGGAACGTATGGCTGTTCCGTGATGATTCACAGGCCGCTACAGTTAAGCCCGATGTGTACAGCAGAGCCCAGATTAATGAATGATCTGCGGCGCGCTGCCTATCTCTGCAGGACGTGGCAAACGAGTCTGCGACGTCCTTTCGATATAGTTCATCACATCGTCAAGGTTAACGATGCCCCTGTTCTGTCGGTCGATTTCGCCGAAATGATCGGCGGCCCAGCCCCAACCACTTTCACGCGCTTCGCGTTGAGTGAGGACGCCGCGCCCGCCGCTGGCCATGTCAAAACGTTGTTGCAGTCTGGCGATCACAGCGGCCTGGGTTTCCGCCGGCGTTTTGGGTTTGGGGGGAGGTGCCCCCGGTAAACTTGGCGGTAGCTGCAGAAACTCACCAGCCACGACCGGAACGGATATGCAGGCAGCTGGTGCTAAAAACATACCCAAGGCAGCTACGAAATAAACCAAATGGCTTCGCACCATCGAACGGCCCTTTCTCTATCAATGCAAACCAGCGGATGTGAAGGCGCCCAAAGAGCTATCTTGCCTGTAAAATGCGCCAAGATCCTGGCGCAACGGGCCACGCGAGACTTCATTCGCGTAAATCATGTGCCCGCCTTCATAAGCTTTCGTAGTTACCCTACTTTTGAATTGGGGCAGGATACCACTGTTCTGCAAATCCTGTTCTGTCGTATAAAAGGGGCATACCCAGTCATGATAGCCCATCATCACAAATACCTTAAGCTTGGGATCGAGCTGCAGGGCACTCAACATTTCGCCGGTGCTGCTATCGATGGGATTTTCTGGGGTAGACTTCAGATTTTCGTCAAAAATCCAGCCACCGATCATGCCAGGATCTTTTGACGTGCTATTTGTTCCGTAAAGTTGGGCGTCATCCTTATTCCTATAATCGAATTCGTCAAGGAGATAAGGTTTGATGGCACCATAGAATCCCGCGCTTTCAAAAAAATCCATGGAGTAGTTTGGCGGAAATGGACGACTCATTCGTGTATCGTAAACATTGAATACCGAATAGTTTGGCCTAATAATAACGGATGGCCCATATTGTTTAAGAAAATCCGTAATTTTATTGAGTAAAAATTTGACAACTACAGAGTCGCTCTTTTCTGTTGATTCGTTTAAATTTTTTGATAATTCTTTAAAGTTGTCCAAAAGTACAGCCGATGATAACATTTTTTGCACTTCGGAATCATTGATAGTTGAGCTAGGATACACAATGCTTCCTGCATAATTTAATAATTTTCCGACTATATCTGCTGTTTTCATTTTATCAGATGAGGTATCCGTAATAATTTTTGACGAAGGAATGAAAAATTTTACGATATACGGTGCAACAAATGGTGTAGCCAAATCCATCAATCCTTTCGATGGAAGTTTATCTAAAGCAAGAAATTGGGATAATTCAGTTCGATAGTTTAAATCGAAACTCCCATTCTTGAACAATCTTGAAGCTGATTCTCGAATCTTGTTCACAAACTCATCTTCGTTCAATGCCCCCCTCACGGAGCTTTTCTTATAATAATCCATCGCAATTGCTGCAGAAGCGAACTGCCCTGAATCTAAAGAATGTGACGAAAAGTCAAGAACAGGCGAATTTAGAGAAAATCCTGAAAGCACAATGGCCGGCTTCCCGGAGGAGTCCGGAGCATATTGACTTATTCCAGCTTCTTCCAAAAGGTTTGCAACAATGGGCGTTCGGATGCCGCCATACGATTCACCGAAGAGATACTTTGGCGAACTTTGTCGGTTATATTTATTGATATAGGCGGTGATGAAATCTCGGAATATCCCGGCGTCTTTCATCGTCGTCCAGAAATCCTTGTTCTTGTGCGGGCTGATGGCCTCCGAATAGCCCGACCCGACGACGTCGATAAAGACCAAGTCGGTCTGGTCGAGCAGGGTTTGCGGGTTGTCGACAAGCGGGAAGCTATCAGGCATGTTTGGGCCCACCGGGAGGTTCGGTGAGTCAACTTTCAGATATTTTGGCGCATACGAGCCGAGATGAAGCCAGATTGACGGTTCGCCCGGCCCGCCATTCCAGAAAAACGTAACTGGACGCTGGTCTTTAGGCAGATCGTCGCGGGTATAGGACATGTAAAAAATGGACGCTTGGGCGTCTTTTCCACCCGAATTTCCCGAATTTTCTGGCGCATAGGCGATCAAGTGCCCAGCCCTGGCGGTGTAGTCGAAAGTAACGCCATTCACGGAGTAGGTGTGATGTTTACTTGACGGCGTCTCGTCGACCGTGCTCGGGTCGAGGCCGGCAGCCTCTACTGCGGGTTGGGGATCACCTGGGCCACCGTTCGGGCCGGACCGGTAGGCTGCACTGGCTTGAGAGTAGAAATCGGCCAAGGCGGCATAATGATTGGGATCGACGACCGTATGATCGGCTGGCCAAGCAGAGGGCACAGCCTCCGGCTGGGGTTGACTGAGTGTGGGTTGAATGGATTCCAGCGCGTTAGCTGAAATTGTCGTCGAGGGGGTAGGGTCAAAGGTTGAAGATACACTATTATTACTGCTGTCGCTGCCGTTGCAGCCAGAGAGCATCACCAATGCAGCAACGCAGAGGAGTCTATATTTTATCAACGCCTTCTCCTTTTAACTAATACCATTTCAACTAGATTATATTTTTGCAATCTGAATTTCATTTCTCCTTATTTTGTTTATAATTAGTTTTTTATAGAAAAACATACGAACTTTGCGACTGTCAAGTCTGATATTTGAGCTGATTATGATTTAAAAATTGGCATTTTTTTTAAAATTTACTCAGAATGTAAATAGTGCATAAATACAAAGTAAATATCTTTATTTATATTATGGAAAATTAATGCACCAGATATTGATAAGAACTATTCGTTTAGTGGCTTATACCAGGAACCGAACGGGTGCCTCCTCAGGGGGTCCGGCGCGGGAGATTGTCTGATTAAGCATGGTGGGAGGTATCTCGCCGTGGCAGCCAGCAGGGGCGAGCTGGCCATTGGGAGGAAGTATGGCCGTCACCCCAGATGTCCGCGAAGGAGCAGCGTGCTGCGCATCAATCAGGATTGCGATCACGGCGGCAGGCGGGCGCTACATTCGCCAAATACTGGCTCGAGCATTATCGCAGCCTGGCCAGCAACGGTCACGGCGCCGGGCGCTTCGCCCATACCAGCGCTGACGCGCTGTTCGATCTGACTGAGCATCCGGCCAAGGCGAGAGGGCTCAGTCTCAACACCGTGAGCCCGTCTCCAATAATTCGAGCCCCGTCTCGCGGAATGTGAGCCCAAGGAGCATTACATTCTCAGATAATCTGAGCCAGAAAAAGCGATGATCTCAAACCCGAGCCCGGATAATCTCGATCCGCTACACATAGGAATTCGCCGGTAACATTTTAGCTGAGGCAACGACCCCCGCCCGGTAACATCTTCATTGAGGCAATGCGTGGATTTCCGCGAGGTGATCAATGCGGTGCGTTATCTGGTTCGTTCGGACTGCGGCTGGCGAATGCTGCCGATCCATTTCGGCGCTTGGCAAACGGTCTATGGCTGGTTCCGGGAGTTGGCCCGCCGCTTCCTGTTTCAGACCATTCACGATGTCGAGTTGATGCTGGATCGCGAGCGCCAGGGCCGGGAGGCTAGGAGTTGTGGACACTTATCTGATCCATAGAACTGTAGCGGCAAGGGTTATGACGGCGAGATAATTTCTAGCGGTTTTCTCGAAACGA
>NZ_JBQEPH010000072.1:0-10119 GCF_052045555.1 Labrys sp. 22185 | reverse complement strand
TTGATGGACACCATGCGCAAGGGTGACTTCACCCAGCGCATGCAGATCGTTCGACAGGACGAGTTGGGCGATCTCGGCGAAGGCTATAACCGCATGGCCGACGAAGTGATGGAACTCGTCGGCCAGGTCCAGCGCTCGGGCATCCGCGTCAGCACCTCGATGACCGAGATTGCGGCGACGTCCAAACAGCAGCAGGCCACGGCTTCGGAAGTCGCCGCGACCACCACGGAGATCGGGGCGACCTCGCGTGAGATCGCTGCAACCTCCAGGGAACTGGTCCGGACGATGTCCGACGTCGTGACGGTCTCGGAGCACACCGCCAATCTGGCATCCGGGGGCAAGGTCGAGCTGGCCCATATGGAAGACACGATGAACCAGGTGATGGGCGCCGCCAGCTCCATCACCGCCAAGCTCGCCGTGCTGAACGAAAAGGCCAGCGACATCAACCAGGTGGTCACGGCGATTACCAAAGTGGCCGACCAGACCAATCTGTTGTCGCTCAACGCCGCGATCGAAGCGGAAAAGGCCGGTGAATACGGGCGCGGCTTTGCCGTGGTGTCCTCGGAAATTCGGCGCTTGGCCGACCAGACCGCCGTCGCCACCTACGACATCGAGCAGATGGTCAAAGAGATCCAGTCCGCCGTATCGGCCAGCGTCATGGGCATGGACAAGTTCTCGGAGGAAGTGCGGCGCGGCCTCCAGGATGTCCATGAGATCGGTGCCAAGCTTTCCGAAATCATCACGCAAGTGCAGGCGCTGACACCGCGCTATGAATCCGTCAGCGAAGGCATGCAGGCGCAGGCGACGGGTGCCGAGCAGATCAGCGAGGCGCTCATCCAGCTGACCGAAGCGACGCAGCAGACAGTGGAATCCCTGCGCCAGTCCAGTTCGGCCATCGATGAACTCAACCATGTCGCCAGCAATCTGAGCGGGAGCATCGCACGCTTCAAGCTCGAGATGGCCTGAACGGCTGGAAGCGGTTGTCACTCGTCATTGCCGCTACCGTCATCCGGGAGCCCACCAAGGAATGGAGCCGGATGGCGTGGCTCGAAGGCGTTGTCGACTGCTAATACATTTCATACATTCGGTCACTGCTCCCCTCGGCTGGTGAGACGATCCGCCGTGGTATGTCGAGGACCTGAGGACAGCAGCGATGGACTATTACGTTGGATTAGACATCAGCCCCATGAGCACGCAAATCTACATTATCGATGGGGATTGCCAAGTGAAGTGGCGCGGGATCTCGGACACGGAGCCACGGATAATCGCGGGGCAGCTGAGGATGAACCGCGCCGGGTTTGCCGGAGGCTCGACAACGAACAAGTTTGCGTCAGAACTCCGCGAGCGTGCGGTTCGGATGGTTTTCGACCACGGCGGGATCACCCGTCGCGCCGAGCAACGGTGGTGTCGAACGCGAGAACCGCGAGCTGCGGCAGGGACACTGTCAGAGTAAATTGCCGAAGACGGCTTGGCAGGTTAGGGAGCGGGGATGACGAGCTCCAGACCCAATCCCTTTCGCTATTTCAATTCGTCGCCAGAGGTAATCCGCCTGGCGGTGATGATGTACGTTCGCTACCCTTTGTCATTGCGGAATGTGGAAGACCTGCTGCATGAGCGTGGCATCGACATCTGCCATGAGACAGTGAGATTTTGGTGGAATCGCTTTGGCCCATTGTTTGCGAGCGATATCCGCAAGAGGCGGCTGAAGGCTGGAAACTTCAGCCGCTGGCGTTGGCATCTCGATGAGGTTTTCGTGAAGATCAACGGCGAGCTCTACTATCTTTGGCGGGCCGTCGATCCGGAGGGCGAGGTGCTGGAATGCTTCGTCAGCAAGTCACGGGACAAGGCCGGCGCCTTGAAATTCCTCAAGAAAGCTATGAAGCGCTATGGTCGTCCCGAGGTCATCGTCACCGACGGGTTGCGCTCCTATAGTGCGGCCATGAAGGAAATCGGCAACCTCGGACGTCGGGAAGCCGGCCGCTGGAAGAACAATCGGGCCGAGAATTCTCACCAGCCGTTTCGACGACGAGAGGCGGCGATGCTCAAATTCCGTAGAACGAAAACGCTTCAGGAATTCGTCGCCGTTCACGGCCAGATCCACAATCACTTTAACTCGGAGCGCCACCTCGTCAGCCGAGAAATCTACAAACGGAGACGCTCGGCCGCCCTGGCTGAGTGGTGGACCGTCGCGGCCTAAGCCCAGGCGCGGTTGGCCTGGGTGCGTCTAGCGGAGACAACTCGGGGTTAAACTGACAGCGCCACCTGCGGTGATCCGAAGGTCGGAGGGGAGGAGCTCGATGCGCTGCCAGCGCCGTCGTCATTACAGGCGCTTAGCAGCATCGCTACGGCTACAATCGGAAATCTCAACCACTGTGCCATTACACTTACCTTGTTATATGCCGAACCATCAGAACGTCTGCAGAAACAGATGGGTTGATGAAGTGGGCAATCGTTTGTAAGTTTTGGCATTTGCCTGATAAATCAAAGCTTACGTTATATCGGAGTATGAATAAGTTATAATCTTTCGAAGGAATTGTACTTCCATAAAATAATATATTTTTATTTGCGGATCTAACCAGTTTCATATAAATATTTTTATAAATACCGCAGGCTTGATCACTCTTACCGCGCGACAATCAGGACGAGAGGCTTTTTGCGGGTGCCCAGCTATGGCCTCTGTCCTGACAAAACGGGGTGCAGTCCATTGATCGACAGAAAGGCGGCGGGTTGTACCGAGATCTGCCCCATGAACGGGCGGTCATGGGCGAGAATGACGAAATAGGCTGATGTCACCACCACCACGAAGATATGGGTGGCAAGGATTTGCATGCCGGGGACATGGTTGTTGCAGATGGCTATGGCCGCGACGGTCGCAGTCGAAATGATCCAGACTGCGATCCACTGAGCCCAGCTCATTCCGGTGTTAGAGGCTGAAAGCCGCAGCAGCCGGGCATGGCGCACAGCCAGCAATTGATTGACCAGCGGCTGATAGGCCGCCGGCCGGGCACTGGTTCCAGCCTGGCGCGAGACGAGCCCGATCGCATTGATGAGGATGTCGCCGGAGCGATCGAAGACCGGACTTTCGATGTGCTCGCCATTGGCCATGGCCGGCCAATCGCCCGAGATGACCTGCGCCACATAGGCCGTGAGGTTATCGCGGACATTAGTCTGGAGATCGGCCGGAAGGCTCGAGGACAGGACCAGAACATTCTCGACCGCATCGGCCTCCTGCTGGACGGCGCTGCGGGCAGCAAGGGAATCGGCCCACAGGCCTGCGGCCGAAAAGGCCACCATCAGGCCGAAGATCGTGGCGCAAACACCGACGATCGACTCGCGGATGGGCAATGCCTCATCCGCTACATAGCCGCCTTTCGCAATGGCGACGCGAACAAGCCCGATGACAATCCAGGTGATCACGAAGCAGATCACCAGAACAGCCGCGAACATGACAGGCAATGAAAGCTGATGCAGCAAAACGAACACGTAGCGCCCCCTTTGAAGAGCGAACTCTTGTTTAAATCGACGACCGGATCGTTCCGTGGGAGCTGATTGACATACGCGCCGCGCCAGCGTCTCTAGATCCTGCCCCCCCTGGCTCAAGCTCCTCCTCGTTCGCCGGCGTCAGAACGCCCTGCCCAGAGAAGCGCGTGAGCACGAAGGGCAGGCTGTTGGCATTGAGTTAATCCGGTCATCCGTCTTTCCAGGCTGGATCAATCCGCCGGATGCTCTGTATGATCATCCTTGAGAGGGTGGCCCCAAACGCTTTGCACGCGCGGCCTGTAGCTGCCGTCGCCGCTGTTGCTGCAATTTGGGGACAGAGGGCAGGTTCCCAGCCTCTGCGCCCGCGATAGCCTGGTTGGTGTTTGTCAGCGCCGTGGAAGTGTCATCGACGAATGTCGGCGGAGGAAAGAGGGGTGGGGCGGAAGACTGATTTTCGCGGTTGCAGCCACCCAAAAGGGCTGCGGCAGCCGCCGTCAGGGCGGTCATGGTGTAGGCTCGACGCGTTACGTTCATCACGTTGTCTTTCCCAGTTCCTCGTATTTGTAGGTCGTCGCGTTATAGATCTTGCCAATGGCAGGGTCGGTTTTACTGATCTTTCCGTTTTCGAAATGGCCGGCATAGCGGCGCAGAAAATCCGTCGGGCCTGGCTTATCGATGGAAGCATCGACGAGAGCGAGGTCATACCAGCCGTCATGGGTGGCGATGCTGACGATCTGCGTGCCTATCGGGACCGGCTTGCCCGTCTCGAGCACGTCCGCATAGGCGTCGATGAGCTTCAGCTTACCGTTGGCTGTAGGCCATTGCGCCAGGGTGATCTGCGCGGTCTTGGCATCGTCGAGAGCATTGATCGCCAAGACCTCGGGGAAGAGCTTCTGCACAGGCTCGTTGCGGTTGCCACGAAACTCCGCAAGATAACCGTTGGGTGCGTGGACCACATGGTGATAGGCGCCGCTCACAAGACCCCAGCTGTCCGACAACTCGACCGGATTCTCCGGCTCAGTGCCCTCGACCGTGTAGAACCGGGGCTTGTCATCGCTCGAATAGGAGTAGACGGTGTAGGGGACGCCCAACGGACCGGCATTATGGAAGGTGAGTTGCAGCTGCTCGGCGCCTCCTCCAGCCGGAGTTACGAACGCGCTGTAGACCTGAAAATCATAGCCCAGCGGCAGGAGCTCAACTTGGGTGGCATCCTGCTTGGAGGCAACGGCGATCGCATTGTTATCCGGCGGATAGGTTAGCATGCCGCGGTGCCCCGCGTGGGCCTTGTCGGCGCTGTATTTATAAGATCCAGCAGTGGGTATGAGAACGAGTCTTTCTCCCTTCCCAAGGATTTCTTGTGCCTTTGCCGGGGGCGAGACCCGCTCGTTCATGTCACGAGCGGGATCCCGGTTGAAATCGAGGGCGCTGGTCAGGTCTCCGGCGACGGCCAGGCGCCACAGGGAAATCTGCTCGTAAGGCCGCTGATGGACGGGAACGCCTCTTTCAGCCAGCCAGGCCTCGATGAAATTGATGGTGGAGGTGTGATCGAACACTTCCGAACAGACCCGCCCTCCGGTGCTCCACGGGGAGATGACGAGCATCGGCACGCGAGCCCCCATGCCGGTGGGCGCATTGAGCACGCCGATCGAATTTTCAATGTCCACGTCGTGATCGAAGGCTGCCAAGGACGCCTCAGGCGCGGTAGCGATGCGGATACCGGAAGACACGAGCCCCTGCTCGCGATTCAACGGTGGCGCGGGTGGCGGGACATGGTCGAAAAAGCCGCCGTTTTCGTCGAATGTGGTGATCAGCACGGTCTTGCGCCACACGTCCGGATTGGCCGCGAGGCAACGGAGAATTTCATTGAGATAAAATTCGCCAAAGTGCGGCGGAAAGACGGGATGCTCACTATAAGCTAGCGGCGGCACGATCCACGACACAGCAGGTAGCTTTGCGTCGAGGATGTCCTGCTCGAACTGCGATGGAACATCCGCATCTTCACGCAAGATAGGGTTTACCGATTGGATCTTGTTGTAAATACTCGTGGTTTCGTCCTGATATTGCTTGAAAAATTTAGGTGTGTTGCAGTCATAATTTCCGCCAAATGGTTCTGTAATAGTGTTACCCAGCCCTTCTTGATAAAATTTCCAGTCTACGCCGAGCGCTTCGAGACGTTCAGGGTAGGTCAGCCAATTCGGGGCGGGGCGCTGGCCCTTATTCTCGCTGAAATACGCATTGCTATCACGACCCATCGAGGTTCCCGTGAAAAAAAAACTCCGATTGGGATCTGTAGGCCCATTATGGGAACAGAAATTCGCATCGCAGACAGTAAAGGATTTAGCGAGTTTGAAATAAAGAGGTAAGTCTTCTTCTTTATAATGTATGAAAGTGTCGGTTGTTTTATGCGTCACCCAATTATCCATTTTACCGTCATTCCAAGCACTTACGCTACTCGGATGGTCATGCGGAGGGTCGGGAACGAGTGCTGTTTCTGGAGCAGTTGGACTAAAGTATAACTGCAAAAGAGCGGCCCCCCAGAGGTAATCTTTATAATCAAAAGGTTTCGCGGTATTATAATCAAAAGGCTTCGCGGTTTGAGCGGAGCCCTCCTCGAGAGGCTGCTCCCAGACCTGTGTGCCATTTTTCAAGAGCAGGGGCCGGGGATCCCCGAAGCCACGCACACCGCGCAAGGTGCCGAAATAATGATCGAACGAGCGGTTTTCCTGCATGAACAGGATCACATGTTCAATGTCTTTCAAGGAACCCTTGGGATTGGAACCGGAAGCCTCCACTAGGGTCTTGGGAACATCAGATTGCGCCACGGCCTCCTGCATATAGGCCGAACAGGCAGTAAAGGCAGCCGTGCTGGTGCCTGCCGACCCCAGGAGTTTGATGAATTTGCGTCGGTCCACGAAAGCGTCTCTCGTTTAATTTATTAATCAAATAAAGTAATATCTGATATATATGAAATTTCAATGACTAATAAATTTAAATTATATTTAGGTATACATAAAATGTATAGAATATATACCTTGTACCTGTCTAGAAATTTCCACAAATATTTAGTGAATTTTGTTTACCGCGGCCTGAGCGACCGTAACCGCTCCGGAGTTGGTGCAAATGGCTTGGACGATCCAGATGGCTGGCGATCAAGCCTTGAACCTGCCGCTACAGGCAGGCTCCAGCCAAAATGCCAGGGTCGCATGCAGTAAGAATCCCAGCCTAAACCATAGCGCTGTCACTGACGACGGCATGGGTCGGGGATGGGGGACAAAGGCGAAAGCAGATCCATGGCGGTATGCCCCTCCGCTTCGGGTCGATCGCTGCAGGACTCCTCCGTGTTGAAAAATTCCCGCTACCATCCTACCGACGCAGGGTTAAACAGTCCAGGCGCCTGAATCTTTAATATCTCGGAATTTCGACAAATTATTCTTTGCATAGTGTTTATAATTTTTAAATGCAATTAATAAAAAGATATATGAAATTATGGGAATTGAACAAATTTAATAAAACTAATTATCTTATGGTAGTCCTTTTATTTATGTAAAACGATTTGATTTGAACAAGCAAAGGTCATTGACTTTGGCAAGTGAGGATCTCCCGAATAGATGGAAGCTCAGAATCTCTCATTTTCTCTAACTCGCGTGGACGAGATGATCATTTTTCGGCGCCGTCGCGATCGTGGAAGGCGCTGAAGATGACAGCCTCGTCGGTAACGCTCAAGAAAGTGAAGCAGGTAACCGGGTGCCGCAGCTGGTGGATTTCCTAGAATGACTTGGCAGGAAATTCGCATGCCAAAGGTAATTGCATTTAAATTCGAAAGATAAATTCCATGATAACGATGAGTTACGGGCCGGTACCGCCAAGTAACGTTACATATGACGTCACTTCACATAAGCCTCTTCCATCTCTTACAATAGAAATCCGCGGAGTTACTGATTCTAGTATCAAGAATTCATGGCCAGCATTTCGTCCGATAAATCTACTCTATCCCGCGCAAAGACCGGGAATAGCTGTGATCATACCTGGCGGTGTGGATTCTTTTTCTGTACCAAGTTTTGGCGGAAATACTTATATTATTGTTCCCGGCGCGACGGCAGCTATAACGGGCGCCGCGCATAGTGATCCCAACAGTTACTATATCGGGGGCAGTGCGACTGTTCAAACTGGTGCGGCGGCACCAATCGCGGGCGATACGTATAATGTCACCGGCGGTAAGCTCACCATTCAATCCTTAGTCGGCAATGTTGCCCTAACCAACTCGACCATCAATCTGTCGGATGGCGGTGTTCTTACCAATACAGGTACAGGCCTCCCCAATGTCTTGAAGGGAGCGACGGTCAATTTCATGGGAGGCGGTGGAACTTTCGTTGCGAATGGCGGTGGGTCGTACATCAATCTGTCCGGGACAACGATCAACCATTTCGAGGGCGGCAACGACGGCAAGAACGTCTTGCGGTTCGAAGGCATGCCGGACACACCGGAAAAGTACACGATTACCTCCCAAAATGGCTATCAGACGATCGACGTCACGGGTGCAAACGGTAAGCCGCTCGCAACCGCGTATGTTCAGGGCAATGATTTGCAGGTCGGCGAGTTCACCGTCGGCGGCAAGGGCCCTATCACGGTGAACTCGACCAATGGCGGCCTCAATATCATCAACCAGTCCCTCGTATGCTTCCTGGCCGGCACCGAGATCCGCACGCCCACCGGTGCGGTGCTAATCGAGGAGCTGCAGGTCGGCGACGAGGTGCTGGTGCGCGTGGGGGAGAGCGATGTCGTGCGCACCGTCACCTGGGTCGGCAATGGCGGCGCCATGGCCGATCCCCGCAAACGGGCCGATCGCAGCTTCTATCCCGTGCGCATCCTCAAGGATGCCGTCGCCGAGGGCGTGCCCTACAAGGACCTCCTCGTCACCTCCGAACACTCCTTCGTCTTCGGGGGGCAGCTCGTACCGGTGCGCACTTTGGTCAATGGCCGCTCCATCTTCTATGACCGCGCCATCCCGACCTACACCTTCTATCATTTCGAGCTGGCGGACCATGGCCTCATCTATGCCAATGGCATGCTCGCCGAGACCTATCTCGATACCGGCAACCGTCATGGCTTCACCGATCAGAATGGCGTGCTGCCTTTCCCCGGGCAAACCAGGGACTGGAACCGGGACGCGGCGGCACCACTCACGACCGAGCGGGCCTTCGTCGAGCCGATTTTCCGCGAGCTCGAGGCCAGGGCGATCCTGCGGGGGGATCCGGCGCAGGACCAGCCGGTTCAACTGACGAACGAGGCCGATCTGCATCTGGTCACCGACAAGGGCCGGGTCATCCGCCAGGCGCGCCAGGCCGATGGCTTCTCGATGTTCATGATCCCCTCGAACGTGCAGTCGGTGCGCATCGTCTCGCGCACCAGCCGCCCGGCCGATACGATCGGGCCCTATGTCGACGACCGCCGTTTCCTCGGTGTGCTCGTTGGCCAGGTCACCTTCCAGGACGGTCCCACCCAGCGTATCATCGATGCCCACTTCAACGAGGTCGGCTTGAATGGCTGGTCGGTGCCGGAAGGGCCGGTGGGCCGCTGGACCAAGGGAGACGCCTTGCTACCCCTGGGAAAGCGCGCCCCCAACGCCATCGCCATGCTGAGCCTGCAGATCCTGGCCGCGGGTCCATATGTGGTCGAGGCTGACGCCGCCGCCAATGCCGTAGCGAACGGCTCACACCTGCGCGGAGGCTCATTTCTCAACGCTCATAGCCCTCAGAGCCGTTGCCGTCTCCCCGGAACGTCAGAAAGTGGATCTTCGACGATGGAGGGGCAGCCCTGATAGGAGCGGAGTCGAAGCCGCTGTCCGGTGCAGCACCGCCACAGAATCCGCTGAGCTGTTGCCGCAACGAGCTGAAATCCACTTCCATCTGCTGACTTGCCGCGGATATCGATCGATCAGAAGAACGGCTTCATCGAGCAGACTTTGAATCCGATAAGATCGCGCTTTAGTAGCATTGTGGGCGCTGGATGAACAAACTCGAAATTCACGTTCCTAGTCGAAGGGACTTGAATGGCTATTGCAGTTTATGATTGCCGTAAGATCGGATATTTCCCTTATTAAACAGATACTTCGATCGAATGTTGGAATCGGTAGTTGTGGGCCCCCGCAACCAATTCTGTCATAAATCAATTACCGTCCTGATCTGAACATCAGGGCGGTTTTTGCGTTCTGAATACTTTCCTAGAGCATCGTGCCGATATTATGAAGCATATCCTGCATCCTTGAAGTAGTTTTGACATTCGCGTGGCTCGAAGAGTTTGCAGATGTCGTGGAGGGCTTTGAACAGGGTATCGAAGGTTCGAGCTGCGGCTTTTCGCAAATGCGCCTTGAGCTTGGAGAAGGCCATTTCGATGGGGTTCAGGTCTGGCGAGTACTGCGGCAGGAACAGCATCCAGGCCCCGCGCGCCCGGATAAGGGCTTCGGCCTTTGCACTTTTGTGGACACTGAGATTGTCGAGGATAACGATGTCGCCAGGCCGCAAGGTCGGCGCCAGCTGGGTTTCGACATAGACATTGAAGGCGGCACGATCCATCGCGCCCTTGATCACCCAAGGAGCGCTCAGCCCTTGGTGACGCAGGCCCGCGATCAGGGTCTGGGTC
>NZ_JBQEPH010000071.1:0-10774 GCF_052045555.1 Labrys sp. 22185 | reverse complement strand
TGCCGGAAGGGTCTCGCCGCTGGACGGATGGCGATGCCGTGCTGCCGCTCGGCGAGCGCGCCCCCAACGCGATCGCCATGCTGGGCCTGCAGATCCTGGCCGCGGGACCCTATGTGGTCGAGGCTGACGCCGCGGATGCTGCGCTGAACGGCTGACAATATCGACGACAAGAATCAGCCAGCCCTTGAACAGGGCTGGCTGATATTCTTTTCGGGGGCCCGCAACGGCTTTCATCATAATATCACCAACCCGTTGATTTCGTTCAAGATTAGCGAATTCAAGAATGCCAAACAGCTCGCCGCGTAGCTCGGCATGGATCTCACCGCGTTTGTCGCCGGGCGTGAGCACGATCTCGCCGATCAAGGAGCGCAGAGCTTCAGCGGCCTGTCTTCCGCCCTCATCGTCGGCGAGCGCCTGCGTGAAGTGCTCCACCCGCTTGCGGTAGAGATTGGCGATGTTGGGATGCAAGTCGGGCACGTCGGCCGGTGCCTGCGCAAGGCGTTGGGTGATATCGGCTTTCTGGCGTTCCAGATCCTCCATCCTTGCTTTCATGGTCGGCTGATAGAGTCCGTCTTCGATCGCCGCCATGATGCCGGCGATGGCCCTCTCGACCTTGTCGAGTGCCTTGCGATCATGTTCTCCCTGGGCGCGGCGCTCCTGGTTGAGCTTGTTGGTCTCATGAGTATAGGCCTTCACCGCCTCGGCCACGGCATCGGCTGAGACCAATCTTTCCTTCAAGCCTGAGAGAACACGTTCCTCGATCTTCTCGCGGGTGATTGTCCTGCCATTGTCGCAGGTGCCCCGGCGCTGATGGTTGAGGCAGCCAAAACGCTCTTTCGTGAACAGGCCATAGCGTCCACCGCAGCAGCCGCAGGTGAGCAGGCCGGAAAGCAGGGAGGCCGGCCGCTTCATGGTGTGCAGCCTCTTCGCCCTGGCATCGCGGATGCCGATGGTGACCGCCTCGAACTTGCTGGCGATGACCTTCTGTCGTTCCTTCACGGCCTGCCAGAGCTTGTCGTCGATGATCCTGAGATGCGACACCTCGGTGCGGATCCATTTGGCCGGCAGATTGATCCGCGACACGCGCTTACCGCTGATTGGATCCTTGATGAAGCGCAGGCGGTTCCAGACCAGCACGCCGGTATAGAGCTCATTGTTGATGATGCCGGTGCCCCGGATCACATGGCCTCGGACACTGGTATCGCCCCAGTGCCGGCCGAGCGGACCGGGAATGCCCTCCTTGTTGAGGTCGATGGCAATGGCCTTCGGGCTCTTGCCGGTGGCGAACTCCTGGAAGATGCGGGGATGATCTGGGCTTCCTCCTGCACGATCTCACGATCACCGCGGATGGGCTCGCCCTCCGCATCGAGCTTCTTCACCACCCGATAACCGTAGCACAGCCCTCCCCCGGCCTTGCCCTTCTCCACCCTGCCCCGCAGGCCGCGATGGGTTTTCAAGGCAAGGTCTTTCAGGAACAGGGCATTCATGGTGCCCTTGAGGCCGACATGCAGCTCGCTGATCTCGCCCTCCGCCAGAGTGACGATGGTGACGCCAGCGAATTTGAGATGCTTGAACAGAGTGGCGACATCGGCTTGGTCACGGCTGATACGGTCGAGCGCCTCGGCCAGCACGATCTCGAACTGGCCGCGCTGGGCGTCACGCACCAATTGCTGGATGCCATGCCGCAAGATGGTGCTGGCGCCGGAGATCGCCGCATCCTGATAGGTCCCGGTCACGCGCCAGCCTTCGCGCGTCGCCTGCTCTCTGCACAGCCGGAACTGGTCTTCGATCGAGGCATCCCGCTGGCTATCGGAAGAATAGCGGGCATAGAGCGCGACACGGGTCATGGTGGATCAACCTCTCTCTTTCCTAATGGGGGATCATCCTTCTTCCCCCTGCCCTTTTCCTCTCGGCGACCACGCCGATTGTCATTGGCTGCCCGGTGCTTCTCGAACGCTTCCCGGGCCAACTGCCGACCGACCACCCGTGCGATGTCGAGCACGACGCGATTCAGCTTGGCGGGACCGCTGTCCTCGCCGGCATGGCTGGAGCCAGCAAGACTGGAATTGTCATTGGACGGGGCCAAAGGTGTCGGCCCTGTCTTGGTTTCTTCTGCCATCAGGTCGCTCCCGAGAATGGATCGACCTGCCATCAGATGCCTCCAATGGAGGAAGGAAAGCACGAAGTTCATGGCGTAGGGCCATGGCGTGCAATGACTTGCGCATTGCGGTTTTGCCTCATACGCCAGACCTGCCAGAAACGAGGCTAGAGAACTTTGATCTCGATCATCCAGCCCTTGGCAAATCGACATGTCTGGCGTCGAGACCGCTACGCGGCCTTTTTCTTTCTGCCCTTGCTGGCCGCGGGAGGGGGTGGCGGTGGCGGGGCACTAACGGCCTTTCGATTCATCTGACCTAGCCCCAATTCCTTGGCCAGACGTGAGCGTGTGGCTGAATAGTTCGGCGCGACCATGGGGTAATCGCTGGGCAAGGTCCATTTTTCCCGATACTGCGCCGGCGTCAGACCATAAGCGGTTCGCAGATGCCGGGTCAGCGATTTGAATTTGAGGCCGTCTTCCAGGCAGATGATGTAATCGGGCGTGACGGATTTTTTGATCGGAACGGCGGGCTTTGGCGGGGTATCAGCTTCAACCGGCCTGGGATTGTTCAGGTTGGTCAGGCTTCCATGCACTGTACGGATCAGATCCGCAAGGGAAGCGGTGGCAACCTGATTATTGGCGACATAAGCCGAGACGATGTCGACGGTCAGGTCGACCAGACTTGTGTCTTCTTCGAGCATGTTCAGTCACTTTCTTTTTTGCGTTGATGTCGAAGTGAGTGACATTTTTCTTTATATGCGCAGCTTTGTGGACCCGATCGCTGCGCTGGCTCAGATTCTCAGGCAAATTCCGGTGCCTGTAAACATCATCTTCAAAAAAGATCGCAATCTCGGCAGCACTGTTCCGATGATTTGCAGATTTTTCTTCGACCATCGGTTTGCCCTGTCTCAATCCGGACAATTGTCGGCAGCCGGAGAACATTCGAATTACATTCGTCTGTCTCCGAACATCGAACCATCTGCCTAAAGCAGAACGAGCTGCTCGCTCTTGTCAGCCAGAACTCGCGCCTGGCGACGTTCCCGCCACTCGGCGAATTCCATGGTGACGATGTCGCATAAGGGTGCGACGCCCCGCCATTGATCGCGGCAGATGCTGGTGTCGATCCCGATGCCGCATTCCATGAACAGGCCCGTTCGCTGCTTGAACTCAACGCCCGGCCCTGAGGTCAGCCGCTCGAAGCAAAGGCAGCCGGAATAGCGGAACGACGACGAAGCTTGCGGCAGGATGAATACGCCATTGTCGGCGATCTGAGAGGCGACATCGATCACCGCAAACTCGAAGGATTTAAAGCCACGGCGACCGCCCGATGTTGCCAACTTGCCAAAGGGCGGATTGGCAATCGCCCAGTCGAACATGGTTCCCGCAAGCTCCTCCTTCCACCATTGCCGCCAGTCGAGCACATCGGCACAAATCCAGCGTGCTTCCGGCAACAGCATGCGACCGATCTCGACGAAGCGCGGATTGATCTCGACGCAGGTCAGTTCCACCTCGCCCCGCCATTTGGAGCGCTGCCGAACCCAGTAGGCGAGACCACCGATCCCAGCACAGAGGTCGATGACCCGGCCCTGCCCTGGCTCAAGGGCAAAATCGGCCGCCAGATCCGTCGGCGTGAAGAACGCGCCTGCAGCCGCGACATTATTCTCTGCACCCGGATGCCAGTTCTCCAGAACAAAATCCTTCTCGTCCTCGCTCAGCACATCCTTCCCCAACAAGGCTTCCGCCTCGGCGTGCGCCTTGATCTCTGCTTTGCTCAACTTGCCCATCTTGCTGCCCTTCCGTTTGATCGGCGAAGCAGGTGCCTGCCTGCTTCCCGAGGTCGCGCGGAGCAGCGTGTGGGTGGGGGGCAAGCAGGAACTGGGGAGGGGACTCCCCGCCTTTTGCAAGCCTTATTCTCCGCCGTTCCGCTCATTGCGTTTGCTTCCCGATCTCGCTTTTCGGCGAGGGGTCGCAGCGCTGCGCTGCAACCCTTGCCTCGCGGCGAGCAGTGGGTGTGCAAGCGGAGTGAGTGCGTTCGCGGGGAACCGGCTGCAGGGAGCTCAGCGACCGAAGCTGGGCGGAAGGCACTCCGAAGCGCGCCGAGGGCAACGCCCTAAGCGTTTTTGTGCGGTCAGCCCAAGAGAAATCGAGCAACCAATCCCTCATGGGAGATTAACTGCCTGTGCGACTTAGGCTTTTCGATCAGCACCTGCGAGACGCCAAGGCGTAGGCTTCGCATCCCCGACCAGCTGCGCCTCCGCCTTGGCTCACGTCGCGCCTCCCGCCGGGATCTGTGGCATTCGATTCTTGTCGAAGAGCTCTCCAGTTTGCAGCATGGCGCAGGCAACACCGATTAGTCGGCTGCCGATCGAGCGCAGCGCACGTGCATGCGAATGGCCTCGCTTGCGCATGGCGCTATATCGGTTCCTGGAGTGGAAATCGTTCAAAACTGCCACCCTGGCCCAATGGTAGACGGCGGTACGCAGCCGATGAGGACATGAATGGCGCATCGCAACGGTGTATTGCTTGCCGCTTCGCCGCGTCACTGGAGCGACGCCAGAGAGTGCGCGAAGTGCCGCCGCATCCCGTCGACACACGGCGTCATGAGCTTCCGAAAGCAGTGCGGCGAGTACGATCGGCCCGATGCCAGGCATCGAACGCAGAATATCGGGGTCGCACCGGGTATTCGGCGCGGTTGCCTCGACAGGGGGAAGGTCGGCAACCGCAATACACAGACGCTCGAGTTGCTTCATCCCGACCTTCATCTGTTCCATTACCAGGCGAAGACGAACGATGAGAATCTGGCAATGGGCAACGCAGGCTTCGGTGACACCAGGCGCAACCGCGATCGGCGTCGCCCGCAGATGGGCGAGTAGCGTCTCCACTGACCATTTCCGAACCCGGCGCCGATAGAGCAGTCGAGCAACCGTTCCTGTCCGAACGCTCCGTGCTTTTGCAGGCGTAGGGATCATATCCCATAGGTCCAACACCCAATCGCGCGCCCAATCCTCAGACAGATCGACAAACTGCGGAAAATAGCGCCAAAGTTGATGACGGAAACGATTGGCCAGCCGATTACGCTCGGCGGACAGATCTTCGACCATCCGCGACCATTCCCGCAATTCGATGATGGTGGGATGCACGGGTTGGAGGAAGCGATAAAAGCGCAAGTCCGTTCGCATGGAATCAGCCAGAACGAAGGCATCGAGCCTGTCATCTTTTGCGCCGGCAATCGTGAAGCGGTCCCGGAGCCGATCGAGTTGCTTGGGATTGACGGCATGAACGAGGAAACCGGCATCCATCAAATGCTCGACGACGGGTCCATGCGGCACTTCTATGCCGACGGCGACACTGGCGGGCTCTAGCCCTGTCACGGATCTGATCCAAGCAGCCAGTTCGGTCAGCCCCTCCCCGCTGTGTGCGAATGCGCGGTGGCCGAGCTTCTGACCGAACGCGTCGAGTGCGTAGGCGTAATGGGTGGCCGAGGCCCAATCCACACCGACATAGGCTGCTATTGCGATGTTATGTTCCATTGCATCTCCCTCGTTGCACGAACGGGCGGCCGCGAACCTCGCCGGCCCTGTTCTGGCGCTCGAAGGCGCAACTCCCCACGGGGCGTCGATCGCGGCCAATCCATCGGGGCACTCGTCCCCTCTAGGCGCTCGCGGCGCAGTATCACCAGGTGGCTCCCGACGGACTGGCCCGCAGGTCGATCTTTACCGCCCCGCGAGGAGCAATGTCATAGGAACAGGTTTCGCCCGTCCGCAGGGCGCCCCCCCTATCGGCGGCGAGATTGTCTGAGCGCAGCGAAGAGAATTTCGGGGAGACCCCAGTTCGTGCTTGCTGGGGAGGGAGAGCAGCGCTCTCCCTCCCCGCGTGCTTGGCATAACCGTGAAATGCTCGCGGTCTCAGCCGCGACGATCGTGCGAAACCTCGCACGCGCTCGGTTCTCCGCGTGATGGGATTTGCTGCTCGTCGCGTTCAAGGCTGTCCGCGGATTGGAAGATGCCCGCTACCCCTCCGTCGCGCAGATCCAGCCCGGCCGCACCGTTGTCTGTCAACGGATAGATTTCGACATAGCAGGGCTGCGGACGGATGACTGCGACGTCGACGATGGCCGGCGACACCGCCATGGCCGTCTCACGATATCAGCCCTTGCCGCCTGCCGAGGAGACGCGGTCGAAGGCGTTGGCGATGCGCAGGCGCCATTGATCGAGATCCTCTATATCGGCGCCGCCCTCGCTGGTGGTGACATTCGCCGCCACGACGCCCGCGACGGGATCGAGCATAGAGGTCAGGTGCCCCGGCTGAAGGCCATTGCCTGCCACGCCCTCAAGCGAGGCCTCGGCCGTGACGTCGGCCCACAGCGCGCCGGCCGGGATCACGGCCGGTGTCAGCGTCAGAAACACCAGCCCGGCCGAGCCGGCATTGACGCGGTTCTGCTCGGGGATCGTCACTGCCTCCTGACGCACGGTGGTCAATGAGAAACGCATGGTGACGCGAGCCTTGGAGGCCGGTAGGCGTGGCGCCGAACGATTGGCACCAAGCTGATCGAGCCCGACCGTCGCGAGCGCGACCAGGTGCTGCTCGACCGTCATCTGCGCTTCTTCGCCGAGGATCGACATGGCATAGGCCAGGGTCTCGATCAGCAGCATCTCTACCTGCATCGGATAGAGCGCGCGACCGCTCGCCTGCTCGAACCATACGATGTAGCGGACTTTCAGCGCCGCCGCGTCCCGGCTGAACAGGGCGGGCTTGGGCAAGGCGCGTAGAGCGTCGAGACTGTAGGGGCCGGGATCATCACGCCGCATGGCTGGAGCCTCCGAAGTCACACGCCATGGCCAGGGTGATGCCAGGCCGGAAAGCCTTCCACAGTATGACTGCAAGCAAATGTGACACCTTCCGTTGGGAGACGGACTCAGTCAGACTGGTCGCGCGCAATGGGAGACCGCAGATGGAGTTGCGAGAGATTTGGATCGCGTATTGCGAGCAACAATTAGGGGACCGAGCAGCAAGCGCCGCGCCGGTTATCATCTCTCCTAAGAAGGCAATGGCGCTGCTCTGGAATTTCAATGCTCTGTTCACGCCACGCGTGGCGGCTATCACCGCAACAGCGTTTTCTACCCAATTTGACGAAGAGGCCGATGGAGCACTGGCGATGCTCGCCAGAACGGACAGTTTTGCGTCTTGGGAGCGAATGAGCGCTGGGGCCTGGCGAGTACTATATGAGCGCCATTTGTATACCCTAGTGGTCATGGACGCCAACGCAGCGCTGAGCGAGCCGGTCATTTCTCGCCTCCCATCCGGCTTGACGAGACAATCGCAGGCCCGGGCATTGCTGCTACAGTTCTTGCTAGGCGGCGCGCGCTCCATCGACCGGCAATTGCTCCCTCTATCAAAACCCGGCACGCTGCCAGCCTTTCCGGCGAACACGTCTCTGAGGCGACATTGAATGCCGGCAGAGTGAAATTCTCAGTCCATTTCGCATTCATGGCCGTCGCTCGCTGGGCAGGATGACGTCGGTGCGCAACACTTCCCGCGCCACGTCCGAGCGCAGATGCCAGAACACCGGAAAGCGCCAATGCCCGAAATCCTCGGGCGTGATCGCCACGCGGTCGACGATGATGCGCGGCTCCCAGATCGCCAACGCGTCCCAGATTTCGCGGGTGATGTAGGGGATGGCGTAATCCGGCCGCCGATCGACGTAGGGCTGGATCCGGCAGCACTTTTCTGGCGCCGTGGGCACCGTGCCCTTTCTGTCAGAACGATCGTGGTGATGCACTGATGAATGTCATCGAACCCGATGACGATCTCGCTGAGCGCGTCGGCGTTGCGGCCGAGACGCGGCTGCCAGTGCAGAAAGGTGATTGTGCTGCGATCGATGGGCATGCGCGAAAATTACGCGCGCGCGATTGCAATTGAGTGGCGAGGCTCTACCCTAGGGGAAGCAGCCTGCCTTCGGAGATGACAATGGAATTTCCTGAAAATTACCCGGCACTGGAGTTTGGTGCCCTTGTGGAACTCGGGAAAAGCTCACTATTTGTACTAGGGATATTTTGGCTTCCGGCCGGAGAGGTTCAAACAGATCGAACGTACGAGGCACTAAAGAGTGCCTTGCCACACCGGCCTATATTCCGTTTCAACCCACCTGCGACTGGCTCCACGGTCATGTTCGATCAGAGCCGGCACAAAGACCGGGATCTAATACTCAATCTCGCCAAAGTTCGAAAAACTCTCAGCAGGATCGGGGTTCCCTTCCATGAGCTTCCAATGAAGCCATAAGCACTTCCGGGCGTTCATTAACGAATAGAGGCCGGGCATGAACTTACCGAAAGAATTTTGGCTCCTCCCTCGAATTGACTACTACGTCCTGGCCACCAGCTGCATCCAGGAAAAGGGCCTGTTCTGGCTCGATGAAAAAAGTATTGGTGACAAGGTAAGACGCTTTGTCGAGGAGGTCTATCCGGATGCTCACCTTCATCTGCTTCAATACGAGCCACACTTCGAATACGCGCTGATCGATAGTAATTTCCATCCGGTGTTCCTCGGCTGGTTACCCAGGCTCGCGCAAAAACGAGCGGATTTACGAAGTCAGGGCGTTGCCGAGCACCTGTTGCCGATCGACCCTGATTAAACGGGTGGCCCTGGCGGTCCGGGCGGCGCGCTCACATGGCCATGGGTGTCGCCGACATTCTTCCCATCGTGGGTGAGTCCGCTGCCCTCGATCGCCGTCTGCCCCGTGATCTTCACCGGCCCCTCGATCGTCAACCCGCCTGGAAACTTCAATGTCGCGGATCCTGACGACTTGTCGATTTCGAGATCCGCTCCACCCAGCACGGCCTTCGTCAGATTGCCGTTCTTGGTCGGCGTCTTGTCTTCCTTCTAATAGCTCGCGCCGAGGATGCAACCATCTTCGCCCTGATGGTCGATCAGGCAGTGAACCTGGCTACCTTCGTCGGGCTGGTTGAACACCTTCGATCCGCCTGCCGCTGGCATGTTCCAGGACAGCCAACAGCTGACAGTGCCTCCTCATCCTGAAACTCCACGCGTGAGCGGGCATTCTCAGGGTCGTTCTGTCGCACGATCCCTCGCTTGAACGGGCTATTGGCGCTCATTGCTTGGTCTCCGATTTCTTGACGAAGGCAATCTTGGACTTGCCTCGTAAAAATGGAGAGCACTTCTGAAAGAAGGAGGAGCATTTCAAATGGGCCAGAGGGAAGACCACACTCGACGATACGTCCTGGCCGCCAAAACCCAATAGCATATACAGCCGAAAAACACCGAATAATTTGCCAACCAGAACACTATGCCTGACTGCGTTACCTGCGTCGATCTCTTCTATAAAATGCTCGGCATAGTCGGATGAGTATCCTCACAGGCTTCTTTTCGTACATTGAAGGGCTCTTCGCCCAAAGGCGATAGAATCGCGAGTCGGCAAATGCCTGGAGATTACCGGCCATCAATTCTGAATTGTCAGAAGAGGCGCGAAGCAAGGTCGACTTCCAATTCTGAAGTTTTGTTAGTTCTTCTCGCGTCTTTGCAAGATCTTTTGCATAATATTGAGCCTTCTGGCGCTGAAGATGCAACTCGCCGTCCAGAAACGATACGCGTGTAGTTAAGGTGCTGATCGTCTTGGCATTTTCCTCTTTTTGTGTGTGATGAGCGGCTATATGCTCCTTAAGCGCTTCGGATATCTCAGCAAGTTGACGCCATGGTGAAACGAAGCTCGATGGCGTCTGCGCCGCAACGGAGGCAGATTGTTCAATAGTACCGCCCCACACCCCCAAATAATAGGTGCAGGACTGTGCCGAAATCTCAATTTGGTCCTGGCTCGGACCAAGCATAGCAAGCCCGAGCTCTACCTGCGTAGCGAGGGCTCCTGGATCGGTGTGCCCCTCGAATGCCTGACTATTGCCAAGTAAGATGTTGGCATGCCCGCTCACGGGGGCGCCAACAAGCCACTGCGCGGGGCCGAGATATTTCTCTGTCAGACTACGGAAACTCTCGAACGAATAACGTCGGTCGTGATGAGGGTTCTTTAAGTCGGGATCGTGCGTTGCGTCCTCATTGGGGCAACTCAACACCACCATAGCACCGGCTTTCAAGAAGTGAAGCAGCTGCTGGAGGAATAGTTCCGGTTCGGGCAAATGCTCAATCGTCTCGAAGGACACGACGAGATCGAAATCAACATCACCGTTCAAACACTCTGAGAGTTTTTGAACGTCACCAACTCGAAAATCGACGGAATCCGTCCCATAGAGTTTTTTTGCTATGGCCACGGCCTCATTCGAAAGATCTATGCCCAGGACTCTTTGAGCACCCCATGTCTCAATCAGTTTCGAGCCATATCCTTCACCGCAAGCGACATCGAGAACGCGGCGGCCCTTACAGATCGAATGCACAGCCGCATAGCGGCTGACATGCTCAGAGGCCGTGAATGCGTGGTAGCGGTCTTCCCCTTCAACCAAATGAAGGCGCTCCTTGGCTTCGAGATCTAAATGCTCGGCCATACTTTTCTCCCAACTCACGAAGCGCTAACTTGATCGGCCGGTTCACGGTCGAAGAAGGTCGCTCGAATATTTCTTAAATAGGCATTTGGGCTTCGTTCCGCGGCAATCATGTCTCGGCCATTTCGTCCCTTTGCCCTTCCTTCTGCGAAATGTTCGTAGAAGTCTCGGA
>NZ_JBQEPH010000070.1:0-10813 GCF_052045555.1 Labrys sp. 22185 | reverse complement strand
TCCGAGACTTCTACGAACATTTCGCAGAAGGAAGGGCAAAGGGACGAAATGGCCGAGACATGATTGCCGCGGAACGAAGCCCAAATGCCTATTTAAGAAATATTCGAGCGACCTTCTTCGACCGTGAACCGGCCGATCAAGTTAGCGCTTCGTGAGTTGGGAGAAAAGTATGGCCGAGCATTTAGATCTCGAAGCCAAGGAGCGCCTTCATTTGGTTGAAGGGGAAGACCGCTACCACGCATTCACGGCCTCTGAGCATGTCAGCCGCTATGCGGCTGTGCATTCGATCTGTAAGGGCCGCCGCGTTCTCGATGTCGCTTGCGGTGAAGGATATGGCTCGAAACTGATTGAGACATGGGGTGCTCAAAGAGTCCTGGGCATAGATCTTTCGAATGAGGCCGTGGCCATAGCAAAAAAACTCTATGGGACGGATTCCGTCGATTTTCGAGTTGGTGACGTTCAAAAACTCTCAGAGTGTTTGAACGGTGATGTTGATTTCGATCTCGTCGTGTCCTTCGAGACGATTGAGCATTTGCCCGAACCGGAACTATTCCTCCAGCAGCTGCTTCACTTCTTGAAAGCCGGTGCTATGGTGGTGTTGAGTTGCCCCAATGAGGACGCAACGCACGATCCCGACTTAAAGAACCCTCATCACGACCGACGTTATTCGTTCGAGAGTTTCCGTAGTCTGACAGAGAAATATCTCGGCCCCGCGCAGTGGCTTGTTGGCGCCCCCGTGAGCGGGCATGCCAACATCTTACTTGGCAATAGTCAGGCATTCGAGGGGCACACCGATCCAGGAGCCCTCGCTACGCAGGTAGAGCTCGGGCTTGCTATGCTTGGTCCGAGCCAGGACCAAATTGAGATTTCGGCACAGTCCTGCACCTATTATTTGGGGGTGTGGGGCGGTACTATTGAACAATCTGCCTCCGTTGCGGCGCAGACGCCATCGAGCTTCGTTTCACCATGGCGTCAACTTGCTGAGATATCCGAAGCGCTTAAGGAGCATATAGCCGCTCATCACACACAAAAAGAGGAAAATGCCAAGACGATCAGCACCTTAACTACACGCGTATCGTTTCTGGACGGCGAGTTGCATCTTCAGCGCCAGAAGGCTCAATATTATGCAAAAGATCTTGCAAAGACGCGAGAAGAACTAACAAAACTTCAAAATTGGAAATCGACCTTGCTTCGCGCCTCTTCTGACAATTCAGAATTGATGGCCGGCAATCTCCAGGAATTTGCCGATTCACGCTTCTATCGTCTTTGGGCGAAGAGCCCTTCAATGTACGAAAAGAAGCCTGTGAGGATGCTTATCCGACTATGCCGAGTGTTTTATAGAAAGACGCAGCGCAAGTAACCCAATCGGAACGCTTCTGATCTGTGGCGAAATAGGTTGTAAAACGGTCTCAAATCTCCACAGTTAATAAATGTCTATCTCGGTCAAAACCTGCCCGGGTATGACAAATTCCGCGCCGTTCTCTGCTTAAAGACATCTGCCATGCCTTTCATCGCCCATAATGGTCATCGTACCTTTTACCGGACGGTCGGTTCCGGCCCGCTTGTCGTACTGCTGCACGGGCACCTGCTCGGTTCGCAATGCTGGCTCGATGGCGGCTTTGCCGAGGTGTTCACCCGTGACCGCACGGTGGCCTTGATCGACGCACTCGGCCACGGCCAGAGCGACAAGCCAGCGGATCCTGCAGCCTATCGCCTGAAGGAACAGGCGGGCAGGGTCGTCGCCGTCATGGATGCGCTCGGCTTCGAGACAGCCGATGTCATCGGCCACTCGATGGGGGCCTGGACGGGGGCCGGCATCGCACGGCAATGCCCTCATCGGCTGCGATCCCTGACGCTGGGTGGCTGGGACCCGGTCAAGGGTGTTGCCGCCGCCTTTCCGCCCGGCTTCGAGGGATCGCTGCATTTCGACCAGGTACTCGAACTGGCGCAGGCGATGGTGCCTGATCTGGTCTCGTGGGTAAGGCCCGAGGATGAGCCGGGCTTGCGGGCGAGCTGGGATGCGCTCGCCGAGTTGGACGGGTTGGCCCAGACGCTGGCGTCGATCCGCATACCATTGCTGCTTTGGTGCGGCAGGGGTGACATTCGGGGCAGCCACATGCAGGCCTTCGCCGATCGCCACGGCTTGGAGATGATCTGGACAGCCGGAAACCATAACAGCGTCGTCTATGAACACGCTCCCGAAGGGGCTCGCGCAATTCGCGCCAGGCTCGATATCGGGGTAGGTGGTGAGAGTGGGAGCGAGCCGACGCCAGAGGGCGCTTCAGGCGCGATACGCGCCTGAAGGGAACAGCCCCGCCTTATCGGGCTTGATCTTGATGTTGTCGAAGACCTGTCACTGCGCCGGCGGGATCGCGCAGTCGTCGGAATCCTGTTCACCGGATTGCTTGCCGCAACTCAGATAAGTCTGGAAATCCTTGACGCGGCTCTTTGTCAGGCCGGCGGCGCAGGTGTTGAAGTTCATCGGGTTGATGCTGCCGCCGGCCGAGCGTACCGTCGACAGGGTGCATTCGGAATCGCGAAACGCGACCCATTTCTTCTGGGCATCGATGAGCAGCTTCTTGGTGTCGTCGTCGCCCTTCAGGCGCGCTTCCATCTGCCTGTAGAGCTTGTTCAGATTGTCATCGACCGCTTTGAGATCCTTTGCGGAGCAATCCGTGAGCTCTGCCTGGCTTTGGGCCTTCTTGTAGCAGGCATCATCGGCCTGGGCGGCCGAAAGTGGAATGAAAGCCGCAAGTGCTAGAATTGTCGCAAGCCGCGCAATGGCATGGCGCATGTCCGTCTCCTGCAATTGACGGGAGAAAACTCGCTTATCGGCGCCTTTCTTTCAATGCTAATCGTTGCCAAAACTTGGGTGCCTGCTTCTTTTTCTTTTGTTTTTCTGCGAGTGGAGAGACCGTGGAAGGCAGGGAAGTCCTGCCATCATGATTTTTTCCTGTCCGGCACGGCGAAGAAGGCCAGCAAAGCGAGCGCTGCGATGATGGCGGCCGCGAAGAAGGGCGCGCCGGGCAGTTCGATCACTGCCTCCTTGCCAGCGAACACGCCGAAAAGCTGCGTCGCCATGGCAGGGCTCAGAATGGCGGTGATGCCCATCAGGCCGGAGATCGCGCCCTGCAACTCGCCCTGCGCATCGTCGTCGACCTGATGGGACATCATCGCGTTGATGGCAGGCATGGCGATGCCGGCGAGGCTTGAAAAGCCCAGCAGCGCGTAGATCATCCAGCCCCTGTTGGCCAGGCCATAGGCGACCAGCACCACCGCCTCGAGCGCCAGGCAGATCGCGGCGGTGCGCCATTCGCCGAGATGCCGGATGATGGCGCCGACCAGGCCGCCCTGTACGATGCCGGTGATCACGCCGAAGGCCGCCAGCGACAGGCCGACATCAAACTCGCTCCAGCCATAGCGGTAGATGGTGTAGTAGGCCCAGATGGCCGGGTAGACATTGTTGGCCAGGAAATGCAGGAACAGCACCAGGCCGGCACCGAGCAGGAAGGGATGGTGGCGGAAGGCGATCAGGGTGCCGAGCGGGTTGGCGCGGGACAGCGCGAAGGGGCGGCGCTTTTCGGGCGGCAATGTCTCCGGCAGCACGAAATAACCATAGACGAGGTTGGCAAGCGACAGGGCTGCCGCAGCGAAGAAGGGGGCACGCGGACCCAGCCCGGCGAGCAATCCTCCCAGCGCCGGGCCCAGTGCGAAGCCCACACCGAAGGCCGCGCCGATCATGCCGAAAGCCTTGGCACGCTCCTCGGGCCTGGTGATGTCGGCGATGAAGGCATTCGCCGCGCTGTAGGACGCTCCGCAAATGCCGGCGATCAGCCGTCCGAGGAAGAGCCAGGCGATGGTCGGGGCGAAGGCGGTCAGCAGATAGTCGATGCCGAGGCCCCCGATGGAAAGCAGCAGCACTGGCCGCCGCCCATACGCATCGGAAAGATTGCCGAGGATCGGGCCGAATAGAAACTGCATGGCCGAATAGGCCACGAACAGCCAGCCGCCGATTACCGAAGCCCGGGCAATGTCGACATGGGCGACCCCCTCGATCAGGCGTGGCAGCACGGGAATGATGATGCCAAGGCCGATCATGTCGATCAGCACCGTGATCAGCACGAAGGTGAGGGCGTGGGGGCTGGTCCGGGTTTCGATCGTCTTGGCTTGGCTCATGATGATGCCTATCTCAGCGAGAGCCGCAATTCGGTTTCGCCGGTTGCGACCGAACACGCGGGGAAATCCAAATGCGGCTGTCGTACTCGGCTGTTCCGCCGCATCGTGGAATCGGCAGGGACCCGATCAAGTCGGAACTGACCTTCTACCCGTCGGTGGGCAAACCGCGCAATCGCCGGGGTCGACCGGCCGGGTGTTGGTTCCTACTTGGCGCAACCGCGCAACAATCGTAGAGAGGGCGCGATTGCATCTGTCTGCCCGCTGCGGCGGGGCAAGAGCGTTTTGTGATTTGGCGGAATCGCCAAGAATCGCAAAGACGCTCTGGCCAATCCGTCGGATTGGCTTGGAAACAAAGATCTAGAGCAAAAAGACGTTTCCGTTTAAACGCCCTTTGCGCTTGGAATGAAGGAATAGAGGATGTCGACGGATTGGAGCGGAGATCTGACCACGGTGATTCCGCCGGATCACCCGCTGCGCGGGCGCGTGGTGCCGCCGGGCTCCAAGTCGATTACCAACCGGGCCCTGCTGGTGGCGGCACTCGCCAAGGGAACCAGCCGCCTGACCGGCGCGCTCAAGAGCGACGATACCCGCTACATGGCCGTGGCGCTGCAGGCCATGGGGGTCACCGTCGAGGAGCCCGATGCAACCAGTTTCACCGTCACGAGCTCCGGCCGTCTGACCAAGCCGGCAGCGCCCCTTTTCCTCGGCAATGCCGGGACGGCCACTCGCTTCCTCGCCGCCGCGGCAGCCCTGGTCGACGGCGATGTCGTGGTGGATGGCGATGCCCATATGCGCAAGCGCCCGATCGCGCCGCTGGTCACGGCCCTCGGTACCCTCGGCATCGCGGCGGAGGCGCCGACAGGCTGCCCGCCGGTCACCGTACATGGCAAGGGCAGTTTCGGGGCAGGGCGGGTCGAGATCGACGCGGGACTGTCGAGCCAATATGTGTCCGCCCTGCTGATGGCCGCCGCCTGCGGCAAGGAGCCGGTCGACATCGTGCTGGCGGGCGGCAAGGAAGGCGAGGAGATCGGCGCCCGTGGCTATATCGACCTGACACTGGCCACCATGCGGGCTTTCGGGGCGGAGATCGAGCGGCCTGATGCCCGGACCTGGCGCGTGTCGCCGACGGGCTATCGCGCCACCGACTATCTGATCGAGCCGGACGCCTCCGCTGCGACCTATCTGTGGGCCGCCGAGGTGTTGACGGGGGGCGCCATCGACCTCGGCGTACCTGCCGAAGCCTTTACCCAGCCGGACGCCAAAGCCCATGCGCTGATCGCGGCCTACCCGCATCTGCCGCCGGTGATCGACGGCTCGCAGATGCAGGATGCCGTGCCGACGCTGGCCGTTCTCGCCGCCTTTAACCAGACGCCGGTGCGCTTCACCGGCATCGCCAATCTGCGCGTCAAGGAATGCGACCGGGTGGCCGCGCTGGCCGACGGCCTGACCCGCATCCGTCCCGATCTCGCCCGCGAGGAGGGCGACGACCTCATCGTCGCCTCCGATCCTGGGCTCGCGGGCCAGACATTGCCTGCCTCGATCGACAGCTATGCCGATCATCGCATTGCCATGAGCTTCGCCCTGGCGGGGCTGAAGATCCACGGCATTTCCATCCAGGATCCGGGCTGTGTCGCCAAGACCTATCCCGGCTACTGGCAGGCGCTGGCCTCGCTCGGGGTGCAATTGGAGGAAGGCCGCGCGTGAAAGCAGGCTGAAGCGGGGGCAATGGCGTGACGATGACGACTTCCTCCGTGCTCAAGCCCGCCATCGTCTGGTTTCGCGACGATCTTCGCCTGCGCGACAATCCTGCCTTGCATGCCGCCTGCCAGACCGGCTTTCCCGTGATCTGCCTCTATATCCACGAACCAGCGGGCGAAGGACGGCGGCCTGAAGGCGCGGCTCTCTGGTGGCTGCACGGCTCGCTTGCGGCGCTGGATGCGGACCTTCGTGCAAGAGGCGGACAGTTGCACGTCCTTGCCGGCGCAGCCGGGGAGGTTTTGAGAACGGCTGTCGACAAGATCGATGCCGGCGCCGTCTACTGGAACAGGCGCTATGATCCGGCCGGTCGGGACATCGATACGCGGATCAAAGCGGACCTGCGGGCCCGCGGCGTCGACGCGCATAGCTTCAATGGTTCGCTCCTGAGCGAACCCTGGACGATTTCCTCTCAATCGGGTGAACCCTATCGCGTCTTCGGGGCCTTTTGGCGGGCTTTCCAGCAAAGAACCGTCGAACCTCCCTTGCCGGCACCGCCCGCATGCGCCTTTGCGCCGCTTCCGGAAGAGGCTGCCCAGCACTTCAGCTATCCAACCGGTCTCGAGCCCGATCCCCAGCGCCCCGATTGGGCCGTGGCGATGCGCGCCGACTGGACGCGCGGCGAGGCGGCGGGCCTCGCCTGCCTGCAGGACTTTCTCGACGAGGATCTCGCCGGCTATGCCGACAATCGCGATCGTCTCGACGCCAGGACGACGTCGCGGCTTTCGCCCTATCTGCACGCCGGCAATGTATCCGCGCGGCAACTTTGGCATGCCCTGTCGGCCCTGCAGCATCGTGGCATGGCGGCCGGCGATCGCGATGCCGAGAAGTTCCGGTCGGAACTCGGTTGGCGGGAGTTTTCCTATTCCCTTCTCTACCACTGTCCGTCCTTGCATGAGCGCAATCTGCAGCCGGATTTCGACGCGATGCCCTGGCGTCGGGGCCACGAGGATCTCGGCGCCTGGAAAAAGGGCATGACCGGCTATCCCGTCGTCGACGCCGCCATGCGCCAGTTGTGGGCAACCGGGTGGATGCACAACCGTGCCCGCATGATCGTGGCCTCCTTCCTGGTCAAGCATCTGCTGATCGACTGGCGGGAGGGGGAGCGCTGGTTCTGGGAAACTCTGGTCGATGCCGATCCGGCCAACAATCCGGCGAGCTGGCAATGGGTCGCCGGATCGGGCGCCGATGCCGCGCCCTATTTTCGCATCTTCAATCCCGTGACCCAGGGCGAGAAGTTCGATCCTGACGGTACCTTCGTGAAGAGGTGGCTGCCGGAACTCGAGCGCCTGGCCGCTCCCTTCGTTCATCGGCCTTGGACCGCCTCGTCCACGCAGCTCACCGCCGCCGGCATTCACCTCGGCAAGACCTATCCCTTTCCGATCGTCGATCACAAGATCGCTCGCGAAAGGGCGTTGGCGGCATGGCGCTCGCTGCGCAGCTAGGGCTTGTATGACCGAAGCCGGAACCACGATCTGCAGTGACGTCGCAGCCCCTACCGCGACCGCGTTCTTGCCGCTAGGTTGAGGCCCGCTGAGTCTGAGGGGGGAGCCATGACGGAGTTGAACAGCGCGGTCGCCTTGGCCGAGGCGATCAGGAACGGCAAGGCATCCGCGCTCGAAGCCGTCGAAGCGAGCCTGGCGCGATCGACCCTGGCGCAGCCGAGGATCAATTGCTTCACCGAGATCTATGCCGATGAGGCACGCGAGCAGGCCGCCCGCATCGATGCTCTGCCCCTGGCCGAACGGGCGGCACTGGCCCTGTGCGGCGTGCCTGTTGGTATCAAGGATTTCACGCCGATCGCCGGCAAGCTGACGACCTTCGGCTCGAAGGTGTTCCGCGACCATGTCGCCGAGCACGATCCGGTGATCGTGCGCCGGCTGAAGGCGGCCGGTGCCGTGATCGTCGGCCATACCACCACGCCGGAATTCGCCTATTCCGGCAATACCCAGAGCCCGCTGTGGGGCATCACCCGCAATCCCTGGAATACCGAACTCAGTGCAGGCGGCTCGTCCGGCGGCTCGGGGGCGGCGGTCGCCGCCGGCTGCGTGATGCTGGCCGAAGGCACCGACATGGGCGGCTCGGTGCGCATTCCCGCTTCTCTGTGCGGCGTAGTCGGATTGAAGCCGAGCTTCGGCCGCATTCCGATGGATATCTTGCGCACGCAATATGACACGCTCGCCCATTTCGGACCGCTGGCGCGTTGCGTCGACGATGCCGCCCTGTTCCTCGCCGTCAGCGAGGGGCCGGATGACGCGGATGCCCTGTCGCTGCCAGCCCTGCCGCCGACTTTTCCTGTCGCATCGGCGCCGGCCCGGCCGCGTCTTGCCGTGTCGCTCGATCTCGACACCCATGCGATCTCGGATGAGGTCGCCGACCTCTTCCATCGCCTGATCGACGATCTTGCCCGGTGCGGTGCCGAGATCACCTGGGTGAAGACGCCGTTCAGCGTGCAGTCGGTCCTCGATTGGGAGGATCTGTGGGCCTATTGCTTTGCGGGCGATGTCGGCCACCTCCTCGAACAGCATCGCGGCGACCTCGATCCGAACGTGGTCGCGCTGATCGAGGCCGGTCGCAAGCTCGATGCCGTCAAGCTGCGGGCCATCGAGCACCGGCGTACCGCTCTGTGGCGGGCCTTTGCCGATGTGCTCAAGGGGTACGATGCCCTGCTGTGCCCCACCACCTGCACGACTGCACCTTTTGCCGATCCGGCCCGGCGCGAGCGTGACGAAATCCTGCCCGACGGTCGTTTCAAGTCTGTCGACATGACAGGCCATTTCAACCTGACCAGTTCATGCCCCGTCATTTCCGTGCCGATGGGTCTCGGCGCCAGCGGCATGCCGGCCGGCGTGCAGATCGTCGGTCATCGCCATGACGATCGCGGCGTGCTGGCGCTGGCCAAATGGGTCGAGGGGCTCAGGCCTCCGGCTTTCCCGTCCGCCGCCTGACACGTTCCAGAACACATCCTTCAAGAAAGCCCTGCAAGCCATCATGTGGACACCTCTGTCGGACCTTCCCGCCCACAATCCGCCCAAGCCGCTGCATGGCGTGCGCGTGCTCGAACTCGCCCGCATCCTGGCGGGGCCCTGGGCCGGACAGCTGCTCGCCGATCTCGGTGCCGAGGTCATCAAGGTGGAGCGGCCGGGGCAGGGCGACGATACCAGGACCTGGGGACCTCCCTTCATCACCGCGGAGGATGGCGAGAATCTGGGCGCTGCCTATTTCCATTCCTGCAATCGCGGCAAGCGCTCGGTCGCCCTCAATTTCGAGACGGCTGAAGGGGCCGATCAGGTCCGGGCGCTCGTGCGCGAGGCCGATGTCGTGCTCGAGAATTTCAAGGTCGGGGGCCTGAAGAAATACGGCCTCGACCATGAAAGCCTGAAGGCGATCAATCCCCGTGTGGTGACCTGCTCGGTCACTGGATTTGGACAGGATGGTCCATATGCCGCCAGGGCGGGCTATGACTTCATGATCCAGGGCATGGGCGGCATCATGGACCTGACCGGCGATCCGAACGGGGAACCGCAGAAGATCGGTGTCGCCTTCGCGGATGTCTTCACGGGAGTCTATGCCGTGGTCGGCGTGCAGGCGGCTTTGCGCCGCCGCGAGATGACGGGGCTGGGCGGGCATGTCGACATGTCGCTGTTCGACGTGCAGCTCGCGGTGCTCGCCAACCAGGCGATGAACTATCTCGCTTCCGGCAAGAGCCCCACGCGCATGGGCAATGCCCATCCCAATATCGTGCCCTATCAGGTCTTTCCCGCCAGCGACGGGCACATCATCATCGCCTGCGGCAATGACAGCCAGTTCGTCAAGCTTTGCGGCGTGCTCAACATCCAGGATACCGCCGCTCATCCCGATTATCTCACCAACAAGGACCGGGTGCGCAACCGCGATACCCTGGCGGCCCTGATCGCCGGATTGACCGGGCGGCGGACGAGGGCGGATCTGCTGGCATCTCTGGAAAAGGTCGGCGTGCCGGCCGGACCGATCAATTCGGTCGCCGACGCCCTGCACGATCCCCAGGCTTCCCATCGCGGCATGATCGTCGACCTGCCGCATCCCGGCGTGAAGGGCGGCTCCATTCCGTCCGTACGCACGCCCATCCTGATCGACGGCGAACCGATGGTGGCGAGGACAGCGAGCCCGGACCTGCCGAAGGAGTAGGGACTGGTTCTGCACCAATTCCAATCATGATGCATGAATCAAAAAGGCCGCTGCTGGAGCGGCCTTTTCCATGGGTCGGACCAGTCCGGGACCAGCACCAATCCTTGTGTCTTCAGGCGTAGACCTTGAAGCGATCATTGTCGTTCATGAAGCTCTTCTCGGGGAAGGGCTGCTCGTTGGAGCCGAAGGGCATCTGGGCGCGCAGCTTCCAGGACTTGGGCACATGCCATTCCTTCTGCACGGCCTCGTCGACCAGCGGGGCATAGTGCTGCAGGCTGGCGCCGATGCCGTGCTCGGCCAGGGCCGTCCACACGGCGAACTGCGCCATGCCGCCGGACTGCTCGGAGAAGGCCGGGAAGGCGTCGGCATAGAGCGGGAACTGCTCCTGCAGGCTCTTCACCACGTCCTGATCCTCGAAGAACAGCACGGTGCCGGCGCCGGCGGCGAAGGAATCCATCTTGGCCTCGGTCGAGGCGAAGCTGTCGGCGGGCACGATCTTGCGCAGGATTTCCTTGGTCAGATGCCAGAATTTGTCGCTCTGTTTGCCGAACAGGATCACGGCGCGCGAACTCTGCGAATTGAAGGAGGACGGGACATGCTTGATCACGTCCTGGATCAATCTGCTGATCTCTTCCTCGCTCTTGGGCAGCGTCTTGCCCAGGGCATATTGCGTGCGGCGGGTCTTGATATGATCGATAAAGGTCTTGGACATGAG
>NZ_JBQEPH010000069.1:0-10914 GCF_052045555.1 Labrys sp. 22185 | reverse complement strand
AATGGCGGCCTTTGAACACGCAGAGCTCCTCAAGAAATCGAAGAGGTCCTCATGCCAAAGACAGGTTGCCATTTGGTTTGCGACAAAGCCGCTTCGAACATGGGTCAATTCTCGGCTCTGACTCACATCTGCTGCTGTGATGCTTTAGCTGATTCATCGGAGGATCAGCGGATGCACCATCGGTTTCAGCGTGCGAGCCTCGCGCCGGACGGCTTCGCAGTGAATTCAATCAAGATTGCTGGTGAGAGCGTCCATATCCTTTTGCAATCACGCTCTCCCACGGGAGCTTGTCCCGACTGCGGACGACAGAGCCGACGTGTTCAAAGCCGATACCTGCGCCGGCCTGCGGACCTGCCACTGGGCGGACGGCGCGTAGAATTGAAGATTGTGGCGCGTCGCTTTTGGTGCGACGCCGTCCTGTGCGGTCGCCGCATCTTCTGCGAACAGTTCGATGAGGGCGTGCTGGCTCGTTACAGTCGCCGTACTCAGCGGCTCGATACGATCGTCCACCATCTTGGTCTGGCGCTCGGCGGCAGACCTGCGGCAGCGTTCGCGTCTCGACTGATGATGCCTGTGAGTAACGACACCCTGTTGCGGGTGGTTCGTCGACGCGTCGTCGCACAGAACGATGAGTGGACTGCCCCTATCGCGGTAGACAGGCCCTATGCTGGAATCTCGCAAATCTGCGGTGATATCGAGCGAGCGCATTGCCCACTCTGAATCGAACGCGAGCTCGGCCTCGACGTAACAATCGTCGATCGCTGCTGCGGCATCGGTCTGGCGCATGTCGCAGCGATTCACCGTGCCGGCTAACCGATGGTCGATTGCGGCAGACCAAGAGAGCTCAGGCGAGGGAGCGAGACGTTTCGGTTCTGATGCAGCCAGCCAAGGCATTGCCGCTTCAACTCGGCGTCCAGCAGAAAACGAACTGGTTTGCCGAAATGGCCACTGTTCATAGTCTACCTCTGTGTCACTGCCTGAGCCTGGCCAATACTTCAATGCGCCACCAGCTGCACGAGTACTGGTCAGCTGCTCGGCTTATATCCGTTCCGATGAAGCCTCACCGAGACTTCACTGCAAGGACGGACTACCCCCCTCCGATGAATGTCGACCACCGGCCGCTCGGCGCCGGCGCGCCGTCCGATCGTAGCGGGACATACTATTCGGCCGATCGCTGTCCAGTGCGCGAAGCGCATCCATGATCTCATCGAAGGGGACAACGCGCCCTTTGCGGATCTCCCGAAGGCTCGGAGTCGCCTCCAAAGCGCAGGCGTCCGAAGCCCATGCTGCCAGGATTGCCCGCTTTTCGTTCAACGTCAGATCCGGATCGGCAATGATGTCCCTTGGATGATCGAAGGCCGATCCGGGATTAAGAAGTTGGGAAACATCGAATTCGTTTCGTCGTGTTCGCTTTTCCATGACAGTATTCTCCGTAGACGGAGGGCGACAAATTAGCACCCCTCTAGTCACAGCATTCAAGCTGCCTTGGCTGGCCTACCCCGATCGGCGACTTCAGCGGAACTGATCTCAATGCCGCGGGGCTTCATGGCCTCCGGTATCCGCCGCGTCAGATCGATTTGCAGCAAGCCGTTTTCGAACCTTGCGCTGTCGACCTCGACATAATCGGCCAGATTGAAGCGACGTTCGAAGGGCGCGGCCGATATGCCGTGATAGATGTAAGCTGCGCCATTTTTGGTCTCCGACTTGCGTCCGACTATGATCAAAAGATTTTGTTGTGTCGTGACAGCTATATCGCTCGCTTTAAAGCCAGCGACGGCCAGGCTGATCCGGAAACTGTCTTCGCCGGTCCGGATGATGTCATAGGGGGGATAGCCTTCGACTGTCTCCCTGGTGCCTGCATTCAGCAGGTCGAACAGGCGATCGAACCCAATCGCCGATCGGGCAAAAGGTGTGAAGTCGTAAGTTCTCATAGCCACATCCTCGTGAAAGCAACATGGTTATAAGCAGCACGCCAGACGCCGCTGACGTCTGCATCAGGCCCATATTGGGCACCCGACGGGCAACGAGATGGTAAGAATGACATCCCTTTCAAGGGAGCCGGAAGAAAAAATTCTCACGCACACCCTTGCCCCGACATCGGTCTCCATTTCTGCACTCATCATGGCTGCCATCAGTTATGATCGATCAGCATTGTGCGCTCTCAATCCGTTTCGTGCTGAAATGTTTGAAGGACTGCCGCCAGTCTGGCTCGCACCTCGGTATTGGCCGCGGCTTGTACTGCGGCGCCGGATTCGGACGTTGCGCGAACCATGTACTCACCATTGCTTGCCTGCAGCGCATCGATTTTCCATTTTGGCCTGCCCCATGCCCTCAGCTTTTCGACGGCATCGAGGGACGAGGTTAGCATCGGAATAAAGGTCGGTGTTTCCACCTTCGTCGGTGAATCATAAAGCATGATGATCGTCGACGATGGATGCGCTCTGACATTGGTGTATTCAACCAGGGCATCCGGAACATACTGTAGCGCCGCCGCTATTTCGCAATCCAACCTGGGATCACGCCCCTCGCTCTGTTTGACTCGTTGAACCAGGTCCTCAAGTTTCGTTTTGTCGATCAGCGAGCTTGCTTCGTTCATTTTGCTCCCACCTTCCTCAAGGGAGTAACGACTTGGAAAAGGATGCGCCGTTTTCTCGGCTTGACGGATCCGACAAATCCCACAGCCGCTCAGCCGCAAAATCGGCGCTAGTGCTGCTGCTGACCGCGATGCCGCTCAGACACGCGTTCTAAGCGTGAGGCTGGAAACCAGGGCTCTATTTTGCCGTCTGGACGTCGCAGATCCACATTTCCCTCGGGATCGTTGCCAGGGCCGAAATGCAAAGCGATCACTTCGTAAGTTGTTTCGGCGCTGAACATTTCTGACAAAGACGACACTGCGTCCGATTTGACGCGAACGACATCACCTATGTTCACCATATTCTCCTCCTTACGCGTGTTCAGAAGTATACCGAGACGAAAGGCTCGAGTTCTGACCGGTTGTCCCACGAGCCGTTCTGAACCTTTCCTTGTCTTCGGGCTCAACCACCTTGTTCACATTGAAGCCAGCTTCCGATCGCAGGCTGTTGTTGCTTGTGGGGCGGCCGCAAAGCTCTCTTAGCTTCAGAGTGGTCAGATCGCGTGAAAACTCTCGCAGAGGTGCCGAGCTCGCGCCGGCCATTGTCCCAGTCGCAAACCAGGCGTGCCCTTTTTTGCCGGTCTGGCTTATGCGTTCCCCGGCCAGGTCGGGATTTTTGTGGGCAAATAGTCGGATCTGGTTAGACGTCGTGCGGTCGGACATCTTGACCGTCGGCCCGATGCCTTCGCTTTCGCTGAATTCTTCGAGATGCGACATTCCCGCTTCGGCCAGGGCTCCAGCAAAGGCCTGGCGGCAGTCATCGGCATTCATCCGACCGAGGGCAGCAAGATAACATGCGTTGCGCGCGGCCAGATATGCCGGACCTCTTGCTTGCGGCCAGTGATGCAAGAGAAAATAGGAAGCTTCGGCTGCGTTGGAAATCCGCTGCAGCAAGTTTGGGCGAAGCATGAAGACGACGGGTCTTTCAAATGATGCTTTGCTCATTGCCAGACTTGAACCAAGCTAAGTTCAGAGCAAATCCGCTCCTTCCTGTTGATCGGCGGGGCGGCAGTCATGCTCATACCGCCGCCCCTGCGCTACTCAGCTCTTAACCTCAATCCGCTTGACCTGCGTTTGCGCCTTCGCGGTCTTGGGTAGCGTAATGGTCAGCACACCATTCTTGAATCGTGCACTGACCTTGTCTTCCTCGACCTCGAGGCCAACGGGGATACGCCGCTCGAACTGACCGTAGAAACGCTCGGAGAATTGCCTTTCCCTATCCTCGGTCTCCGAATGCTTCTCACCCTTCAATGTCAGCACGCCCTCGCTCAGGAAGACTTCGACATCCTTTTCCGACAGCCCCGGCACTTCGGCGGTTACCTTGATCTCCTTGTCGTTGTCGGAAATCTCCACGCTGGGCCAACCCGCCCCGGAAGCACCTAATCTGCCGAAAGCCGGCGACCGGGTGTCAAAGCCACGAAAGGCGTCGTCGAACAGCTTGTTCACCTCCCGGTGCAGTGACAGGAACGGATCGCGGTCGCCGTCGCGAAAAAGGGCCGGCAGTTGATCACCATTGCTGCGACCCCAGGGAATCAGATCACGAACACTCATCATCTGTCTCCTCTGTGTTCATTCGATTGCCAAAAGCTTGCATAAGCGCCGGACGTCTTGGTCCGGCGCCTTGCTCGAACCGTCTTGCCTGGCCGCCTTAGGCCGCGTGCTTCCCGGCTGGGATCTTCGTAACTTCGGCCTTGGGCGGAACGCCGTAGTCGGCGATTTCAATCCTGCGCGGCTTCATCTCTTCTGGAAGGTCGCGCTTGAGATCAATCGTCAGCAGGCCCTTGTCAAGATTTGCGCCAACGACCTTGATGTGATCAGCCAACTCGAAGCGTTGCGCAAAGGCACGTCCGGCAATGCCGCGATGCAGGTACTGGCCTGCGTCCTCGTTTGCCTTCTGGCCTGACACGATCAAGACGTTGCGCTCTTGGGTGATGCCCAGTTCGTCTTGCGAGAATCCGGCTACTGCCATGGTGATGCGGTAGTCGTCCTCGCCTGTCTTGGTGATGTCGTAGGGTGGCCAGTTATTGGCCGTCTCGATACGGCTCGTCGCTTCGAGCGCGCTCAGCATCCGGTCAAAACCGATGCTCGACCGGAAAAACGGTGTAAAGTCGAGAGTGGTTCTCATAGCCACATCCTCCTAAAAGCAACATGGATACAAGGTTGGTTCCAAGCTCCCGCACTGCCGTGGAGCGGGAGCGCCGGCCCCTCAATGGCGACCGGCAACCACGAGTTAGTCCACGCTCGTGGCATTTCAAGAGGCTCGCCGCAGCAATTTTTGCGGTATGCGCGAATGCTGGTTCCTGTCGTGTCCGAGCGCTAATTTTCACGTGACGGAAAGCGATCATCTTTCCTATTATGGCAGTGCGATCAATGGGTTATCACTCGTCGCATTCGGCTGCTAAAAAATTTTCAATGACTCTCTTGAAATCAAAAAGGCCTTCAACCAACTGATTTTGCGCGCGACGCCGCCTGGGTCGCGCGCCCCGCTCCGGTCGCCGGATCGGAGCGGTGGAACACTCAAAATTGTTTGTCCTCGAAGGAGAACGATATGACGTTCCGTCCATTGCATGACCGTGTCCTGATCCGCCGCATCGAAGCCGACGAAAAGACGGCTGGCGGTATCATCATTCCCGATACGGCCAAGGAGAAGCCGCAGCAGGGTGAGGTCGTCGCGGTCGGCCCTGGCGCGCGGGATCAAGCCGGCAAGCTGGTCGAACTCGACGTGAAAGTCGGAGACCGCATTTTGTTCGGCAAATGGTCGGGCACCGAGATCAAGATCGACGGTGACGATCTTCTCATCATGAAGGAAAGCGATGTGCTGGGCGTGATCGAGAACGCCGGCGTCGTGAAGAAGGCCGCCTGATGGCTTCTTCATCCCATCACAGTCTTCGATAGCTGCCTATTGCAGGAGAGATCCAATGGCTGCCAAGGAAGTCAAATTCTCCACTGACGCACGTGAGAAAATGCTGCGCGGCGTCGACATTCTCGCCAATGCCGTCAAGGTCACGCTCGGCCCGAAGGGCCGCAATGTGGTGATCGAAAAATCGTTCGGAGCGCCCCGCATCACCAAGGACGGCGTCACCGTCGCCAAGGAAATCGAGCTTTCGGACAAGTTCGAGAACATGGGCGCCCAGATGGTGCGCGAAGTTGCCTCCAAGACCAGCGATCTGGCCGGCGACGGCACCACCACGGCGACCGTTCTCGCCCAGGCCATCGTGAAGGAAGGCGCCAAGGCGGTAGCCTCGGGTATCAATCCCATGGACCTCAAGCGCGGCATCGACAAGGCCGTCGAGGCGGTCGTCGCCGAACTGAAGGCCAACGCGCAGAAGATCACCAGGAACGACGAAATCGCCCAGGTAGGCACGATCTCGGCCAATGGCGACACCGAGATCGGCCGCTTCCTGGCCGAAGCGATGCAGAAGGTCGGCAATGAAGGCGTCATCACCGTCGAGGAGGCCAAGACCGCCGAGACAGAGCTCGAAGTGGTCGAGGGCATGCAGTTCGACCGCGGCTATCTTTCGCCTTACTTCGTGACCAACCAGGAGAAGATGCGCGTCGAGCTTGAAGATCCCTACATCCTCATCCACGAGAAGAAGCTGGGCAACCTTCAGGCCCTGTTGCCGATCCTGGAAGCGGTCGTGCAGTCGGGCAAGCCCCTGGCCATCATCGCGGAAGACGTGGAGGGCGAGGCCTTGGCGACGCTGGTGGTGAACAAGCTACGCGGCGGTCTGAAGGTTGCGGCGGTTAAGGCTCCGGGTTTTGGCGACCGGCGCAAGGCCATGCTGGAGGACATCGCCATCCTTACCGGCGGGACGGTGATCAGCGAGGATCTCGGCATTAAGCTGGAGAACGTGACCCTCGAGATGCTCGGCCGTGCCAAGAAGGTGGTGATCGAGAAGGAAAACACCACCATCGTCGACGGTGCGGGCGGCAGGAACGACATCGACGGGCGCGTTGCCCAGATCAGGGCCCAGATCGAGGAAACGACCTCGGACTATGACCGCGAAAAGCTGCAGGAGCGGCTGGCCAAGCTCGCGGGCGGCGTCGCGGTCATCCGCGTTGGCGGCGCCACGGAAGTCGAGGTCAAGGAACGCAAGGATCGTGTGGACGATGCCATGCATGCGACCCGGGCGGCCGTCGAAGAAGGCATTCTTCCGGGCGGCGGTGTGGCTTTGCTGCGGGCATCCAAGGCCCTCGACGCGCTCATGCCCGACAATGCCGACCAGAAATACGGCATCGACATCGTCCGCCGGGCCATTGAGGCGCCGATACGTCAGATCGCCGAAAATGCCGGCTGGGAAGGTTCGCTCATCGTCGGTAAGCTGAGGGAGAGCGCCGAATACGCCCATGGCTGGAACGCTCAGACCGGAGAATATGGCAATCTTTTCGAGCAAGGGGTGATCGATCCTGCCAAAGTCGTTCGCACGGCTCTGCAGGATGCGGCCTCGGTTGCCGGCCTGCTTGTGACCACCGAGGCCATGGTGGCCGAAAAACCGAAGAAAGAGGCAACTCCTGCCATGCCTGCTGGTGCTGGCATGGACTTTTAGGCGGCAGGCCACTTCCTGAACGGGGGAGTGGCCCCTAACGCCGGTGCAGCACCCAGCGCTGCCGGGAGGCGGAGATGAGGGGAAAGGATTCTAATCTACTGAGCCAAACAAACGGGACATGACCGGGATGTTCTATCGCAAACTCAGAGTATCGACGCGAAAATCACTATCGTTGGTCGGTCACGAGGCGGGGATTTGAACTGCTCGGAAAGCGAAGGGGTGGGATTGTAGGCGTATCCTGCCTGACGTTTGCGCATCATGTGAACCATCTCGATACCGGAGAGGATTGTCGCTGTGCAGACGATTGACTTGAACCCGAGCGTGGGTCGAGCCCGGCGCTTGATGCGCCGGTGATACTGCTCGATGCGGTTGTTCATGTATTGCTTTGCCGGATGCGTATCGGCTTCAGTGGCCGTTGCGATCGATCCCGTAGCCGGTTCTCACCGTCGCAGGCAATGATTGCCTCGCGGTTCGTCTGGCTGCCGTCAATGATAATGCGTTCCGGACGCCCATGGCGCTCCAGGGCTTTACGGATGAAGCGTTTTGCAGCATGCAGGCCACGGTCCTCGCTGGAGAAGAAATCAACCGTGTCGCCGACGCTGTCGATGGCGCGGTAAAGATACATCCAGCGACCGCGGACCTCGATGTAGGTCTCGTCGATGTGCCACCTGTCGATGACGGCGCGGTTGAAGCGTCCAGCAGCAACGGCTAGAAGTGGACGACCCAGCGGTGGATCGTCGAAGGGGCGATGCCGATACCGCGCTCAGCCATCATTTCTTTCAAATCCCGCAGGCTCAAGCCATCGGCAAGATGCCAGCGCACGCACAGCAGGATCACTGATCGATCGAATTGACGGTCTTTGAACATGATGAGATCTCCAGAAAACGGAGAGGCTTTCATGCCGACAGGCGATTAGCGAAACGATTGCAACAGAACCAATCGAACTCTATCCCAAGGAGTAGAGGCCGTGATCGTCGCTGTCCTAAAAGTCGAGCGGAAACGGGCGATGGAATCGGGTTTGATCGTCAATGGAATCAAACATCTACGCCTAATCAGGAAAGACAAATCCGTGGCCACGGATGGCATGCAGGGGCAAATCCATATTCGCCTTTTTGGCTCTTTGACGCAGGCGGCTTACGATGGTGTCAAGATTTGCATAGTCAAAGTCATAGATGTCTGCGCCCATGGCTTCGATGAGAGCACTCCGCTCGACAGTGTTGCCGCGCTCACGGAACAAGCGCCCTAGGAGGCGCTGCTCGGAGACGGTCAGACGCAGGCGGTGGCCCATGCCATCGGTAAGTATCCAGCCGCCTTGCACCAGAGCCCATTGCGGGGATCGAGGGAGAGCGGGCGTCCTATGATGGTAGTTGAGCCGGTTATTGAGCGCCGCAATCGAGGCAGCCAATTCTCGGACATCAATGGGTTTAATCAGGCAGACATCAGCACCGTTCTGGAGGCCGGCGACCCTGTCCTCTATTGCCCCCCGGCCGGTCGCCATGATGATTCCGACCGATTGCGAGGACCGCAAATGAGCGGCAATGGACAGGCCGTCTTCGCCCTGCAAGCCAATGTCGAGGATCACGATCTGCGATGGCTTGGCCGCATAAGCTCTATAAAGGGCTTCAGCGTTGTGAAATCCGTGTACGTTCAAGCCTAGTCTGGATAGGCCTGCTACCATTTCTTCGCGGAAATCCTCGTCATCATCAACAAGATAAACGAGGGGAGTGAGTGCGACATCGCTTTGCTCAGCCTTTCTTTCGAACATCTGCTATCCCCTAGGGCACATCTCCGTAATGTCTATTTTTGTGAGGCCGCGACTTTGCTTGCTCCTGTGAGCGATGCCGCAAGCCTTCATCACCGCGGTCAACGGCGGCTCGGGCACAAAGAATGGGGAATCCGTTCGCGCTTGAGTTTTCGGAAGGCGGTCGTAGCACATGCATCAGCTTCACACATGTGGAACACACTCTTCGCCAGATACACGTTGATCGTGATCGCCCTTCCGTGGATGTTTCCCTCATGCTGGAGAGGCGCTGGAGTTAGACCTAATTGTCACGGCGTGTCGCTCCTCTCTAGCATTCGAGAGCCTGCTTGAGTTCTGGCAAGGCGGTGTAGAGATCGGCGACCAGGCCGTAATCGGCGACCTGGAAGATCGGGGCCTCTTCGTCCTTGTTGATGGCGACGATGACCTTGCTGTCCTTCATACCTGCCAGATGCTGGATGGCGCCGGAGATGCCGACGGCGATGTAGAGGTCGGGCGCGACCACCTTGCCGGTCTGGCCGACCTGCCAGTCATTGGGGGCATAGCCCGCATCGACCGCGGCGCGCGAGGCCCCCATGGCGGCGCCGAGCTTGTCGGCCACCGGTTCGATATAGGTGGCGAAGTTCTCGCGGTTGGCCATGGCCCGCCCGCCCGAGATGATGATCTTGGCCGAGGCCAGTTCCGGACGGTCGGACTTGGCCAGTTCCTCGCCCTTGAAGGTCGACAGGCCCGGATCGGCCGCGGCCGCTGCCGGTTCCACCACCGCCGAACCGCCTTCGCCGGTGGCGGCGAAGGAGGCGGTGCGCACGGTGATCACCTTCTTGGCGTCGACCGAGGTCACGGTCTGGATGGCGTTGCCGGCATAGATCGGCCGCTCGAACGTATCGGACGAGACGACCTTGACGATGTCGGAGATCTGCATGACGTCGAGCAGGGCGGCGACGCGCGGCAGCACGTTCTTCCAGGCCGCCGTCGAGGGCGCCACGATGGCGTCATAGCCGCCGGCCAGGCTGACGATCAGGGCCGCCGTCGGCTCGGCCAGGCGATGCTCATAGGCGGCATCGGCCACCAGGACCTTTTCGACGCCCTGCAGCTTGGCGGCCTGTTCGGCGGCAGCCTGGGCGTTGGCGCCGGCCACCAGCACATGCACCGGGCCACCGAGTTCCTTGGCGGCGGTGAGGGCACGGTTGGTGACGTCCTTGAGGCCGGTGGCGTCGATCTCGGCGATGAGAAGAGTGGTCATGATATCAATCCTCCTGCGCTCAGATGACGCCGGCTTCGTTCTTGAGCTTGTCGACCAGCTCGGCCACCGAGGCGACCTTCTTGCCGGCCTGGCGCGCCGGCGGCTCCACCGTCTTCACCACGGTCAGGCGCGGGGCGATGTCGACGCCCAGCGCCTCCGGGCTGGTCTCGTCGATCGGCTTCTTCTTGGCCTTCATGATGTTGGGCAGCGAAGCATAGCGCGGTTCGTTGAGGCGCAGATCCGTGGTGATGATCGCCGGCAGGTTGAGCGCAACCGTCTGCAGGCCGCCATCGACCTCTCTGACAACGTCGATCTTGTCGCCGCCGACCTCGAGCTTGGAGGCAAAGGTGCCCTGCGGCCAGCCCAGCAGCGCCGCCAGCATCTGGCCGGTGGCGTTCATGTCGTCGTCGATGGCCTGCTTGCCCAGGATGACCAGGCCCGGGTTCTCGTTGCCGATCACCGCCTTCAGGAGCTTGGCCACCGCCAGGGGCTCGACGGTGGCATCGGTCTTGATCAGGATGCCGCGGTCGGCACCCATGGCCAGGCCCGAGCGCAGCGTCTCGGCCGCCTGGGCCGGGCCGATCGAAACCACCACCACTTCGCTCGCCTTGCCGGCTTCCTTCAGACGCAGCGCTTCCTCCACGCCGATCTCGTCGAAGGGGTTCATCGACATCTTGACATTGTTGAGATCGACACCCGAACCATCGGCCTTGACGCGGATCTTCACATTGTA
>NZ_JBQEPH010000068.1:0-11439 GCF_052045555.1 Labrys sp. 22185 | reverse complement strand
ATGGTGAAGGGTTTCGGGTGCCGTGAGGCGTACGAAAGCCTCCCATGCGGGAACCCGCGGGCCACTGTTGAGGGCTATGGGGATTTCGATTTGCGGCTGATGTCGGCGATGGTGCGACGGCTGGAAGGAAGCGCCGCGATGGACGCGGAGAGACGGCTTCGTTGAGCCTCGACGCGATGTTGTCGGCCCGTCGCGCGGCCGGAGGTTACCCCTTCGGCATCGGTTGTCACCATAGAGACGCGTGGGTCTGTTGCCGGAGGCTGAGTGTCTGCGGCTAGGGGCTGGATCATGCCATGCCGGGTCATGGATAATTCTCCCGGTTGGTCGCCGTTGGGTCCGGCGGTCCGCGCGGCTGCCTCCACCGTTCGAAAACCTCGATGACGATCATGCGTCCGCCACAGCAGGGGCATGACGGGCGGACGTCTGGTTCGCCCGGGCTGTCGTCATCGGACGGTGCCGCGACGTCCAGGAGCTCGCGGGCGAGCGCGAGGCTGGCCTGGCGGGCGGAGCCGGCGAGCAGGCCGTAATGACGGATGCGATGGAAGCCACTCGGCAGGACATGGAGCAGAAAGCGGCGGATGAACTCGTGGGTGGCAAGCGTCATGACCTGCTGGCGGTCGGTGTCGTCGCGGCGATAGTCCTTGTAGCGGAAGGTGACGCCACTCTCATCGAACTTGATGAGGCGCCTGTTCGAGATCGCGACCCGGTGGGTGTAGCGGGACAGGTAGGCGAGCACTGCTTGCGGCCCGGCGAAGGGCGCTTTGGCGTAAACCACCCAACGCGTCTTCCGGACGGGAGCAAGATGGCGCAGGAATGCCCGCCGCTCGGTGAGGCGCGCCTGCGACCCGAAGAAGGCGAGCCGCCCGGCATCGTACAGCGCAACCAGCCGGGTGAGAAAGAGCCGGCGGAATAGCGCCCCAAGCACTCGCACCGGGAGCAGGAAGGCCGGGCGCGACGAGATCCAGCGGCTCCCGTCGAGCGCGATGCCACCGCCCGGCACTATCATGTGCACGTGGGGATGGTGCGTCATCGCCGAACCCCAGGTGTGGAGCACGGCGGTGATGCCGATGCGTGCGCCGAGATGCTCCGGATCGGCGGCAATCGTCAGCATCGTCTCCGACGCTGCCCTGAACAGCAGGTCGTAGATCAACGCCTTGTTCTGGAAGGCGATGTCGGCGACCTCGGCGGGCAGCGTGAACACGACATGGAAGTAGCCGACCGGCAGCAGGTCAGCCTCGCGCTCGGTAAGCCATGTCCGCGCGGCCGCGCCCTGGCACTTGGGGCAGTGCCGGTTGCGGCAGGAGTTATAGGCGATCCGCCACTGGCCGCAGTCCTCGCAGGCTTCGATATGCCCGCCGAGCGATGCGGTGCGGCAGTGCTCAATCGCCGACATGACCTTGAGCTGGGTGAGGTTCAAGCGTCCGGCATGGGCGATCCGGTATGCAGGACCGGCAGCACGGAAGATGTCAGCGATCTCCAGTTCCGCCCGCACCTGCTCACCCGGGCGGTGTCTTGTCCTCCATCAGCGCCATCAGCCGGTCGAGCGGCCCGGCGACTGCGTGGATCATCCGGGTCGAGACCTTGGTGTAGAGGGCGGTCGTATCGAGCTTGCTGTGCCCGAGCAGCACCTGGATGACGCGGATGTCGACATCCTGTTCGAGCAGGTGAGTGGCGAAGCTGTGCCGCAGCGTGTGCGGGCTGACGCGCTTGCGGATACCTGCGACTTCGGCGGCCTCCTGAACCGCGCGGTGCAACTGCCGCGACGAGATCGGGTCGGTGCAACTGCGCCCCGGGAACAGCCAGCCATGCGGAAGCATGACCCCGCGCCGCTTTCCTTCACGCCACCACAGCCGCAACAGTTCCAGCAGTTGCGGCGAGAGCATCGCGTTGCGGTCCTTCTGGCCCTTTCCCTGCTCGACACGCAGCAGCATGCGTGTCGAGTCGACATCGTCAACCTTCAGATGCGCAACCTCGGACACTCGCAGCCCGGCGCCATAGGCGACGCCGAGCGCGGCCTTGTACTTGATGCCGGGTGCGGCCTCGAGCAGCCGTGCGGCTTCCTCCACGCTTAGCACGTCGGGCAATTTGCGTGGATGGCGGACGATCACCAGCGCACGCCCCAGATCCCGCCGCTTCAGCGTGACCAGGAACAGAAATCGCAGTGCCGAAACCGCGCCATTGATCGTCGCAGGGCTGATGCCGTTCTCATGCTGGCTCAACTGGAAGCCGCGAATATCCTCAGGTGTTGCGGTGTCGGGCGAGCGTCCCAGGAACGCGGTAAAGCGTCGGACGTGACGAACGTAATCCTGCTGCGTGTGCGAGCCCAGACCACGCAGGAGCATGTCGTGCTGCATGCGCTGGCGCAGGGGTGAGACGGATGTACCAGTCGACACAGTAGCCATGGCGAGTTCCTCTTGTTGAAGGGAACTCCATGTTCGAGGGCGGCCGCCGCCACCCGCTCAAAGGCTGTGAATATTACGCCACCTCACCGCTAGGCGACACTCCCGCGAAGCGGGTTCGTGCATGGGTCACGAGCTGCTGCTGCCGATCTGCGGGATAAATCAGGTTATCGCACCTAATCGGCGGTTCGCAGTGCCGTTTAGTACGACTGCTGTGATGGAAGGCATTATCGCGCCACCGACTACAATATGCGAGCCGCGCGCATCGCCGGGAAACCCGAATATCATTCACTCCTTACGCGGGTTAGGGGCTGTGAGCAGCGTCGCCCTGCGTTGCGCAAAATACTGTGCGGGCGTGCTTCCTAGAGCCTTCTTAAACATCGTGATGAAAGCGTTCACCGACTCGTAGCCAAGCTCGGCCGCTACGGTCTGCACTGTCGCACCGCTGGCCAGTTCTCGGAGTGCGACGATAAGGTGTAGTTGCTGCCGCCAGCGTCCGAACGTCAGGCCCGTCTCCGCGATCATCAAACGGGCCAGCGACCTCTCACTCATCGCCACGCGTTTCGCCCATTCGGCCGACGTGCCGCGGTCGGAAGGTTTAACCGTTAGAGCATCCGCTATCGTACGGATCTTCGGATTGCTGGAGACGTGCAAATTGAAGCGCTCACGCGGCATTTCGGCCAGTTCGTCGAGGGCCACCCTAGCAAGCCGGGCCGCATGTCCATCCGAAGGATAGTCGGCAGGCTCGCGAGCCAACCGATCGACCATTTCCCGGATCATCGGGGAGATTGACAGAGTACAGCAATCCTCGGGTAGCTTCGCCGCCCCTGGTTCCACGAAGAGATAGTTAAGCCGGGCATTCACTGTCGCCCGGGCGCTATGCGGCACGCCGCCCGGAATCCAGACTCCGCAGTTGGGCGGCACGATCCAGATCTCGTTATCTGCGGTACAAGTGACCGCCCCATGCAGCGTGAGGATCAACTGGCCCTTGCGATGCAGATGCATCGGCACCTCCGCCTCGTAATCTGCGAAGTCGAGCTGCCACGCGACGGCCGGTCGATCCGTAAGGTCGGGGTCGAAGACAGAGACGGCTGATCGTGACAGGAGCATCTGATTGGCAGCTTTTAGATATTTTCTGACAGAATACCGAATTTATTCGCCTCTGCAATGCAGTGATAATGCGTCGCATGAGCGTCGAACCTTCAGCGAACAGATCGATAGGGAAAGCCGCCGCCGCGATAGCGGGTGCGGCTTCGCGTTACTGGCGAGCCCCCGCTACGAGGGCAGATGCGGATGCGGTTCTGTTCTCGGTGAAGAGCTTCGCCGCGGCGATGCTGGCCTACTACATTGCGCTGCGTATCGGGCTGCCCAAACCTTTCTGGGCCATCGTGACCGTCTATATCGTCTCTCAGACCTCCGCAGGTGCATCGCTCAGCCGCGGCGTCTATCGGTTCGCTGGGACGCTTATTGGCGCCGTGGCGACGGTTGCGATCGTCCCGAATTTCGTGAACGATCCGATCGCATGCAGCGCGGTTCTTGCCTGCTGGATCGGTTTTTGCCTCTTTTTCTCACTACTTGATCGCACACCAAGAGCCTACGCCTTCATTCTGGCCGGCTACACAGCGAGCCTGATCGGTTTCCCCAGCGTGCAGGATCCCGGCGCGATCTTCGATACGGCCTCGGTGCGGGTCCAGCAGATCTTGATCGGGATACTTTGCGCCGTCCTGGTGCATCGCTACGTCCTGCCGAAGCGCATGACCGGCCAGTTCACCGTCAAACTGTCGGCAACGCTGCGGGATGTCCGTCGGCTGGCAGGCGATGCGCTGAATGGAACGCCCGGAGCGAATCGCAGCGAGCGTAACCAGCTCGCAGCGGACCTCCTCGCCCTGCAGGGGTTTGCAACGCACCTGCCGTATGACGCAGCGCCCGTAACGCCGGATGCCAAAAAGCTCCAACTGCTCCATGACCGGCTCGCCCGACTGCTTCCGCTCGCAACCGAGATCGAGGACCGGATCCATTTCCTTGGCGCTGAGGGCGACAACCCGCCCATCGAACTGATCGCCTTCCTCGGTGACGTCGGGATCTGGATCGCAACCGTCGAGGCGACCGCGCGGGAGAACGCCGCAGTCCATCTGATCGCCCGCGCGCGATCACTTCAGAGACATTTCAGCGCGGAGGCCGCGACCCCTGACGATAGGCTCGCCGCCAATCTCGCCGGTCATCTGGCCGAAATGATCGGCCTGCTTCAAGACTGCGACAGGCTTGGGCGGAATGTCGCGACTGCCGACCGATCGCGCGAGGCGGCATCGCTCCACGGGGCGCTGCGTGCGACCGGCTACGTCTATCACCGCGATCCCTGGATGGCAGGCCGGGCCGCGCTGGGTGCCATCGTCGGCATCCTTATCGGCTGTGCCCTCTGGGTGTGGTCGGCTTGGCCAGAGGGCGGAACGGCCATCTCAATCTTCGGCGTATGCTGCGCATTGTTCGGGAATGTCGACGCGCCAGTGCCGAACGTCATCAAATACCTAGTCGGCTCGTTTTATGGGGTGGCGATCAGCCTCGCCTACAGCTTCGTCATCCTTCCCCAGGTCACGGACTTCGCCGTCCTTGTCGCGGTGCTCGCCCCCGCCTTCCTGTTCGCCGGCTCCCTGCAAGCGCGTCCCTCGACGACGTTCATGGCGCTCGGCATCACTCTCACCATCCCGATCCTCTCGGGTCTAGGCGCCAATTACACCGGCGACTTCGCACAATCCCTCAACACCATCACCGCGCTTTTTGCGGCAACCGGATTCGGGGTCGTAAGCATGTCCCTGTTCCAGACCATACCGGTCGACGCGGCGATCAACCGGCTGCTTCGCTTAAGTCGGAGGGACGTCAGCCGACGAGCCCTCGGCGGCCTGCCCGACGAGGCGCACTGGAGGAGCCTCATGATCGATCGGACAGCGCTGCTCCTCCCAAGGCTGCGGGTGTCAAACCAGGACGATTTGGACGTTCTCGACGATACCCTGCACCATCTTCGCATCGGTCACGCCGTTGGTCAGCTTCGCACGGCGATCCCACAGGTCAAGGGCGACATTGGCGACAAGGTGAGCGAACTTCTTTCCACGATCGCCGCACGCTTCAGCGCTGGAAGCCCGACGGGATCGGTCGATCACATCGGCTTTGATCGGCGCATCGAGACGTTGGCGGCGATGATCGCCGTCAGTTCGATGAAGGACCGCTCGAGGATGCTCGACCTCCTCATCGACCTTCGGTTCGCGCTCGCTTCGAGTGGCACGGCAGATGGGGGATGCAGCTCATGATCGTTGATCTCAATGTTGGCGGCGTCCTCATCCCCGGCCTGCTGGTGCTCGCATTCGCCGCGCTTGCCGGCACCATTGCGGTGATCCGCATCCTCTCCGTCGCGGGCATCTATCGCGTGTTCGCATACCGGTCGCTCGTCGAGCTCGCCACCTTCGCCATCATGTACGGTCTGCTCGTGCAGCACCTACCATCGATCGGGTTATTTCAATGAAGCCTTTTCTATCCCTGCTCGGCCGCTACGCCCTGACCCTCTGCCTCGTCGCGACCGCCACTCTAGTCGGGCTGCCGGTGTGGAGGCGCTACGAGCAGACGCCATGGACACGGGACGGGCGCGTGCGCGCTGATGTGGTGCGTCTCGCGCCCGACGTGTCCGGCCTCGTCAGCGAGGTGCTGGCGCATGACAATGAACAGGTTCGTGCGGGCGACGTGATCTTCCGCATTGATCAGGCGCGCTATACGCTTGCCCTGAAAACGGCGGAAGCCAAAGCGGACAGGAGCAAGGCCGCTCTAGACATGGCCAGTCGCGATCTCGTCCGCTATCGACAGCTCGGGGACGCGAGTGTCACCCAGCAGAAGTTGGAACAGGTGGAAGCCAACGCCCGGCAGGCCGAGGCGAGCTATCGGCAGGCCCAACTCGAGCATGACCTCGCCGCGCTCGATCTGGCGCGATCTTCGGTCAAGGCTCCGGTTGACGCCATCGTCACCAATCTCGGCATTCATCCAGGAGACTTTCTGGCGGCCGGGGTACAGGCGGTGGCTCTTGTCGACACCGCCTCGCTGCGCATCGAGGGATACTTCGAGGAGACGAAACTGCGGCAGGTCGCGATCGGCGACCGAGCCAGAGTCCGGCTGATGGGGCACGATGGCGAGATTGCCGGCCGCGTGGAGAGCGTCGCTGCTGCCATCGCCGACGACCAGCGCGGCGACACGGGCAATCTTTTGCCGAAAGTCGTGCCAACCTTCTCGTGGGTCAGGCTCGCGCAGCGCATCCCGGTCCGCATCCGCATCGACCCCGTCGCCGTCGGCATCAGGCTGATCTCCGGCAGTACCGCGACCGTCGAGATCATCCCCGCTAGCGCCAAGTCTGCGAGCGCGGCGAACTGAGATGGTGACGGTCTAGAACTATTTTGGCAGATTCACGGAGGCTTACTGCTGAAGCGAATTCGGCAGTTGGGACATCGATGGACGGGGATGAGCGGCGATAGCGCCTTGAGGACCGTACGCCTGACGGCCGACAGGCTCGGTTGAGGGTGACCTCTTCCTGATGGTTTTTCCGCTCGTCCTGCTGCTGTAAGCGCCGGTGCTGCAGGAAGTTCGTGAGAGCGACAACAATACTGGTGCTTGCGGACAACTGCCCCGCTGGAATCGTCACTCTTCCGAGTTCGCGTCTTGCGCTTTTCGCTCGTTCTCGCAGGAAATTCGCGAATCGAAGATCAGGTATTCTACGCTGCCAGCGATGCGCCTGCAGGCCGGAAGAGTTTCTCCTGCCTCCGTCTTCCCCTCATTCTGCTTGCATCTGAATTCTTTCGACGAAAGGCGGGACGCAAGCTTCTCGTCGACTTTGATGCAGTGCTGCTTACCGGGGCTCTTCAACCAGTTGAACGTGTATTTTCCGACGAATGAGGATTCGGTTGCCCCCGCCACACCACCGAGGAAACACAGAGTGCTCACGGCAGCCAGAAACTTCATGAGCTTCATCTAGCTCTACCTTTCTGTAGGACATCGAGGTCAGCGTACCACGTCCGCATCGCAAGGCTACCCGCGGTATCCGCTCGTGCGCCACGCTGCCATACCAGCGCATGATCCAGGTTCAGGATTTGGTCCAGCCGCGAGCGGAACAGGTCGTTCTGTCCGCTCTCTCGTCGCTGTTTCGGCCGCATCATCACCCCCGCCATCGCCTCAACTACGCGTCGGGGGCGAACATCGCGATGGGGAGGGGCGGGTGGGGCACCGGCAGTCCACTTTTGATAGCTGGGGTTGAGGCGCAGAAGTTGATCCGCCTTGTCCTCAGGTCCATCCTTCAGCCGCTGGTAGGCAACATAGGCCACCTGCATGCGCCCCTCATCCCACTAGGCTCTGGCCGTCGAGATCGGGCCAGTGAGGGATAGTGCCAAAAGTGCGATTATAGCCGGCTTGCGCATCGTATCGCACCCACCTGAATGACCGGTTGCAGCCCATAGTGGCAGTATCGATGTGAAGCGGCTGTGACAACGCCGGGGGACACAGAGGTGAGTTTTGCCGCTAATCTCTGTTTGGCGCAGCATTTGGCCCGCACCAATAGAGTCGCCGCTCCTCACGCGCAGCACGGCCGGCCTTCCAAGGACGGGCCAGATCCTCTCGGACAAGCTGCATGCCTGCGTTGAGCCCCGACGGGCTACCGATCCGTAACGAGCCTAGCGTGCGCCGGTATAGGTCCCGGCGCGCGTCGCGTTCCACATAGACAACCTTGCCTCTGATCAATTGCACCAGCCTGACTTTGGCCTTGAGGCCTTGCTCCAGCCCTTCCTTGCAATCGGGATGAAAACCTCGGGCGCGTCGATGTCCAGGAGCCGGATACGCTCCGAACAGCCCGGGCCGGGCGTTTTGCATGGCAGGGCGACTGTGTCGCCGTCGAGAACGATGATGCGGTTGCCATCGACCGCCTCATAGGTGGTGGCGCTGGCCGGCGAGGTAAGCAGGAAGACGCCAACGGCGATACGCAGAACGGATTTCATTCTTCCTCTTAGCATCAGCTATCGGCCGCTTTCGAGATCGATACCGATCGGCCGCGCATTTTATGCCACGCTTTCTGTGGCATTCTTGTAGCGCGTTCCGGGCCTTTGGCCGCCATTCGAGGGCTTGCGGTCGAGCCAGCTCAATAAGCGGCGTTAGCGTGGTCGAAGCGCCTACCGCTCGCGCCCCTTAACCCTGACATCGAGGATGCGGCTATTTGATCGTCCGCGGCGTTAGCATGCGGCTCAGCACGGCATCCTTTTTGTAGAACTGGTGCCAGCAAACAGCCGCGAGATGGAGCCCCACAACCACATACAAGATCCACGCGCCGTGATCGTGCAGCCATTCGCCAGCCGCCGCTATCGCTGAATCGCGCCTTAACAAGCGCGGCCACTGAAACAAACCGAACCACGGCAATGAATAGCCGCCGGCGGCGGAGAACATGTAGCCAGTGATCGGCATAAACACCATGAGACCGTAGAGGGTCCAGTGCGCGGCATAAGCGGCAAGACGCGCTGTACGATTTTCGTTTTCACTCGTGGCCGGCGTCGGCCAAATCAATCGAAGGGTAAGGCGCGGCAGCAAGAGCAAGGCTGCGGTTAAACCCAGCGACTTGTGAATCTCCAATATGAATTTTTGAGTGGGCGTGCCGGCCTCGAGGAAGGAAGCCCAAAGGCCTAGTCCGAGTGCGGCAAGAATGATGGCCGCCATGGCCCAATGGAAAAAACGCTGTGGGGGTGAATAGGTTTTGAGCGATTGCATCCGTTCCTCAGATCGTCAGTCAATATTCCACAATTCCCCCCATACGCCGCGGCTAACACCTTCCTGCGACGGAACTTGGGCAGCCACGAGATGGCGCAGAGCGGCGCGGGCGGCGGCAATGGGGCCGTTGACGGCGCGGCCGCGGCGCTATTTGCCGCGGGCATAGCGGCCCGCCCGACGGGCAAGGTTTTGTGGTGCATCACTAGGCCCGATCTCTTTGCGCCCGCGCTGGCCCAAGCGGGTCTGGGGCCAGATCGGGTAATCTATGTCGAGGTTGGCGACGACAAGACCGTGCTCGCCTGTATGGAAGGGGGCCTTCGCCATGGCGGACTCGGCGCCGCCGTTGCAGAAGTCGCGCGCCTGTCGATGACGGCCTCCCGCCGGCTCCAACTTTGTTCGGAAGGAACGGGATCGATCGGCATCGCGCTTCGGCGCTGGCGGCGACACACGGAAGCAGCCGATTTTGGGGCAACCGACCGCTGCGATGACCCGCTGGCGGATTTCGGTCTTATCGTCGCAGCCGCTGCCCGTTCCCGGTGTCGGTCGACATCGCTGGCTGGTGGAACTGATCCGCGCACGTGCGGCTGCGATATAGCAGTCTCCAAGTTTGCGGAAACAATCTCGCTCACTGTGCACCAGTTGAACGAAAGGGCGATTCAACGCTATCGCGACGCGGTGGCGCGACTGCGCTCGGCGGTAGTCGAGTCACGAGCGAGGCTATATGTTTTCTGTAAATATCTTATAACGTGCCTTGCCCTATTGTTGCGTGGCAGCTATAAGATCTTACAGTAAATCTTATAGCTTGAGGTCACATGAAAACCATTGACCTTGCCTACCGCACCATGTTCGCCGAATTGGTGCAGCGCAGCCTCGATGCATCGTTTGAGACCGATTTCTCGATTGCCGGCAACTTCGTGCGCGTACCCGTCAAGGGCAGGAACTATTGGTATTTCGAGCAGACGCAGCCAAAGAAAACCCGCAAATATGTGGGTCCAGCGGACGATCCCGATATTGCCAAAAGGGTCGAGGCCTTCCAGGAAATCAAAGGTGATCTGCGCGCCCGCCGCAGGCTTGTTTCCTCCTTGACCCGGGACGCTGGCCTGGCGGCACCCGATCGCTTCACCGGTGACATCGTGGAAGCAATGGGCAATGCCGGCATATTTCGTCTACGAGGACTGCTCGTCGGCACGGTTGCTTTTCAAACCTATGCCGGCCTGCTTGGCGTCCGCTTGCCTGGTGCGTCGTTGCAGACAGGTGATGCCGACTTCGCCCAGCACTATTCGGTGTCGTCGTCGCTCGAGGATACTCTTCCCCCTGTTCTCGATATTCTGAAGGCGATCGATCCCAGCTTTCGGGCGATCCCCCACCGGCTGGATCCGGCGCGTGTGACGCAATTCGAGAATGCCGCCCGTTACAAGGTGGAATTCCTGACACCGAACCGCGGATCTGATGACTACGCCGATCACGCCAGCCCGATGCCGGCTTTGGGAGGTGCGTCAGCCCAACCCTTGCGCTTTCTCGACTTCCTGATCCAGGAGCCGGTGCGGACCGTCATGCTCCACCGATCCGGCGTCCCGGTCGTCGTGCCGTCGCCGCAGCGATATGCGGTGCATAAATTGATTGTCGCCTCACGGCGGCAATCGGATGCCGGCAGTGCTGCAAAGCGTGAAAAAGACATCCAGCAGGCGAGCCTGCTGATCGAGGCCCTCGGCGAAACCCGCCGCGGGGACGATCTTGCCGAAGCCTTCACCGAGGCTTGGAATCGGGGTCCGAATTGGCGCGCAGCCATCCAGCAAGGCTTGAACGCGCTGCCAGAAAGGCAAAGAACGTCAGCCTTGTCGACGATCCAAGTCGGCCTGGCTTCGATCGGCGCAAAACCGGATGGCTTCAACGGGACGGGATCGACCGCAAAGACATGACAATGCCCTCGATAGTCGGGTGTGCGAGGGAAGCTGACGATTTAACTATCGATCGGAAAGCACTCGTCCGTCCTTTAGCCGATACCGGTGTCCTCCTGCATAAGGCGGCGCCGTAGCGCCCGTTAGAGTGAGAGAGTGGATGGGATTTTCGTGACGGGTTGAAGGTCGGGAGAGAGGTTTCCGGCGCCCGTCATGGAGATTGGTTCCATGACCATTGAGGTTCTTGATAGCCGTCGCGACGCAAGCGGTGGATATAAGGTCGATGTCAGCCGCGGTGAACGGATCGGCCGTGTGTCTTCCGAGTGGTTCTCGCGCCCCGGCGACGAGCGATATCTGTCGCTATC
>NZ_JBQEPH010000067.1:0-11455 GCF_052045555.1 Labrys sp. 22185 | reverse complement strand
GGGACTGTCAGGAATTCCGTGTGCGGGCTGGCATAATGGGTAGAAGGGAGACCCAGTATGTCACGACGGAAAGAACCGGCGATACCGAAGGAGCTTCTCGATCAACTGCTGACAGGCACCGACGCTGTGGCGGCGCTGAACCAAGGCGGCTTGCTGGACACGCTGAAGAAAGCGTTGGCGGAACGGGCGCTCAACGCCGAGATGGACCATCATCTCGAGCAGGAAGTGCAGGGCAACAACAGCCGGAACGGCTACGGCCGCAAGACGGTGACGACCGAGACGGGACGGATCGAGATCGAGGTGCCACGCGACCGGGCGGGCCGTTTCGATCCGCAGTTGATCGCCAAGTATCAGCGCCGCTTCCCCGGCTTCGACGACAAGATCATCTCGATGTATGCGCGGGGGATGAGCACCCGGGAGATCGTGGGGCACCTACGTGAGCTTTATGGCATCGAGGCCTCGCCCGATCTGATCAGCACCGTCACCGATGCTGTCCTGGAGGAGGTTGCAGCCTGGCAGCAGCGCCCCCTGGATCCGGCCTATCCTTTGGTCTTTTTCGATGCGATCCGGGTCAAGATCCGCGACGAAGGCGTGGTGCGCAACAAGGCCATCCACATTGCCTTGGGGGTGCAGGCCAACGGCACCAAGGTGGTCCTGGGGATGTGGCTTGAGCAGAACGAAGGCGCCAAATTCTGGCTGAGGGTGATGAACGAACTGCGCAATCGCGGCGTCGAGGACATCATGCTGGCTGTCGTCGATGGCCTCAAGGGCTTCCCGGACGCCATCACCGCCGTGTTCCCGCAAACTCTGGTCCAGACCTGCATCGTTCACCTTTTGCGAAACTCGCTGGACTTCGTGGCTTGGAAGGATCGCAGGGTTCTCGGGACGGCTTTGAAGACCATCTACCGCGCCGTCGACGCCATCGCTGCCGAGGAGGCACTGACGGCTTTTGAGGCTGGCTTCTGGGGTCAGCGCTACCCTGCCATCGGTCAGAGCTGGCGGCGGGCATGGCCCGAAATCATCCCGTTTTTTGCCTTTCCTGATGATGTCAGGCGCATCGTTTACACCACAAATTCCATCGAAGCCCTCAATGCCAAGTTGCGCCGGGCGGTACGGGCACGGGGGCATTTTCCGACCGATGAAGCGGCCACAAAGCTGCTCTATCTGATCTTGAACCGATCGGAGAAAGAATGGAAAATGCCGGCCCGTGAATGGGCCATGGCCAAAGCTCAATTCGCCGTGCTCTTCGGCGACCGCTTCATCAGGGCCATGACGGCTTGATGGTCAACCGCCAGCCCGTACACGGAATTCCCGACACTCCCGAAGATCATGTAGGCCAGCACGTTCGGTTCGGTGTCTTCGAGAATGGCCGCCAACCGTTCCGGCCCGCGTCTCCCAGTCCCTGTCGCGGTAGCCATTGCGCTGGGCGGTCCGCAGCGCGCTCTTCTCGCCATAGCCGAAACCCGTCGCGGCACCCACCTCCAACTCCGTCAGCCGATGAACTTGGATAGCCGGGACGCCGCCCCGACAAAGAATTGCGTCCAAAACAGTACACACAAGCTCAGGACCGTTTCCAGCTACAGAGCCAGGCGTCTACCGTGGTGCCCGTCGAGGCCAGCAGCAGTTCGCCTGAAAGCAATCTGCTTCGACGAAGGCCAATCTTTTCCAACACTCGCAGGCTGGCAGTATGCTCTGCCGCGCAGATCGTTGAAATCTCTGAAATCGTGGATTCACCCATAACCCAGTTCATAGCGGCAATCCCGGCCTCCGAAGCCAATCCTTGCCCCCAATATGAGGGGCCTAGGCCGTAATGAATTTCGGCACGACTTCCTTCGATGAACATCAGGAAAAGGCCGACCGGCTTTTCCTCCGGACGCCGAAGGATGCTCCAGATAAAGCGGCTGGTCTTTGACCAATTGGCTTCGCCCCAAACGTCAATGGCCATTTCAGTCCGGATTTGCGACGGGTGAGGGCCTCGCTGTAAATAGCGGGTGGCTTCTTTCCTGCCGGTATATTCTTCGTACAGTGTCTTAGCATCCGCGCGACGGCTAGCACGCAATATCAACCTAGGTGTCTCAAATACGAGGGGAGGCGTATCGGCCATTCCGGCACTCACGTCAGCTGCGACAACAAGGAGAAGCCTCGCGTTGCCTTCGCTCTCGACCGCTGTGATCGCGAGGCCATCGCCCATATCACAACAACCGAGGGGATCAGGGGCGAGGACGTCCAGCACCTTGTCATCACGGCTGCTGAAAACCGCTTCGATCTTATCAACACCATTTCGACGACAGACTGTCGATCAAAGCACGCGTCCGCTCCGGATCACTGTCGCGCAACACTTCCGGCGTTTGATTACACCCGCTCTCGCGCAACAAGTAATTCGCCGGCTCGCTACCGCCCCCCTTGCCACGCGCGATCATCTTGATTTGCATCGTCTTCAGCCTCCCGCTCTGCGAGGAAAAGCAGCTGAGCCGGAAGAACCGCTGTCACTATCCGCCATGGCCGTCACTGAGCGCTCCAGGCGCAACAGAGCTGATACCGCCGAGACCGCTGACATTGCGTCCTTGTGGATCTGAGACCATCGCGCGAGTTGGTTGAGGTTGTTGCCGATCCGCGACAGGGCCGCCAGCACGGCGGGCGAAGGCGCCGAACGGCTGCGGCGGGCACGGGCAGCACGCTCCGGCAGCGGTATGTCCGCCATCGCTCGCCGCACATAGTCCGACACATCCAGCCCGTCAACCATCGCCTTGACCGTCAGCCCGTCCGCCTCCTCAGCGCTGAAGCGGATACTGACGATACGAGCGCGGCGAGGTTTGCGTGCCATGGCAAGGACCAACAAGAAAAAAACGGGGTCGAGAAGGATGGCTCCTCGCTGGTTCAAGGGCAAGCCCTTGGCGGCAATGCCGCTCAGGGGTTCGAAGGGGCAAAGCTCCTCGCCAGCTCCGGGGAGGACGGAGGAAGAGACGCCAGGGTGAGCGAAGCAAGCGCCTGGCGGATCGATCGAACATCATACACGAGTATGTTAATTTAGTAACTAAATACAATGATGACGTACGCCCAGAAGGAAGGCGCGTCAAGGATGGGGGAGCAGTCAATATAAAGGCTTGACGTTGGGTTATGCCTTATGGCTTCCTCGCTTGGCGCGGGTCGTGGCAGTTTTCGTCATCTGAGGGCATGCTCAGTCCCCTCCATTACGCGGGCGCACCCGCATCGCCCCTACTCTTCGATGTCAGAAGATCCGCCGATGTCTGTAAAGAGGCCAGTAACCCCATCTTTCGCTTCTCGCCTACCCTGCGCAAGGTGCTCGAACAGTCCGACTCACCTTTGGCAGTCCACCACCGCAAGGCCGTCTTCACCTTCGAAAGCTATGGCAGTCTCGGGCTCTACGAAATCGTCGCCCTACGCGTGGGGGGGTCTTGCTCCCAAAGACCCACGGACCTTCACCCTGGAAAATTACGCCGGAGCATAGGCGTAGCAGCCGCCAAATTGAAGCTCCGGGCAGACCAATATCGCCAGCGAACTGGAATCTTCTCGCATAGACCACAGAGCCGATCCGCGAGGGCACGACCGACGCCATCATCGAGAATAAATCTCAGCCCCTGCTCCTAACTGACTTCCCGACCGAATACTCAATCGCATTCGGCCACCTCGCCAAAGATCCAGGCATTGAAGTAAGTAAACCAAAAGGAATTAAATAAATGCATGAACAAATTGAACATAAACAAACTATGCCCTTTCAATCAAAGGTAGTTTCTTCATTCCTCGTGCTTATTGCACCAATCGGGTTATTCACCTTAACATACGGCCTATCATCTGCAGCAACAGAAATAATTTTATATTTTAAAAATGGAACGAATGGAGTTATATGGTACTATTTTGACATATATTCGCGATACATACCGTTTAAACTGCCATTCTATGGAGATATGATAACATATCATCTTCAGTATATATTTGTTATTATCGTAGTAATTGCAGCAAATGTAAAATACAAATTTGCAAAAATATGGAAATACAATAAAAATTTACTGTATTCTTTTATCTTTATTGCGTTTACTATTGCCTCCCCCTTTATATCAATAATCCCCCAAATAATATTAACTCATTATTTTTCAATTGGATTTGGAAATTCACCAGCACTATTTGAAAGGCTGCCTTTATTTGTGCGCGGTGCAGATGTGTATATATTCTCATCTATAATAATATTATATATTTCAATAATCGTTCCTATAGCAGAAGAACTGTCCTGGAGAGGATTTGTAGTTGAATATCTAAAATACATTGGAATAAATGAGAAGACAATATTAATTTTTGTTAGTTTAATATTTGCTTTAGCTCATCTACCCAGGGATGTTGGTATTCTTTTCCCAATTTCAATATTTCCATTTGCTTTGTGCATTACATGGGCTCGTCTTAAGAGCGGCGGCATATTTTGGCCTATATTGATGCATGCATCCGCAAATGGAGCGCTGACCGTTTTCCCTATCGCCACCATGATTAGGCACTCCCTATATGGATGATGGTCTAAATTTCAAAAATGGCTTGCCTAATCGGTCGCGCAGGCCGCATTATCTCATGGCCCCTACGTAACCTTTCCTTAAGAAGACTTTCACGAAAGGTAAAACATATGGACTACCTACCTAAATTCTCTCGCTTTAAGCTCCACGTCGACCTTGCCGACAAGCCTTATTATTGTACCGGCGGCACCAACAGTAATGCCGGCGGTAGCCAAGGTAGTGGTTGGAGCCTTAGCCCTACCGATAACGGTGGAGCCCCGGCGTATGCGCATGACCAGACCTCCTACCATGGCTATCGAGGCAGCGGCCCGATCAACAACTATGACACCAGCCCTTACAATTCGAGCCGACCTAATGGGCCAGGCGGAACGGCGAGTCCTCCCGGCAGCGGCTACGGTTCCGAGCCAACCCACGGCGGCCAGAACGGCTAATCGAATTTAGTTACAGTGCCGGCAAAATTATATTTGCCGGCACTGTTGTATGGAATTTACATTTTCCGCACAGGAAAAACAGTATATTTACATTGTAAATATGAACATTCTTCCATTTTCTTGGACAAGATTTGCATTTTCAGCACGAACACGATTCATCGTCGAATCTTTTATTCTATCCGTTATTATTCGACTTCTTGCCCTTGTCAGCCCCTTCGCCGTCCAGACCATCATTGACCGCATCCTGCCCTATGAGCGCGGCGCAAGCTTGAGCATCATCCTGGTCCTGCTGCTTTGCACGGCCCTCTTCGAAGTCCTCCTCGGCTATGTCGCCGGAAGGCTCGGTTCCTGGATCGGCACCGGTATCGGACGCGATCTCAGCCTGCGCGCCATGCGCCACATCCTGCACCTGCCTCTCCCCATCATCCGTAAGTGGCCCACCGGCGAGCTCCTAGCTCGCCTAGGGGAGCTCGGTAAGGTCCAAAGCTTCATGGGTTACACCTCATCGGGTCTCATGCTCGATGCCGGCTTTGCCCTCGTCTATGCAGCGGTGCTCGCAACCATCAGCCCCTTCCTCACCGCCGTCCTGCTGCTGGCCATGCCCGTCCAGCTCGCCCTCTATTTCGTGTTCGGCCCCCTCGAGCGGCGGCGCTTCGATCGGTCCTTTCTGGCGGGTTCCTTTCACAACGCCCGCCTCATCGAGACCTTCAGCCACGCCACCACCCTCAAGGCGCTTGGAGCCGAGCACGCCGCCCTCCAGCGCCTCGACCACAGCCTGACTGACTCGGTCAGCAAGGGGCTGCACGCTTCCAATCTGGCTCTGCTCGGGCGCACTCTCTCCGGCCTGGCCGACAAGGCCCTGAACGCCATCGTCATCTTCGCCGGCGCACGCGCCGTCCTCACCCATGATCTGACCCTGGGACAGCTCGTGGCCTTCCAGCTGCTCTCCGGCCATGTCTCCGGCGCAATCTTTGGCCTCGCCCGTGTCTGGGATGCCTGGCAGAACGTCCAGGTCGCTCGCCGGCGTCTCGGTGAGCTCCTACTTCAGCCCACCGAACCCGAAGTTCTCATACAGCACGGCAAAAACCTCTCTCCATCCGGTCCCCTCGACCTGGTCGACCTCGGTTTTTCCTACCCCTCGGGGCCGCCCATCATCTCAGCCCTGACCGCTTCCATTCCTCCCCTCGGCATCACCCTGGTCGTCGGCCCCTCCGGCTGCGGCAAGACCACCTTAGCAAAACTCCTGACCGGGCTGCTGTCTCCGACAGTCGGCGCGATCCACCTGGCTGGCCAACCCACGGCCATGCTGCCGCCGGCAGCCTATCGCAGGATCGTGGCTTATGTCCCGCAAACCCCGGAACTCTTCAACGGTTCCATCCGCGATAACCTGCACCTGGCCGCTGCCGCTGAGGAGGAGAGCCTCTGGCAGGCTCTTGCCAGCGCCCAGCTCGACACCACGGTCCGGGCTTTGCCGGATGGGCTCGATACCCGTATTGGCGACGGCGGCGTGCAATTGTCAGGTGGCCAAAGCCAGCGCCTCGCCTTGGCTCGCACCTTACTGCTTCAACCCAGGATTCTCGTGCTCGATGAGCCGACCAGTGCGCTTGATGGCGCAACCGAACAAGCCATCCTCGCTGTCCTGGCCGAACTGGCCTCTACGACCGCAGTCGTACTGATCACCCATCGTCCTGACGTCGTGGCCAAGCCGGCCGCGGTTCTCGACTTGGCGGCGATCCATGGCTGACGCCGGGCCGGACACTGCCACCACGAACTTTGCCAGTCCCTCGCCGACCTTGCGCTGGTCGGGCCTGATCCTGTGTGGGCTCGCCGTCACGGCCCTCGCCAAGACCGAGATCGTCGCCCAAAGGCAAACCGTCCTCGTACTCAACCAGGCCAATCAGCAGGCTGATATCGTGAAGGCCAACCAGGCCCTGCTCACCGCCGAACTGCAGAGTCTTGCGGCCACCGCCCGCGAAATCGACACCAGCCTGATCGTTACCCGAGAAAGCCAAAAAATCGGCGCCCAGACTCTCCTGGAGAAGACCAACGCGCTCCTGCAGCACCAGCAAGCCAACCTCTCGAGTCCAATCGATGAAAACAGCTAACTTAGCTTTGATGGCGTCTGAGCCAAAAGGAACGCTACCCTTTGCAGCTTTTGAATGGATGGTGTCTTTACGTTATTTGACGCCGCATCGTAAAGGCGGAATGACATTCCTGATCGCTATACTCTCTTTCCTCAGTTTTTTTATTGGTGTTTCCGCCCTCATCATCGTAATGTCAGTGATGAATGGCTTCCGTATCGAGCTGCAATCGAAGATTTTAGGGTTCAACGGACACATAATCGTCTCGCCCCGCGAGACCCCGCTCACCGATTATGAGGCGGTTGCCAGCCGCATTGCTAAAGTGCCGAGCGTGAAATCAGCTATGCCCTTTGTGGAAGGGCAGGTATTTGTGTCTTCTTCCTTTTCGGGAAGCGGTGCCATAGTACGAGGTCTTCGTCTCGAGGATCTCAGGCGTTTGCCAGGACTTGCCAATAATATCAAGGGTGGTGTGCTGGACACTTTTGATCAGGGACAGGGCGTGGTGATTGGCGCTAGGCTCGCCTCATCCCTTGGGCTGCAAATTGGTGACAGCATTACCCTAACGTCTCCCAAAGGAGATCAGACTGTTCTAGGCACCACCCTCCGTCAGAAACCCTATCAGGTGATGGCGCTTTTCGAAGTCGGCATGTCCGACATCGACAGTGGCTTCGTGATCATGTCGTTGTCGGAATCGCAAGCCTTTTTCAACCGCAATGATGATGTAACGGCTATTGAAGTTTATCTGAAGAATCCTGACCTCGCACAATCTGAACGTGAAACACTCAAAAGTGTAGCGAGTCGCCCCGTTTCTTTGGTTGATTGGCGCCAACGTAACTCCGCCTTTTTCACGGCTTTACAGGTGGAGCGCAATGTGATGTTCATGATTTTACTGATCTTGGTGATTATGGCTGCTCTCGGGGTTGTCTCAAGTATGACTATGCTGGTTCAATCCAAGCAACCAGACATCGCAATAATGCGTACAATGGGAGCAGAACGCGGAGCAATATTACGCATTTTTTTCATCACTGGTATGGTGATTGGTGCTCTTGGTACTTTATTTGGCGTAATTGCCGGACTTTTGGTTTGCAATTATATTGAAGACATTCAAAAATACCTTTCATGGGCACTCAATACGCAATTATTCCCGTCGGAGGTATATTTTCTCTCAAACTTACCTGCCAAGGTCGATCTTTGTGAAGTAGCAATAATAATATTCACCACGCTAATTCTATGTTTCTTGGCAACCCTCTATCCGGCTTGGAAGGCGGCCAAACTAGATCCTGTCGAAGCACTCAGGGGGGGGTGACTCTTCCGCTAACCAAACGAACCTGGGCACCTCTGGAAGCTGACGGTGCGAGACAATTTCTGATTCTCATTGCGGGGATTGGCAGCACCACATGCCTGACAGTAGATCAAACGCTCTTGCCGTGAACTTTGCCGGCCCGTCGCCGACCTTGCGCTGGTCGGGCCTGATCCTGTGTGGGCTCGTCGTGGCGGCGATCACCGGTGCGGCCCTGGCCAAGACCGAGATCGTCGCGAGTGGTCAGGGCCGCGTCGTTCCCATCGGCGCGATCCGACTGATCCAGTCGCAAATCGATGGCAGGGTCGACGATATCCTCGTCCGGGAGGGAGAGTCCGTCTCCCAAGGGCAAACTCTCCTCGTGCTCAACCAGGCCAATCAGCACGCCGAAGCCGAGCGGCTGAATCAGCTCATCGCCAGGAACGAGGGCACCTTCGCCAAGCTGACGGCCGCCCTCGAAGCTCTCTCCCGAACCGACCCTGCCCAAGACGGTTTCCTTCTCGACGCACTGTCTGTCCTGAGCCAGGCATCGTTGCGGGCCGACATCATGAAGACCAACCAAGCCTTGCTCACGACCGAACTGCAAAGTCTGTCGGCCATCATCCACGAAATCGACGCCAACCTGGGCATTGCCTGCGAAAGCCAGAAGTCGACCCAAGCCCTCTTGGAGAAGACCGAGGCGCTTCTGCAACTCCAGCAAACCATCTTCGAGGGGGCAACGACGCTGCAGCGCAAGGGTACGCTCAGCCAGATCGAATACACCAGGCAGGCTCAAGCCTACACACAGCTCCAGCACGACAAGGCCATCCAACAGCAGGACCTTGCCATCAAGGCCACTCAGATCAAAGCCCTGGCAGCCACCCGCGTCGCCAAGCTCGCCAGCACCCGCGAACAATGGCAGGCATCCCGCAATGCGGTGGCGCACGATCTCGACGACTTGCGAACCAACCTGACCGTTGCAACCCGCGACCTGGCCTATGCCACCGTCACCGCCCCGATCGCCGGCTGGATCGAGGATCTGAAGATCAAGACACTGGGTGCGCATCTGGCGGCTGGCGAGGTCATCGCCAACCTTGTGCCTTCCGGCGAGGCGGTCGAGATCGAAGCCATGGTTCCAACCCGCGAGACGGCTTTCCTTGAGATGGGCCAGCCCGTCTACGTGAAATTCGACGCCTATCCTGCCGAACGCTACGCCATGGGTCATGGCACGATCCGCAAGATCAGCGCAGACACCCGACATGAAGGGGGTCAGTGGGTCTATACCGTTCGGGTGGCGCTCGCCAGTCCTGACCTCGCCCTACCGGCTGGCCCCATACCGATCACCCCCGGCATGACGGCGACGATCGACATCGTCACGGGTGAGCGGCGCCTGATCTCCTATCTGTTCGAGCCGGTGGTCAGATCCCTCATGGATGGAGCGCATGAACGATGATGTCGACAAGCCAGGATGCCTGCCCCTTGCTGGCGATCACCAGCCGCACAGCCAGCGACGAGGACGTTCGTCATATATTCGACGACCTGGCCGAGCGCACCAAAATCGAGATACAGGCCGTTGGCCTTGTTCCCGATACCGTGAGGGCATGGCGCGCCGAATTTGGCGCGGACAGCATCACCGTCAATGAAGAGCCCGTTGCCCTGCTCGGATCGTACCCGGAAAACGGGGTACGATACACATGGCTTCTGGGTCGGGAGGCGTTCTTCCAGCCATGCGTCGTGCGGTTCTCCAGACGCTATATCGTCAGCCTGCGCCAGCAATACCCCGGAGTTCAGATCCTCTCCCTGTCGCGATCGCAGCATCCGCGGACGGAGCGATGGTTTAAGTTGCTGGGGTTCCGCAAGATTCATGAAACCATGGAGCCGAACGGCCTGATCTTCCGGGTGTTCGAGGTGGTTTGATTGGGATACTGCCACCAACCCATGACCTTTACATCCTTTGAAGCAGTGCGCGGAGCATCGGCAAGGGGATCTCCGCCAAAAACGACAGGAATGACCGGCGCAAACGCCTCAATCACCTTGAGACAAGTCCTGATTTATGCGGAAATAGGTTGCAAAAAGGTCTCAGATCTCCACAGCTAACACATGTCGCTCTCGGTCAGAACCTGCCTAGGTTTTGACCGACCCGCTACTACTCTACGGCGGCTACCTGGACCTTTGAGCGCCGAGTACCAACATTGTGGCGCGTACGGTCGAAGGTCCAAAATGGGGCCGCATCCCATCAGGCCGCCCTTAGCGTGAGATATCAACCTAGCGGACGGAGCTTCCTTCGTTGCGCACAAGGGATAATTTCGCTCAGTTCCTCGGAGTTCATCAGCCATTTTATCGCCTAAGCCACTCATCACGTATCACCGTCCATGTTTACCTCTCCGCCGTGCCTAGCTTGGCCCAGCCGCAGCGCAATGCCTGGACAGGACAGCCACGAGACCGGATCAGTCCGGCACTTCTCGGGTCACAAGCAACTGCCGAGGCAGAGCCCCACCGCGAGTGTTCCCGGGCGGCCGACAGGTCCAGGGAACGACACGGTGGTCGATCGGAATGCGGGTCAGACCGCACCGGGGCACCTCGCGACGCCAGCCTACCGCCGTCGATCGGTGTTTGAGTCAGACCGACCGGGAACCGGCCTTCATCTTCGGACTGTCGATGTTGAAGATCTCAGGCTTGCCGAAGTGAGCCATCGCTTCCTCGACCGCCTCGATGCAGAAGCTGGCATCCATGGTGATTGAGAGCCGCCAGGCCGGAACCTTACGGCTGAACCAGTCAACGACGGCAGTGAGATAGACAAAGCCCCGCGCCATCGGGATGTAGGTGATATCCATCGCCCCCTTGCCCGGCAGGCGATGCTTGCATCGCCGAGAGGGGGGACTTGATTGGGGCGCGTGACCGCCAGCTTGCGCAGAAGATATGGGAAGATCTTGTAGCTCGGTGCAGGCTTCGAGGTATTCGGCCGACGATAGAGCGCCTCGATCCCCATGCGCTTCATCAGCGCGGTGACATGCCGACGCCCGGCGGCATAGCCCTCGGCTTCGAGAAGCCCCTGCAACATCCGGCTGCCGACGAAGGGGTATTCCAGATGCAACTCGTCGATCCAGCGCATCAAAGCCAGATCGGCAGCCGGGACCGCGCGAGGCA
>NZ_JBQEPH010000066.1:0-12417 GCF_052045555.1 Labrys sp. 22185 | reverse complement strand
TGCCGTAGCTGCTGTTCTCGACCTTCTTGGCGAGGTGACGCAGTTGATCGGCATCGATCCAGCCGCTGGAAAAGGCGATCTCCTCCGGGCAGGCCAGGCGCACGCCCTGCCGGTGCTCAAGCACGCGCACGAACTCGGCGGCCTGCAGCAGGCTGTCGGGCGTGCCGGTGTCGAGCCAGGCATAGCCCCGCCGCATGCGCTCCACATGCAGGCTGCCCCGCTCCATATAGATGCGGTTGACGTCGGTGATCTCATACTCGCCGCGCGCCGAGGGCTTGATGGTCCGGGCGATGTCGACCACCTCGGCATCGTAGAAATACAGCCCCGTCACCGCCCAGTTGGATTTGGGCTGCCTGGGCTTCTCCTCGATCGAGGTCGCCACCGCCTTCTCGTCGAAGCCGACCACGCCATAGCGCTCGGGATCGGTGACGTGATAGGCGAACACGGTGGCCCCCTCGCGGCGGGAGACGGCCGAGCGCATCAGGCCGGGCAGGCCGGCCCCATAAAACAGATTGTCGCCCAGGATGAGCGCCGAAGGCTCGCCCGCCACGAAATCGGCTCCGATGACGAAGGCCTGGGCCAGGCCGTCCGGGCGCGGCTGCTCGGCATAGCTCAGCTTCAGGCCCCATTGCGAACCATCGCCGAGCATCTTGCGGAACAGCGGCAGATCATGCGGGGTGGAAATCAGCAGGATTTCGCGAATACCCGCCTGCATGAAGGTGCTGAGCGGGTAATAGATCATCGGCTTGTCGTAGATCGGCAGCAACTGCTTGGAGGTGATGCTGGTCATCGGATAGAGCCGGGTGCCACTGCCGCCGGCCAGTATGATACCGCGCATTCTCGATACTACCTCGTTCAAGATCTATTTTTCCTTTCGCCGGCTGCATAAAGATTTGCAACACTGCGGATCAAGAGCAATCTAACCGGCCCCAACCCATAACAATCCATAGCACCACCAGCGGACAGGCGAGAGGCGCGCGCTCCCCAGAACATATACGGAGAAATTCCCGCCAAATGCCTCTCAACAACTGCTTTCACATCACACGGTCGCGCTATGCTATAGCCGCAAGAGAAAGGATAGAGATTTCTCTCCAAAAAAGTCAATAACGTCATCGGCTCAAACCGATAGACATTTTGGGTAAGCACTGAGGATAAACTAAATCCCAATTACCAACCATTGTATAAGCATATGGAAATATTTATAAATATAAGAGATTCTCTAAATAGATATCAAAAATATCATTTCGAGGAGTCGTCACGCCTCAAATATGCCCTGAAAGCATGTATCTGCTTTGCAACGGCCCTAAATCCAAGGATAAGAACACGACTTCACGCCGCTTTGCAGCCAATTTGCATAAGGACTGAACTAAGTTCACGAACAGCCTGGATCTCCGCAAAGGCGCGTGATCGCGCAGGCTGACGCCAAACCCTCGAAGTGCCGATAGCCCAAGACCCTGCGTATGACAGCACCGTCTTTCTGCCCCATCCACGCGTGGTCGTTCTTACGATATGGCCGAGAGCGGGTGAGTTTGATGCCGTGACCGAGACAGTACTCGATCAGCCTGTTGTCGACGAATTCGCTGCCATTATCGGCATCTAAAGCCTTCAGTGTAAAAGCAAGCTCCGGCAAATACCTCCAACGATCTCGACCACGAGGGGCGCCTTCTCCCACGACGATGGGCGCGACCTCCGCCCACCCGCTGGCGAAATCGGGCAGAGCCAGGCGGCAAACGTAGCTGCCGCGGTTGACCCGTCCGCAATGAGCCACCAGGTCCATTTCCGTGTTACCGGAAAGCGGCTCATTCCAGCCAACAAAGGTGCACATTTGATGCGTCGCCGCCGTTCCGGCACGTTTCTCGATCGCCTCCGCCCATTTCCTAACGCGCCTTGGCGTCTGAGGCAACCGATCAACCGTGGCGCTGCTTCATCGACAAAATCTTGCGGCGCATCTCTATCCCGAGGTTTAAATGGTGGTTGCACTGTAGCGCCAGCAATAGAAGCGACAACAACGCCTTCAGGCGTTTGCCGCAGACTTGGTCGGAAGCCTCCCATATTACGATTAACGTGATCCGCACAGCCTCCTCGAACGCGACCGCCGCTACCGGGTCTGTCGGCCCTTTGTCCACGGCGAGCTGCTCAAGACACGAATTTCCGACCTTTCGTGATGTCCTGTCGCTACGATGAACTCCTCCAAGATCCGGTGTTTGTCCTTACTCCCAGCCGCTGCGTAATGATCCCTGCAAACTTGGGACTGCAAGGCATACATTCCGTAAATGCGAATGGCACATGGAATATTCGAATCGTATATATTTTTCTGTATCGGAGCCCACATCGATCAATACAAAATCACCCATTACACCCATCCTCCAATGAGGATGTGAACATAAATATTATTATAAAAATAAATATATAAATAAACTTATATCTAATAATTTACAAAATACCTTTACATATAAAAAATAGATAAAACAATATAAACATGAAAGTCACACCAATTAACAATTAAGATATTTTGGTATACTGGCACTTTTGTGATAAATTAGCTCATCCAGTTACTATACAAAAATATAGCTTTATCTCAGTCGACATGGATGACGGAGGCTGTTTTGACAAAAATTGCAATCCAGGAGACGCTGGATTCCCCTGCTACAATTATAGCTTCCGAAGATAAGAGAGCCCCCTATCATTCACCATCTGATAAACTCGCACCACAAGACAACAATCTCATAAACGAGTCAAAATTCAAAGTTATTATTCCAAATATTGAAGTAATTTGCACCAATATCCTAACTTTAGAATCCGTAACTCGGTGTATAGAACTTGCAAATATATCTCATCACGTAAATGGATATTCCTCGGTTTTGGAGTGGACACAAAATACGAGAGATGAATGCCTAATAATATTGTGCTCTCTCGGTAGCGCTGAGACTCACAGGGTCATAGAGCACGATTTGCTCGAAGTTATAAGTATTAACCCTAAATCTAAAGTAATTATTATATCAGATTTAGAACAATCTCACCAAATTAGTAGATCTCTCGAGATAGGCGCGAAAGGTTTTATTGGAATGAGCTCGACCTTCGAGATCGTGCTCGCAGCAATCCGTCTTGTTTGGGCAGGGGGACAATTCATACCCGTCTCCAGCTTAGGCGGTGCAGGCCCAATGGTGGGCGAAACCAGCGTAAACACGGCGCGAGGAGGAAAATTAACGCAGCGTGAACTTGAGATCATTAAATGCATTCGTCGTGGAGAAAGAAATAAAATAATCGCTGCGACTCTGAATATCAAAGAAAGTACCGTGGGGGTACATATTCGTAATATCATGCGAAAGCTGGAAGCAAAAAATAGAACAGATTTATCACTTAAAGCGAAGCAAATTTTAGATTGATAAATGTCTTTTGAAATTCAAAGGACGCCTGATTTCACCCCAACTTGGGTGTCCTTGACGATTGATCTATCTCACCGCAACCGCGCAATTCGGCGCAAAACCCGCCGAGGCTCTAACCGCTGCTGGATGACAAGTCAGTGGCAAGTCTGGGGGACTGAAGCAAAAGCGCCTCACCTTAACGCCTCAACGCCATCGCGGAGAGAGCCAAGGAAGGAACGAGCCATGTTGTTAAACGCCGCTCTGAAACGTTCTGCGGACCACCCATCAGGCCCACCTGACAGCAGCTCAGGGCCGGTCACCCCTATGCGGAGCGCTAGTCGCGCGTGATGCGGCCTTTAGCTCTTCCTGGAGCGCAGCTCGCTCTCTGAGTAAGAACCGATCTCACCGCACGCACAATTCTATCTGCTCGATCCAATCGGCATTACCGAAAATGTAAACGAAAATTTGGAGAGTTACATGAGTATTTTAAGGTATAAATATCCAAATACCGATAGAAATAAAATACACGCGGTTGCAAGAAGCGGCTTTCTATCCTCGATTATTATTGGTGTGCTATGAAATTTACGTCGTCTCAAGCGCTCGCGCGGGCGTTCGCCCTTCAAACCGCAGCCACACCATGGGACCGGGCTACGGCATTCGATGCTGTCATCGATCAGACGATCAGTTCCCAGCAGATCGTCGGCCTCACTGTTATCGCGGCAAAAAGCGGTCGCATCGTCTACGAACGCTCCGCGGGTTTTGGGGATCGTGAGGCCGGCCGCGCGGTGGAACCGAATGAAGTCTATCGGCTTGCCTCGATGACGAAGGCGGTTGTCTGCATCACGGCGCTCGCTCTGATCCAAAAGGGGAAAATGTCCCTGGACGATCCGGTTTCTCGCTGGCTGCCGTATTTCCGGCCGGGCACTCGCGATGGGAAGCAGCCAGTCATAACCGTGCACCATCTGATGACTCACACCGCAGGCTTGACCTATGGTTTTCTTGAGGCCGAGGACGGACCGTATCACAAGCTCGGAGTCTCGGATGGCCTCGACAATGGGCACCTCACGCTCGAGGAAAACCTTCGCCGCTTGGCGTCCGCTCCCCTCCTTTACGAGCCGGGGACCAGCTGGGGCTATTCCCTCGCGATTGACGTTCTCGGCGCGGTGATTGAAGCAGTGGCCCAGGCGCGGCTTCAAGATGTGGTCAAGACGCTCGTCACTGACCCCTTGGGGCTGGAGAGCATGGCATTCAGCGTGCCGACGTCGACCGTGGTTGCAACGCCTTATGCAGATACTCAGAAGCCACCAGTTCGAATGACCGATGCCTTCTCTTTGAAATTCGATCAGGGATCCATCGTCTATTCGCCCTCTCGCGCGTTCAACGCCAATGCCTTCCCTTCAGGCGGTGTTGGAATGGTCGGGACGGCGAGAGACTATCTGACATTCCTTGACGCATTGCGGACCGGCGGCAACGGAATCCTTGAGCCCGCTATCGTATCGGCCTTTGCGAGCAATGCCATCGGCAATCTGAGCGTAAGCATAGCGGGACCGGGATACGGATGGGGCCTTGGCGTCGCGGTTTTGAAGGACCCCAATGCTGCAGGGCTTCGCTCGCGGCAAGGCTCCTGGAACTGGTCGGGCGTCTACGGAACAAGCTTTTGGGTCGATCCAAGTGCCGAGCTGTCCGTGGTGGCGCTGACAAACACGGCTATCGGCGGCATGGCAGGCACATTCCCTACGAGTCTTCGGCGCGCTGCCTACGCCGACTGAAGACGGCCTTTCGGCACCTGCTGCACCTCTGGGTCGCTACGCGACACGATGGCGCATGCGGCGGACGCGAAGGGTTGGATACGGGCCGGCTCATCGGCTCGATTTGTCGCGACACAACAACTGAACTTGAAGGAGAGATATCATGACTATTGGCGTAACGGGTGCGGCCGGCCAGCTTGGACGCTTCGTCTTGGCGAGCCTGAGGAAGCGAGGGGCGGGCAACGTTGTCGCTTTGGTCCGCTCGCAGGACAAGGCGGTTGACCTTGGTGTGCAGGTGCGGGAGGCCGATTATGACGTCGTCGCGACGCTGGACTCATCGCTGAAGGGAATCGATACATTGTTGCTGATCTCGTCGAGCGAGGTCGGCAAACGCAAAGCGCAGCACGCCAACGTGATCGCTGCTGCAGCGCGCCAAGGCGTGAAGCATATCGTTTATACTAGCTTGCTTCGGGCCGATTCGTCTCCGTTGAGCCTCGCAGAGGAGCATCTTGCAACCGAGAAGGACTTGAAGGCGTCAGGCCTGCCAGTCACCATCCTTCGCAACAGCTGGTACACGGAAAACTATACCGGCTCTATCGGCGGCGCATTGGCAGGCGGCGCCTTTATCGGATCGGCCGGGGACGGCCGGATTTCATCGGCGGCGCGGGCAGACTATGCGGAAGCCGCCGCGATCGTGCTGACAAGCGATGGCCATATCGGCCGTACCTACGAGCTGGCTGGGGACACTTCCTATACATTGACGGAATTGGCTGCCGAGATCAGCCGGCAGTCCGGCCGTGACATCCCGTACCGCAATTTGTCCGTAGCGGACTATGCAGCGGTGTTGGCCGGTTTCGGTCTCCCGGAGCCACTCGCTCACGCCATCGCAGGCTGGGATTTCGGAGCATCCCAAGGTGGGCTCTTCGATGATGGCCATGAACTCAGCCGACTGCTTGGCAGACCCACAACCTCGCTTGGCGTCAGTGTCGCCGAGGCCCTTAGCAAACTGGCGTAGAGGCGGATGGCATGGATCGTCGGACGTTCCTCGGGAATCTCGCTCTCGGCACGGTGATCATAGCTATGGGAAACCAACAGTCTTTCGCGGTCCCACTGGACAGCGATCACAAGCGTCAGGTCGTGGATTTCCTTAAGAGCATCGAGACCGGCGATCCAGCCCCGGCTTCCATTATCTACCCAAATCACTACACCCAACACAATCTGATGGTTTCGGACGGCGTGGCCGGTTTGCGAGCTGCCCAGAAGCAACCGATATCAAGCTCCGCACGCATGAAAACCGTCCGCGTGTACCAGGATGGCGATTTCGTATTTGCGCATGCGGAATATGAATTTTTCGGCCCAAAAATCGGCTTCGACATTTTCGGCTTCGAAAATGGGTTGATCGTCGAGCATTGGGACAATCTCCAAGAGATGCCAATCCGGCCCAATCCAAGTGGTCGTACGATGATGGATGGTGCGACCGAAGTTGGTGAGCTGGAAAAGACCGACGCGAACAAAGCCCTGGTCAAGGGCTTAGTGGAGGAATTGCTTGGACAGCGTCGGATGGATCGAGTGTCGTCCTACGTCGATCCCGTCACCTATATCCAACATAACCCGCACGTGGGCGACGGGGCGGACGCCATGGTCGCTGCCTTCCGGCAACTGGATGCTGCAGCCGGCACTCCCCATCGCTATACGCACGTGCGCCAGCTACTGGGCGAAGGTAGTTTCGTCCTTGCTGCCAGCGAAGGCGTGGCCGGTGATGGGCCGACCGCTTTCTACGATCTGTTCCGGGTCGCCAACCGTCGCATCGTTGAGCACTGGGACGTGTTGGAAACGATCCCCGCTCGCGGCAACTGACGAAACAGCAACGGGAAATTCTGAACCATAGCGTGTCTGGGAGGCCGCAGTCGCCGACCGACGCCGCAACAGCGAAGGATATTTGATGAGCATCGTGACGCGTGGCCTTCTGATTGGCGGCCGGGAAATCCCATCGACCGATAATCGGCTCGTGGATGATATTTCGCCGTGGACGGGCGAGGTTTATGCGAAGGTGGCTGCGGCTTCGCCGGCCGACGTGACGGCGGCGGTCGATGCCGCCGCGGCCGCCTTTCCTGCCTGGGCCGCCATGCGACCCTTCCAACGCCGCAAGATCTTCCTTCGCGCCGCCGACCTGATGGAGGCCCGGATAGAGGACGCGATCGCCACGATGGCGGGCGAAGTCGGCGGAGCCCGCCCATGGGCCAAGTTCAATGTTGAGTTATGCGTTGAAATCCTGCGGGAAGCAGCAGCTGCAATCACGCAGCCGGTCGGACAAATACTGGCGACCGACACGCCGGGCGCGCGTTCCTACGCGAAGCGAGTCCCGTATGGCGTCATCGCCGCGATCTCTCCATGGAATGCTCCCTATATCCTCGGAATACGCTCGATCGCCATTCCGCTGGCCGTGGGAAACACGGTCGTGATGAAGCCATCTGAAGACGCGCCTATCTCCTGCGGTCTTTACCTGGCCGACGTACTGAACGAAGCGGGGCTGCCGGCCGGCGTCCTGAATGTGGTCACGGACGATCTGAAGGACGCTGGCACGGTCGTCAGCACGTTGATCGCCGACCCACGGGTACGATTGGTCAACTTTACTGGCTCGACCAATGTTGGGCGGATCATCGGTGTTGAAGCCGCCAAAAATCTGAAGCCCGCCGTTCTTGAGCTCGGCGGCAAGAACGCGCTGGTCGTGCTGAAGGACGCCGACGTCGACTACGCCGTCAAGTCAGCGATCTTCGGCGCCTATATCAATTCCGGCCAGATCTGCATGTCGACGGATCGCGTTATCGTTGTGCGCGCCATCGCAGACCAATTCGTCGAGAAATTCACGAAGGCGGTCGACGCGATACCCTATGGCGATCCGTCCGATCCCAGAACCCTGGTCGGACCGGTCGTCAACATTCGAGCGGCAAAGCGCGTCTCCGCGCTCGTCAAGGACGCAATTTCAAAGGGCGCGAAAGTGCTCGCCGGATCAGGCGAGATTGAAGGGCCGGCCGGGACGCTTTTGAAGCCCATGCTGCTCGCCGACATCACCAAGGACATGGACATCTTCTACGGTGAGATTTTCGGCCCTGCGACGGTCGTGCATGTGGTCGATACAATCGACGAGGCGGTCGCGCTGGCGAATGACTCCGAATACGGCCTCACGGGCGGGGTGATTTCCGAGAACTTGATGGAAGCGCTCGATGTCGCTGAGCGGATTCAGACCGGCATCATTCACGTGAACGATCAAGGCATCGCCGATGAGCCGATGGCGCCGTTCGGCGGCGTCAAGAATACGGGATACGGCCGGTTCGGCGGCCAGGCGGGCATGGACGCCTTCAGCGCGACGCGGTGGATCACCGTGCAAGAGCGAGGCCACGCCAAATATTAAGCCAGCCGGACGATTCCCGTAATCGAAAATACGAACAAAGGAATTCAAGCAATGACGCTTAAGAAAACGCTTGCAATCGCAACCGGGCTGCTCCTGACCATGGTGGCGGGTCAGTCCGCCGCTCAAGCACAGGAGCCGAAGCCGGTCATTGAGGTTGTGACCCTAAAATTAAAGCCCACCGTCACCCCTGCGCAATTCGCAACTGTCGATCATGAGATTGAAACCGACGTGGTTTCGAAACGTTCAGGTTTCCTGTCGCGTGAGTCTGCCCCGGGAAGCGACAAAAACTGGGTGGTGATCGTCCATTGGCGTTCCCTCGCCGACGCGGAGGCTTCGATGAAGAGTTTTTCGGATGCCCCAGGGGCCGCGAAGTTCATGTCGCTCATCGTGCCTGGTTCCATGATCATGACGCGATACGGCGGGTAAGTGCTCCGTACCAACACGCAAACGAGCCGTCCAAATTATCTAACGGCTCAGTGACATTGAAAGACACTGGTGAGGCTTGCCATCTCGCACCAGCTTACTCGTGCGCTGAGACCAGTTTGTTCACGGCACCAATAAGGGGATTACTTGAGATGTCAGAGAACGAATTCGACGTCATCATCGTGGGTGCCGGAGCAGCTGGTTGTGTCGTAGCTGGCTACTTGGCTGACCACACTGACGTTAGTATCGCATTGGTCGAAGCAGGGGAAATGGATAGCGACCCGCTCATTCATATTCCTGCGGGCTTCGCAAACATCCTCGCGCACGATCGTCATGTGTGGAGGTACGATACCGTTCCGCAGCATGGCCGCGTGAAGCGCTATCGATCCGGCAAGGTGCTCGGCGGAGGCTCATCGATAAATGCGATGTGCTACGTCCGAGGCCAGGAGAGAGACTTTGCTGCCTGGCAGCATGCAGTTGGTGACACCGGGAACTGGTCCTACGCGGATTTGCTTCCGGATTTTCTTGCCCAGGAAGACAGTGACACGTTTCATAATGAATTCCATGGGGTCTTTGGTGGCCTTTCGGTTCAACTTCCCAAGGGCATCAATAAGCTAAATCAGGCCTGCCTGAAGGCGTTCCAGGAATATGGGCTTCCGTACAATCCTGACTATAACGGGAAGAGCCAATTCGGCGTATCACCAGTGCAGTCCACGGTAGGAAATCAACGTCGATGCAGCGCAGTTGATGCCTATCTGCGACGTCACCTCGCGTCCCGGCGCGTGAATCTTTTCACCAACAGCACTGTCTCGAAGATCGTTTTTGACGGCAAGCGTGCCACCGGGGTCGTTCTGACAGGGAGCCGGTCGCAGGTTCTCAAGGCGAGAACTCAGGTCGTCCTCTCGGCCGGATCGATACAGAGCCCTAAGATCCTGATGCATTCCGGTGTAGGGCCGGCAGCGCATCTGAAACAGTTCAGTATCGACGTAATAGTCGACGCCCCAGATGTTGGCGAGCATCTTCAAGACCATCCAATCGTGCCGGTCAGAGCATATGTGAAAGGTGATCTCGGCTATCAGGCAGCCGCCCATGGTTTGGGCACGATAAAAGCGGGATTGCGCTACCTGGTCACCAAGGACGGGCCTGCCGCCGGGAATGGCATCGAGACAGTGTCTTACTGGAACCCGGAGGACTTCACCGCCGATCCAACCATCCAATGCTACCACGTTCCCATCGTATCCGAAGACGGCCTCCGCCCGACTGGTGATCGTTCCGGCGTTACTTTTGAACTCGTCGTGTTGCAGCCCGAAAGCCGCGGCTGGGTTCGGCTTGCAGACGGTGACCCCACCTCGATGCCACTCATCAACCCGAACTTTGTCGGCCACCAAGCCGATCTAAAGAAGGCCGTTGATGCTGTACGCGCAGTTCGTCAGGTCATGGGCCAAGAATCGCTTGCTGCACTCATTGATCAAGAAATCGAACCCGGACCATCGACTCAGAGTGACAAGGATCTTGGTGAATGGGTCAAGCGAGTGGTGACGACAATGTGGCATCCGGTTGGCACATGCCGCATGGGTCAGGACGAACGCTCTGTCGTGGACGCCCGGCTTCGGGTGCGCGGGGTCGATCGCTTGCGCATCATCGACGCCTCCGTCATGCCAAACATCACCAGCGGAAACACCAACGCGCCCACACAGGCACTGGCGCGCCATGCCTCCGTTCTGCTTGCAGAAGATTTAAAGTCCTAGAGCATTTCCGGCCGTGATTGAATCGATTGTGAAGAGACGGGGCGGCCGGCGCCTGATTCCGTGTGATCGTTGGATGAGGTTTGGCGTGGCACGGGCACTGAGCGACGATCTTTGGGGGCGGGTTTGCAGGCTTCGACGGATGGAGCGTCGGCGCGTCAGGCTGCGGTCCGGTTCGGGGTGGGGATCTCGACGGCGATCAGGTGGATCGCACGGGCGCGGCTGGGTGAGACCACTGCGCGGATACAGGGCCGGCGTCGGACCTCGCGCCTCGATGCGCATGAGGCCTTCATCGTAGGGCTAATCGAGGAGCGCCGGGACATCACGCTGAACGAGATGATGGCACGCCTGTCTGGCGAGCGGTCGGTCGTCATCGGTCATAGTGCTCTGAGCGCCTGGCTTCGCGGGCGAGGCTGGACGTTCAAAAAAGACCGCCCGTGCACTGGAGCAGGAGCGGCCCGACGTCCTGAAGCGGTGGCGCGACTGGTTCGAGGCCCAGCCCGATCTCGATCCCCGGCGCCTCGTCTTCATCGACGAGACCGGCCTGTCGACCATGATGGCCCACTTGCGCGGCCGTGCCCCGCGCGGCGAACGTTGCCGGGCCGGTATTCCTCACGCGCACTGGAAGACGACGACCTTTGCCGGAGCACTGCGCCTCGATGGCATGACCGCCCCCTTCGTCTACGATGGCGCCATGAATGGCACCGTTTTCCTCGCCTATGTCGAGCAGGTGCTGGTTCCGACGCTCAAGCCGGGCGACATCGTCGTGATGGACAACCTGCCCGCCCACAAACCCGCGGGCGTCCGCGAGGCCATCGAACGCGCGGGCGCGACGCTGTCCATCCTGCCCCCATACAGCCCGGACATGAACCCCATCGAGAACGCCTTCGCCAAGCTCAAGGCCGTGCTCCGCGCCAGAGCCGAACGCTCGATTGGCGCATTCTGGGATGCGCTCGGCGCCATCGTCGATCTCTTCGCGCCAACCGAATGGGCCAACTTCTTCAGAGGCGCCGGATATGAACCCGATTAAACCGGAAACGCTCTAGGAGTTGTGGACTCTTGGGATTCCCAAGAGTGGGGGATATGTGATTCAAAGCTGTCTTTTGGAGGCAGCGATGGGTGTTTTGGACCGTCTGATTCTACGCGACGATCAATGGGAGCGTATTTCGGCGCATATTATCGGCGATGAACGGACGCGCGGTTCGTCTGGTCACGATAACCGGATGTTTGTGGAAGCGGTGTTGTGGATCGTGCGCACCGGTTCGCCCTGGCGTGACCTGCCCGAGGTCTTCGGTGAGTGGAACAGTGTCTTCCGTCGCTTCAGCCGTTGGAGCCATAAGGGTGTATGGTGGCGCATCTTCACGGCGATGTCGGACGATCCGGACTTCGAGTATCTGATCGTTGATTCCACCATCATCCGTGCCCATCAGCATGCTTCGGGCGCCAAAAAAGGGGGTCTGAAGATCAGGCCCTTGGCCGTTCTCGCGGCGGCCTGAGCACCAAGATCCATATGGCTGTCAGAGGTCTTGGCTGCCCGGTGCGCTTCACCCTGACCGCCGGCCACAGAGGCGATTGCCCCCAGGCCTATGCCTTGATCGACGGCTTACCCGCCAAGGTCGTGATGGCCGACGCCGCTTACGACGCCGATCGCCTGCGCCAGGCAATTGCAGACAAAGATGCTGTGGCTGTCATCCCAAGCAACCCGTCGCGGGCTCGAAAATACC
>NZ_JBQEPH010000065.1:10792-12884 GCF_052045555.1 Labrys sp. 22185 | reverse complement strand
CCAGGCGCTCAGGGCACTGCGGCTGATCCCGACCGATTGCTCGGTCTCCAGCCGTTGCACCATCTCGTTGAGCGTGATGTCCTTGCGTTCCTCGATCAGCCCGACGATGAAGGCTTCATGCACATCGAGGCTGGAGGAGCGGCTACGGCCAGGCCGCCGAGGCGCCAACTCACCCACCTTCGCTCGTGCAATCCACCGGATCGCACTTGAAACGCCGACACCGAACCGCGCTGCAGCCTGACGCGCCGACATGCCTTCTGCTGAGGCCTTCAAGACACGAGACCGTAGATCTCCGCTCAGGGCTCTTCCCATCATCAACCTCTCCCACAAGGCAGATGTTGAATCAGCTCACAAGCCACCTGTCACATCACAATCGATTCATCGATCGCAGGACATGCTCTAGATCAGCACGGCAACGAACTGAGGGGGGAATTCGGCGATCCGGAGGCAGCTTGTTGAGCCCTTGCGATGATCGGGCCTGGCCACGAGATCGCGCTAGGGGGTGTCATCGAGCGAGCGCGGCGCGTGCCCGCTCGAGGTGCCGACGGCAGGCTGTCCATTTGCCCAGGCGGTCGTCTCGGCGTGCCAGTGCGACGAAATGGGCGGCGGTCTCGCCTCCGGTCCACTCATTGACGCGAGCGTCAGCACGGGCGACAGATTGCGCCGTCGGCTGGCGTCCTCGCGTAGCAGACCGGGACTCGCCGCCCGTTCTGCCATCAGCCGCGTTGCTGGCGATCGCCCGATCCAGCTGGCGTTGAACGATTTCGATATTCGTTGCGCACGTACTGGTGGCTTCAGCACGTTCGGCCGGAACAGCGAGTAGGATCATCGCTCCTGCAGCGGCCAGCATATTCATTGATGTGCTGGAAAAATGCGTCTGTATACTCCGACGGCGTCTGTGACGACAATTGTGAGGGCTAGACGATGCAACCGCGGCGCTTGACGGCGGAAGCCTCCCAGGAGCCGTCGTCAGTCTGCAGGAGCAGACCCCAACCGATCGAACATCGCGCTGGACTCGGATCCTCCATAAGCGTCGTGATGGTACGCTTTGCCTCGAAAGACCCAATAGGCGTGCGCCTGATAGGCAAGAACGATCGGGATGATGATCGCGATGCCGACACCGATAAAGAGGAGCGTTTGCGGGTCCCCAATTCCATCCCAGACCGTGACGTGGCGGGGCACGACATAGGGCCAGAGGCTCACGACGAGCCCACCGAAGCCAAGAAAGAACACAAGGAGCGCCCGAATAAAGGTGCCCACGTCTGGTCCGGTCCAGATGCGACGCCAGGTCAGGGCGAGCACCAGTGCTGTCAGGAGCGGAACGGGCGCGAGCCACGCGATATTCGGCCATGCAAACCAGCGCCCAGCGACCTCGGGTGTGCTCCAGGCGCTCCACGCACTGACGATGAACATCATCGCCGCGGTAAGGATCAGTGCCGCGTGCGCGACCTCCCGAGCAAACACCTGCGTTGAGCCATCCGTCTTCCAGATGATCCAGCCTGCACCGAGAAGCGCATAGCCGCCCAGCAGGCCCACTCCACAGACGAGTCCGAGAATGGTCAGGAAATCGAATGCGCCGCCCGCATACATGCCGTTGGCACCGACGTTGACGCCCCCGATCAAGCCACCGAGAACGAAGCCCTGGCACAGCGTCGCCACGATTGAACCTCCGGCGAATGCCAGGTCCCAGAGCCAGCGAAACATCGTGGTCTGGAGCCGGAATTCAAACGCGACCCCGCGAAAGACAAGGGCAAAAAGCATGAAGACGATCGGCAGGTAGAAGGCCGGCAAAATGACATAATAGCCCGCCGGGAACGCTGCGAACAGCAGCGTTCCGCCCATGACGAGCCACGTCTCGTTCCCATCCCAGACGGGCTCGATGCTCGCCATCATCAGATCGCGATCCGCCTCCCGAGGGGCGATGAGGAAAAGGATGCCGATGCCGAGATCGAAGCCATCCGCGAGCACGTAGACGACGACACAGAAGGCAACGGCAGCGGCGAAGATGACCGGAAGATACGGTGTGATGGAGACGATCATGATGCGAGCTCCGGTTATGCCTTCGACTCGGGAAGCGGTCCCGCCGGCGGCG
>NZ_JBQEPH010000065.1:0-10766 GCF_052045555.1 Labrys sp. 22185 | reverse complement strand
GGCGCACTCCGGTCGAGACCCGGACGGATCTGGCGCGGATCCATCTTGTCGGCGCTCACCGGCCCGCGCAGCGCGATCCGACCAGTGAACCAGAGGAACACCAGCAGCAGCGTGAGATAGATGACAAAGAACCCGGCCAGCGTCAGCGCCACGGCGTGCGGCGTGACCGGCGAGACCGCATCGGCGGTGCGAAGATGGCCGTAGACGACCCAGGGCTGCCGACCGGCCTCCGTCGTGGTCCAGCCGGCGAGCACGGCAACAAAGCCAAGCGGGCCTGTCGCCATGGTGAGGTACTGGAACCATGGCGTGTCATAAAGCTTGCGGCGCCAGCGCAGGACGGCGCCCGTGATCGCCGTACCAAGGAAAATGAGCGCGACGCCGACCATGATGCGGAAGGCGAAGAAGACGATCGGGACGTTGGGGCGGTCGGAGGCCGGCACAGCCTTCAGACCCTGCACCTCACCGTCCCAACTGTGGGTCAAGTACAGGCTCGCCAGATGTGGGATCTCGATCGCATAGAGGTTACGCGCCTCCGTCATGTCCGGCCAGGCGATCACGGTCATGGCCGGCCCCTTGGTGGTGTCCCAAAGGCCTTCCATGGCGGCGAGCTTCGTCGGCTGGTATTCGAGAGTGTTCCGGCCGTGCATGTCGCCGAGAAAGATCTGTACGGGGACGAGGATCAGCGCCATCCACATCGACAGGGAAAAGGCGATCCGGTTGGCCTCGGGATAGTGGCCGCGCCACAGATGGAACGCCGAGACGCCTGCCACGACGAACGAGCCCGTCACGAAGCTCGCGCAGACCATGTGTGCGAGGCGATAGGGGAAGGACGGGGAGAACACGACCCCCCACCAGTCCACCGTGTGGAAGATGCCTTGGGCATCCACCACAGCACCCGACGGCGTCTGCATGAAGCTGTTCGACGCGATGATCCAGGTGGCGGACAGAAGCGTTCCGAAGGCGACCATACAGCATGCGAAGAAGTGCATGCCCTTGCTGACGCGCCCCTGTCCAAAAAGCACGATGCCGATGAAACCGGCTTCGAGGAAGAACGCGCTCAGCGCCTCGTACGTGAAGAGCGGGCCGACGACGTTCGACACGGATCGCGAGAAGCCGGCCCAGTTCGTTCCCACCTCGTAGCTGATCACGAGGCCGGTGACGACGCCCATGCCGAATGCCAGCGCGAAGATCTTGATCCAAAACTGCATGAGGTCGCGGTAGACGACACGCCCTGTGCGCCACCACAATCCACTCAGCATCGCGACGAAGACCGCCAACCCGATGGTCAGGGTCGGCCACAGTATGTGAAAGCCGATGGTGAACGCGAATTGGAATCGCGCGAGGATAACGGGATCCATGATCAAGCCGTCCTTGTTTCGGATTCCGCCCGGACGAGCCGAATGGGGATGCCCTTGTAGGAGGGTGTGAAACTCAATGGGTCGTGCGCCTCCAGCGGCACGAGCGGGTTGGTTTCCGGAAAGTAGGCGGCGCAGCTTCGTGCGGGAAAGGCATGCGCGACCAACTGGAAATTGCGCACCACTCGCTCAACGCCATCGTGTGAGACGGCAACAAGATCGACGCGCTCGCCGATCGTGAAGCCGCGCTTCTCGATTTCCTCGGCGCTCATGAACACGACGTCGCGCTGGCCGAAGACGCCGCGATAGCGGTCGGAAAGCGAATAGAGCGTCGTGTTGTATTGGTCATGGCTCCGCACACTCGTGAGCCACAGAACGTCATCATCTTTGGGGTCGGGATCCTCGCAAAGGCCGTCATAGACGAGGAAGTTCGCTTTGGCGGACGGCGTCGCCCAGATGCGTTCGCGCGCTGTCGAGATCAGATGGAAGCCGCCCGGCACGCGGATGCGGGCGTTGTATCCCTGGAAGATGGGAAAGACCGCCTCGATGGCGTCCCGGATCTTGTCGTAGTCGTTGACGAGACTTTCCCAATCGACGACCGATCGGCTGCCGAGCGTCGCGCGTGCCATGCCGCCGATGATCGCCGGCTCGCTCTTAAGGTGCTCAGAGGCCGGCTGGTTCATGCCCGTTGATGCGTGAACCATCGACATCGAATCCTCGACGGTGATCGATTGCGGACCCGTCGCTTGCACGTCGATTTCGGAACGCCCGAGGCACGGCAGGATCAACGCCTCGCGCCCATGAACAAGGTGGCTCCGATTGAGCTTGGTGGAGACATGGGCCGTCAGCGACAGATTGCGGAACGCCTGATGAGTGACGCGCCAGTCCGGAATGGCAGCCGCGATGTTGCCACCCATGCTGATGAAGACGCGGACGTCACCGCGTACCATCGCCTCAAGGGCCGTGACGACGTTGTGGCCGTGCGCCGATGGCGGCCTGAAGCCGAAGTGACGCTCTAATCGATCGAGAAAGTCCTGGGCCGGAACCTCGGTGATGCCGACGGTGCGGTCTCCCTGAACGTTCGAATGGCCGCGCACCGGACACATCCCGGCTCCGTCCTTGCCGATATTGCCCCTGAGGAGACACAGATTAGTCAGTTGCTGCACGTTGCGTGCGCCATGTCGGTGCTGGGTGAGGCCCATGCCAAAAACGAGGATGGCGCGTTCCGCCTTCATGTAGACATGTGCAGCCTCGGTGATGGCTTCGCGAGTCAGTCCCGAGCGGCTTTCGATGTCCTCCCAGCGCGTGGCCTTCACATCGGCGGCAAGGCCGTCGATGCCGACCGTGTGGCCGCGGATGAAATCCCAATCCAGGATCTCGATCTGATCCTCGGCATGAGCGCGTTCGTCCTCCTCCACGAGAACCTTCATCATGCCCTTGATGACCGCGATGTCGCCGCCGACGCGCACCTGGTGCAGCCGTGAGCTGATCGGCGTTGAGGTCAGAGAGGCCATCTCGATCGGATTCTGCGGCGCCTGGAATCGCTCGAGCGCCCGCTCGCGAAAGGGGTTGAACGAGATGATTGGCACGCCTCGACGCGAGGCTGCGCGCAATGTCGTCATCATGCGCGGGCTGTTTGTGCCCGGGTTCTGCCCGAAGATCAGGATGCAGTCCGTCTTGTCGAAGTCGTCCAGCAGGACTGTCCCCTTGCCGACGCCGATCGACATCGGCAGCCCCACACTGGTCGCCTCGTGGCACATGTTGGAGCAGTCGGGAAAATTGTTGGTGCCGTATTCGCGAGCGAAAGTCTGGTACAGGAACGCCGCCTCGTTCGAGGTGCGGCCGGAGGTGTAGAATTCAGCCATGTTCGGATCGGGTAGCGCGGAGAGATGGTGGCCGATCGTGGCGAACGCGTCCTCCCAGCTGATGGGCACGTAATGATCGCTCGACTGGTCATAGACCATTGGATGGGTGAGACGCCCGACCATCTCGAGCTCGTAGTCGGTCCAGCTCGCGAGCTCGCTCACCGTATGGGCGGCGAAGAACTCCGGCGTGCATCGTTTCGCAGTCGCCTCCCAGGCAATTGCCTTGCCTCCGTTCTCGCAGAACTCAAAGGAAGACGTATGCTTTGGGTCGGGCCAGGCGCATCCGGGACAGTCGAAGCCTTCTGGCTGGTTCATGCGTAGGAGAGTGGTCGCCCCTTTCACAGCAATGCCCTGCTCGACCAGGTGCTCGCCGAGCGCCTTGAGCGCTCCCCAGCCGCCGGCGGGCTCATTGTAGCTCTCGATGCTCTTCTTATTGGACACGTCCCACTCCTTTGGCGAAGATTTGGAAGAGGCAGCCTGATACGAGCCGCAAACCCGGTCGTTCTATTTCACCCCCGAACAATCTCGTCGCGTAGTCTTTAGAAAACGTACGAAAAAACACCCAGCACTCATCGGTCAACAAGGACCCGTAACGCGGGGTGAGGATTCCGGCATAGCCGGCTATGCATTCCAATTTGAAGCCGGCCACCTGTGACGTCAGTCGAGAACATCTGGCAATATCTGCGCGCCAACTGGCTCTCAAATCGCGTGTTTGAAAGCTATGAAGACATCATCGACGCAGCTTGTGGTGCCTGGAACAAGCTCGCCGCCTTGCCACAGCTCATAACCTCAATTGGCTGTCGCGAATGGGCTCACGTCCGTCACACTTAGCCGCCGTTGGTATCACCCTTAAAATAAGGGTGACTCGTGTCCGGGAATTTAGGGGGCTGCTTCACTTCGAAGCCACTTCGATCACAGCGAGAAAACGATTGGTGGCGGTCTGCAGGTAGATAACTGAATGGAAGATTCGATACTGGTCTCGACCGTCTTTGGCCTTGTGGCAGCTAATGCCGCGTCGGTTAGTGCATCCCATGGAGTCTTCGCTTTCCGCCTGAGACGGCGGCTCTCTCGTGCCAGAAACCATCTAAACGGGTTCAACTTTTCATTATCTGCGTGAGTAGAAATCGCGCTGAAAAGCATGGATGCTGCCATCCGGAAGGTACCTCTGTCACATTCCAACAATGCTATCATAGGTTGTAATGATATTACGTCGGGGAATTCACGAGCACCTTCTTTGGCGATCCTCATTACCAAGGTTAACTTGCGGATATTCTGATACGAAGAGGCAAGACAAAAATATACCTCCTGCCTAGCGGACTCGGTCAAATTGCCCTCCAAAGAAACCTTGTAATGACGAATGGCTTTCGCCTCGCGCCCAGCACGATCAAGGGCAAAGCCAACTTCAGCATGAAGGCGCGCATCCCCGCATCGGCGACGCCGCCGCTCCCGCCTCCACCGCCATTACCACCACCGCCGATGCCCATAGCGACGGCACTTGCAGTAGTGGAGAGAATAACTGCAATGAGAGCCACGAATCTGGTCAGAAAAGTCAGTATATGCTTCATATGTATAGGTCCATTTTCACAGGAAAGTGGACCTATTTTAGCGTGAAAACCCCTTCTTGCAATTAATAATGCATATAAAGATATTTATACTATGTGCCGATGGTAACTTGTTGCCGCAATTTTTTACTGAATTTCAAAACTTTATACGGGGGATAACGTTGCAGCCTTGAGGTAACATCTCCATGTTGGGCAGTCCATCATTATCACTCATAGTCGATTGAGCGGCGGTATATACTTACGGATTCAATTAGACATCTCTAGAAACCTCGCGTTTTCGTCCGGGATTTGATTCCATCACCGTTGTTGATTTGTGCGGAGACGATTGGATGTGGGGACAGGCCGGATTTTGGGACATTGACGAGCGCTATGCTCGGCTGAGTGAGGCCGGCGATCCCTTGGAGAAGCTGGGCAGCGTTGTGCCGTGGGAAGTGTTCGGCACTCTGTTGGCCAAGGCCTTGAAGCGTTCGGACGGTTCCAAAGGAGGCCGGCCGCCATACGATACGGTGATGATGTTCAAGATCAGCACCACCGCCGACAGCCGCCAAACCTGATCAGGATCACCACACCCTCGCGTAAACCGGCGCAAATCCATCGATGTGAAGTCAGATCGCCCTAAATCACCGCCGCAATCGCAAGTCTCCATGTGCCTGCAATCTCAAATCAGATTTTCACCGCTTTGAAAATCCCCGATATGAGGCAGCCTCAGAGCGCGTTAGTATGACATGTCAGTTAATCGAGTGCCTTATCCTCGGAAGGAAGGCTGTGCCTTCCCCACTCCTTTCGTGGAATCGGGTTGCCCATGAGAAATCCGAATGCGACGACTTTCTTGCGATCTGGTGTGAGGTCGCACTTGAACCGAAGCCGATACCAGCTCTTCTTGCTATGCAACGCTGCACCATCGGCGGAAAGAGAATTTCCTGACAGTTTTGGGGCGGCCATCGCATAAGCAACAACGCGATCCGGCTTGAGATCTTTGCTCCACGCTCCTACCTGAGCCATTGCCTCCGCATTACATAGCTGCTCAACGCGCTCGTCTGGCGCGAGCAGCGCAAGTTGCTCCCGGGCCTGTCGGCTGCGGGGATCGGCCAATAATTTCTCCGACAGCATATGTGATGGCTTCACCATTGCCGGTGTTTCCTCGCGGGGTCGGCTAATTTCTGGAAGCGCCGGCGTCTGGGGAGGCGCTTCGAGTTTTTCCGCGTTCTGGACGTTCTCTGGCTGCAGCAAGGAGGGCTGGGACGGCACTTCGCGCTTTTCTGGCGGGAGCGTGACGAATTCCACCTCGATGCTTTGTTGCGGTTGATCGGGCAGTTTCTGGGCGGTCGACAAGAGCAAGACGAAAGCGCTGATCAGGATGTGCAGAAGCGTGGAGGCGGCAATGCCCCAGCCACTGAACCGTTCTTGTGCCCACGATGCCACACTTGCTCTCATGAAGGCTCGTCAGGGCGCGGCCGCCACGAGCTGGACGCCCCAGGATGGCGACGAGTGCGGAAGTGGCGATATACACCAGATATCGCCCCATAGCTCATCGGTGAAACTGTCTTGCTCCTGGACGCCGCTTGCAACTCGGTTGCGAGCGCGTCTAGCCATGCTGACGGCACACCCGCTCGAGCGTGGTGACGACGTCCTCGCCGCGATAGCTGAAGCGCGGATCAAGCGCCGGCGAGAACCGTGACTAGGTGTCGACAATAGTGAGAATCCGCAGCTTCTTGCCGGTCGCCAGTTGATCATGCACGAAGTCCATCGCCCAGGTTTGGTTGCATCTCGTCGCCTCCGATCGGTCCTAGCTGGCAAAGCGCCGTCCTGCTATTGCATTGCGCTTCACATAGCCGACACCGCGTTCGTCCTTGCCCTTGGTCCGGGCCCGATAGGGTGCGCACGCCCGCACCCGGAAGCCCCAGTGGCGGGCAAAGGCATGGAGCCTGGGATGCAGCACTACTTCGCGGCTCGATGGATCATGATGCAGGATCAGAGCTCGCACATTGTCGAGCAGGACTTTGCGAGGAATCCCGCCAAAGGTCTGGAAGCTGCACTCCATGCCGGTATCAGCTGACGAAACGAGCCGATGGTGACAGCTCATGCCCCTCCGAGCAATCGCAATGCCGACGTTTCAGAAGCAAGGGTCCTTTTCAACGACCGCGCTTTGCAGATTTGCCAATTGTTGGGATCCAAATGCGAAAAGAGGGATAATAGCCAAATCCGTCCGGTGGATGGTAGGCAAAATAATAGATGACACCATCGATCATACGCGTTGGCTCCGCGGGTATTGGCCGCCGCCATCGCTTGGCGGCGTTGATATAGATTCGGGCCAGCATCATGGCCGCGCGGCGTTGTCTTGCGTGCCTGTGAAGGCCATTGCCGGGGGCAGGCCAATTGTAGAGAGACATGCGGAAGGCCAGCACTGCTTCGACCAAGGCATCTCGATTAGTCGCTTTGGCGAGTTGTAGGACGCGGATAAAGTGAGTGCCTTCTGCGCGCAGCTCAACCAACACTCTTTCCATTTGATATTCCCCTTGGCCCGCCTATCTCGCAAGGTGCCGGAATGGCGGCCGAATTTGTGGCGGGGTGGTCGTTGTCAAGGCACAGGTGATGGAACCACGAGCGCATCGAGCTCTCTTCCACTAGGACACCTTCGCTGCGATCTCCTCGTGCCCCATGGTGGAAGAACTGCGGCCGCAGGCATCGCAGGTGAACTGGCGGCGTTGGATCCAGTCGTCTTGCCCTGATTGGCGGGGACTGTAACCCCAGGGGCGTAGATGGCCCCGCCTTCCGCAATGGGGGCAAGGCAACTGTCTGATGGAAGGTCTGAGCCCGAGCTTGACCTTAGCCTCCATATGCCCCGATGGATCGAGCTTCAGAAGCCATTGGCGAAAGGCGGGCACCCATCGGCTGAGCATGTGCCGGCTGACCTCCAGGCGCCGTGCAGCTTCGATGACCGGCATTTGCTGGGACAGCATCGCGACAACGTCCAATAACTTGTGACGCTCACGGAAGCCTTGCAAAGGCGTGCCCGTCCGCCTGGAATAGCTACGCTTGCAATCCCGGCAAGTGAAGCAGGGTATGCCGTTGGAAACGGTACCCTTATGGCACAGTATCGTGCGACCGCTGCGGCAATGCGGGCAAGCTGGAGGCTCGGGATTGAGCGAAAAGGCCTCCTCAATCGCAACGGTGAGGAAGGCGCTCAGTTCCTTGTCCTCAGTCGTGACCATCAGGTCGACCGAAGGACCTTTGCCCTTGCGCACGAAGCTGGGCAGCATCGGATCAAGCTCGCGTTCCGGCCTTGAGAGCGACCCGAGCTTGTTCTTTGCCAGTGTTGCGTTCGGGGGCGGATTTGTTCCCATGCTGGTTTGTACAGATAACGCCTAAACCCCGTCCAGCACGTAAATGTTTATTCCATAAACAACTATATACCAATGGTACTATATGACACTAATATAAAATATTTATCGATTTGAATTTTTTGCGAAACGACTACGGTGTGTTGTCATTTATACCCGTAATTTCGCCTAAAAGATCCCGCCGTCCGTTGTGTTTCCGTTGGGGCATATCGTGGTTTTCAATAATCAGCATCGGTGGTGGCAGCGGATCCTTCCGGCCGCACACAGTGCGGTTGGGTGGGTGAGCTTATGGTGGACTTCTCCGAAGGCGAGGCTTGGGAGATTGGAGGTCAGACGACGCGTGAGAGCGCGAAGGACCATGGCCGCCTCTCGCCACGCGTAGGTCGTCGATGATCCCACGCTGAATAGCCACTAGATTTGTAGACGCCTTCTTTCCTAATTTTGAGGCAAGAGGAGCATCATGAGCAAATCGAATTTCAGCGAAAAGTTTAAGCGCGACGCTGTACGTCAGATCACGGAACGAGGCTATCCGGTTGCAGAGGTTTCGCAGCGTCTCGACGTCAGCCAGCATTCGTTCTTCGAATGGAAGAAGAAATTTGCTGGCATCGAACGCAAAGGGCAACGACGAGGCGAAGGAGATCGGACGGCTGAAGAAGGAACTGGCTCGCGTCACCGAGGAGTGAGATATCCTAAAAAAGCGGCCGCGTATTTCGCCAAGGATGCAAAGTGAAGTGCGCGGTCATTGCCCTGCATAGCTTGCATTTTTCGGTGCGAACGATGTGCCGCCTTCTGCGGGTTCATCCCAGTCGATTTTACGCTTGGTTGAAGAACCAGCTGAGCAGGCGAGCCAACGAGGATAAGCAACAGACCGATCTGCTCCTGCAGGCGTGGGAAGAGAGCGGCAAGGTCTACGGTTATCGCAAGCTGCACGACGACCTTCTCGATCAGGGAGAGATGTGCTGCCCGAACCGGGTTGCGCGTCTGACCCGTCTCGCCGGGATCAAGGCACAGATCGGTTATAAGCGCCCCGGCATCTATGGTGGCAGACCGTCTATCGTCGTCGATAATACGCTCGAGCGGCAATTCGACGTGACGGCTCCAGACACTGCCTGGGTGACGGACATCACCTACATTCGAACCTGCGAGGGCTTTGCCTATCTCGCCGTCGTCATCGACCTCTATTCGCGTCGTGTGATCGGTTGGGCACTGCAGAGCCGCCAAACCACCGACGTCGTTCTACAGGCTCTGCTTGTGGCGGTGTAGCGACACAAGCCGAAGGAAAGGGTACTGATCCACTCAGACCAGGGGCTCGCAGTTCACCAGCATGGACTGGGCCTCGTTCCTGAAGCACCACAATCTGGTTCACTCGATGAGCCGACGCGGCAACTGCGATGACAATGCGGTGGCCGAGAGCTTCTTCAATCTTCTGAAGCGAGAGCGGATACGTCGCAGGGTTTACCGTTCACGCGATGAAGCTCGCCAGCACGTGTTCGACTACATCGAAATGTTCTAAACCCGAAACGCAAACACGTCAGGAACGGGATGCTGTCGCCCGTAGCGTTCGAGAGGCAGCAGAAAATCTAACCCGAGGGTATCTACAAATCTCGGGCTATTCACTCTTCACACGGGTCAGGTCGTCACCTTTGGCGATCAATTCCGCCAGCCTATCGTCGAGATCGAACAAATCCGGCGACTGCTCGACCATTTCCACGTTCCAATCCCTCTCGAAACCAGATGAAGCAATCACCACCCGATTTCCCTGGCGATTTTCGGAGGTGTTCAAGTGGCTGTTTGCCGGTCTGGCGGACATATTGATCCTCGAGCTGTTGCAGGCTTAGGTATCCGAGTTCGAGTAGATTCAGCCGATTCTCGCAGCCCCTGCACCGTACTATTATGAGTTGATCATAAATGAATTTTTAATGAAAATAATACTAATGGAATACTTTTATTCCTGCGCAAAGAATTGTATTTGATTTCTCAAAACATCGAGAGATTGGTATCCTGCAAGGGCGGAAGCAATCGAGCCAATGAGAGTTGGTTTGCCCTTAGAGTGTAAAAACGTAGCTTTGTAGTAACTTAGATCAACCTCTTGCAATTGCCGGGGTGGTCCGAATAGGAGTTTTTGATGTCTGATCTTATCGTCGTCGGCTTTGATTCCATCGATGAGGCCGACAAGGTCCTGCTCAAGCTGGACGCGCTCAAGAAGGAATATCTGGTCGATCTCGAGGATGCGGTGGTGGTCACCCGCAATGCCGAGGGCAAGGTTCATCTCAAGCAGAGCATCAACCTGACCGGCATCGGTGCAAGTTCCGGCCTGCTCTCCGGTGCGTTGTGGGGCGGGCTTGTCGGCCTGCTCTTCCTCAACCCGCTGGCCGGTTTCGCCATCGGAGGCGCCGTCGGTGCGGGCGTCGGCGCCCTCTCCGGTTCGCTCGCCGATTACGGCATCGACGACGACTTCATCAAGTCGCTCGGCCAGACCATTCCCAACAATTCCTCCGCCCTGTTCGTGCTGGTCCGCAAGGTCCAACCCGAGAAGGTCCTGGCCGAATTCAGCGGCCTCAAGGGACGGGTGATCAAGACCTCGCTGTCGCCGGAACAAGAGCAGAAGCTGCAGGAAGCCCTGTCGGCAGCACCTGCCCCGAC
>NZ_JBQEPH010000064.1:0-13109 GCF_052045555.1 Labrys sp. 22185 | reverse complement strand
TGAAGTTTTGTTAGTTCTTCTCGCGTCTTTGCAAGATCTTTTGCATAATATTGAGCCTTCTGGCGCTGAAGATGCAACTCGCCGTCCAGAAACGATACGCGTGTAGTTAAGGTGCTGATCGTCTTGGCATTTTCCTCTTTTTGTGTGTGATGAGCGGCTATATGCTCCTTAAGCGCTTCGGATATCTCAGCAAGTTGACGCCATGGTGAAACGAAGCTCGATGGCGTCTGCGCCGCAACGGAGGCAGATTGTTCAATAGTACCGCCCCACACCCCCAAATAATAGGTGCAGGACTGTGCCGAAATCTCAATTTGGTCCTGGCTCGGACCAAGCATAGCAAGCCCGAGCTCTACCTGCGTAGCGAGGGCTCCTGGATCGGTGTGCCCCTCGAATGCCTGACTATTGCCAAGTAAGATGTTGGCATGCCCGCTCACGGGGGCGCCAACAAGCCACTGCGCGGGGCCGAGATATTTCTCTGTCAGACTACGGAAACTCTCGAACGAATAACGTCGGTCGTGATGAGGGTTCTTTAAGTCGGGATCGTGCGTTGCGTCCTCATTGGGGCAACTCAACACCACCATAGCACCGGCTTTCAAGAAGTGAAGCAGCTGCTGGAGGAATAGTTCCGGTTCGGGCAAATGCTCAATCGTCTCGAAGGACACGACGAGATCGAAATCAACATCACCGTTCAAACACTCTGAGAGTTTTTGAACGTCACCAACTCGAAAATCGACGGAATCCGTCCCATAGAGTTTTTTTGCTATGGCCACGGCCTCATTCGAAAGATCTATGCCCAGGACTCTTTGAGCACCCCATGTCTCAATCAGTTTCGAGCCATATCCTTCACCGCAAGCGACATCGAGAACGCGGCGGCCCTTACAGATCGAATGCACAGCCGCATAGCGGCTGACATGCTCAGAGGCCGTGAATGCGTGGTAGCGGTCTTCCCCTTCAACCAAATGAAGGCGCTCCTTGGCTTCGAGATCTAAATGCTCGGCCATACTTTTCTCCCAACTCACGAAGCGCTAACTTGATCGGCCGGTTCACGGTCGAAGAAGGTCGCTCGAATATTTCTTAAATAGGCATTTGGGCTTCGTTCCGCGGCAATCATGTCTCGGCCATTTCGTCCCTTTGCCCTTCCTTCTGCGAAATGTTCGTAGAAGTCTCGGACTACATCAGCGTAGGCTTTAACCGTTTCCGTCTCGGAGGCATCTCGATCAATGAGATATCCCGTTCTCTCGTTCAATACCTCGCTGATACCGCCGACATCAGCCGCGATAACGGGAAGAGCAGCCCCCATCGCTTCCAGAATAACGTTTGGCACGCCATCAAATGCGGAGGTGTAGATAAATGCATCAAATTCCGCTAATGGTAACGAACAAAATCTTGAATATTCTCCTCGGTATTCAATAATATTACAATCATTAAATAGATCTGTATCGAATTTTTCAAGCGCTGGAGAACCGTATACGATTATTTTCAGAGAAATTTCTTTAAAATTACGTTCTATGTATTTTGCAATTTTTATGATTAAATCCGGTCTCTTTTGCTGATCTATTCTCGACGCCCATAGAAGCTTGTGTGTGGGCAGACTTTCCGTTCGGTCCCCGCTGTAGATAACCTCGGCTTTCGCCGGTATCACCTTGTACTTGTGCGCACAAAGATCCAGCCGTGCAGAGTCATGTCTAGCAACTTCGTGATTGTCGCAAATGATCAAGTCCAGGGATCCATGGCAATCGGTGATGAACTGGGTGTCGTATCCGACTGGCGTCCATCCTTCTAAGGTTCGCGTGTACATCTCACAGAAACGATAAAAGATTAATTTCGCGTCACCCAACTCATTATGGAATCGCCTAACGAAATTATTAGAGAACTCGCTACTCTTGATATGAATTAACGCGTTTGGTGCGCAACCTTGAATAATACGAAGGGCCAAAGTCTGGCGCTGCTCTTCTGACAAATTCCTTCCGATATCGTAAAGATCTATAAACGTCGTGTCGCTGGAAAGTCGAGACAACCATGTGTGTTTCTCGACATGCTCTCCGCTGATCACCAGTAGCTTTTGATTCGGACGGTTTTTTTTGATGGCGTCGATCACATCGAAAATGTACTTCTCACCCCCGCCCGTAAGCATAAACGGTATCAGCGCCACTTGTTGGAACGATCTTTCGTCGATAATTTTACATATTTTGTAATACGCTTCTCCCATGTTGGGGCTAATATTTAAATTAGAAAACGCATCGATGTGATCGACATTTTCAATGCGTATACACGGCTCTATATACATGGCCGAGGTTGCCAAATCCCGACACACCGGACTTTTGAAAAAGCTTCGTTTTATTTCTTCGTAGAGCGGAATTTTCGCCGGCTGGGGATCTCCTCTTTCGGCTTTCCACTTGTCACAAAGCTCGACATATGTCGCTGGTTCCAGGAACTTCGATGGGCGAGGAATTCCATTGGATTGTTTGGAGGCTTTCTCCATCAAACTATTATTTCGAATGCGATAGAAAACCACGGTATTTTTGGCAACCAACATCTTACAACCCGCCGCCCAGAGCTCCATGTTATGGTGCCAGTCCTCGAAGGCGTAGCCATTCGAAATCCGGGCGTCTTCAAATGGAATTCTTGTCAGGATCTCCTTACGGCAGAAAATTCGAGAGACATAAGGATGGTTCTCGAAAAATCTCTCAGGTGAGATCACATCCGTCGAAAACATTCTATAGAGCCAATTCTTTCTATCGAATGCGAGGTAGAAATTCGGGTATATTACACTCGGGCCCGGCGTTAGTTCAGCCAGATCAAAGAAACATACGATTGAATTGTATGAAATTAGATCATCAGCATCCGCAGTCATAATATATCTACCGCGGCTTAATTTGATGCCATCATTTCGGGACGGCCCAAGCGAACCATTCGCGACCGTCACGTGGCGGACCGCTACAAAGCTCAAACTGCGATAGGTGGCGACCCAATTGCGGGTGTCGTCAGAGGGGTTATCGAGCACGATAACGAGCTCGACTTTCAAACCTGAATGCCGTGCAAAGTCAGCCGCTGCTTCCAAAGACAATGTAGTTCTTTTTAGAAAAACCGCTTCATCATGTAGATTCAATACGATCGACACGTCAATTTGATCAGACAAGTTTACCCCCGAAGAATTCCTCAAAGCCCATCCGTTTGTGGCCCCCGATCAGGTCTCCACCGAACCAACCTGAAACGCGAGAGCTGCCACGTGCGGGTTCGTAGACGAAATGACTGATGTGGTCGCCGAAAGTGGAATCAACCCAGCGATCCGCTACTCCGGGCCCATCGCGGTGATATAAACTTCTACCAGGCTGGCTGATCGCGATTGAGTTTATAGTCATATTTTCTCAAATTCCCGAAGCTGGGATCATGGCCAAATGTGACATTGCTTGACTTTTGCTGGAATGTTTTGGGGAGTGTGTTGAGGTCGTCTGGGCTCCACTTCGAGGGGCCTGGCGTGTTTCCTCGCGTGGCGTCGAGCGGCGGATCCATCCACTTTGGATGTTTGGGAACGGACTTCTTGGCACCCGCGAAAGCCGGGCTGCTAAGCGTCAACAGAATACTGACAAGACAAAGAAGTGACTTCATCGGGCGGCTCATCGTCACGTGGTTGAACAAGGTCCGAACGAGCTTGAAAGCTCGCTCGGCGATTTGCGATGGTGGAAGGCAACTTCACCTGCGCCGCCTCAAGCGAACTGGAAATTGCTTTGGTGCAGATCGGCTACGGCCGTGTTCTTCAGCATGATCGTGTCATTGGCATTGGCGGTGATGACTACGTCATCGCCCACTTGCCGAGAGCCTTCCAGCAGAGAGGCCCAGTCGTGAAACACGGTATGATCGACGACAATCCGGTCCGCTCCGGCGCCGATGCCCTCGTAGCCAGAGATGCTGGCGTGACCGAAGTTTGGCGCAAACACGAAGGTGTCGTTCGCACCGAGAGCGGTTAGCGCACTATCGTGGCCGATCAGAATCTGATTGCCATTGCCCGTCACGGACGCGGCAATATCGTCGCCCAGTCGTACGCTCGCGCCGGAAGCCGTCACGCTCTGTCCATTGCCGGCAATATCGATGCCGATCGAGACCTGCTTGCCGGTCGCATCCAGTGCCGTTGACGTGTGCTGTAGCAGGTTACCAGTGCCATCGCTCCGAGCCGCGATTTTCACCGAGGTGCCATCGGCATTGGCCGTGAAGGTGTCAGTCTCGATGCTATCAAGGCTGCCGTCTCCGTCGACATCGATCGAGATGGTCTTCGACCGGGCGTCGGCGCCGATAGCAGTGATCGAGCGATAAGCGAGAGCACCGGTTCCATTAAAGTTACTCACGGTTGTCGTGACCGCTCCATCCTGGCCGATGGCGATCGTCGTCGATTGCACCCGGTCGTCGTCGCCATCGCCATCATCGTCGAAGCGAGAGGTCCGGCTATGGCCGTCTGCGCTGGTAACCGTCTGGGTCCGGGACAACAGGGTGCCGTTCGCGTCGGTAATGCTGACGGTCTGGGTCGTGGCACCATCGACGGCGCGCGTGGTCAGGTCCGTCACGGTCTCCTGCAGGGCACCGGCGCTGTCCCTGGTAACTTGGGTACGAGACAGACCGTCAGTATTGACCGTGAGTATCGTGGTGTGTGCCGGCCTCAAGGAGGTGGCAGCTTCGATCGTTGTCGTGGTGGTGGAGCCGTCAATGTTTACGACGCTCGTCTCGACGCGATCGTCGGTCCCGCTGCCATCGCTGTCGATACGCGTCGTCACGGTCTTACCGTCCGCGCTGCGTTCGATTACCGTTTGCTGAATGAGCGTGCCATTCGCCTTGCGATCGGCAATCGTGCGCGTTCGCGAGCCATCGGCATGGATGAGCGTGATGTCCGCAGCCTTGCGGTCGACCATGCCATCGGCATTATCGTCATAGGTTATCGAGCGCGATAGACCATCGGCACTGACGGTCTCGACATCGATGAAGGACCCCGAGCCATCGGCTCTAACGCCGTGCACCGTCCTGGTCACCGAGCCGTCGGTATTGGCGACCGACTGATCATCGACGATGACCTGGTTGGGATCACCAGCCAGTTGGACATTGCCCGCCAAGCCGGTCGAACCATCGGCGCGCGTAAAGTTTGCGGTACCGGTGATCGCCGAGCCATCCGCCATCGTCGTCGGACCGCCCGCCGGGTTCAGCTCGATTGAAGCAATGCCGAGTTCTCCGAGCGTCTTCATCTGGCCATTGACCAGGACCTTGAACTTCGACCAACCGGTATCGGCGGCATCGAGCTTGCCGTCGTGATTGGTGTCGAAGACCGCACGCAGGGCCTGCATATCGCTGCTTGCCGAGGGGTCCCAGGCTGTGAAGGCGAATTCGGCGTTGTTGCTGATCTTGTCGTCACCGTCAGCGTCATAAACCAGCACGCCATCGCCCTTACCAGCCCAGGCCGTGTGTTGCCGTGTGCCGTCGCCTTCAAGATTGGCAAAGCTTGATGAGGCGAACAAAGGATTTATGGTGAGACCGTTGCCATCCAAATCGAGCTCGACGGGGCCCCATGTGCCATAGCTCATCTTGATGAATTGATTGACCGCGAAATAAGAATTCCAGATTTGATGATTGTCGGGAGATAGCGTCAGCAGATAGCTGCCGCTAAGCTTTGGATACATGTAGTTTTTGTACTGCAACCATCCTCTTGGATCGATCCACTGCTCGACGTTCATACCTCCCTGATATTGACCGTACATCCAGGTGAAGACCCCATCACTTCTGAAGTTTTGAGTAATCTTTATGACACCAGGCGTACCCGGGACTATATAATAGAAGTTCGCGCCACTACCGTCCGTATTGACGCAGTGGTCCATCATCTTTCGGCCCTGCGCATCAAAATACGATTCCATCGTCGCCCAGGGCGGGTTGGATGAATAATCCCAGCGCTTTTCGACGCGCGTGCCGTCGTCATTGCTCTGGCTGACAAAGGTTTGGCGCCCCTGCCCGTCGAATAAGACCTCATATGTCCACCAAGGCTGGGTATTGGACTGATCCCACGACCCTTCCCAATGTGACCCATCCGCGAAATTGTCACGTCCCCAAGTCTGCCTGCCTTGAGCATCGAAATTCTGTTGGGACCAGACATTGGCGGGATTGCCCCAGCCGAGGACATGGGTGCCCATGGGATAGATGTCGACATAACCGCCGTCGTCGTTTCGCACTCGCTGCTGCGTCAAGCGCCCATTTGGATCGAAAGAATTCTCAATTCCGTTCCACGATTGCGTATTGGCTGCGTCCAGCGTCTGTTCCCAGGTATATCCGTCGGCATAAACATCACGGGCGAAAGTCATCCGTCGCTGAGCATCATAGCCGCGCTGGGAGCTTTCCAGACCGGGATGGGGAGGATTGTCGCCGAGGCCAATACCGCCATTGCCATAGATGTCGGTATAGGAGCCGTCATTGTTGGCGATGTGGGTATAGGTCCCCGGCGCATCGACGGTGATTGTCGAGCCCGACTTGGCTGAACCATCGGCGGCGAGGTCAGTTACCGTTTTCTTGACGGAGCCATCAATCCTCTTCACCGACACTTCAACATGATCGGCCACGCCATCATTGTTGGTGTCCTGCTTGAGTGTCGTGGTCAGGCCATCGGCACTGATTGTCTCAGTGCCCTTTGCCACGATCGCTCCGAAGGCATCGACCTCCTGGATTGTGCCGAACTGAGAGCCGTCGATCTGCTTTTGCCAATTCTCGGTATGCTCAAGGCTGCCATTCCCGTCGTAGTCGGCCTGAACCGTCCAGGAGACCCCGTCCGCGCTAGTGGTGGTTACCGTCTTGGCAGCAACCGTCTTGTTGACGGTCGCAATCGTCGAGTTCCAGGCGGCATTGCCGGGCGCGATACCAAGCTTGCGCGCAGCGTCGTTATTCACCGTGGTCGCGACCACAGAACTGTCGACAGCGGTGACCGCTGTCACAGTCTGATCAATACTGTCATTACCATCGACGTCGACCGTGATCGTGGTGGTCTTGCCATCGGCGCTCACCTTGGTTGTAGTCGCCTGCTTGAGGATTGGCGAGATGGAGGCGAAAGCGCCTCCAGCGCCTCTCTGGCTCACCTGAGAATCACGAACCATGCTGCTCGAGGAGCCATCAGCATTTAAGACGCTGGTCTCAGAACCTACCCGGTCAATGATGCCGTCACCATTGAGATCCCAGGTCGTATTCGTGGCGCGGCCATCCCAGTGCGTTGTCGTCACCATCTGGTCCTTGAGCGAGCCATCCGCTTTCAAATCCGTCATGGTGACCGTCGAACCGCCGTCCACCGCCTTAACGCGCACTTCCTTCTGATCGACGATTCCGTCGCCATTGGCATCGCGCAAAACTGTGACGAGATGGCCGTCAGCACCGGTCGTCGTGATGATCTTGTAATTCTCTGGCCCGGACATCTGACTCGTTGCGATGGTGCTGCCATCGGCCAGTGTCGTGACCGTGTTCTTGAGAACGTGGTCTGCTCCCCCGATCCCATCGGTATCGATCCAATTCGTCGACGTCAGGCCATCGGCGGCGACATTCGTCACCATCCGAGCCATCACCAAGCTCCCCTTAAAACTCGTCACTTCGCGGCTGGTCGTGCCATCAGCGTTGAGCGTGGTGGTATCCCTCTGAGACTGGCTGTAGCTGCCCGTGCCGGTTGGATCCCACTGCCGAGACACGGTCAGGCCATTGGCGCTGGTGGTCGTGGCATAGCGGCTGGTCAAGGCTGTGCCGGCAAAGCTGCTGATGGTCTGGGTCTTCGAACCATCGGCGTTAAGCGTCGTCTGATCGGCCTGGCTCTTGGAATAGTTGCCGGCTCCCGTCAGATCCCATTGCCGGGTGATCGTCAGGCCGTCGGCACTGGTGATGATCGCCGCCTTGTCCTTCAAGGTGAAACTGTATTGAGGTACCTGCTGGGTGGGATATTGAGCTAGGGCCTGCAGGTAGGTTGCATAGGATGCGGCGCCGAAATAAGCCGAATTTGGCCCCGAAATCGTTGGGTTGGTCGGCCTGGCCGTATAATTGGACAGCGTCCGAATGGTCGAACCATCGGCGTTGATCACGGTCACGTCGCGGCTCTGGCTGTCAATGAAGCCATCACCGTCAACATCGTAGTCGGTTGTGGTCGATAGCCCATTGCCGCTTACCGTCACGCGCTTGTTGTCGGAGCCGGAATGGATCCAGCCTCGATCATTCCACAGCCCAGAATTGGTGCCGGCGCCATTCGTGGAATTCGCCCCAACGCCGTCCGAATAGACCGTCGAAACAGAGCCGTCCACATTGACCGTTCGGGCGATTGTTTGGTCAGCCGTCCCGTCCCCGTCGACGTCATTCACGGTGATGGTCAAGTTCTGATCGGCGCTGACCGTGGTCGTGGTTCTATCGTGCAGAGAGCCATCGGCATTGGTATTCGACGCCACGGTCGTGACCGAGCCGTCGGCGTTAAGGGTTTTGGTCGTCGAACTGACGCGTTCGAATATTCCGTCGCCATTGCCATCCATCTGGGTCATCACGGACAAGCCGTTGGCGCTCGTCGTGGTCGTCAAACTGCCAGTGAACTGCCCCGCATAAACTTGCGTCTGCTTGCGGGAGCCATCCGCATTCGTGATGGTGACCAAACTTGATGATTGGTCGATGCTGCCATTGCCGTCGACGTCAATGGCAGCCGACTTGGACAAGCCATCAGCGCTGACAATCTGCGTGGCTCTGGACGCAAGTATGCCCGAAGTCACGAAGCTTGAGGTCGTCTTGGTCGTCGAGCCGTCGCCCTTCAGCGTGCTTATTACGCTGGTGTCGACGGAACCGTCGCCATCGAGATCGCTGGTCGTCGTGATCGCCTTGCCGTCGGCATTGGTCGTTGTGGTCGTCTGAGCGATCAGGCTCCCATTGCTGGCCTTGGTGGCTATGGTCTCAACGGTCGAGCCATCGGCATTCAAGATCGTGACATCGGTGGTGGTCTGGTCGATCGTACCGTTGCCGTCGATGTCCCGGCTGGAGGTTGTCGACAGGCCATTGGCCGCTGTGGTGGTAATTGTCTTGCCTGTCACCGCCGCGCCCGTCCCAAAACCGGCATAACTAGTAACAGTACGCGTCTTCGAGCCGTCGGCATTGAGCGTGATTACATCGGTGCCACGCAGGTCGCCGCCTGTACCATCGCCGGCGCGGTTGCCGCGAATCTGCCTTGTGGTGGTTGACAGGCCATCGCCGCTTGTGGTGGTCAGTGTGGCCTCAAGCCAATCACCACCATAGATGCCCGAGGCGCTGCGATGGGTGACGGAACCATCGGCATTGAACACGTCACTCTCGATATGCTGGCGATCGAAGCTGCCATTGCCGTCAGTATCGGTGAAGGTCCAGACGAAAGTGCCCTTGGGATTCAAGGCAACGGTCTGCACCGTGCCTAGCAACGAGCCATTAGCGGCATAGCTCTTCTGTGTCTTGGTCGTGGAGCCGTCGGCATTGGAGATATTGGTTGTGATCATATCGGCATAGCCATCGCCATTGCCGTCTGCCGTAACCGTCGTCAGCAGACGGTCGGCGCTGGTGCTGGTTGTTGTCTTGGCGAGCAAAGCCCCTGTATTGCTGGTTACCGACACGGTCTGCGCCCGGCTGCCGTCGGCGTTGAGCACGGTCGCATCCGTCGTGGTCCGATCGATCGTGCCATTGCCATCGAGGTCGTCCTGGCGGGTCGAGGTCAGGCCGTTGGCGGAGGTTGTGGTGACCGACTTGGACGTCAGCGCCCCATTCGCGCTGGTGTTCGTCACCGTCTGCGTGCTGGAACCATCGGCGTTCTTGACCGTGACATCTGTGGTGGCAGCATCGAAAACGCCGTCGCCGTTGACGTCGGTCTTGACGGTCTTCGACAGGCCGTTGGCTGAAATGGAGGTCGAGGTGGTCGAAACGGTTTTGGTACCGTCCGCGCTGTGAGCCGAGATGATCTGGGTTTTGCTGCCATCGGCCCCGATCGTGGTATCCGTTGAAGTCGGGAGGCTGAAACCAGGCGCGGTGGCCCATTGGCTGACCGTTCTGCCATCAGCGCTGGTCTTGGTGGTGGTCTGAGCGATGAGCATGCCCTTGCCGGTCTTGCTGGACACGGTCTCAGCGGTCGAACCATCGGCGTTCAAGCTCGTGACATCGGTGAGCGTCCGATCCACCACGCCATCGCCATTCACATCGCTGGCAACGCTCTTCGTCAGACCGTTGCCGGCTGTCGTCGTCACTGTCTGGTTCAGGAGAACTGTGCCTGCGCCATTATAGTTCGAGATCGTCTGTGTCCGCGAGCCGTTGGCATTGATCACCGTGACATCGGTGGTCTTGGCATCGATGGCTCCGTCGCCATTGGCATCGGTCTGTGTGATAATCGAAAGCCCGTTGCCACTGGTTGTGACGATTTGCTTGCTCAGCAAGGTGCCATTGGCACTATAGCTGGCTTTGGTGTCGGTCTTCGATCCGTCTGGATTGAGGACAATCACATCCGTGGACTTGGCGTCGTAGGCGCCGTCACCCGTGATATCGCGCTGGGTCGTCGTGCTCAAACCATTGGCACTGACAGTCGTCACGGTCTTATCGACCAGGCCGCCATTGGCCGTGAAGTCAGAAACTGTCTTGGTGGTCGATCCGTCGCTATTGGTGGTGTTGACGAGCGTGCTGTCGACATGACCATCGCCGTTCTGGTCGGTGCTGATGGTCGAGGTCAGGCGATTGGCGCTGTCGGTGGTCACGGTCTTCGACAGCAAGGCACCGCTATTGCTGGTCACCGACACGCTCTCGGTTCGGCTGCCATCGCCGTTGAGTACGATGGCATCCGTCGTGGTCCGATCGATCGTGCCGTTGCCGTCGAGGTCCTGCTGTTTGGTGGAGGTCAGGCCATTGGCCGAGGTCGTGATGACGGACTTGCCAATCAGGGCACCATTGGCACTGGTATCGGTCACCGTCTCGGTGCTGGAGCCGTCGGTGTTCCTGACGATGACATCGGTGGTGACGGCGTCATAGCTGCCATCGCCGTTGAGGTCGGACCCGGTGGTCCTGGTCAGACCGTTGGCCGAGGTCGTGCTCAGCCCGCGGCTGATCAGCGTGCCGTTAGGCCCAAAGTTCGAGATCATCTTGGTGGTCGAACCGTCGGCGCCCACGACGATCGACGTGGTCTGGTCAGTGGCGCCATCGCCATTGGCGTCGGCCGTGATGGTAATCGTCTTCTTGTCGGCGCTGGTCACCGTCACCGTTTGGCTCAGCAGCGTGCCGTTGCCGGACTTGTCCCAGACCGTTTGCGTCCTCGATCCGTCGCTCGCAATCACCGTGCCGTCGAAGCGGATCTCGTCGGCTGGTCCATCACTGTTCCGGTCGAAATACTCCGTCTTGCCCAGCCCGTCGGCGCTGATGTTGGTGGTGTGGATGGTCCGCTTTGATCCGTCGGCATTGTAATCGACGACCCAGGTCACGTGGGTGCCGTCCGGCGCCACGCTTCTGGAGATCTGCTCCACCGTGTCGAAGCTGCCGTTACCATCTTCGTCGGTCTGGATGGTCGAGGTCGCGCGGTCGGTGCTCGTGATGGTAACGGTCTTGTCAAGGACTGTGCCATTGCTGCCGGTGTCGGTCACGGTCTGTGTCCGGTTGCCGCCGGCATCGACGACCGTCACATCGGTCGTGATCTGATCGAAGGTGCCGGAACCTGCATGGTCGACCTTCGTGGTCTTGGACAGGCCATTGGCGCTGGCGATCACCTGGGTCTGGTTGATCGTCGTGCCATTGACCGCAAGATTGCTGGTCGTGGTCGTGGTCGAGCCGTCCGCTTCCAGGTTCTGGAGTTGTCGTTGGTCGACGATGCCGTCACCGTTCCGATCGAGTTCCGTCTTCACCCAGTGCAGATCGGTCGAGCGCTCCGTTCGGGCCGAGTCCCGCAGCGAACCGTCGGCATTGTAGTTACTGACCATCTCGACATTGGAGTAGGTCTGCCATTTGCTGTCGGTGACCGTTTGCGAGCGGTCGAACACACCATCGCCATTGTCGTCATATTTGATGGTCCTGCTCGTCCCGGCAGCGTTCACCGTCACGACGTTCTCGAAAGCTTTCGAGCCATCGGCATTGTAGCCAAGAATATCCGTGGTGACCGACCCATCGGCGTTCGTGGTCTTCGTCTGCTTGACGATATAGCTGCCCGATTCCGTGGCCAGGACGGCATCGCCAGCCGCACCCGTCGTGCCATTGGTTCGCGTGAAGGTGGTGGTGCCCGTAATCGCCGAGCCGTCGCTGAAGCTCTGTCCGCTGCCTGACGGCGTCAAATCGATGGAGGCAATGCCAAGCTCGCTCAGGCTCTTCATCTGGCCGTCGACAAGAACCTTGAAATCCGCCCATTTGGCGTCGCCGGCGTCGAGCTTGCCGTTGTGATTGGTGTCGAAGATGTTCTTCAGAGCTTCGAGATCGCCTTTGGCGGTCGAATCCCATTCGGTGAAGGCAAACTCCTTGGCATTGCTGAGCTTGCCGTCGTGATCGGCATCCAGGACAAGGACACCATCGCCCTTCCCAGCCCAGGCGATACGGCTGTGATACCCATCTCCATTCTGGTCGACGAATTGGGTCGACGACGACAAGGGATCGATGCGAAGCCCGTCGCCGTCCAGATCCAGGATGACAGGAAAAGGAGGAAGAGGAATTGTAAACGATATGCCGGGAACACGCCCATTCGCGAAATTGGGATTGTATCCGATGACGGCGCCGTTACCCAGACCAATCCCGCCATAGCCATTGTTGCTGAGGAGTTGCCAACCGGAGGGCGTCGAAAAATTGCTCGGCAGAGCCTGTGAGGGCGAAATAGGTGCGGTTGCTGCGGCATGGAAGCTCGACAGTTGCTGGGTGTAACCAGGTGGCACCGGAATCCTTCCCGACGATCCACCAATTGTCGGGGTAGCCTGCGGAGCCAGCCTGTTCAGGTCCGCCAGAATGCGGTTGCCCAACCGGTTCAAGGCGTTGAAGTTGAGTGAGCCCGGCAGCTTGCCGCCAGCCAGAAACGCACTCGTGGCTTGGGCAGCGTCGAAATCGGACCAGGATCTATAGGGGTTCTGAAGTTGCGATTGGCCGCCCGCATCGATGATCGAGCG
>NZ_JBQEPH010000063.1:0-14459 GCF_052045555.1 Labrys sp. 22185 | reverse complement strand
GAACGCGCTTTGCTCTAGATGGCGTCGAGGCCGCTCTCGCCGGTGCGGATGCGGATGGCTTCCTCGATGTTGAGGACGAAGATCTTGCCATCGCCGATCCGGCCCGTCTGGGCGGCCTTGCGGATGGCGTCGATGGCGCGCTCGACGCGCTCGTCCGGCACCACGACCTCGATCTTCACCTTGGGAAGAAAATCGACGACATATTCGGCACCGCGATACAGTTCCGTGTGGCCTTTCTGCCGCCCGAAGCCCTTCGCTTCCGTCACCGTAATGCCCTGCAGGCCGACCTCCTGCAGCGCTTCCTTCACCTCGTCCAACTTGAAGGGCTTGATGATGGCTTCAATTTTCTTCATGGGGTCTCCTTGATGTCAGCACATAGTGCGCAGAAACCTCCTTGCTGGTAGCCGGTCGCATGCCAAACCGCCAACAGGAAAATTTTCTTTTGTCTTCAAGAGGTTGAGGCGTAAGTGCTGAAAAATGGGCAGGGGGCGCGTCCTTCCACTGGAGGCCGTTGCGGATCACGTAGACGATGCCACTCACCACGCGTCGGTCATCGACCCGCGGCACAACGCGGTTATCCGCGCCATCTGCCGTTCACTCAGCACAAACAAATCAACCATCACGGTCTCCTCAGCGCAGACCGTGAATCACATCTCAAAACAAATTAATAGGTCCTGAGCCTAGGGAATGACGCGGACCTTTGTCTGTGATGCCGCAGGGCTGGGCAACGCAACCTTTGAGGTGCGCTGAACATAGGCGAGCACATCATCGAGGCTGATGGCTCCCTTGTGACGGGTATCGATGGCCTCGAAATGGTCGGCCGCCCATCCCCAGCCACTAGTTAAGGCGGCCTGCCTGGTCAACAAGAGCGTCGGCGATCCCGCGGCCTTTTCGAATCGTGCCTGGAGATTGCTCGTGACGGCATTCATCGTGGCCGCCGGCGTGGCCGGCCTGGGCTTCCAACCTCTGGGACGAACGGGAATATCGAGTTTTTCGCCAATCCGAACGAAGCCGGACGGTTGTTGCAAAGCGGGGCCGTGTCCAGCCGAGATCGGGGTGGCTTTGGCTGCGTCGAGGCCGAAGGACGCGAGCAGGGGTGTGGACAGGAGGAACAGCATCAAAGGTTTACACGTCATGGCGGAGTTCTCCTTGATCAGGTCAACGTGCGGCGATGGGCACGGCTACGGGGGCCGGCGCCGTTGAAACAGACACCACAGACGAGGATGCCGCGGCATTCGGTGTCCGGTAGAAATCCCGCAGATCGGCGCGCATGGTTACCTGCGACGCCGGTGTCAGATAAATCATGTGGCCCCCCTCATAATCATGCACTGTGAGTCTGGTCGACAGGGCCGGTAGAGCCCCCCCATTCTGGAGGTCGACTTCCGACTGGAAGAACGGGCAGACGGCGTCGTGGTAGCCATGCAGGACCAAGGCCTTCAAATTTGGCTCGAGCGCCATAGCGGCGATGATATCAGGCACGCTGGTGTCATCTATTCCACCGTAATAATTCCTATTGCCGTGATTATGGCTCCACTTGTCGAACGCGACATCCGCACCGTATAGCTGCGCGGGATCTTTGTTCTGATAATTGAACTCTTCGAGAAGATAAGGCTTGATTGCGCCATAGAAACCCGCCTCTTCGTATGAATTTATCTGATAATTGAGTTTTTTGCCTGCGCTGATGCGATAGTCGTAGTCGTTAAAACTTGCAGATGAGGAATTTGGATATAAGATTTTTCCAAAATAATATTTAAAATCATAAACTATATATTCATAGTCGCTTTTAACGTCTTCAATGCCTATCCCTGTAATAGCGGCGAAATCATTGATGGCTTTAGTCGATATCGCCATAGAGCCATTGCTGATCGGATCATAAATTTCTGATGTATATTTGCGGAGATAATCGGCGTATTCCGTCTCCGACATGCTGCCCCGGGCCGTACCTTTGCCGTAATAATCAGCCGTCATGCCGTCTGTTGGAATTAAATGTCCTCCCATCGTGGCGTAGTCGAGAACAGGAGAGTTGAGGGTAAAGCCGGTCAAGACGACGGCGGGCTTTCCTGAGGGATCCGGTGCATATTGGCTGGTTCCCGCCTGCACAAGAAGATTGGCCACGATGGGCGTGCGGATGCCGCTATAGGATTCGCCATAGAGATATTTGGGTGAACTCTGCCGATTGTAGCGGTTGATGTAGGCAGTGATAAAGTCCCGGAAGACGTGGGCATCGGAATTGGTGTTCCAGAGATCCTTATTGGTGTGGGGCGCAATGGCCTGTGAGAAGCCGCTGCCGACGATATCGACAAACACCAAATCCGTCTGATCCAACAGGGTTTGTGGATTGTCTGTCAACGGGAAGCTGTCGGGCATGTCGGGGCCGGGCGGCAGGTTTGGCGCGTTCACTTTGAGGCTTTTTGGCGCCCAAGCCCCTAGGTGAAGCCAGATCGACGGCTCTCCCGGGCCACCATTGAAGACGAAGGTGACAGGCCGCTGACTGGCCAGAATGTCATCGCGGGTATAGGACATGTAGAAGATCGAGGCTTCTGCATCCCGGGTCGTGGGATTTGCCGGGTCAGTTGGTGCATAGGCAACCAGATGGCCGGCACGAGCAGTGTAATCGATCGTCTGCCCGTTCAGGCTCATCTGGTGATGCTTGCTGGAAGGGGTTTCATCGACCGCACCCAAATCAAGGCTCGCCGCGGCAATGGCGTCACTTGTATCACCAGCCCCGCCATTGCTGCCACTTTTATAGGCGGCGTTGGAGAGTGCTGCGACGGCTTGCCCCTCGTAATAATGGTTCGGATCGACAACTGCGTGATCGACGGGCCAGACGAAGGTGCGCGCCGTGTTCAGTGAAGGCAGATTGTTGACCTGTACCGGCAAGCTTTGGCCGGATACCTGTGCTGGCGAACTTTGAACGGATACCTGCGCTGGCAAGCTCTGACCAAATAATTGCGGGCTGTTCTGCGCCGTTCCTGAATCATCGTTACTGTTGCATGCGGAAAGCGCTATCAGACTAACGATGCATAACGTTTTTGAACCGAAGTTCATTGTTTCCTCTCGACGTATGGGGGACGGGTGGAATGCGGAGTAAGAACGACGCTACAAATTCCTTAACGCAAAAAACATGCCATTTTCAATGTATTGTTCTGTAAAAGTCGACATATTTTGTTTAAATATCACGATCTTTCGATTTAAATATAAGTATTTTTCTTAATTTATCGAGTAAATTATATTATTTCTCGACCTTCACCCTGTTCTTTAATCACTACTCGTATAAATATTTACGACATATACCGAATATCAAATCGTTATTTACGTTTTTTACCCGCCTACCTAAAGGAGATCACGGGAACCGGATGAGTGCGGCAAGGGCGGCGGTATTGTGGACGCGAGATTGAAGATGGGGGCTGCATGGCCTGATCTACGCCCGTCGTTAGCCCACTTCAGCGCTGATCCGTGATTTCGGGCGGATCCATTGTAAGCGCGATTTTCCCCGCACGTTGACGCCGCCTTTCGGCATTTGATTGCGTTGTATCAGGCGGCAGTGGCGGTTTTGGCGAAGTTGAAGGGTATCAGGTCGGTGATATCAGCGTCCTCGTTGTGTTGAGGCAAAGGCGAACCGTCGGGCGTCAATCGCATCCATCAGCTCTACCGCGAGGAAGGACTGTCGGTGCGCAAGCGCCGCGCCCGCCGCAAGGCCGTGGGAGCGCGTGCACCGATCCTGGTCGAAGCGAAGCCGAATGCGCGCTGGTCCACGGACTTCGTCCACGACCAGTTCGCGAACGGGCGCCGCTTCCGCATCCTAAACATCGTCGATGACGTGACGAAGCAATGCCTCGGAGCGATCCCGGACACTTCGATCTCGGGCCGACGCGTGGCGCGTGAGTTGACCGCGATCATCGAGCGGTATGGCAAGCCAGGCATGATCGTCAGCGATCACGGCACGGAATATACCTGCAACCCCATGCTGGCCTGGTGCCGCGACCATGACGTCGACTGGCACTTCATCGCGCCAGGCAAGCCGATGCAGAACGGCTTCGTCGAAAGCTTCAATGGCCGTATGCGAGATGAGCTGCTCAACGAGACGCTGTTCTTCGACCTCGACGATGCCCGAGCCAAGATCGCGGCCTGGGTCTTCGACTTCAACACCGCGCGCCCGCATTCGGCGCTCGGATACCTCACGCCTGCGGCCTATGCCGCCAACTTCACCGCAACGGACGATCAACTGCGCAATCCCGACCAGCTCCGCCGATCTCACGTTGCTCCCACCGCCACAAGGCGTAAAACCCGCCGAGGCTCTAATCGCCGCTGGATGACATCTCAGTGGCAGGTCAACGACCCTTGAACATGAAAATCCTACTCGAGTGGAGGAGCCTTCATGCCCCAGGCGGTCTTGACGGAAAATTTGCGACGGAACCTCCCAAGCCGCTCCGCAGCTCCGTCCTAGAAAGAGAAGACGCTTCATAAAGGATAGTTGAATACTTTCAAAATCGACTCAAATTTCCGCGTTAATATATCCTGCTCAGATTGTGGGAGATCGCGCCATTTCCCACTACGGCCATCGCCGATGTGCCTGCTGTTGAAATTAGTTACAACATCAACTAAGCGGCCTCCCCCATGAGGGCGCACCCTTTCGTCTGGAAGACTTGCGATGTCGTTTACAAATTTCCGTACGGAGTCCGTTGTGTAGGTGTTAAATATAAAATCTAAAGATTGGTTGCCAATTGAGCAATTAAGTAAATTCGCCATATCAATTAATGTTTGAGGATTATTAAAAAATGAGTCCTCGTAGCGTAGCAACGGATAACCTCTTGAAGAAAAGTTTATTAATTGCTGGCAATCATTGCTAACCCACTGCGCCGTCATAGATAGAGGTACATCAAAACGTTGAGACATAGACAAAGCAGCGTCACGAGGATCTCTAATACTGAGAAACAATATTGGTTTTACACATTCAATCCATCTATTGAGACTTTTACTGCCATGATGGGATTTAAGAACGAGGCAATTACCATCAAATGTGGAGGCTTGGGGTGCGTCCTCGGCGTAGTAGGAAACGACACGCTCCTCACCATGGGTTACAATTAGTAATTCCCGAATAACATTAAATACCCAAGTCGAGGCACTACTATGCAAACCCATCGTAACAACCTTAGGTAATGCAGCTGTATTGTCTTTATGCATATTTGGTAACATCCTTAGATTTTGATCGAAAAGTAGTTGATCTGCATGGGTGAACGTGATTCTCCATCAGGGCGCTAAGGACGATAAGTCGATTTCAGCCATTTGCGCTCTGATTCTATGGCGCTCATCCAAACAAAGTGGAGCTGAGAAGTTTGAGAGGTTTGCGAGGCTACCCTTTCTTGCAAGCGCTCATTGCGATGGAAGCCCTGTTTCATACGAGGGGCCGTATCTGTGATATCTATCTAGTCCGTAGCCGATAAGACCATCTACTACTTGCCCTTCACAATTTTGATCCCAGCTTAAAAAATGGTCCCACTTTTGCGGAAAGGTGATACCTGTATTGTCAGAAACTACTGCATGGCATGCATAAAATGGCTTGGCTTCTGGATGGTTAGATTGAAGGCTGTACCCAAAAATGCCGCGGTCCATCTGGTTGTCGCATTTATTTTTTGACGCAAAATCCGGAAATCCGTAGCTTGGGGAGGCACATCGGTAAATTGGCTCGGCGCCACCGCCGATACGAGGGGCCGCACTTATCATAAAAACAGCTTCCAAGCGCCCGTTGTATTCCGTCAATGAGTTGGCCTGATGATGCAAGAAATCAGTTTGCCCTCCATAATATCTGTAAATACCAGTTGTTGACTTAATTTCATCCGACAAAATACGTACTTGAGGGTACGCTCTTGTGATAAAGTCCATATAACGCGTAACTCTGGTGGATGTATTTGATCCAGAGGTAATTGCAATGGCTACATAGTAATCATTGTATTTTTGCCACCACGCGCTTCCGCTGTCATGACCTGCGAGTCCCGTCTTACTTGTTATGCCGGACGGTAATTTTGAAAATAATCTCTCCGCATACAAAGTATATAAATCATTTGTTCTAATTATTGCTGGACCAGCGGCTCGCCTAGGTCCGCCATCAGGAAGATAAGCCTCGTCTACTGAGCCAGTAGAAGTTAAATAATCACCAACTCCTCATAGACCATAACCTGCTAAAAAAGTTTCTTTACCGTAAACGTCTGCCTACTTATCTGATAGATCGTATATAATAGGCTTTTCAATCCTTCTGCCGTTATGATCAAGAATATCTGCTATTTTGGGAATTTTGAGTATTGCGATATCATCTCTCATGTAATTATTATTTTGTGAGCCAGGAGGCAAATAATATAGATTTTTCCCCTCTGCTATCTTGCGTAAATTCCAATCAATTACCGTATAAATTCTATTCGGACTTATGCCTAATAGATAACCAATGCAATGACGGGCAGTCAGTACGAATACCGACTTGTTGTCGGTGGAATCACCGAGCCATGTTCCGGTGCATCCACCAAGATCTACAACGGAGAGATATTGCGAAGAATAACTATTCAAACGCAAAGGTTCCATTGCCCTGGCAATTGTTCCTTTAATATCTGCCTTGCTTCCGCCATTGGCAATGAAAACGTCGTCTCTAATTGTAATGGCCGTAGCCTGCGTTAGCCACCCAGTTACTAAGAAGAATACAGAATATTTCCAAATGATCCGCACGCTTGACTTCATTGAGAAGCTCCAAGTTTTTCGCACTACCATTAAAATTTTAGAGAAATGGCGCCAATAAACTTAAATTTGCCGGTGATGAGATTATTCTAGACTATCTGTTTCGGCTCCCGTGAATTGGTTCGGAACCGGAACCGCTCGGTACTCTGCCGCCTCTACCGCTACCTGATCTCCATAGCCACTGCCCTAGTATCGCCATTGACGAGGGCGCTACCAGAAACGGACCACGTCCTGCTGAGAGGTCAAATCGGCTGCCGTTCGTAATGCCGCTCGGGTCACTGCCATCCCAACCACTACCTTGACTGCCGCCGGCATTGGCGCTCGTGCCTCCACTGCCGAAATAGGGCAGAGCTGAAATATCAATGTTGAGCTTCGAAAAAATCAGATGGACAACGTGAGATCTTCCTCATTTTTCAGGAGTTAAGCGCCAACGTCTGTACGTTGGATTAAGGAAATATATTCTGTCAACGGCATCATTAACAATGAGATATAGGTGAAAATTTCAACAAAATTACTAAAACAAAGGATAAAATTGGCTAAAAATATCTTTATTTTTGATAAAGTTTTTGTGATTTCTGGGCTTATTTGATTACCGCCTTTGGCAAAAAGTCCTGACGCTGACCCTTTTGATGAAGTATTTGCCGCTGAGGCAGATCCCTAATTCCCCGGACACGACGCACCCTTAAAATAAGAGTTAGGGGTAACGGTCTGTCTATGACTGGTTCGTATTCGGAGATGGAAGTGAAGCGGCCCCCGAAATGACCGGACACTCTCGCATATGTGAAATCGACTGAAAAAGCCCTTGTGCCGTGGGCCGTTCCACATATGCGGAAGATCCCCTGGTTGTCGCGCTATAGCCCGTTCAAGCTATAAGAAACATCAGGTACTTTGGAGCTGCAAAAAAACGCATAAATCTATTTTGATTGACATGGCGTCTTCGAACGGTGGATTATACCAACGAGCGGTGATCATGACCGATGCGCCCATTCGCGGAGTGCGATGGAGATGATCTTCCACGGCTGGTCGACGAGCTTGTTCCATGCGGCGCAGCAATGGGTGACGATGTCGTCGTAGTCCTTGAAGATACGGTTGGACAGCCAGTTATCGCGCATGAACCGCCAGACGTTTTCGACTGGGTTGAGTTCCGGTGAGCGCGGCGGCAGGAACATCAAGGTGATGTTGTCCGGCACCTTCAGTTTCGGCGTCACGTGCCCTCCGGCCTGATCGAGGATGAGCACCGCATGCGCACCGTCATCGACGCTCCGGCCGATCTCGGCGAGGTGCTCCTGCATGGCCTGGGTATCGCAATAGGGCAGAACCAGGCCCGCGCCCTTTCCCTTCCGCGGGCAGACCGCCCCGAAGATGTAGGCCCACATGGTGCGCTGATCCAAAGGCGCGGATGGCCTGGTGCCACGACGCGCCCATCGGCGCGTGATCTTGTTCTTCTGGCCTATGCGCGCTTCGTCGGCCCACCACAGTTCGATGTCCGTGCCTTGCGGGAGCCGGCTTCGGATTTCTGCCAGAGCGGTGGGGAAGTCTTTTTAAAAGCTACTACTTCCAGCTCGTTCTGAGCGTAGTGGCGTGGGCGAGCCGACAGCTTGGCAAAGCCGAGCGCCTTCAACTCGCGGCCGACCGTCGTTTCGTCCATCCAGATGCGGAATTCCTGGAATATCCACTGAACCAGGTCCTTGCGCCGCCAACGGACAACACCGTGGATCGCCGGGATCGGGCCGCTCTCGACGACCTTTGCAAGAGCCTGGCGCTGAGCGGCATTCAACTTCGCTCGGCCGCCAGGCGCTTTGCCATTCAACAGGCCATCGGCGCCGCGCGCGTTGAAACGCAGGACCCAATCCCGCACAATCTGCAGCGTCATGCTGCCGATCCGTGCCGCATCCGAGCGCGGGCCGCCGTCATAGATCGCGGCAAGAGCTAGCAACCGCCGGGCCTGATTGGCATCCTTCGTCTGCCGTGCAAGCTGCAGAAGAGCTGCGCCGTCGAAATCATCACGCAACAAAACCGCCGAACCCATCGCAAACCTCCTGTTTGCAGCATGGATTCAGATTCGCGGCTCCTTGGGAATCCCATGAGAGTCAGAAACGGCGCTCGTTGGTATTAGCCATCTCGTATGGCAATCGGAGGCGTCACCCATTTCATTCAATCCCGAATTAAGATAGGCGGGGAGCTGGACATTGTCGGTACCTCAGCTGTGTACGTACCAGAAGCATGTCCGCCGTCAGCACCCATGGCACAGATTTGAGGTTGTGATTTAAGGAGGATCTGGGCTTCGCCGCAGTGACGAAGGAACGATGAGCGGGTGGCGTCCCACGCTATACTTGGCTTCGATCCTCCCTCGCGAACGTTCTTCCTTCAGGATTTTTTGTCCGAGACGGATGGATATGAGGACTTTGAGCTTTGGCTAGGCTCAGGCCTCGTTAATAGAAACGTCCAGTTTCATGACGCCGTATCAATCTTCTGCCAAAAGTTTTGGGTGCTGATCAGATCACCCTGCAGTTTGAACTCAGCCTTTCCGCCGACATGATGCGGCATCACCAATAACGGCTCGCCATTGTCCATAAATTTGATGGCGAAGTCGTGCCACCGCGGTCGTACGTAAATATCGAAGGCCTGTGCAAGTGCGCACTGATCAATGCACCAATTTGTCGGAGCCCAACGATCGTAGGCAATTTGGATGTAATTCGCCAGAAAGCGTGCGAACTTTGGCGTGATATCGTTCCGTCCAAGCAAAGTGATTCCGGCACCAAAGCCCCAGGGCTGGCCGTGGCGCTGGCGACCCGCTTCGTCGAAAGCATATAAACGAAAACCAAAATCAAAAGGTTCTATCTCACGCAGGCGTCGAAAGAAGTCTTCCGGGAAGTAGGCGTCAATATCAGCAATGATCAGGCGACTATTGTATTTGGCTACGATATCCGGAAGCAAAAGGTATCGAATGCAGGTAAATACAGCGTCGTCGCTACGTTTTAATTTTCCATAAGCAAAGCATAGATGCAACCCGGGGACGTTTGCAGTGACATAGGCGCTGACATCCTCAAGGAAATTGACCAATTCTGGTACAACTTCGGCAACGCCAATGACGATGAGGGTCTCCGGCGACTGAGGTGCAGAGCGCTTTGCCGCGATCAAAGTCTCCAAAAGCTTCGGAACATAGTGGAAATAACCGATATCACATCCGAAAACGAGCGTCACTTCGGGGTTATTCGTCAGATTGACAGGATGGTGCCAGCGCCAGTCATCGGTTCCATGCACGTTCTCCACGTGTGCGTTTTCCAGGCCGTTGACCTGCTCCTGGGAAAGCCAGCTATAGACGCCGCAATTAAAGTGAACGGCCCAGACGCCTTGGGACATCGACAAAGCTTTCGCCTTGGCATAGTGAGCATCTGCTTGCGAGCGTTCTGCCCGCATCCAGGAAGCGTGTCCCATGGCGACGTGATGCCAATAATTCGATCCGTTGAGTGCGAAATCATCAACAAGCAACTGATCGGCCGAATTACGGTCCAGGGCGACCAGCTGATCGTACAAAAGCTCAAAATTATCGCTGTATCTTTGAAGAATAAGTCGATTTACTTCAGATGGAAGTCTAGCGGGAAAGAGAAGGTTTGGCAGAAGTGAGCTAGCGCCCCTGTTTCCTTTGCCTGCCATCTCGGCGGGTACGATTGCACAGGCTAGGTCCGGACTTATTTGCCCAGCAGCTCGAAGAGCGGACATTAATTGAGCGTCGGCATTTGATAGCTTAACGCATGCCTCAAGATTAGAGAGGCAAGACGCTAAATCCCCCATTTTTGCGTGGAGGATGCCCATATAATAGTAATATTCTGGGCTGGTTGGGTCCAATTCTGAGGTATATTTAGATAAGGTTGCGATTGCCTTTTCTAACTCACTTTCATTAAGATATCCTGATGTTCTATCTAAGAGATCTTCGCATGACATCTTACCAAATTCCATGAAAAATGCTCCGATTCGTTAGTTTTGACAAAATATCCTTGCGGACCTTCCTGGATTACGTAGCCGAGTGCAGACGTGATCACCAAGCATTAGAATCTGTCCACTAAATTTGAAGTAGATGCACACGTATAGCAAAAACTGTGCCAGAAAGTGATTCTTGAATCGCACGCAAAACGATAATCAAATTTCCATATCCATGCCTTTGTTTCGGGGCGACGGCGACACATTTTGAACTATAGACTCATAGCGTAAATATGAATTTTTGAAAAAAGTAGGAAATCCAGATAACAAAGATATAATTATACCATATAGGCACAAATTTACGCCTTGTATTAGTTTCGTAAAATTCGCCACCGTTAAAACTCTGGCAAATTTGAATTCTGTGGGCTTGCGGTGGAGAATTAATGAATATCCCTGTAACTATAATTGCGAGATTGAAAGCGATATAGCGAAGGGTGGATTTCATTTATTGTCTCGCCTATAGCTTAGTTCAAGGTAGGTCTTACTATCGACATAATTTTTGTTATTTCAATGACTTATTCGTATGTCTTTGGGAGAAGCTAAAATCATATGAGTAATAAATATTTATTACTGTAACATAAATATTCTTCATAAATATTGATAATAAATTATTTTATGTTTATAAAATCGTCGCCAAAAAGGTATAGTGTGACCTATTCGGCGTTAGTTATCTTTAAATATATAGCTAAGAATTCTAGAGCGGCGAGAATGTCTTACGGTGGCGCGCGTGAGGAGCCTAGGGTTGGTGACGGGTATTGGCAACGATTTTCTCGAAATCCTTTGCGAGCCTTTGGCATCCCCGGCGTCAGTCAAGGGGCGGGCTCCACAACTCATCTTGGTGGCAACGTTTCAACGCGAGGAGCATCAGTCCTCTTTCCGCCTGTCATGCGCGTCTTGAAGCGTTGTCACGTATCTATTCCAAAAGACACCTAAGTTTGTCGGGATGCAGCGGCAAAAAAGCCTCCCGCTACGAATCTTCTTGCAAAAAGATGATCCGGCAGCAGCGTGGATTTTGCGCGCGGCGATCCGCCGTCATCTGGGCGGTTGCGGCAACAGACAGCTCAAAAGGTTGCACCGTTGCCGTGGTTTCGGTCGGAGATCTCGAGTTCGGGCAGGGGGCCCGTGAGTTGGCATCCACCCCATCAGTTCAGTCGATGTACGGCGGAGCGGGACAGACGGAACGCGCTTTGCGTATTCGTGGGTGGATTGTCGTCGGAGATGGTGGAGAAGTTCTCTTGACAGAGGCTGGCCGCGAGCGCGCGGCCGACCTGGTGCCGCCTCAGGTATAGCGGCGCGCAATGATGGGAACTCCGACGCGAGATTATCAGTCTTTTCTGACGCAAATTAAATGAGATTGCGGGTGACATCCGACGCGCGCTTTTTTGAGACTGAACGCACACTATGTGAGACGGACGCGTAGGCGGTCAGGTTCCACGCACGATAATTGAGACAGATCATATCGGTGGCTCCTCGGCGGGCATCACATCGGGAAGCTGGGGAATTTGGGCGATCCTGTTCGCCAGATCCAGGGTCTGCCGGCGGCTCGACAAATAAGGGTGTCAACTGGCCTTAGCGTCGGCATCACAATAGATATGGCAAACCGGAAAGCCGGTCGCATCGAGCAGCCGGAATCTCCTGCCTTGCTCGGTGACATGCTGCGGCCCGGGAAAGGTGAGGGGTCACCGGCGTTCTCCCTTAACTTACGTCAAAAATCGGCATCATTGGGCGTCCGCCGCAATTCGATTGCGCGCCGGGATAGGTAGCCCGCGTTAATGAAGGGCTAAAGAACTGTGGCGTGCGAACAATCCGCATCCAGCCCATGGAAACGGCCGAAGAGGTCTGTTCGGCCCATAATTTGGGGCCTTACCGTCGTGTCGGTGGTCTCGCGCAAATGCCTGCCGACTACCCGCGAAGGCGCCAAACGATGGTGAAAAGGCGCGGCAATATCAGGACCGTCCGTCGCCCGTCGGGCGGGAACAAACCATCCGTCACGATCGGGGTGGCGCCGGCCGCGATTTACTTCCTTCAACCTGTGCGAATGGCCCTGGGTTCCGGTCCTTGAAATTCGCATAAAACACCCTCAGTCTATATCATTAATACTTTATACAAATCATAAACAATATTTATGCGTAGTTTGTGTAAACAAGTATTATAAATGCTTTTACGTTTTCCTAATCCTTATATTTACATAAAAAAGTTTGCTTTCGTCGAACAAGTGTCCTTCAATTGCCGAGCGAAGGTCGTGGAAACTTGTTTTCTGTTTAAGCGAGCGGAGGCGGCCCGAAACATTGCTGCAGATCAATTGCGCGCCGGGAAGTGTTTTCCGAAAGCGAGCTCACGGAGACTGGGGCGCACGTAACCCTGGACTGCAGGATTGTCCAAACAACCGGAGCCGAATTTCTCGCAGGGGCTCCTGAAAAAGAATTGAGGATCAAATGGCAACTTACGGACCTAATAACGGTGGCGTGGTCTATGACTACACGGATGGTAACCTTATCATTAAAAGTCCGACAGCCGAAGACAATGATCTCGGAAGTATAAAGAATTTTCTTGTAAATAACGGCGGAAGTACTGTAATAAATGGCATTCCGGGGGTCAATTTCGTTTTCCCCGTATACTATGCTGTTCCTCCTGGCGCATCGACAACTATAAATTTCGTTGCTAGCCTAGCTGTTAAGTCTGAAATTTATGTTGGAGGTAATGTAACAATAGGTAATGGCGCTGCGGTTGGGTCAGTAACGAATATATATGTCACTGGCGGTAATGCCACGATGGGGGGCTCTGTACTCGCCGGCGCTCTGAACGGCACGAATGTCACTCTCACCGATGGCGGTAGCTTTAGTAATGGCGGCGGCGTAATCGATCTTCTTAGCGGAACGAGCGTTACTTTCGGCCATGGCGGAGGCACTTTCACTGTCAATGGCGGCGGGGCTGCCATCGATCTTTCATCGACATCTATCCATGGATTTTCCCAAAATAATGGACTTAATCACCTCCAATTCAACGGCATGCCAGCCCCTGCGGCTAGCTATATAGTCCAGACCTCTGGTTCGTGGCAGTATATTACGGTCCTTGATGCCGGTGGAAACACTATTGCCACCACCTCAGTTGATGGAGACAGCCTCCCAACAGGCACCTACAAGGTTGGTGGTCCCGGCCCGTTGACGGTCGACTCTAACGGTGGCAGCATGACCATCACCGACCGGGCTATCCAGTGCTTCCTCGCCGGCACGCTCATCCGCACGGCCACCGGTGAAGTCGCCATCGAGAAGATCCAGGTTGGCGATGAGGTCTTCGTTTCCATCGACGGCAAGGATGAACTGCGTCCGGTGACCTGGATCGGCTCGGGCCATGTCCTGAGCAACCCGGTATATCCCATGGACATGGGCGGCTACCCCGTCCGCATCCTCAAGGATGCGATCGCCGAAGGCGTGCCCTATCAGGATCTGCTGGTTACGGCCGAGCACAGCTTCTTCTTCGAAGGCAAGCTGGTGCCGATCCGCATGCTGGTCAATGGCCGGAGCATCTTCTATGACCGCTCCTTCCAGACCTACACCTATTACCATGTCGAGCTGGCCCAGCATGGCATCATCCATGCCAACGGCATGCTCTCCGAGAGCTATCTCGACACGGGCAACCGCAAGAACTTCGTTGCCCAGCACGGTGTGGTGCCGTTCCCCGGCAAGGCCAAGGACTGGTCAGTCGATGCCGCGGCGCCGCTCTGCGTCGAGCGCGCCTTCGTCGAGCCGATCTTC
>NZ_JBQEPH010000062.1:0-14800 GCF_052045555.1 Labrys sp. 22185 | reverse complement strand
CTGACGGGCAGTGCGATATTTCTGGTGGTGACGGTCCAGCCTGGCGCGGAGGCGGAGGCGGCGATCCGGGCGTTGTGCGCGGATCTGTCGGGTCTGTTGCGGGCTGTGGGGTTCCGGGACCTGGAGGGGCGGCTGTCCTGCGTGATGGGCCTGGGCTCTCAGATGTGGGACCGTCTGTTCGGGGCGCCCCGGCCGAAGGAACTGCACCCTTTCCGCGAGATCCGTGGCGTGCATCATGCGGTGTCGACGCCGGGGGACATCCTGTTTCACATCCGCGCCCGGCGCATGGACCTTTGCTTCGAACTGGCGGCGCAGATCATGGCGCGGATCGGGGAGGCGGCGGCCAATGTGGACGAGGTGCACGGCTTCAAATATTTCGACGACCGCGACCTGATCGGCTTTGTCGACGGCACCGAGAACCCGGTCGAGCAGGCAGCGGTGGATGCCACCCTGATCGGCGGGGAGGATGCGGCCTTTGCCGGCGGCAGCTATGTGATCGTGCAGAAATACCTGCATGACCTGGCGGGCTGGAACCGGCTGCCGGTGGAGATGCAGGAGCGGATCATCGGGCGTGCCAAGCTGTCGGACATCGAGCAGGAGGATGCGCTCAAGGCGCCCTATGCCCACAATGTCCTGACCTCGATCGAGGAGAATGGCGAGGCGCTGGAGATCCTGCGCGACAACATGCCGTTCGGGGATGCGGGCAAGGGCGAGTTCGGCACCTATTTCATCGGCTATGCGCGTTCGCCCCGCCGGATCGAGCAGATGCTGGAGAACATGTTCGTCGGGCACCCGCCTGGCAATTACGACCGGCTGCTGGATTTCAGCCGGGCGGTGACGGGTTCGCTGTTCTTCGTGCCCTCGGCGACGTTCCTGGACGATGTGGCGGCCGGCGCACCGGCAGCGGGCGAGGCGGCCCCGCCGGAGCCCGAGGCGGCGGCAAGTCCCGGCTTACGCCCGTCCGGCGGCGATGGTTCGCTCGGCATTGGATCGCTCAAGAGGAAGGCAGACCATGAATAATCTCCATCGGGAGCTGGCACCGATCTCAGAGGCAGCGTGGGGGCAGATCGAGGACGAGGCGGCGCGCACCCTCAAGCGTCATCTGGCGGCGCGGCGTGTGGTCGACCTGGAAGGCCCGCAGGGCCTGGCGGCCTCGGCGGTGGGAACCGGGCATGTGCGCCCGCTTGCCGGGCCTGGCGAGGGCATCGAGGCGGTGCAGCGGGAGGTGCAGGCGCTGGTCGAGCTGCGCGTGGGCTTCGAGCTAGCCCGCTCGGCGATCGACGATGTGGAGCGGGGGGCGCTCGACTCGGACTGGTCGCCGCTGAAGGAGGCGGCGCGCAAGCTGGCCTTTGCCGAGGATCGGGCGGTGTTCGACGGTTTTGCCGCGGCCGGGATCGGGGGCATCCGCCCGGGTCTCAGCAACCCGGCGCTGACGCTTCCGGCCCAGGTGAAGGCCTATCCGGACGTGGTGGCGCAGGCGGTGAGCCAGTTGCGGCTGGCGGGTGTGGAAGGTCCCTATGCGCTGGTGCTGGGGGGCGATGCCTATACGGCGGCGGCCGGCGGCAGCGATGACGGCTATCCGGTGTTCCACCATGTCGAGCGCCTGGTGGACGGGCCGGTGATCTGGGCCCCTGCGATCGAGGGCGGGCTGGTGCTGACGACACGGGGCGGGGATTTCGAACTCACCGTGGGCCAGGACATCTCCATCGGCTATGCCAGCCATTCGCCCGCCGCGGTGCAGCTCTACTTCCAGGAAAGCCTGACCTTCCGCCTGCTCACGGCCGAAGCCGCCGTCGCCCTCCTGCACGCCAAAAAATAGGGCGCGTTCCATCCGAGGGCCATGCGGCTCTCAAAAATGCGCAAAATCGTCGCCCGGGCGGATATAGATCCAGTCAATGCCTGCTCGGTCGGCCCATCTGATCGTGCAGGCGAGCAGATCGTTCAATAAATGGAAGGCCCCGATCGGGACGGAGGGCACGCTGTCGCCGGTGGATGTGGCGCTGTTGATCGACCAGACCGGGCCTTGTCTGGTGATCAGGACCCAGTCCCCCCGCTGCGTGGGGTATTCGTTGTCCTTCAGCCATTTGACTTCCGCCATGCCAAGCTCCCCCTGTGGTGTTGCCCCGCGTCGGCTCGACCGCCGCGGATGATCTGGTCGGCCCCCCCTTCCACCGCCATCCCGACGGCCGAGAATGCCGCCAGGCGTCAGAACAACGCAATGACGCTCTTGAGCGTGACCCAAAGACCCCAGAAAATCGGGATGGCGACAGCGGCCCAGGCGAGCAGGGCTTTGCCGTCCAAGCCGCCCTTGCCGATCCCGAAGGACCCGGTCGTGCCGTTCTGGCCAGAGGCGGGCGCATCCTGAAGGGCTGCAACCTCAGCCTCGGACATGAACCACTTGTCGGCCAATGGTCGCACCAATGTATTGGCAATCAGGCCGAGCGCCAGCATCCCGGCGAGAATGTACATGGTGAAATCATAGACTTGCGCGCGTGACACGCCGGCCGCCAGCTGGAATTCGCGTATGTAGTTGACGATCACCGGCCCGAATATGCCGGCCGTCGCCCAGGCCGTCAGCAGCCGGCCATGGATGGCACCGACGAATTGCGTCCCGAAAATGTCGGCGAGATAGGCCGGTACGGCCGCAAATCCCCCGCCATACATGGAGACGATGACGCAGAAGATCGCCACGAACAGGAGCTGGCTGCCGGAATGCGCCGCGGATGGTGCCGCCGCATAAAGCGCGATGCCAAGCAGGAAAAAGACGTAATAGGTGTTCTTCCGGCCAATCTTGTCCGAAAGCGATGCCCAGAAGAAACGGCCGCCGATGTTGAACAGAGAAAGCAGTCCGGCAAATCCGGCCGCGATCGCCGCGATCGCGACCTTCTGATCGGCTGAGAGTTTGTCGAAGCTCAGGTCCGGCAGACCGAGCAGCCGGCCACCGAAGATCTCCTGCAGCATGGGCGAGGCCATGCCGATCACCCCGATGCCCGCCGACACGTTGAGACACAGCACCAGCCAGATCAGCCAGAACTGCCTGGTCTTGTGGGCGTTCCTCAGGTGGACGTGGCGGGTGGTGATCATGGAGCGCCCGGCCGCGGAGGGCGGGGACCAACCCTCGGGGCGCCATCCCGGCGGCGGAATCCGGTAGCCCAGCGCGCCGGCCATCATGAAGGCAAAATAGATCGTGGCCATGACGACGAAGGTCTGCCAGACGCCGATGCTGTCCGTTGTCTTGAAGGCGCCCATCAGGAGATTGGCGAGCGGAGCGCCGATCATGGCGCCGCCGCCAAAACCCATGATCGCCATGCCGGTTGCCATGCCGCGCCGGTCCGGGAACCATTTGATGAGGGTCGAGACCGGCGAGATATAGCCAAGGCCCAGCCCGATGCCGCCAATGACGCCCGCACCGAGCCACATCAGCCACAATTGGTGGAAGATGACGCCGACTGCGGCCAGCAGCATGCCGCCGCACCAGCACAGGGCGGATACCACCCCCGCCTTGCGCGGGCCGGCTCGTTCCAGCCAGCCGCCCCAGATGGCCGCCGAGCAGCCGAGCAGCACGAAGAACAGCGTGTAGATCCAGCCCAGATCCGACACGCGCCAGTTGCAGTTCGCGGTAAACAAGGCGGCCACGAGGCTCAGATCAGGACATCGAGCCGACGGGGCGGGACCAAGGGCCTGCGAGAGCGGCAGCCAGAACACGCTGAAGCCGTAGGCCATGCCGATACACAGATGGATGGCCAACGCCGCAGGCGGCACCATCCAGCGATTGAAGCCCGGCCTGGCGATGATCCTTTGCCGATCGAGAAATCCGGCTTTTCGTGGCGCAGACAATACGTCATCCGGTGTGTCCACATCCGTTGTCATGATAATTCCGCCCTGTCTTCTCAGCATCCCGTCGGCTGTGTTTGTCGATGTGATCCGGCCCATCGTTTGGCGGGGCTGGTGCTCGGCTCAAAGCCGTTGGCATGGCGTCAGCAAGACGCGTGCCATCCAACATAGTGAGCAATATCAATGGATTACGGGGCCGGAGGCCCGCGATTGCGGGCAATCTGTCCGAGACAGCGAACAAAATGTCCGGCCGGGCCGCGTTCGCGTGCGATCGCCAACCATGGCGGTCCTAGTGCAAATACGGGTGTCGCCAAGCCTTATAGTCGCCAGGCCTTAAAAGTGCCGAAAGCCGCGGACCAGTGCCGCAGTGGGGCGCTCGATGCGGGCGAGTCGTATGCCGGCAGCGAGCACTGTCATTGCGATGTGTTTAGACGTTTTGTCTACGCCGAGGCTGACAATTTGTCTGAAATTGGAAGACCCCGCGTGGCAAAAGCTCGGATCTCCCACCGTTTTTGTTTTGGCATGCGTGTTGCTTTGCGACTGGCAAGGCAACAATGCCGGCCTTTGTCAGCCGCTCCGCCCGGACTCGCGGCGCGGCCGGGCTCGGCAATCGTGACAGAATGCCGGAGCGCGCAATTCACATTCTGACGAACGGGAGGAAAGACGATGAAATTACAGCGGCTACAAAGCAAAGCGAACCTCGACAATTTCGTCATTCGGGATGCGGATATCGATCACTCCTATGACCCGCTGAAACCCCCGCCCGGGGGCTCGGCCTGGATGCTGTGCGTCATAAACATCACCGATGTCGCCTATGAGTATGCGGCACTTGCCGAGCGTGGCGGTTCCTACGGCAAGTGGTTCAGGATCCCCGTGACCGGCAAGACCTGCCAAACAGACTATGACGAGTGTCTGCGGACGGGAGGATGGAAGGCCATCTTGAACCTGCCGAGGGCGGCTGCGCCTTTCGACCTTCGGCTGGCGACCGGCCGTGACGGCATCGGCAATGCGACGGGAACGGAATTCCTCGGGATCGAGCCGGATGGCGCCTGCGATGGCGGGGTGGTCGGAATTGATCGCTTATTCTGAAACAGGGCCGATACGAGCTCCAATTGGTGCCGTGCCGACGTCGCCGACGAAGGCCCGATTGCAAGCCAGAGGCGGAGACACTGCGACCTGCTCCCGGAAAACTCCAGCGTCCGCTGGCTCGAGATCGGAAAGGCATGTCAATGGGTGGAAAATTCCAGTCCAACTGCCTGGCTCTGCGGGAGCAGGATCGGAGGATCCCCCACGCAACACCAAGACGGGCAGCCGGTCTTTGCTTCCAAACCGCGACAAATTCGGGACGTCGATTTGTCCTGTTCGACGGCAGGCGTGTTAGATTGGTCGATCCCGATCGACCGGAGATATCGACATTCCGGTCATGCCGTGATCTTTCGCGGCAGGGTGCGCACCCAATCCTCGATCTTGTCGTGAAAAACGCCGCTGTCCGATTCCTGCACTGTCCCGTCGGGGCACAAGATCGCATAAGGCTCCGAACAAATAACGCCTTCTGCCACCGGCTCGGACCAACTTGCCAGACCCTCGTCGTCGAGGGTGATCTGCCAAGCAACAACAGGCGAACGGCCAAAGCCCCGCATGTTCCCTGGCTGTGGCCAAATCACATAATATCCGGCGGCCGCAGCAATAACTCGAATCGTCATCTTGGTTCCTTCCTCCTTCCTAATAGTTCGGTGTCTGCTTCAATCGAGACAGAAGGAAACGGAATAGAAAGTGCCTGCAAATTTCGAACCTCCCGCCGGGAAATTGGGCCTGACGGCGAAGTCGGGCCGTGCAGCATTTCCTGGAGAACCGTTCTTCGGCGCCGCGAGTTTCGGATCGGCTGGGGCGCGGCGACACATCACTTCAAATCGCTTCTCTACTAAGCCCTAGATTGCGGCGGAAAGCCGGCAAGTGCCACCTGAAATTGTGGATTATCGCCTATCCATAAGTCGGTGCCGGACGGGATTTCGCTACTCAAAAGCGGTAATGTCGTTGTCGGCGACGGATTGTTTGCGACGTTGCGGGAGCGCTAGATGCCGCATCATTGCGAGGCCTGAGGGCACGTATCGGCAGGATCAGCGACAGGGCGATCGGTTGGATCGTGCGATCCGGAGTTCGAGTATTGGCATTTCTGTTGCGTGGGGGAGCAACGGCCTTCTCAATCTCGATGAGCAAGGCGCTTCCATCGTCGGCCCGGTCGAGGCGTGCCAGCAGATCACCCTCAGCGAGACGACGGAGCCGTTGAAAGCCAAGCCAACAGGAAGCCACGTCAATGGCGAGGGCTAGCCGCGGCGCCTTGGAGGCCGGGCTGCATTGTGATGACTGAATCTTGGAAGAAAACTCGGCGTGACCTGTTGCCGCGATGATCTGTCACGACCGGCGGCTGGCTGCTCCGGATATCCGCCCTCGCGGGTCTCTTTCGACCGGGATAGGGGCAGATACGATGCTAGAGGGCGGGTATGGACGATCCGGCCGATATCTTCACATGCGCGGCCGATCGATCTGCCGACCGTATGTCGCCGCACGCCTCTGTTCAGTCGATGGCAAGTTTGCGGAAAGTCGCCGGCGGTTGACCAACTGTCTTCGAGAAGACCCTTGTGAAGTGCACGTGATCGGAAAATCCGCATTCTGCGGCGACCCGCACCACGGGCATCGCTGTCTTTGCCAGCAGATAGCGCGCACGCTGGATTCGGCTATGCAGAAGATATTGGTAAGGCGTCGTGCCGGTGGCTTGCTTGAACAGATGAGCGAAATGGCCGGTCGACAATCCGCTGCCCTCGGCCAGGTCGGTCAGTGTCAGCTTCTGGCTCATGCGGCTTTCGACCATCTCGCGAAAGCGTGCGATCTGACTCTTGGTAAGCTCTCCGGAGGTGTCTTCCGAAGGTTGTGGCGATCGCAGATTCGAATATTTGCGCAGCACGTGGCAGGCCGCCGCGCGCGCGAGATGTTCGACGTAAGGCTGGATTCCTTCCAGTTCCAGCTCCATTGCGTCATCGATGGCTGTGACCAATCCCTCGAGCAGGGGATCCATGAAAGCCAGCCTGCCGATGACGTCGATGGACGTCATGCGGTTTTGCGTCATCTCACCCGCGATCTCGCTCAACAGCGAGTTTCTCAGATAAAGATGGGTGGTGTGAACACGTCTGTCCCACTTCAGCCGGACCGGTTGGTTCGGTGCCAGAATGTTCAACTGGCCAGGATGAAGATAGGCTTTGTATTCCTGCGATTGGACATTGCAAATCAGCCGCGTGGAGCCGGATCTCGTCAGGCTGACCAGAAGGTGCGGGCTTGCTCGGAAGGTGCCCTCGTTGGGATCTTCGATCTGTTTGGAAATATATATGTTGCCCCAATTTCGACCGGCGCTCGTCCGGAGAGTGCGGCAGGATTCGAGGTCGCCAAAACTGTGAGTTTCCTCCAGCGGGAACTCGTTCGAGGAGGTATCAGCCTCGTGCTCGATCAGAAGGTTCTGTGCCGATGACATCGCACAAAAGCTTTGCTGCCGAGAGATTTCTTGGGCGAGCGGGTGAACCTGAGGGGTCGTCATTGCAACCTCACTGCATTGAATCCAACCGGCCAATCTTGCCGGAGGATCATTCCAGACAGATCAAACCAATTCCCACTCCGCTCTCTCACATAGAAGATTTTTATTAAGTTTCTATCTGACGTTTGGTCGCATGGTTAAGATGGATATGAAATTGGCCAAGGTTTCCCATTTGTGAGACTTATTGTCGTAAGATTTTCACTAAGGGTTCTCGGCGTAAGCGCGACTTTACCGTTGGGGTAGGTTAGCTGCTTCAGCGCTGGGCTGCCAGCGATTTCTGCCGGAACGTTCGCTTTTCGTAGCCCAAGGCCATATTGTAGGCCGGATTGTGGTATTTTAGTACCGTTTTTATTGTCGATCGGCAGTGCCATCCGTGTTCACGGCTGCCATTATGGGCGCTGTGGTTGCCATATTGACCGGGGCTTTCCCGTCGGGGCGCTTGCGATGTGCAGCACAACGCCCGAGTGCCGGATGTGGCCGCTGACGGCCAGGCATGACCCAAGCAAGGCTGACCATGGAGCGGGGGCCTCGCTGGACGGGGGGATCGGCAGACATCGCCTCAGGCATTCGCGCCGGCCGGCGATGTGACGGAGGCAGCGACCGCTGTCGACAGTGTCGCGAGCGGGTTTAATCGCGGACATCCTCGTCGCCAACGCCCACCGCCCATCTTTGACTATTGTCTGGAATCGTTTGCGCAAAGTCCGAAATCAGGCATCGAGCGTTGACTCCTTTTGGGTATATGCGACGCTCATATCGCCTGAAGTAAACTCAGAGGAGACTTCCGATGCTTGATTTCTTGTTCGGCGGCACCCAAACCGCTACGACAACTACAGGCCATACTAACGTCCAGACAAACGACTATCACTATAATCACACGGGTGAGGTCACTTTTGATGACGCCTACCTTAACTTTATGGAAGGTGGCGGTCATCTTGGCATGGGAGCAGCCATGCTCGTCGGCAGTGCCTGGACCGGTATCGCGCTGACGCCTGCACTGGTGCTGGACTCGCTGCAGGCTCACGACGGCGTACACGTCGCCTGATTGGCCACCTTGTGCGCTTGAAGAGGCGCTGCCGCTGTTGGGCCGTTGCTGACTTCAAGTGCTTGAGCGTCTTCAAAGAAGCACCAGCCGCTGCGGGGAGCCTCATGCCTCGCAGCGGCTGATTGGGATCTTTCCTCAAACTCGGAAGACGAACGTTGCGGGCAAGATATCTTTCTATTGTACCAATACGCTACCAAGGAAAATCTGAATTCTTTTCGTCCCAATCGCGTTGTTGTTGGAAGATATGAAGGGACTTGGTGATGTCTTTGGCTGATGCGACTTCGTTGTTTCGATCAACAAAAAAAAGCGCTGAAACTGAGATCGGTGCAGCGGTAAGGTCACTTCGTCCGTATTTCATTGCTGTCGGCATCTTTTCGAGCACGATCAATCTGCTCTATCTCAGCTCGCCTCTTTATTTGATGCAGGTGTATAATCGCGTCTTGCGGAGCGAAAGCGTCCCGACGCTCGTCATGCTCACCATCATCTTGATCGTCGCGCTGCTTGTCATGGCCATCCTGGATGCCATGCGCGCTCAGATGCTGACACGATGCGGGATCCTGCTGGACGAAAAACTGGCGAGCCGCGTGTTTTCCGCGCTCGTGCAAAAGTCTTCGAGGAACGGCTATTCCCTTGGCGCCTTGCCGATGCGGGAATTGGACGAGTTCCGCACCTTCGTCACCGGTCCGGGTATCCATTTTGCCTTCGATGTCCCCTGGATCCCGATTTATCTCATCCTTCTCTATCTCATCCATCCCATTTTGGGCGTCGTCGCGACGGTTGGCGCATTGTTGTTGCTGGGACTCGCCTTTCTGAACGAGGCCGTCACTCGAAAGCCCATGGATGATGCTCAAGCCGCGGCCAGACGATCATTCGTCTTCACCGAGAATATCATGCAGCATGCGGATGTCATTCGCGCCATGGGGATGGAGTCCGCGGTCGAGCGCCACTGGCAGGGCAGCCGGGCTGGAATGCTTTTCAGCCAAGCCTTTGCGAGCGATCGAAACGCACTGATCTCGGCCGGCATCCGGTTCACCAGATTGCTGCTTCAATCGCTGATACTCGGCACCGGCGCCTGGCTCGCGATCGATCATGCCATCAATCCCGCGACGATTTTCGCGGCCAGCATCATCATGGGGCGCGCAATCATCCCGGTCGAACAGGCCGTTTCCGCTTGGAAACAGGCAGCGACAGCCCGGACCGGCTATCAGCGCATCAGGGACCTTCTGAACGAGATCCCGGTAAGCGAGCTCAAGACGATCGTGCCGACCAACGAAACGATTCTCGATGTGAAGAACCTCTCATATCGCGTTTCGGGGCGGCCGAAGGCAGTTCTCGACGATGTGTCCTTCAAGATCGGCGAGGGCGAGGCGCTGGCGGTTGTCGGAGCAAGCGCTTCCGGAAAGAGTACGCTGGCCAAACTGCTGATCGGAGCCCTTCAGCCGGCTGGAGGCGATATCTCTTTCGGAGGGCTGAACTACGCACACTGGGATCCGGCGGAATTTGGCCGCATTACGGGATATCTGCCCCAGGATGTCGGGTTGTTTGCCGGCAGTGTCCGGGAGAACATTTCGCGGTTTAAAGATACTTCCACCGACCAGATCATGGAGGCGGCGAAGCTTGCGGGCATCCATGAGATGGTGCTGGCCTTGCCCAAACAATACGACACGATGCTCGGTCCGGGCGGGCTGGGGCTGTCGGGCGGGCAGCGCCAGCGTATCGGCCTGGCCAGGGCCTTGCTGGGGGGGCCGCGGCTGCTGGTTCTGGATGAGCCAAATGCGCATCTGGATGTGGAAGGCGTCCATGCGCTCAGCAAGGCGCTGTTCCTCATAAAGGCGCAGGGCACGGCGGTCGTCGTGGTCACCCACCAGCCCGCCATTCTCAGCGTGGTCGATACCATACTCGTGCTGAACGCCGGCAAAATCGAAAAACTTGGGCCGCCGCAGAGTTTCGCGGCTCCCGTTCTGCAGAGGTGAGGGACAGACCATGACCGCCATCTCCGTTCCTGGCAGCATCACCTATCGCAATCCGTGGCGCCCGGCCGTCTGGGGTGCGGTGTCGTTGCTGGCCTTCGTGCTGCTGGTCATCGTGTGGGGGTATGTGGCACCGCTATCGAGCGCGGCGATCGCCGAGGGCAGCCTGCAGGTGCAGGCGCAGAGACAATCGGTGGCACACCCCTATGGCGGCGTCATCTCCAAGCTTCTGGTCTCGGAAGGCCAGCGCGTCGAACGAGGTCAACCACTGATCGAACTCGACGGAACGGAGTCCCAGGCAAAGCTCGACATCGCCCAGGCCGAGGTCGTGAACCTGGTTGCCCGCCAGGCACGCCTGTTCTGTGAGCGTGACAATGAAGATACCAGTTGCCTGGAGAAGTTTCGGAAAGAAGCCCGCTCGTCGGGGGCGATGGAAGAGACAATTGCCAACGAGTCCGCAGTCTTGGCTTCGCGGGCACATCAATATGAGGCCGAGAAGGGCATACTCGTATCCCGGCTGGCCCAGCTTCGCGAGAAGATCGCCGGACTGAACGCACAGAAGGAAGGACTTTCCAGGCAGAATGCCTCGCTCGTGGAAGAGACGGCAGGTGTCCAGAAGTTGGCGGCCTCAGGCTTTGCGCCCAAGACGCGTCTTCTCGAACTGGATCGGTCGGCGGCCCGTATGCTCGCCGACATAGGCTCGCGCACGGCCGATATTGCCACGGCAATGCAGGAAACCGGCGAGGCCGAACTCGCCATTGCCAAATTGGACCGCCAGCGCATCAACGAGATCGTCGATCAGATCCGGACAACCCAGTCTTCGCTGGCGGAGGCATTGCCGAAACTCAAGGCGGCGCAGGATGTGGTGAACCGAACGGTGATCAAATCGCCCGTCAGCGGTTCGATCGTCGATCTGTCGGTGTTCACGGAAGGTGGGGTGGTTCAGGCTGGGCAAAAGCTGATGGACGTCGTTCCCGCTGACAATCCGTTCATTGTCGAGGCCCAGTTGCCGCTTTCCGACATCAACGGCGTCAAGACAGGCGCGACAGCCAGCATCTGGCTGACGGGTGTGCCCAGAAATGAGCGCCCACCGCTACAGGGCGAAATAATCAGCGTTTCTGCGGACAAAATCACGGATTCGCGGACTGGGCGTAGCTATTTTGCCATCCGCGCCAAGATCAATCCTGATGATCTCAGCAAGTCGGCAGTTTCCTTGCAAGCAGGAATGCCGGCCGAAGTCGTTGTCACGAACGGGTCGCGAACCCTGATTGGGTATCTGCTTGGACCGCTTCTTGATGAAGTGGGACATGCGTTTCGAGAAAAGTGAGGATCTGCCATGGTATACCTGGAGAAGTTGAACGATCTCAAAGGCCGCCGTTCGGATACCAAGGCGAAAACCGGCAACGCGGACAATCCGCTGAATTTTGCGCTTGCGGCGGGCGCCGTGGGATTGGGGATTGCGCTGCTCGAGTCCGAGCAGGCCGCGGCCAATTCAGACCCCAAATCCGGTTTGTCACATGACGATCGTCGTGTGTCGGATACCCCCGCTGCTGCGGAACAGGCCAAGGCCGGCGTCGATCACTCGGCAACGGCTGATCACCCAATTCACAACGAGGCGAATAATGGACCGGCCGCCACAAATGGCGCCGAGGTCAATGTGCAGGCGGCAAGCTCTGCCCCTTCAGAGAACTCCCCCGATGGTTTGCCGCGGGGGGCGGAATCCGCGCACGCATCGGCTGCAGCTGCGCATGGAAGTGCAGGAAGTTACGCAGCCGGCGCATTGATCGGGACTGCACTGGCGGATGACGCCCTGTCGGCAACGCTATCCCACTCCAGTTCGGGAGAAGGCGGATTAGCTGCAGTGACGCACCCGATATCGGCCGTTACTGGCCTGCTCGCTGAGGCTTTGACTCCCGTCGAACACATATTGGAGCCGGTCAGCCTGGCCGTCACCGGTCCACTCGCGGAGGCTCTGGCTCCCGTCGGACAAGTATTGGAGCCGGTCACTGACGTCGTACATGACCTGCTTGGAGATAACGGCGTGCTACCCGTCTCGCTGGGTATCGGCGAGACGGTGAAAGAGGTTTTGGGCCCGGATGGCATCATCGGCAGTTTGATCGGCGGTGACGGCAACATCATCAAGGGTCTGGTCGATCCCGGCAATAGCCTGGATACCGTCGTGACCAAGGTTACCAGTTTGGTGGGCGGCGATGACGGCAATATTCTCCATGCCTTGGCCGATACCGGCAAAGATGGCCTGGATGGCGTGGTTGGCAAAGATGGCCTCGTCGGCAGCATCCTCGGCAGTGGCGGGGTTCTTGCCGGTTTGACCGGCGGCCAGGACGAAACGCCAAGCCAGTCGACCGACAATGGCGGCCATCATGATAGCAATAACCTTGATGGCCTGGCCGATGCCGGCAAAGAAGGCCTGGATGGCGTGGTTGGTAAGGATGGCCTCGTCGGCGGCCTCCTTGGTAGTGGCGGGGTCCTTTCCGGCCTGACTGGCGGCCATGACGATCCGTCAAGTCAGCCCAACAATGGCAGCCATAACAGCACGAGTCCCGTAGCAACGGCCGCGCATGAAAGCACCCCGGCCCCCGCAACGGAATCGGTCTCGGCAACGGAAACTGCTGCAGCGACGACACATGCGGCGGCGGAGACGCCGACTGATATGTTCGCTGCGACACATGCGGCACTACAGATCACGGAAGGGGTCGCCCATGCTCTCACTCCGATACTCACTTTTGTCGGCCAGCCATTCATCGATGATGATGGGCATACCGATACGGATCATTCACACCACGCTTCGACCCACCACGCTGCTTGATTGCGGCGGTGTGGGATGATGCTTTCGGATACACGGTCACCCCGGTTGCACGTCTGCTGATGGCCTGATGGCCGATGAGTGCATCGGCCAGAGCACTGCGGACGGACGTCGTCGATTGCCAATGAACTGCGCTTCGGGGCCGAATTCGGTTCGTGCGAACGATGTTTCATGCCCTGGATATGGGTGCAGATGAGAGAACCGTTTCAGTCAACACTTCTAGGGAATAGACAATGACGTCGCCCTGCATATGTGACAAGGTTGAGTAACGTTGCAGAGAAATCCGTCAAAATCGGAGATCCATATGATTGATTATATGGAATAGGAATCGCCAAGACTTAATCATCTCGGCATTCTTGCGTAGATCGCAATAGAGCGATCCGGCTCCGACATAAACTACAGAGGCTTTTTGAAGTGAACTGTTCATTCGGTTTGCCAAGGTGGCGAGCCGTGAGCGTTATCGTGTGCGCAATTTCGTTGAGGAAGCGACGAACGCGGCAAAGCTCAACTATGCCGGCTTCATCTGCTCGAGCCGGTCAGAATTTAGTCGACTTTCTTTTACGAGACCCCCGCCGGCGGACAGCGTCAACCGTTGGTACTGCGGAAGATAACAAGAGGCACTAGCAGGAGTACGTACCATGTCTAGGATCAGCAGGCGTTCTCACTTCTTCCTGTCCACCGCAACGATTGCACTGCTGTCGGCATTCGTCTCTCATGGAGACGAGGCCAGTGCCGCCGGACTCGGAGTGGGCGGTGGCTCATCCGGCGGTCTGGGCGGTTCGGGTGGGGGGCTTGGTGGAGCCTCGGTGGGCGGTCGCTCAACGGGTGGCGGGCTATCTGTTGGCGGTGGCGCTTCAGTCGGTGGCAAAGCGACTGGCGCCGGACCATCCGTCGGCGGCAAGGCCAGCGCCGGTGTTTCAGTTGGCGGCAAGGCCAGTGGTGGCGCTTCGGTTAGCGGCAAAGCATCAGTCGGTGGCAAAGCGACCGGCAGCGGACCATCCGTCGGCGGCAAGGCCAGTGCCGGTGCCTCAGTCGGTGGCAAAGCGTCGGTCGGCGGCAAAGCGACCGGTCGCGGACCGTCCGTGGGCGGCAAGGTCAGTGCCGGTGCTTCGGCTGGCGGCAAAGCTTCAGTCGGTGGCAAAACGGCCGGTCGCGGACCGTCCGTGGGCGGCAAGGTCAGTGCCGGTGCTTCGGCTGGCGGCAAAGCTTCAGTCGGTGGCAAAACGACCGGTCGCGGGCCGTCCGTGGGCGGCAAGGTCAGTGCCGGTGCCTCGGCTGGCGGCAAAGCATCAGTCGGTGGCAAAACGACCGGCCGTGGACCATCCGTCGGAGGTAAGGTTGGCGGAGGAATCTCGATTGGTAGTGGCGCCTCGGCTGGCGGTGGTGTGCCAGCTGGCGGTGGCGTCTCGGTGGGCGGGATCGGTGGCACGCTTGGCGGTGTCGTCGGCGGCCTGACCGGCGCGATTGGCGGTATCGGTGGCATTGGTGGCGAGGGCGGCCTGGGCGGCACGCTCGGCGGTGCGGTCGGCGGCCTCACGGGCGGGATC
>NZ_JBQEPH010000061.1:0-14856 GCF_052045555.1 Labrys sp. 22185 | reverse complement strand
GCGCCCGCCAAAAAGGGGTGACGCGGTCGGCCCCAACCCAACCGACAGGGGCAAGCCAGGCACCAAGCGCCACATCGTCGTGGATCGGGGGGCTTGCCTCTCGCCATCCCCCTGACTGGAGCCAACTGCCACGACAGCAAGGCCCTGACCGGCGTCGTCGACGCCATCCACCCTGTTCGTCAGCAGCGGGGACGACCCCGTCAAAGACCAGCCAAACTCCACGCCGATAAGGGATACGACTTCGATCGCTGTCGACGTGACCTGCGGGCGCGAAACCTCACACCGCGCATGGCCCGACGTGGCATCGAAAGCAGCAAGCATCTGGGCAAGCACAGATGGGCCGTCGAGCGCACCTTTGCCTGGATCAATCAATTCCGGCGACTGACTATCCGTTACGAACGTCATGGCGCTCTCTATCGAGCTTGCCTGCTTCTGGCCGCAACCATCATATGCTTTCGAACCCTCCCACCACAGTTTTGTTAGAGGCTCTTAGTCGGTCCGGCTCCTATTTCACTTTCCCGGGTGACGCAGGCGAGGTAATCGCCTACGGCGCCCCTTTCGAGCGATGGCGCCGGAACGAACATCTCCTCCGGCTCGGTGAGAAAACCAGAGTTTTGGAGCCCCCATCTAGTCAGCGAGTATTCACTTTCCAAGTCTACAATGCTTGCTTGATGAACGTAAATTGTTTTATACATACATTAAGATGAGTTGATCGTAAAAGATTTAATAATACTTATATGCACAAATATTATATAACTATTGTTTATGATTTACGCAAATTATTAACGAAATAAGCTGAGAGTGTTTTATACGGATTTCAGGGCCGCAACCGAGGGGCCATTCGCGCAGGTTGAGGGAAGTGAATCGCAGCCGGCGCCGGCCGGATCGTGATGGATCGTTTGTTTTCGCCCGACGGGCGACGGACTGTGCCGATATTGCCGCACCTTTTCACCATCGTTTGGTGCCTTCGCGCGTAGTCGACAGGTATTTCGCGAGACCACCGACACGACGGTAAGGCCCCAAACTTATGGGTCGAATAGATCTCTTCGGCCGTTTCCATGGGCCGAATGCGGATTGTTCGAAAGCCGCAATTCTTTAGCCCTCCATTAAAGCGGGCTATCGCAGCTAATCCCTCTTTGGCAATTGCCTTTAAAGGTGCGACTCCATATCGATACAATAATCAGACAAATAAGCTGGCAGCCTGATCGGTGAAAGCCGGTCCACGTTCGAGAACTCGACGCGAGTAAAATTCACTTCACTTCGCGCGCGTTTCCTGGGCAGCCAAAGGAATCAAAAAGGGAGGAAATACATTGGCTGGAACACAAAGTATGGCGATAATCGGGAGGCATCTCAAGCTGATTTCCGTTGCAGTGCTCAGTGTAGTTTTGTCCGGCTGTAATAGTCAGGACAAGGGAAGCCAGTCGGCGTCCTCCAATGCACCCTCGACTTTTGGCTCCCCCCAAGTTAATTCCTGGCCTTCGCAGACATCGAACGTCGGTTCGACACCGCGAACGACGAGCGATAGCCAGGTTTCCACGTCGAATCCTGGACAGGGCACCACCAAGCCTCCTGCCCCCGATCCCTTCCCCCCGGTCTACATGTACACGGACGCAGAAGGCGCGCCCCGCATTCAGGCTCCCAGGAACGCCCCAATGGGCTATAATGCCTGGAACACCTTCCGTTGCAATGTCGGCAAAGATCTGATCACGGGCGCGGCCGACGAGCTCGTCAGGCAGGGCTTGGACAAGGTTGGGTTTGAATATGTCAATCTCGATGATTGCTGGATGGGTGGGCGTGATAGGAAGGGGGTGTTGTACTCCAATCAGGGGCCTGAGCAGCGCCCCGGAATTACCAATCCCATCCAGAAATTCCCGGACGAAACCGATTCCGCAGGAAACAAGATACCGGGCATTAAAGCAGTCGGAAACTACATCCGCTCCAAAGGCCTCAAGTTCGGCATCTATAGCTCACCGATCAATACATGCGCCGCTTACTGGGACAATTATCCACTGGGAAATGGCGTAGGAAGTTCTGGCAAGGAAGATACCGATATTGCTACGTTTATAAGTTGGGGCGTTTCTTATTTGAAGTACGATCGCTGCAACGCCGGTGAAACCGGATCGGGTTGGAATAAATCTCCGTCGAGTGCTGTAATCTATCCATATTTTCTAGCCATGCGCGATGCCATTGGAAGATCCAATTCGAACATGTTTTATAGTACGAATTTGGACTTTAACGGAAATGGCTTGGCCCATTGGAATGGGTCCAATCCACCTTTGTTTACGAATACGTCGCGTGTCGCGGCCGACATCTCGGACTTTAACTCTGTCATCGCGCAAATCAACGCTGCGGATCAGCTGAAAGGTTTCGCCGTTCCCGGTTACTGGAACGACATGGACATGATGCAGGTCGGCAATCTGCCGGGCGACAATCTGAACCGCATCAACATGGGGATGTGGGCGATCATGAATAGCCCGATGCTAATCGGGTCCGACATCCGCAATATGGATCAGAAGAACCCGACCGCCTTGGAAATCCTGAGGAACGAGGAAGTGATCGCCTTCAACAAGGATCCCCTCAACACCCAAGCCGTCGTCGTCAAGGTTTCCGGAAACACCCAGGTCTGGGCTAAGCCGCTCTTTGCAAGGGGAGAACGGGCCGTGGCGTTGCTGAACAAGAGTACGTCTCCAACATCGATGACCGTACGCTGGTCGGATCTGCATTTGGCGGCAGGTGAAGGCAAAGTACGCGATGTATGGAGCAGAACCGACAAGGGTGCCTACACCGACAGCTATAGCGTAACGGTACCTGGGCGTGATGTCGTGATGCTCAAGATCACCGGCGCTGAAATTCCGCTTACGGGCACGAAGGTCCTGACAGCCACTGATATCCTCTATAAGGCCAATAGCTACAACGACGTGAGGACTGACATATCGGGCGACGGTAAGAAGCTCGCGCTCAATGGCGTGGCGTATGATCAGGGTTTCGGAACGGATGCCCCGTCACAGATGCAATTCCGCCTGGATGGGGCCTGTAGCAAATTTACCGCCAAAGTTGGCATAGATGACCAGATCATCAGGCAGCAACCGGCTTCCAATGGGTTTGGCCAGGTTGTCTTCCAGGTTTGGGGGGATGGGCGCATCCTGGCAGAAACCGACGTGATGAACCGCCAGCAATCCGCCGATCTTCAGGCCGATGTCACGGGCGTAACTGTGCTCCGGCTGATCGCGCGTCTGGGTAACAACAGAGACAATGCCCAATATTATGCATATGCAGACTGGATTACACCGACGGTCACCTGCCAGTAAAGGCCCTGCCGAGGAAATCCGGCGAGATGTCGACCCCATCTCTCGGGGCAGGTTTGCCAATCGTTACAATTGATCCGGATCACCAAAAAGGAGGGTTTTGCAGGTGGCCTGGAATGCGTGGTTGTCACCTCTCAGAAACTGGCGGCGAGTATACGAAAATGGCCGAAATGAGACCCGGCGAGACATCCGAGCCATAGAGCTACAAAAGGAGCCCTGGACCTCTTCCTCAAGCTGACCACCGGCGACTGGATCAGGACTCGCCACAATCTGCTCATGACTGTCCTTGCGGCGTCGACAAAAGCTGGCTGGCCTGCGCCCTCAGCCACTGAGCCAGACCCACGCCCAAGCCAGGCACGCAATCGCACCCAGAAAACCTCGAAGTCGGCCACCGCCGTCAACCGCTCGAACGGATCCCCCGCCGCGCTCAGTGCCTCATAGCGGTTCGAAAGATCGAAGACACTGCTCTCCCGCCACGCCTGCCCCGCTATCGGACCCTGGCAGTGAAAGGATCCCTTCCGTTAGCTGCCACCAGTTGTCGAGGCCTCCAGCTGTCGAACGACCGGGATACATTTATAAAGATTTATATTTATAATAAATAATGAGTATTTTATATTTTATCGTGAGTAATTTTGATAGAAATTTCTGCCCTTATTATCAATATTTCTTGACGAATGAATTTCGTCGGATAAATCATCCAAGCGTCGATACTCTTCTCTGGGCGAAAGCGGGAGAACATCCCGGCTTGGTAACGCTCATTCGGAAAGGCGGCTCCGGCTCTACCCCCCATAGTGGAGCCATTAGAAGCGCTGGCAAGGACATAGGGAAACGCCTTGATGCGAACCTTCACACTGAAAGTCGTTGCGGTTGGGCTGATGAGCGGCACCATCCTAACTGGTTGCAACGGGTCAGATTCACAATCTGCGGACAATGCGCCCCCTGCTTTCGATAGCAATGGTGGCGCAAGATCAAATGACAACATAGCGAGAGAAAATAACAATAATAGAGCTCAATTAAAGAACGGCGATGGATCCACCGCAATTGATAATACTGGAACCTCGTCTCCGAATATTGTTAGTCCCGCTCCAATTCCTTCGATAGGTGGCAACTCCACGGTTCAAGTTGGCGTTACGGCCAATCCCGATGCGCGCCTTTCTCTCACCATTGTAGATGCGGATGATACGTTTGACGGCATTGGGGGTATAGTCGATAGCGCGCCGCTTCTCCACGCCTATCCCGAACCGCAACGTACTCAGATTCTCGATTATTTGTTCAGGCCTAATTATGGCCAGGCGGCCCAAGTGCTCAAGCTGGAGATAGGCGGGGATGTCAACTCCACTGTCAACTCAGAAGCCGCCTATCAGCATACCGCCACCGATACGCCCAATGTCTTGAATGGTTATGAGACGTGGATTGCTCAAGAAGCATTGAAGCGCAATCCGAACATCAAGATCTGGGGCTTGCAATGGGGTGCGCCTGGATGGATTGGTGCAATCTGTTCCCAGCCAGGCGTCGACTACTTGGTGAAGTGGGTCCAATTGATGAAAAGCCAGGCAGCGGTCAATGTCGATTATATCTCTGCCGGGCAAAACGAGCAGCATTGTGGTTCTAAAGGGCCGTTAAATGATGAGGGAACGATCAATGCGCTCAGGAAGAGCTTGGATCTTCAAGGACTAACAAATATAAAAATCATCGGGTTTGATGGCCAGCAGCGAAATACCGTTCAACCTTTGTCGGATCAAACCCTTAAAAGCCTTTATGCTTTTGGAATTCATTATCCAGGAGGATGGCAGAGGCCGCTGACGTGGGTAGCCGTTGACAATAACGCTGACCAATATACCCAGTACGGCGTAAAATATTGGGCATCGGAAGATACTGATTTTCAATCGATCGCTTCTCCGCCGGGCGCGTTGACACGTCAGTATAATTTCAGATATTTGCAATATAAAACAACAAGCATTATGAACTGGACGTTGATTGGAGCGGCGTACTCCAATATGGAATATATGGAACATAGCGAAACTTCTAGCCCTCCTCAAATGGCTCTTTTCGCTGAGGAGCCCTGGTCGGGACACTATACCATTTACGATCCCCCATTCTGGTCCATGGCGCATACCACTCAGTTCACTCAGGTCGGCTGGAAATACGTCAAATCTGCGTCACAGCATCTGAACAGTGGCGGTAACAGCAATGGCAGCATTGTCTCCTATCGCAGCGGCGCAGGTACTGCCCAGGATTGGACCGTAGTGATTGAAACAACCGACGCCAAAACGCCTCAAACGATTAAACTAACGCTGGGTATCGACTTAAGAAATACTGCATATCGTGTTTTTAGCAGCAATTCGGACACGAAGAATTACTTCGAAAACGTGGGGCAGTTCCGGCCAGTAGATAAGACTATCACCTTAACGGTCCAGCCGCGCTCGATCGTGACGATTTCCAGCCTTGTCAATAATGGCGGTAAGGGAACGGATGTAACAAATGCACCGCCAAGCGCGGCATTTCCAATCTCATATAATGAAAATTTCGATTCATATGCCGTCAACGACTACAAGGTTGGCTACTTTGCGCCGCTGCAAGGGGCATATCGGGTCGATAACTGTACGGGCGGACGTACTGGGAAGTGCTTGGTTCAGGCGGCGGCCCCCAACCCGATCCCTTGGTCCAATAACGTCAATCGGGATCCCTTTGCTCTGGTAGGAAACCGGAAGTGGACAGACCAGACGATCAGCGCTGATATCAAGCTGCCCGATTCAAATGTATCCACCTATGGCGCGATTGGTGGGCACGGCCAGAACAGCCGGCTCAAAAGCGCATATGGCTATGGCGGCTACAAAGGGTATGAGCTTCGCATTATCGGCAACGGTCAATGGGAACTTGCCTATTACGCGGCGGCCGAAACCAGAACCTCTGTGGCAACCGGAGCGCTCGGCTCGGCGGCCACGAATTGGCACTCTGCTAAGCTGATTTTCAGCCAGAACCAAGTGTCCGCGGTTGTTGATGGCGCTGTTGTCGTGCCGCCAAGAGCCGTAGCTACGGGGTTGACCTCTGGCATGGGTGCCATTTTGTCCAGTCCATCGCCGATCCAATACGACAATTTCGCGATTACTAGTACAAGTCCTGCCGGCTAACCAAGTGGTCCTGCTGTGATCCCTGCGATGTCGCCCAGATGGGGCTGTGAAGCAGCCCCTGAAATGACCAGTGATCCCCTGGGCCATGTTGGGCGTGGCGCGCCAGGCTTGGGCGGCAGCGGGATACGAAGTCCGCGGCGTTGCACTCTCCCGCATCGCGGCCGAAAACCTCTAAAGCGGATCCGACATTGCCTCGCGCACCATCGCCAGCTTGGAACATGGCTGGGGACAAGACCGAGACCTGCTTACCTTGCGCGATGTACTGGTGATTGATGAGGCCGGCATGGCGGGTAGGTGTCAGCTGGACACCTCGAAGAACCTCGCAATCTGGAGCGCATTTTGGTTCATTTGCCCTGCTGATTTGCGGGGAGGGGGAATGCGGGGACAGGCCGGGTTCTGGGACATCGATGAGCACTATGTACGGCTGGGCGATGCCGGCGATCCGCTGGAGAAGCTGAACGCGGTGGTGCCGTGGAAGGTTTTCCGCAAGCCGTTGGCGAAAGCGCTGAAGCGCGCCGTTGGCTGCTCATTGCGGTCGATAGCATTACTCGGTGAGGGCAATAGGGGCAGTTTCTCACTTCGGCTGACAGAAGCGAAACCCTGGACGAGGAAGCTCGACTACGCCTGATTTCAATACGCCGAATAAGAGAAGTTCCAACATGCCATGGGTTGGCGGGCAGACGAACCGCTCGGGTTGTTTGCCCGTTCCACGTTGGTCTGCCAGCGCCTTCAAAAAAGGCCGAAGCCTCCTCCGGCCCTTCAATCGTTCGGCGGGTTCCTGCAATCAGTCCGAAATCAGGCCAAGTGCCTTGGCAATCTCACCGGCTAGCGCGTAGGAATCCCCCGACGGGGTGGTGGGATACTGGGTCTGCCATTTATTGGCCCAGCTATTTTCCATCGCGAACCAGTCGATGGTGGCGATAGAAGTATTTTTTTCCAGCGCGACCTTCGCCGCGTCGAAGAATGCCCGCCAGCGCGGAAGATAGAGATCACTCACTAAGCCAGAGAGCTCACGGTTGGCATAATCATGCAACTGCGTGGCGGCTCCCATACTATTCCACCACATCGAAATGATGGAACGCTGATCATAGACAAGCTGCGCGCGTTCGGCATCAGACTGACCCGCAGCTCTCGCATTGGCCTCCCAGGTTCCTAGCAGAAACCGGGAGTCTGTCCGCAACAACCGGTCGAGCAGGGCCATGTTGTCGAGCCATTCCTTGGTGAGGAGGGCGAACTGGGCCTTGTCCTTGGCGTTGAACGCTGCATTGATCTTTGGCAGGAGATCGCGTGCCTTGTTGGAAAGAACTTGGCGCGCGACATCGACCAGGTCGTATTTATAGGCATCGCTTTGACGCAGGGCTGGATCCACCTTCAACAAGGCGACTAGCGCCTGCGCGAATCTGGCGGTGTTGTAGCGGTTGCTTTTAGGCGACCAGGAGGCTGCCGTAGCAGCCGCAAAGCTAGGGCGAGCATTATAGAGGCTGTCCGGCGCTTCGCTCCAGGTGTTGGACGGCATTGAATAAGCCGTGGTGGCAAGAATATTCCAAGCCAGTTCGGCCTGGGCATCGGCGCCGCCATACCGAAAATTCGCATATTGTTTGAACCAGACATCGGGTGTCGAGGCTGCGTCCTCCCAGGCAAGGGCCGAAAAACGCGCAAAAGCGCCAGGATCGCGGCCGCTGCCTTCTGGCAACCATGCTATGCCTTGTAAGGCACTACCTAGCTTGGTTCGCCATGCCGGAAAGACTTGTGCCCACACGCCGGTATTGGCGCCGATGGTCGTATGGCCGCCAAAATTGGGAATGGACCCGAAGGCATAGGGCGTTCCGGTCCAAGAATACTCTCGGTTAAGATTATCGTATCGGTCCGAGAGCCCGTCCACAATGAACATCGGCACGTTGGCGGCCTTGGCGCCAGCAATGACGTCGCTTGGCGGATTGGTTTGCCAGCCAAGCATAACCCAGGAAGAACCAGGGTGCGCCTTTTTCAATGCCGTGGCAACTGCGGCGCCCGCAGCCGTGACGGGCACATTACCCGATTTACCACCCTCGTGCAGCAGGTCCATCTTGTACGTGGTGGTATCGCCGAACAACCCGGTTTGAACCCTATAAAATTCGGCAGCCACCGCCGCAAAGATATCCTGGCGTGGATCGAGCCAGTCCGGCCGGCCGAGCGGACCAACCCAAGGGCCTTGGGAGACCACGTTCGCGCCGGGGTTCTTGCCCGGGAAATTCGTCGGAACGGTCCCGAAATAGCCGGGCAGTACCGGCGTCATGTCAAGCTCACGCAGCCGGGCAAGGATGCGTTGGCCCATCGCCACCCGCGCATTGAACATATTGACGTTCTTCGAGGAAAGGGGAGGCCCGACCGTATAGAGATTCTGCAGCAGCCACCAGGGCTGATGGGCCGGCAGCGGGATCCAGGTTCGCATGTCATCGTCGGAATAACCGAATTTCTGGAACGTCCTGCGATAGACTTCCTCCGTCCCGGTGGGCACAAAGACTTGGTTGAAGCCGTGGAGGCCCAGGAGATCGATCTTGCGCTCCCAACCGGCCCAATCCAGATAGGCATCCGAGTAACCGTCATCGGTATCGTTTAAAGCGAAGCGGTGCTTCACCTTGGCATTACCAGTAATCGGCGATTGTGGAGCCGGCAAGGTCGCCGGAAGTTTAGATCTACTGTCGCCCGGCCATCCGACATCAACATGCGCGACCTGCTGCAGATAGGCAAGGACACCGTAGAGCGCCGCAGAAGTGGTCGTAGCTTCAATCGCTATGGCACCGGCCTTGCCACTGATCGTGTATCGCTCTGCTCCATTGGCATCGGGCTGGATCACGATGGCAAATTGCTGGTGTTGCTGAGGCAGGAGGCGTTTTAACAAGGCCGCTATCGCGGCCGGCTGTGGGAGTGTCTCGACAATTGGCGGTGTGGCCGTATTTGACTGTGTACTGGTGTCAGGTGAGGCGAACGTGGATGGCACTTGGCTCCGAGTTCCATTTGAGCCGTTGTCACTGCATCCGGCCAGGAGAGTGCTGTTCAAGAGCACGGCTGCTAGGCCTAGTATTTTGAGTGGGGGCATTCGGCCACATCTCCCTTTACATTCCTATGTGGAATTTTTCGGAAAAACTAATTTTATTTATAATTTTTTTACATAAACATAAATAAAAACCATACATAGCGATATATTGAATAAAATCTTTTAATTACAAGCAACGTCTGACAAAAATATCCATAAATACTTAAAATGTCAACTTCGAAATATATATTGGTATCTATTTGGTATTTCCAAAAAAGGTAATATTTTCCATACAAGATGAGAAATAGATACCAATCATTCCATTCTTAAATACCAATTTGACCCGGAGCCTGGGCGCTTCCTCTCGTTGCCACGCGATGACGAAAGATGGGCCTGACCGGCTTGGGAGCGATCAAGAGCGCAGCAAGAGTGACGGTCTGGTGGTCGATGGGCTTGTCGGGCCGGCGCGCACTTGGACTGCGCGCTCCTTTCGTGAGCGCCACGAAGTAGCCACGGGATTGGAATTTGACTTTCAGGAGGTAGGGCGCGGCACAGGTGACGGCATAGAGCTGTAGGACTGCTGGACCGATGTGCTGTGGGGCGGTAGCTCGCAATTTACGACGGTCGTCGGGGGGACGCGGAACAGCATTTTGGTGAGCATTGGGTTGACGATCATGATGGGCCTGATAACCGGCTGGGGCTGAGTTGGCACCATCGGGCTCCAGGCCTCGCCTCCCAAGCCAACCTCGAGTGCAAAGCCCACCGTCCAGTCATCGACATGGAGCCTGCCTTTGGCGCAGCCAATGTTTGAGTTTGGCGAAGAACTGCTCGATTGGGTTCAAATCGGGGGAGTATTTGGGCAAGAATAGCAGTTTTGCGCCTGCCTCTCGGATGTTTTGGGTACCAGCTTTCCCTGTGGGGGCCAAGATTGTCCATGCCGGCGATATCGCTCGGCTTCAAGTTCGCAACCAGTTGGGTTTCCACATAGGTATGCAAACTCTCGCCATTGATCGGACCATCCAAGACCCAAGGCGTTTCAACCCGATCATAGCGCAGGCGGCGATGAAGGTCTGGGTCTTGCAACGATGGAGTCGACGTCCTCCGACGGCATCGATGTGCCAAAGCGGTGGTGTTTCAGCGCCATAGAGGAGAGCGTCCGTGACAAATGTTAGCATGATCGGCCTGGATCTGGCCAAGAATGTCTTCCAGGCCCACGGCGCGGATACCGCCGGCGCACCGCAAAAATCTGCGGCGTGAACAGGTTCTGAGTTTCTTCGCGGCTCAGCCGCCTTGCTTCGTTGCGATGGAAGCTTGCTCCGGCGCTCACTATTGGGGCCGCGAGATCGGCAAGCTTGGTCAAGAAGTGAAGCTGGAGACCGAACAATCGGTCGGGATCAGCCGCAGTGCCCTGAGCGCCTGGCTTCGTGGCCATGGCTGGACGTTCAAAACGTATGGCCCGCCCCGTCTGCAAGGGGTTTTTGGGATCGCCTTGATCAGTCTGCTTCAACGTATCCGGCCTCGGAGATTCTTCTCCCTGCCAAGATGGAGATACGCGCACCCAGGTCCTCATAAAAGTCTCGGCATCGAATGCCGTTTTTTGAACCAGGCTTCCCAAGCGCCGTTCGACTGTCAGGCCATCTCGTCTTTCACCCTCTCGCAAACCCGTTTGGTCGATCGGTGCTTTCGAACCAAGTCGACCGATGACTATGCCATCATGAATACACCTGCGGCGTCGAAGCGCTCTCCCCGTCGCAAGAGAGCCCAGGCGATCCGAGCCAGCTTGTTGGCGAAGGCGACGACGGCGATGTTGTGATGAGCGCGGCTCGTGAGCTGCTTCGCCCATCGACCGAGCGGCGTGTCGCGCTCGGCGACATGGGGTAACGCCGCGCGTGCCCCATGGATCAACTGCTTGCGAAGATAGGTGTTGCCGCGCTTGCTGATCTCGAGCAGCTTGGGTTTGCCGCCGGTGGTGAACTGTCTGGGAACGATGCCGAGCCAGGCCGAAAGATCACGCGATCGGCCGAAGGCTTCCGCCCGCCCGACCGCGGCCACAAGGGCAGAAGCTACGATTGCGCCAAAGCCGGGGATCGTCACAAGGCGTCTGGCGTCCTCATTCTCCTTTGCCCAGCGGACGAACTCGGCATCGAAAGCCCCGATCCGCCGGTCGAGCTCTGCCCATTGCGCACGCGCATAGGCGACCAGCAAGACCATGCGCGGGCTCAATCCCGCCCCACCTTGCTCGTCCATGAGCACCGTCAGAAACTGCTCGAGCTTGCGCCTGCCCTGGGGCGCGACCATTCCGCGTTCGAGCAGGATGGCGCGCAATTGATTGATCAGCGCCGTTCGCTCGCCGATCAGCCTCAGGCCCGGCGCCGCTTGCAGCAGCGGCACGACTTCGCTGTCGAAAATATCCGCCAGGGGATCGGGCCGCCGACGCCCCCGTTCGCGCCCGCGCATAGAAGGGAGCACTGGATCTTCTGTAATCCTATATCCCGTCGCCGGGCTGAAGCCCGCTTTGGCGGCCGCCGCCGTGACGGTGTTCGTCTGCCGCAACTTCATGAAAAGCCTCATCTGATGATCGTTGACATGGCGGCCAGGCACTCACGGGGCATCCTCTGGTGATCCGAGATGTCCCTGTGTAGCTGGCCGGCCCCGACCATCTGCAACGCCCCTCAAAAAAGCGCTTCACCAGCGGCTGCGCCGGCTTCGGGCTACGCCCTCCGCCGCCACAGCCGCTGGCGATTCTCATCCTGCTCGTCGCGGATTCTCATCCTGTTTGTCGCGCAGCACTTGACCTTGCGCCGCATCACCACCGCGCCCGACCCATCGAGGTCCACCACGCTGCAGATGTTCTTTCCAAGATCTATCCCCAGAACAGCAATTGTCGTCACTGTCATGTCCCATTCCTCCTCCTGAACCACCGGTGACATTACGGCACCGGAAGGAGGGGCGGGCCATTCCATAAAAGTCCGCACATGCGCTGGAGCAGAATCGGCCCGACATCCTGAAGCGGCGGCGCGACTGGTTCGAGGCCTGGCCCGATCTCGATCCCCGGCGCCTCGTCTTCATCGACGAGACCGGCCTGTCGACCATGATGGCCCGCTTGCGCGGCCGTGCCCCGCGCGGCGAACGTCGCCGGGCCGGTATTCCTCACGGGCATGTGTGGACGCCCCTTCGGATGCAAGAAGAATCTCAAGGCAAAGCGCAAGCGCATCGCCGTCGAAGCGTTCGACGAAAATCCGCTTCTTGCAAATAACCCAGTCACACCGGAATCGACGGGCGACGGCACAGAGCCGAACCGATCTTCCCGAGAGCGGAAGATCGGTCAGTCGGCGATAATATCGGCTATGGATGCGGCTCGATCTCGTTCCGCAGCCAAGGCAAGGGCTGTCGTGGGATTTGGCGTGGACCGTGATGAAGATGTCTGGACCGTCCCGATCGACATGTCGACCACGAGCACGAAGTTCATGGCGTGCAACGACTTGCGAATTGCAATTTGCCTCATACACCGGACCAGCCGGAAACGAGGCTAAAGAACCTTGATCTCGATCTCCAGGTCGTCGCAAATCGATATGTCTGACGCCGAAACGCTACGCGGCCTTCTTCTTTCTGCCCTTGCTGGACGCAGGAGGGGGTGCTGGTAGCTCGGCCTCGGCTTTCTGGCGGATTTGACCAAGGCCGAGTTCCTTGGCGAGGCGAGAACGCTGGGCTGAGTAATTCGGCGCAACCATGGGGTAGCCGCTGGGCAGGTCCCACTTTTCTCGATACTGCGCTGGCGTCAAATCATAAGCGGTTCGCAAATGCCGAGTCAGCGATTTGAATTTGAGGCCGTCTTCCAGACAGATGACGTAATCGGGCGTGACGGATTTCTTGATCGGAACGGCAGGCTTTGGCGGGGTAGCTGCCTCGACCGGCCTTGGATTGTTCAGATCCGTTAGTCCTTTGTGCACCGAATGGATCAGATCCGCGAGGGATGCGGTAGCTACTTGGTTGTTGGAAACATAGGCAGACACGATGTCGACTGTCAGGTCGACCAGACTTGCGTCTTCTTCAGGCATATTAAGTCACCTTTCTTGTTTTTCGTCGTGATATCGAAGTGAGTGCTGTTTTTTGTTATGTACGCAGCATTGTGGACCCGAGCGCTACGCTGGCTCAGATTCTCCGGCAAATTCCAGCAACTGTAAAGATCATCCTCAAGAATGATCATGGCTGCCTGTGCACTATTTAGAGCCTTTGCAGGTGATGTTGCGACCGGTCATGCTCTCTGTGTAAATCACGACAAAAATAGGTGAATAGAGAACATTCGATTTACATTCGCCTGCCTAACATCGTCTGTTTGAACCGCCCCGAGTTTGTCAGAGGCTCCAACTTCCAAATAGGGTGGAGTGATGACGAGCGAATCAGCGACAAGCAAGACGACGAACAAGTTCTCTGTCGAGGTGGGGAAACGCGCGGTACAGATAGTGCTGGATGACGAAGGTGTACACGCCTCGCGTTGGACGGCGGTGCAATCGATAGCCAATAAGATTGGTTGCTCGGCGTACACACTGCTGGAATGGGTGAAGAAGGCGGAGGTCAATAATACCAAGTCTCGGAGAGGCTGACTCAAGAGGCCTTTGCAAATCAAGGCTGGCAGTGATTCAACATGGCGAATGTAGGAGGTTTGCCATGTCACTTCCGCTCCAGGCTGATTTTGACGCGCAGCCAATCCGAGCTGCCGCGAGACGATCGAGAAATGGCCCCCAGGCTCGACGGCTACTGGCTTTGGCTGCGATTTATGACGGTGCGTCTCGGACCGAAGCTGCGAAGATTGGCGGGGTGAGCCTGCAGATCGTTCGCGACTGGGTCCTGAAGTTCAATGCGCATGGTCCAGACGGGCTCATCGACCGCAAAGCGCCAGGCCAGCCGTCCCGGCTGACGAGCGAGCACCGCAAAGTACTCGCCGCAATCATCGAGAGCGGGCCGATGCCGGCGATCCATGGCGTCGTGCGCTGGCGGATCATCGATCTGTGCCAATGGCTCTACGAAGAGTTTCGCGTCTCGATCGCCAAGCAGACGCTGAGCCGGGAACTGCGAGCCATGGGATATCGTAAGCTGTCGGCCCGGCCGCGCCATCATGTACAGGCCGAAGGCCAAGGCATCGACCCGACCGACATAGAGGTCTGGTTCGCCGATGAGGCGCGCATCGGCCAGAAGAACAAGATTACCGCCGCCGGGCCCGGCGAGGAAGCAGACCGTTGGCACCTCACGATCAGCGCACGGCCTCGACCTATATCTTCGGTGCCATCTGTCCCTGGGAGGGCAAAGGCGCAGCCCTCGTCCTGCCGATCTGCAACACACAAGCGATGAACCTGCATCTGGCCGAAATCGCCGATCAGGTCGCGCCCGGCAAACACGCCATTCT
>NZ_JBQEPH010000060.1:0-15076 GCF_052045555.1 Labrys sp. 22185 | reverse complement strand
GTCGTCGTCCCGCTCACGATGCGCTTGACCCGCACGAAGCTTTCCACCCGGGTGGCGTAGTAGCTCACCCCGTCCCCGGCCGCTCCCGTGGTGCAGGCCGGGCTGGTCATCCCCGCCGTGCAGGCCACCAGCCGGTCGCCGTCCAGCACGAACTCGTCCGTATCCGCATAGCGCGGCGTCCCGCCCACCGCCGAGGAACGGGTGATGTCCGACAGGCCCGACAAGGAAAAGCCCACGCCCGCAAGGCCGGCCCAATAGCCTCCCGCCCGCGCTCCGGCATTGGAATCATAGCGCAGCGACACTTTGGGCTCGAGGCCATGATAGGCCGGCACCGCGATCGACACAGACTGCGTGAAGGAGCCGTTGAAACTGGCAGGCTCGGCCTTGGTCGCCAGCGCGCTGGCACTGGCGATCGCCTTCAGGGGATCGTCCCCGGGCGTATCGTTCACCGCCGCCGTCGCCGCCATCGTCGACAGGCTCTCGGCCTGCACATCCGCGGCGCCTTCCGCCGGCGTCGCGGCCGCTTCACCTGAGCCGTCCTTGGCCTGCGAGCCGCTCTCGCTGCCGGCCGCTCCGCCCTTGGCAGTCGATGTCCCCGCCTGGCTCTCCGGCTTGTTCGAAAGACCGGCGCCCGTGCCGCTGCCCGATCCATCCGTCCCGCGCTGTGATCCAGCCGCCTTGCCCGCCGCCGCCGGATCCACCCGCGTCAGGTCGGGCAACAGCGGTTGCTGGCTCGTGCTGATGCCGGGCTGCGACGAGGGGATCGGACGAACGATCGTCGGATCGGCGGTGGGAACCGTCGGTGCTCCCGCCACGGGCACACCACCCATCGCCGCTGGATTGCCGGAGCCACCCGAACTCGATTGGCCCTGGGCCGTGGCCGATGGCGCCAGAGCACCGACCAGGCCACCCGCAACAATCAAAACCCGCAACGACACACGCCCGAAGGACGCACGTGAATGCCGATCTCTATCGTCTACGCTGGACTGGAAAGAAACGACACGCGTACCCGCACGAACCAAACCGGACGCCCCACAGCGCCCGCCCGCATTCCCAATCATTCCCAGCCCCTGACGATTCCAGCGCGCAGCCCCCTGCACGCAACGTCACGCTAGGAAATCACCTCACGAGTCTCAATATGGCAAATTTGAGGGAATGACACACTTTCGTCATGATTTCACGTCCGCGTCACGCTGAGAAAGGCGCTCGTTTCATCATGCCCTTCGCTTCAGCAGCTAAGAAGTACCAACGCCGCTTTCCAGCTGCATCTTACCAGCTACGCCCCAGACACTTAACCATTCAGGAATCTTTTCTAGAAAATTCTTCAGCACGCCCCCTGAGCGCAATCTCTGGGTTGCGTGGGTGGAAAGCCGATTGCCCATTGCACTCCGCTTTGCGCGACCAGGATTTCGTTCTTGCGGATCTCGACCACGACCCATCCGGCAATCTTCGAGCCCGCAGTGACCTTCTCCCGCTCCCCCGTCGAAACGGAGCGCAGAATGGCAAAGCTCGGCGGACCAATGCCGGTTCCTACCAGCGATAGAGCGGGCGCTAATTTCGGCGGCGCAGAGGACTGAACAGGCGCGGGAGGTGGCGCCGCGCCGACGAACAAGTCGCGCCCCGCGGACGGTTCGGACGGAGAAGCTGCGGGGGCAGCGCTGCCGATGGTCAGCTCAGGTACGGACGCCTGCCGAAACGTCGTCTGAACCCGCTCCTCAGACGGCATTATCTGGTGCCAAAGCAGCACCGCAAATCCAGCGATCGCTAACAAGATGAGGGAACGGCGGAGGATTGGCCACATACTCATTTCGCACCGGCCCAATAAGCCTCGACCTGCATGCCAACAAGAAGGCTACCATCCTGGCGATGCTCGGCACTGAACTGACGCAGGAACAGCATGGGCCGGGCTTGTGCGAGCGCTGCCATAAACGAGGGCAGGTTGCGCGAATTTGCGATCAGTTGAGCTTCGAAACGCAGGCCACGAATGGACCCATAGGATATCGGAGATTGCCGCCGAAACGAGAGGATCTGCATCTGTCCTGTCGACAAGAGAGCCGAGACCGATTGTTCCAGACCAATACGGGCCCCTTCTTCCGTCGCGCCTTCAACATACCCAAGGCTCGCCAGGGGAATCTGCTTGATTTTGGCGAGTGCCGCGACCACGGGAGCGGGATCCTCGCGACGCGTTTCAAGCGTTGCGACCTTGTGGCCGAGAACGTCGATTTGTGAATCGGTCTCCCGCCAATTGAGCAGTCCCGCTACCACTATGAAAAGAAAGAGAGCGACCAATGCCGCAAGGAAGAACCAGGCAAGAATCTGCTGGAGATGACTAGGCCCAGTTGGCGATAGGGCTTGAGGGACTGTCATGACCCGCCTCCGCCATGCCCTTTGACGGCTCCTGACAAAACGGTCGTCCCTTCCGCAGCAAGTGACAAATGATAGCCTGGCTCCAGAAGGTCTTCAGCGAGTTGCCGCAGTACATCCTGCGCAGCAGAACCACCAAATTCAGCTTCGAAATTACCATCACGGACGACAAGCTTTGACAGAAAGGCATCCGCTGGCAGGCGTGCGGCAATGCCAGCTAGAATCCGCGTAACTTCGGTGCTTTGGTTCTGTCTCGCAGCCAGAAATTCCATTCTTTGCCGGCCAAGTTCGATATCTTTGCGTAGCTGTGAGGTTTCCTCGATGGCTGCCAATGTTCGCGTCAAGCGAAATCGCTCCTCGCTTAGAACTTGATCCTGCCGCATCGTGCCTACCCAATAAGCGAGTACGCCTAGGGTCAAAGCCAATAACAGCAAAAGACCATCAAGGCGAAGAGCTGCCATTCGTTTGGCGGCCTTCTCCGAGTTCACCTCTACGATGATGCCCTCGCCAAGGTCGACCCAACCTGGCCTGGCGTGAAGTTCCGCCTGAGCTTGCGACTGAAGGTCTTCGACGACGACTTTGGGAATGATGGCCGTCGCAACCTTGATCTTGTCTTGCCGGGCGGGGAAAAGCACTTTGTGTCCAATCAGGACATCGTCTGCCTCGAATGGCGTCGAGATCGGCACATCGAGCTTGAGCACGGCATCCAGATCCGCAAGCGCGGCCAATGGCAATTCAACCGTGCGCCGCAAGACACGCTCGGACGGGATTAGCAAAGTCGCCGATGTAATCTTCCGACGTGAAAGCCGAGCTCGGCTGACGGTCTGTCGTGTCGCCCCCTTGACCATCTGCGCTGCAAATGGCGGGCTTGCCGCGATCTCAAGTCGGCCAGAGGACAGGAATCGGTCACGCCAGCGTGCCGGAATTCCGGCGAGCAGAGCCCTCTGCCAAGCCATAAGCCCAAAGCGGATGCGGCTTTCAATGAGCGCTCTCATCGCGACCTCACACAGACGGCAAGCTGGGGATCGCGGATACACGCCGTTTCTGTCATCTGGCGCCGAACATAGGCAATATGGGTGCGGCTCGACCCACCAACTCGCTGCCAAGAAAATCGCACCGCGTCGGGCAGCGGGCCGCGGCCTTGCCAGCCGTCGAGCCAGGCCCCACCCGAGCGAATGCTGATCGCAAGCTTTGTCAATTGAGACAGCAAGGGTTGACGCCGATCATCACCCTGCAGTTCGGCCGAGACATCGACATTTGCGTCCATCGTCAAGCTTTGCAGGCCCCCGCTCGCTATGAGGGGGAATTTGATCGGTATGGCTCGATCGCGCGCGAGCGATAGCGGCACACCTGTCGTCGTCAACGAAATGGCCCCAACTTCTAAGCGAATGCTGGATGGATCGGCCTCTTCGACGATCCGATCGATGGTTTGTGCGAACCAGGCCGCCTGACGAATATCGGCTTCCGACAGAGCTAGCCGCCGCTCCTGGCCGACGACGAACCATACCAGGTTGCCGAGCGCCACGATGACAAAACTGCTGATCGCGAGCGCCACAAGCGCTTCCACGAGCGTGAGGCCACTATCTCCGTTCAAGGCAGGAGGCACGAAAGCACTGTTCATGGGCGCCGACGCCGGATAAACGCTGACAGGATGGAAGCATCTTGTCCCGGCGGAATGACTTCTGCGTGAAACAATAGAGCGGACTCGGTGTCGGCCCGTATTCTGACAGTCCAGATCTGCCCTGAAGACACTGTCACCTTTTCCTCCATTGCAGCCGACGGAGGCCGAGCCTTGAAACGGGCCAACAGATCACGAGCGGTCATGAGGTTTTCAAGCTGAACGACATCGGCGGCTCTTCGCAGACCGGGCCCGATCAACAAATCGAAAATGGCCGTCGAAACGAGCCCGATCACGCCAATGGCCACGATCGTCTCCAACAGTGAAAAGCCTCGATCATCGATCCGCACGGCGAACCTCACCATTGATCCACGACACCGTCAGCTTGATGCCGCGCTGGCCAGAAAGGGCAAGGCTGATATCCCCTCCCGTGGATGATCCGTCCGGCAGCATCGCGATGGCCAGCCCGGCGCCGAGCTGAGCAACGGCGGCTTGGACATCGACATCCTCGGACAAGGCAACGCTTCGCCGCGAGTCGGACGTCTGAAACAGCCGGCGCTGGGGATCGAACGTCACTGTAATCACCGACCCACTCGAACGTGCCTGTATTCGCGCGTCGCTGATGAGCAAGGCTAGCTTGTCCGCATAGTCGGAAAGACGCCTTGCCTCGCGCCAATGCACCCAACTGGTCGCACCCAACACCAGCGTCAATCCGACGATGGCCAAAAGCACGAGGGTCTCGATCAGCGAGAGACCAGCGTCCGGATCAAGTCCGGTCTCGCGAGGAAATATCGCGATCATCATTATCTCCGCCAGGCTTGCCATCGGCTCCAAGACTAAGAATCTCAGCAGGTTTGCCGTCGACGGACTCCCGAAAAACCCACGGTCTGCCCCATGGATCGGTCAAGGTTGAGCGCTTGCGCAAATAGGGCCCTCGCCAAGAGGGCAGGTTAACCGGCGCATCGAACAAGGCGGGCAATCCCTCAGCCTGGCTCGGCGCCCGGCCGACATCGATCCGAAACAAGTCTATTGCCGATTGGATATCCTCGAGCTGCAGCCTCGCCGTGTCGGTTCGTGCTCTTTGAAGATAGTTGACGACCTGGATGCCACCGATGGTGGCGATCAGGCCGAGGATGACCAGAACCACCAGGAGTTCGACCAGCGTCAAGCCGGCATCGGTGAAACGGAAACGCACATCAGAGGGATGAATTCGATGCAAATTCTGATTCATTGAAAAGCAACCTCATTCAGGCTGACGACAGCCGAGAGCACGAGATAGGCCAGTGCCCCGACGACCAGGCCCGCAAATACGGTAATGGCAGGTGTGAGCAATGCGCTGAAACGCTGGATTCTTGCAGTTGCACGGGCAGCATGCAGGGTTGCGCCGTGATGAAGCACCTCGGCCAATCGCCCGGTTTGTACGCCTGCATCGATGAGCGCCAGGACATCCGCCGGCAAGGCGCGCGCGCCTGCCAGAGCTTCGCGCAAGGGCGCCCCTTGCGATGCCTGCCCCAATGCGGTCGTGAGCGTCGTTCTCATCCAGCGATTGTTCATCGCGCTAGCGGCCAAGGGGAGCGCCCTTGTTGGGACGACACCACATTCGATCATCAAGGCTCCAGCCGCAGCAAACCGCGCGCTGTCGCGCGAACGCAATATCGCCCCCCAAAAAGGCAGCCGGAGAATAAAGGCGTCGAACCTCATCCTCCACGCCTCGAAACGGCTCAAGACAACGAAGCTTAGCGCCATGATGACAGCCGCAACGCCGAACCACGGGAAGGCCTGGCGAACAAAGGCACAAAAGGAAAGAAGGGCCGCAACGCGCGCCGGCGGATGGCCGCTCGAGTTTTCGAAAAGCTCCGCCAGGTTTGGAGCAACGACAACCACGATCATGACGACCGCCACCATGGCGGTGACCAGCAAAACAGCCGGGTAAAGCAGAGCCGTGACGATACCCTCCTGTGCCGATCGTCGTTGAGAAAAATCCGTCGCGAGCCTGTCCAGCACACGAGGCAAGGCCCCGGCTGTCTCACCGGCCTCGATGAGGACGATTGCCTCACGTGGCAAGAACGCCAGTTCCCGCAAGGCCGCATGCAGCCGCTGCCCGTCACGGACGAGACGCCGAAGGGCGGCCACGGCTGCAACGACTTTGGGAGATTTTCCACCTGCCCCGCAGATGGCCAACGTCTCATCGATCGTAAGCCCGGCCGACAAAAGCGTCGCCCATTCCCGCAGCAGCATGACGACATCATCCGGGCGAAGAGAAAACGAAGTCTTCTTCTTCCCTTCTCTCCGGTCCTTGGCAGCCTGCAGCGAAGTGACGGTGAGGCCCTTGGCAACAAGGTTTTGAAGGGCCTGAGACTGATCGGGGGCGACAATGGAACCGCCTTCCGTCTTGCCAAGCTTCGTAACAGCTCGATAGCGAAAGCTAGGCATAGGGCATCCCCCGGTGCTGTTTTGCTTGTCTCCCTAGCCGATAGTGCTCGATAAAACGGCCGCGCATGACAGCTGTCGTCATGGTGCGGCCTCGGTCAACCCGACAGCGAGCAGTTCCTCGCCCAGGACGCGCTGCAATTCCGACAAGCTCGTCTCGCCGCCCCATAACCGCATCAAGCCGTCATCCAGGAGCGAGGCAAAAGAGGGCGCCGCGGTTCGCAGTGCCTCCCCGCTGGCTCCCGTCGCAATGGCCTGTCGCAAAGATGGGGTCGACGCGATGAACTCGCCGACAGCCACACGTCCCTGATAGCCAGTGCCGGCGCATTGTGGGCATCCGTTGGCTTCGAAAACCCGCGGACCGCTACCATCAACATAGCTTGCGATCCGGGGCATGTAGCTGCTCCAGTCGAATTTACCGGGTGCTGGCTTGCGGCATGCATGGCAAAGGCGGCGAACCAGACGTTGCGCCATGCAACCGCGCAGTGTGGAGGCAAGCAGCCAGGGTTCGATGCCCATATCGATGAGACGTGGAACTGCATCCAGAGCGGAGTTGGTATGGACGGTGGCCAGCACGAGATGGCCGGTCAAGGCAGCCCGCACCGCGATCGACGCGGTTTCGGCGTCCCGGATCTCGCCGACCATGACGACATCCGGATCGTGTCGCAGGATCGAGCGCAGGGCTTGCGCAAAATCAAAGCCGATTTTGCGCTCGACCTGAACTTGGGCGGTTCCCTCGAGTGCGTGTTCGACCGGATCCTCGACGGTCACGATGTTTCTGTCGGGACGCGCCAGGCGCTGAAGGGTCGCGTAGAGCGTGGTGGTCTTTCCCGAACCGGTCGGACCTGTGACGAGCAGCAGTCCGTTGGGCGATGCAACCAGGCTCTCAAGACCACCAAGAACTTCACGCGGGAGCCCCAAGGTCCCGAGATCCGGGGTGGCGCGCACGCGATGAAGGACGCGTAGGACGATGCCCTCCCCATGGATATGAGGAATGGTCGCCATGCGAAAGTCGATCTCGACCCCGCGATGCGGTGCTCGAAGCCGGCCATCCTGGGGAAGGCGGGATTCGGCGATGTCAAGGCCGGCCATGACCTTGAGGCGCGAGGTGACGGCGAGGGTCAGTTCACGTGACCAGTTCGAAAGATCGCGTAAGACGCCGTCAACACGGACCCTCACCCGGCCGCCAAGAGCGGTCGGCAGAATGTGAATATCGGAAGCACCGCCATCGACCGCCCGGTCGATCATTGTCTCGATGGCGCGAATTGCCGGCGCGTCACTGGCTAGATCGCGCAAACGATCGACGTCGCTCGCCAGGCCGTCACTCGTATTTTCCGCCTGGGCGCTCTCGCCCTGAAACTCTGCGAGCCTATCGGTCGCGCGCATGATGTCCGCGGGACGCGCGACTTCGGCAACCACGGGTGCGCCGATCTTGGCGGCCGTGGCCGCCAGCGAAAATCGATCGAGCGGATCCCCGACTGCGACGACGAGAGTATCGCCATCATGTCGAAGCGGAACGATCGCGGCGCGAACCAGAAAGCCGATAGGCAGTTGCGGGATAAGGTAGGGCGGATCGGGAAAATCGCTTGCCACGTCCAGATCGAGGATCTCGGCCCACCCTTGCGCATAGTCCTGGTCGGCGATCAGGCCGAGCTTGCTCAGGACACGATCGATCCGCTCGCCGCTGGCCCGGGCAGCGCTCCGCCCGCGTTCCAGATTGTCGGGCTGAAGTGCTCCCTTGCTCAGCCAAAAATCGACCAGCCTATCCAGTTCAGGCGTGGACGAAAGGATCGCCTCCGAGAGCGCCATTACGCCAGCACTCCCTCTTGTTGTGCGAACGCAATCAGCAAGGTTGCCAGGACCAGGAACGGACCGAAGGCGATCGAGGAAGTCCCGGTCAATTTGAATGAACCTGGCCCCCGAGCAAAACCCACGAGCGTCAATGAGATCAGGGCGAGTATCGACGACAAAAGGAGCAGCCCGCCAACCCCGCTCAACCCTACAATGCTGCCGCACCCGGCAGCCAGCTTCACGTCCCCAAAACCAAGTCCGTGATATCCGCGCACCTTCCGAAACACGGTACCCACGAGCCAGATCAGTCCAGAAGCACCTATCGCGCCAAGCAAACGAATATCTGCAGCCTGGGGCGCCCCATAGAGCGCGAGCACCAATATCGGCAATGTAAGACAGTCAGGCAGGCGGTAGGTGTGCCAGTCGATAATTGCCGCGCCGATCATCAGGAGAAGCGCGAGGCCGAAACAAAGCGTTGCCGGCAAAGCCAATACGGCCGCGCCACTTAAAATAGCAGCGTAAGCAAGACTGGATGGACTAAAGAAATAGCGCAGCCACGGCGCCTGGCAGAACCCAGTGTCTTGTTCGAGCTCACGCACGGACCTTGCCCCAATTCCCCGTCAGCAATCCACGTCTGCACAATGATAGCTTGGCATCGACACGCGTGCCGACACTCGTGACAATAGCCACAGAAATATTGCATCTCTACGTATTGTCGGGCGGCCTGTTGGTCTATGTTTGGTCTATGCTCCTTTGGCAGGGGCGCCAAACGAGTTCGAAAGCGTGCCTTATGCACGGCAATAGTTCAAATAATACCTCCACGGCTGAGTCGCAGAGTAAAGAATCAGGCTTCGTGCTCTTCGTGGTTCTGGTTGCCGTCCTGGCGGTGGCAAGTCTGGCCGTTCTGGTTGCTCGCCGAGCAACGACGGATATACGCGCGATGAGCGTCGAAGCCGCTGTTATTCGCGCGCAGACGGCCAGCGAAGCAGGACTCGCAAGGGCCATCGCCTCCCTTGACGACCGCAACGATCGCTTCGGACTGACGCCCTATACCGGAGATGTGACCTGGGAGTTCGATGGCGCCCAGATACGCCTGAGAATGGAGGCTGAAAGCGGCAAACTCGATATCCTGCGGTCGGACCTTGCCTTGCTTAGGCATGTCGTGGGCCGTCTCGTCGCAGACCCGTCCGATCAGGCGCTCATCCTCGATCAGATCCAGCAGCTCCGCTCGCGAAATCTCACACCCTATGATCTGAGGGCGATTCTCCCCGCAAAGCTGCGTGTTTCCAATCTCGCCACGGCGTTCGAGCCCCATCTGACTGTCCTGGTATCGCAATCGGGTGTCGATCCTATCGGAGCTTCACCTTTGGTGCGGGAGGCTCTTTTGACCGAACATCCGCAGTTGCGTGACGCCATGGACCAAAGCCTGAAATGGCGCCAAGTCACGCCCGAGCTCGCGGCAGGACTCGGTGCGCAGTATTCGCTCCCGTCAAACCTATTTACAGTGGACGCGCAAGCCTCCTTGCCGAACGGTATCCGAGCCAGGCGTCGCGCGCTCGTGTCCTTGGATTTTTCGAGCCACCGGGCATATCTTCTTAGGGATACGCAAGTTTCTCCTGAACAAGCCGAGTAGAGTGCAGTCTCAGGAGCCGGCTCTGTTTTTTCTTGGGTTAAGGGGTCGGTGCCCTATTTCTTGATGACATAGCGGCGGCCAATGGCCCTGTCGGCACCGGACATGCTCGCGCGCACGGCTTGAGTGACGGCCTCGACATCGGCGCGGCTACCCATGACAGTGGGACGCAGAATGATCAGGAGTTCCGTTCGCCCCGTCAGATCCTTGACACCCGTCCTGAAGGCATTGCCCAGGATCGGGATGTCCTTCAGGATCGGAATGCCTCCATTTCCTTTCTCGCGCTTCGTCTTGATCAGGCCGCCAAGCACGATTTCTGCACCCGAGCCGACAGCGACAGAGGTATCGATTTTCCTTTGCTGAATCGTGGGCGAGTTCAACGTCGAGGTCGTCGTGGGAACGACGTCGCTGACTTCCTGCGAAATGTCGAGCTGGACCAGGCCGCTTGCATTCACACGCGGCGTCACGGACAAGATGATGCCGGTATCCTTCAACTGAATGTCGTTGAGGATCGGCGCATCCGGGTTTGTCACCCCTTGAGACGAGCGAGTGGCGATCGGTACTTGATCACCAACCTTGAGCGATGCCGTCTGATTGTCCAAGACGGTCAGAGCGGGCGAGGAAATGACCTCCACATTGGTGACCGACTCCAATGCATTCAGCACGACGCGTGCACTGGGAACGCTGAACGAATAATTGCCGCCAGGATAAGAGGGTGCAACAAGGTTCCCCTTATCGAGATCGGACAAGCCAAAGCTATGATTGCCGGTCTGGAAATACCAACGCACGCCGTACCGAAGATCATTGTTCAGCGCCACCTCGGCAATGGTTGCTTCAATGAGAACTTGCGTCGGCTGGACGTCGAGCCGCGATATGGCGGAAGAGACGGTACGCCACTCCACGGGCGATGCGGTCACGACGAGTGAGTTCGTTCCCATATCCGCCTGGATCGAGATCCTGGACGAGTTTCCTTCCATCTCGGCCGGCGCAGCACCTGCCTCTTGTCCGTTGGCAGGTCCGCCCGTCGTCAAGCTTGCAGGTGTGGCGAGGGATTTGGTCTGAAAGGCGGGAGAAACCGCCCCGCCTGCACCTTCCTGTCCGCCGCCCCCCGCTCCGAACATCTGGCGCAATACGACCGCAAGGTCCGCCGCTCTTCTATTCTGCACGGGATAGACGAAGACCCTGCCCTCATCCTGATTGGCTCGATCCAGTCGTCCTGCCCATTGGCGAGCTCTCTGGATTTGAGCCGCGCTCGAGGCGATCACCAAAATCGCATTCATGCGCGGCACGGCGATCGCCTGAAAATTCTTTCCGGCCGCAGCGAAAACCTGCTGCATGTCTTTGGAGACAGCCGCGGCGCCAGCCTCGCGCAGCGGGATGAGTGCAAAGGACTGGCCCTTCATCTGGTCGACGTCGAGGCTCGCCACGAATTGGGCAAGTGGTTCGGTCTGCTGGGGATCGCCCGACAATACCAGGCCACCATTACCCGGCAGGGCAGCTACACTAGCATTCCCGCCGGCGAAAGCTTGAACCGCCGCTCTTGCTTGTTCGGCATCGACATTGCGCAAGGGCACGATGCGCGCGGCTCCCGCCGATCTCGGCGCTCCCATGCCACGGGAGGTAATTCGCCAGACTTTGCCTTCCTTGCTCAACTGAGCGCCGTTCATCTCGAGCATTTGGCGCACGATATCGATGGCCGACGCCTTATCGACTGGTTCTCCGCTACGGACGGTGATCTTCCCTTGCAAATTGGGGTCGATAATCACCGGCTCATGCAGGACATCGTCGAAAACCGACTTGGCAAAATCTTGAATATCGGCGTTGACGAACTGCAACGTCATAGTCTTGCCACCGGGGTCGACGGAAACGCCACCCGATCCGGATGGTGTCGCCGCTCCTGGAGCCTGGCCGTATTCAGTGTAAGGGGCAATGGCTTGCTGGGGGCCGCCACCCAAGGCTGCCATCTTGACTGACGCTGGTCGGCCACTGCCGATGGACACACCCCAATTCCCTAAAGCACGGGTGGCCGGTGAACTGGCATCTGTCGAGTCGGATGTTTGGGCGCAACCTGCTACACAGATGCAGATGCCTAAGATGACAATAAATTGACGCATGAAGAATCGTCCCCCAGATAACTACCATGCAGGGCGCCCCTTCCTAAAGCACGTCGATTCAATATCTTTCCACAGGAATGGAATTCTAGATTTGTTCTATGCCTAACCTAAAGCCATGGCGAAACAGAGTCACCGGTCAGAGTGCCCCGCTACCTACTTACCTAACCGCGACTTCAAGATACGTATTTCTTATGCATACGGGCTCGGACGTAAATAAATGGGATAGCGCAACCGACGCCATGATCCTTACCATTAAATACCAGCCTAAGTGCTCACCCAGCCTACGTCTTGGCTATCGAGATCGTCTCTCGCGCCTTCGACCACTTCAGGGGATTGTTGATGCCTGCCACCAGCGGGTCGACATAGGCTATCCATCGCCTTCACTATTAGCAGGCTCGCGGCCTCGGAAAGCCAAATGCCATACCCTATACAGGCCCAATTAATATTTTCAGATATTTTGTTTAAAAAAATGCTTATAGATTCTTATAAAATCTTCATCTCTCAATAATTCAAAAGAAATTACTATAAAATTAAATACAATCACTGACACCATGGTATCGAATACTAATTTATCTAAAATAAATTCAACACAACCCTCCCCCCCGACGGATAATCTTACTGTTTCTCGGCCCTTTATCTCGATCAAAAAGTTACTCTCCGGGAAAATTACTGTGTGGCCGTCGCCACCTTCAAATCGAAAATAATCTTCCAGCAAAATTACCAAATCCATAGAACAAAAAAGTGATTTAATATCCCCATTAAAATACAAATAAAAACTAAATATTTTATTTTTTTCTATATATTCGGCTATAGCATAAATTATACTTTCTACCTCATCACTATCAAGATCTGATTTGTACGCATCGAAAAATAGTCTTTTATCTTCGGCACTAAATATCCTATTTTGTTTTAAATGGAAACCACACTTATCGTAGCTAGTCATTTCCATTTTTTATCTCCTGATTTTGTAATCATTCCTAAGATTTCGGATGTAAAAATCTACGTCTAAATTTAAAACCGAAATGATCATTCTTGATCGTCTGTTTTTGTGCGGTCCTGTTTTGTTTTGTCTTCAGCCGGGTAGGATGAACGAAGGCCTCCAGAAGCACCAACTACGGCTATTCCAACCGCCGTAGGCGTCTCAATACCATATTGGTCAACTGTGACGCCCCATCCTTGCGGTACATCAACCGGGTATGCCCCCGGGGGCTTCCCTAGGAAGCCTTTAAGCAGGCCTGCCACTTGTTCGTCAGAAACCTTCCATTTGCCCTGGGCGGCATTCGCTTGTCTTGCTCTATCGGCTAGTTCTCTGTTCGGCCTTTTAACACCGTGCTCGCTGAAAGTATGCCCCCAGGAAACCCGACTCTTCGGATCCATATTCCATGAACGACCATCAGCAGATTGATATGTGCCGTAGTCTGCATTGTAAACGGAGGGGATAGTTGGCGCTGGCGTGAAGCCTGGGTTATCTGGCATACTTGAAGAAGGTGTGTGGCCTTCTGTTGTGATGGCGGGCGGTGCTGGAGTATAGCCCGGATTTTGCGGCATAGTTGGTGCAGGCGAAAACCCAGGGAGCTCGGGTTGAGGATCTGCTGATGCCATGCATTGGTCATTGGCCAGCATTCGCGATAGCGCGTTCCACGCCCTCTCGGCGAGGCTGGGCTTACTTGATATTGGCATCGAGTAGGCGTCGAATTTTTGGAGGGTATGCCCGCTCGGATCCTTGACATTGATAGGATTGTTATCGGCGTATGCGTACCGGTTGGTTCCGACGCCTTCCTGGGTTGGGTCCCACCAGTCTGGCGAGACGAAGCGAGCGATGTGGGGATCGTAATATCTTGCGTTGAGGTAGAGCAGGCCCGTCTCGTCCTGCCGCTCGCCGATATAGCCGTGATCCTCCTTGGTCGCCGTCGAGGTCGTGATGGGCTTGGCTAGCCCGAAGGGCTGGTAGCGCGTGGCGATGGAGGTTGTGCCCGCCTGGTCGGCCACCACACGCACCGAGCCCAGATGGTCCTTGAGCAGCGTGTAGCTCTTGGCCGTGGCGCCCGTGCCCTCGATCTTGATGTCGGGCATCGGGTACTTCACCCACAGCGGCGTCGTCGGCACGCACGGATCGCTCGAGCCCTCATAGCTCACCCGCTCGTCCCCGAACACATAGGTCGTCGTCTCCGTCGGCAGCGGATTGGGCGCCGTGGTGCAACCCCGCGGCGAGGCCTTCGTCACCTTCTTCACCCGGCTCCCGTCCGGGCCGTAGAAGTAGCTGCTCGTCGCCCCGGGGCTCTCCCCCATATAGGCGCTGACGATCTGCGTCGGACGGTTCATCCCGTCCCAGCTGTAGGTCCGCCCATGACCCGTCAGCATGTTGCCGTTGTCGTCATAGGTGAAGAAGGTCGTGCCGGCCACGCCCACCGCATGCGGGCGCACCGCGTTCGGGCCCTGCGCCGGATAGGTGTAGGTGCCCACATCCGTCTTCGACGTCAGGTTGCCCGCATCGTCATAGCTGTAGGTCTCGTTGAACGAGGCATTGCCGGCATTGCTGGCCGAGGTCAGCTGGTCGAGCTCGTCATAGCCATAGCTCCAGGCATCGCTCGAGGCGCCCCCCGGCGAGGTGATTCCATCGATCCGGCCGGTGGCGGCGCGGGTATAGTTCAGCGACAGCAGGTTCGTGCCGCCCTTGGCCGCCGTCAGGCTGTTCAGCCAGCCCCGCGTGGCGTCATAGGCCGACGTGCTGGTCACCCCATTGGCGTAGGTCGTCGCCAGCGACTGTCCGGCCGCATTGTAGGTCACGTTGGAGACCAGCCCGGGGATGGAAGTGAGCTGGCCCGCCCCATTGTAGCCGAAGGGCGTTGCCGCAGACCCCAGGCTCGTGCCGTCCCCGAAGGTCCGCCACAGGATGCGCTTGCCGGCATCATAGGCCGTCGTCGTGGTATAGGTCGTGCCCTCCGTCGTCAGCAGGGTCTTGACCACCTCATTGCCCAGCGCGTCGTAATTGGCCGTCAGCCAGGCATGCTTGTTCGCCGCCGTCGTCTGCTTGCCGACATTGAAGGCGCCCGAGCGTGCCTCGTCATAGAGGAAGCCGATATTGTCGCGCTGCGGATCGCCATTGGGCAGGTCCGACCGCATCACCTG
>NZ_JBQEPH010000059.1:0-15383 GCF_052045555.1 Labrys sp. 22185 | reverse complement strand
TGCACGAACCCGCTTCGCGGGAGTGTCGCCTAGCGGTGAGGTGGCGTAATATTCACAGCCTTTGAGCGGGTGGCGGCGGCCGCCCTCGAACATGGAGTTCCCTTCAACAAGAGGAACTCGCCATGGCTACTGTGTCGACTGGTACATCCGTCTCACCCCTGCGCCAGCGCATGCAGCACGACATGCTCCTGCGTGGTCTGGGCTCGCACACGCAGCAGGATTACGTTCGTCACGTCCGACGCTTTACCGCGTTCCTGGGACGCTCGCCCGACACCGCAACACCTGAGGATATTCGCGGCTTCCAGTTGAGCCAGCATGAGAACGGCATCAGCCCTGCGACGATCAATGGCGCGGTTTCGGCACTGCGATTTCTGTTCCTGGTCACGCTGAAGCGGCGGGATCTGGGGCGTGCGCTGGTGATCGTCCGCCATCCACGCAAATTGCCCGACGTGCTAAGCGTGGAGGAAGCCGCACGGCTGCTCGAGGCCGCACCCGGCATCAAGTACAAGGCCGCGCTCGGCGTCGCCTATGGCGCCGGGCTGCGAGTGTCCGAGGTTGCGCATCTGAAGGTTGACGATGTCGACTCGACACGCATGCTGCTGCGTGTCGAGCAGGGAAAGGGCCAGAAGGACCGCAACGCGATGCTCTCGCCGCAACTGCTGGAACTGTTGCGGCTGTGGTGGCGTGAAGGAAAGCGGCGCGGGGTCATGCTTCCGCATGGCTGGCTGTTCCCGGGGCGCAGTTGCACCGACCCGATCTCGTCGCGGCAGTTGCACCGCGCGGTTCAGGAGGCCGCCGAAGTCGCAGGTATCCGCAAGCGCGTCAGCCCGCACACGCTGCGGCACAGCTTCGCCACTCACCTGCTCGAACAGGATGTCGACATCCGCGTCATCCAGGTGCTGCTCGGGCACAGCAAGCTCGATACGACCGCCCTCTACACCAAGGTCTCGACCCGGATGATCCACGCAGTCGCCGGGCCGCTCGACCGGCTGATGGCGCTGATGGAGGACAAGACACCGCCCGGGTGAGCAGGTGCGGGCGGAACTGGAGATCGCTGACATCTTCCGTGCTGCCGGTCCTGCATACCGGATCGCCCATGCCGGACGCTTGAACCTCACCCAGCTCAAGGTCATGTCGGCGATTGAGCACTGCCGCACCGCATCGCTCGGCGGGCATATCGAAGCCTGCGAGGACTGCGGCCAGTGGCGGATCGCCTATAACTCCTGCCGCAACCGGCACTGCCCCAAGTGCCAGGGCGCGGCCGCGCGGACATGGCTTACCGAGCGCGAGGCTGACCTGCTGCCGGTCGGCTACTTCCATGTCGTGTTCACGCTGCCCGCCGAGGTCGCCGACATCGCCTTCCAGAACAAGGCGTTGATCTACGACCTGCTGTTCAGGGCAGCGTCGGAGACGATGCTGACGATTGCCGCCGATCCGGAGCATCTCGGCGCACGCATCGGCATCACCGCCGTGCTCCACACCTGGGGTTCGGCGATGACGCACCATCCCCACGTGCACATGATAGTGCCGGGCGGTGGCATCGCGCTCGACGGGAGCCGCTGGATCTCGTCGCGCCCGGCCTTCCTGCTCCCGGTGCGAGTGCTTGGGGCGCTATTCCGCCGGCTCTTTCTCACCCGGCTGGTTGCGCTGTACGATGCCGGGCGGCTCGCCTTCTTCGGGTCGCAGGCGCGCCTCACCGAGCGGCGGGCATTCCTGCGCCATCTTGCTCCCGTCCGGAAGACGCGTTGGGTGGTTTACGCCAAAGCGCCCTTCGCCGGGCCGCAAGCAGTGCTCGCCTACCTGTCCCGCTACACCCACCGGGTCGCGATCTCGAACAGGCGCCTCATCAAGTTCGATGAGAGTGGCGTCACCTTCCGCTACAAGGACTATCGCCGCGACGACACCGACCGCCAGCAGGTCATGACGCTTGCCACCCACGAGTTCATCCGCCGCTTTCTGCTCCATGTCCTGCCGAGTGGCTTCCATCGCATCCGTCATTACGGCCTGCTCGCCGGCTCCGCCCGCCAGGCCAGCCTCGCGCTCGCCCGCGAGCTCCTGGACGTCGCGGCACCGTCCGATGACGACAGCCCGGGCGAACCAGACGTCCGCCCGTCATGCCCCTGCTGTGGCGGACGCATGATCGTCATCGAGGTTTTCGAACGGTGGAGGCAGCCGCGCGGACCGCCGGACCCAACGGCGACCAACCGGGAGAATTATCCATGACCCGGCATGGCATGATCCAGCCCCTAGCCGCAGACACTCAGCCTCCGGCAACAGACCCACGCGTCTCTATGGTGACAACCGATGCCGAAGGGGTAACCTCCGGCCGCGCGACGGGCCGACAACATCGCGTCGAGGCTCAACGAAGCCGTCTCTCCGCGTCCATCGCGGCGCTTCCTTCCAGCCGTCGCACCATCGCCGACATCAGCCGCAAATCGAAATCCCCATAGCCCTCAACAGTGGCCCGCGGGTTCCCGCATGGGAGGCTTTCGTACGCCTCACGGCACCCGAAACCCTTCACCATTGGCGTCATTGCCGTCATAACGGCCGCTGCCCAGACGCGGACATGAGCAAAGCAGAGCACCTTGGCACCTTTGCGCCAGGAGCAGACTCTGGCTCATTGCTCGAAAAGCGGACCTTCGCCGTGCGACTCCTTCGCTATGGGAACCGACCCAAGCGGGTCGTTCTTACAACAGCGGATGCTGGAGACTGCGGTATGCCACAATCGGAAATTGAACGTCCGCCAGAAGGCGGAAGATTAATGGCGACGCGTCATGGCGAGCAGAAGATCCGCATGCTTACATTGGCTCTGGCGGCGGACGTTTGGAGTGATGCTAGATAATAGAGCATCTGTCGAGGCTTCGGCGGAGGTGGAACGCGCTGCAGCTGTCGTTTGAAGTGCTCGCGCGAAAGGATCCGTCCCGCCAAGATCCACGCTTCACGATTATAGCGAGGAGAGCGGAGTGCATCGCGAACCTCTGGCCACGCGTCCTCCACCCTTGGTCCTTTGAGCACTCGCCGCGTCAGGTGGCCGTGCTGAATCGGAACGCGCGAACGCCAGAGGACCGTTCGATCGGGAAACTCATGAATCCACGTCAGCAGACCGAGGCTTGCCTGAGCCTGACGGCCAACTTCTTGGAGGGAATTCAGGCTCATTTGTGTGTCATCGACCTTGGCATGGATCATGACGACCTTGCTGCCTGCTCTGTCGATGCAGAGGAAATCGCACGTCTCGGTCCCCCCGTCGTCGCAGATCACGACATCAAAGGCGTCGAGAAGATCGGCCAGTCCGAGGTCGACGGACCGGATGGCATCGCGTCTGCTGGCGTCCGGCCGGCCGCGACCGGCGTAATCGAAATGAGCATAAATGCCGCCGAATACGCTTTCGTTCACCCAGTCGTCGAGGCCCGACGTTGCGCTACCCTTCTCGGAGGTCACCTGGGCAAGCCAGGGCGAAGCTATGATGGCCTCCAAGGGGCCGCCGGGTTCATCACGTGCGACCACATCGATGGCCAGCGAAGGGCGATAGAAAAACTTCTGCGCATAGACCAGTGATGGGTCGCGCGGGACGACCCGAAACGGCTGGGTCCGCGACAGAACTCCGGAAAGCAGCTGAGCCTTTTCAGCTTGCTTCAACGCTTCCCTATTGCGGTTGACCAGAAAGGCGTCGAGATCGGGCATTTCGATGACATATTTGCCTCGACGGCGCGTCGAGCCGGTGATCGTGTAAGCGATTTTTCCTTCGAAGTTGCGGCCGTCCACCTCGAGGCTGAACGCTCCATTGCCGTCGACATCAAGGCACCGATCTGCATGGGCTAGTGCTTGGGTCCGACCAGCGTCCCACCCAACTGGTGGCACTGCGCCGTCCTCGCCGATGATCTCAGCAAAATCGAAGAGGATATTCTGCGGTACAGCCCGCGCTGCATCAGGTGCCGGGAGCGCTTGGGCAAAGCGCGCAAAAGCCGTGCTTGGCGGAATTGCTGAGTCGAGGCGGTCAGCCAGCTTGTTGATCCACTCAACGTAGTCGGTGACTTCAATATATCCCGCGCGGGCGTCTGACACCGTGGCTCGCTGGAGTGAGAGGTGCCGTGTTTCCGAGGGGCCTGTCTTCGGACGCATCGATGCCCGGACCGATGTGGTCGCCTGCATGCCCTGCGACAGGTCGAAGAAGCCAACGGAGAAGTCCCGCATGCGTGCAGACATCGACCGGACGCCCATATCCGAAATATCGAGGCTGACGGCCGATGCTACTGTTACCCTCCAAGCCTCATCGTCCGTGGATACGGGAACGAGACGTTGGAGGGTCTCGGGGCCCTCTGGTTCCAGTCCTAACTGTTCCGGGTCGACGACAAGCCCTTCGGTGTCGAGCATGAACACGCGCTGTCCAACGCTGACGATGGCCATAATTCCCAGCGTCCAGTTCGGCATCGCCTTGCTGATCAGCAATGGTGAGTTGCTCCACTCCACGTATACCACCAGGCGGATGTTAGTGGGCTCGTCACCCTCAGGTTTGATGACCGTTGCGTCGTGACGGTCTTCCAGCCCCATCGCCTCCGCGGACGCTGCGGCGAGTTGGTCGAGCGACAAAGCTCCGTTCGATCGAGTGATGAATGTTCGCATCGGTAACTGGATGTCGCCGAACCCTACGCTCTCTCCGTCAAGCTCAAAGCGATCGCGGAAGTCGCCGGCGATGTATTGGACGGCGGGCGAGGCGTCGCGTAGTGTATGAAAGAACTGAGTCTCCCGCTTCAATGCGTCGCCTGGATCGGCATCAAAGCGTTCCTCATAGCCAAGATAGCGCTCAAACCGCTCATCAAGGTCGTCGCCTATGTCGGTGTCGCCTATGACAAGCGCCGTTTCGCTCCGGTCGCGGCGATGATATCGCAGCACCCGCCCAATTTGCTGGATGACGGCCCGCGTATTCGAGAAGGACTCCATAACCGCCACGCCGCAGAACCGACTGTCGTCGACGCCTTCCAGCAGCTTCCATTGATGGAGCCAGATCCGTACGTCGCGTGTCTCAGGCGCGTCGAAGGCCTGCATTGCATTGGCGAAGCGCAGCGAAGCTGGATTGTTGCGTGTCTCCTTATGGTGGATCAGGACGCAGTGTTGTCCCAGGCGCCGCAACTCCTCCCGCAGACGAATGAGACTATCGTGCGACTCCGCTCGCACGATGACCCGAGCTTCGTCGGGAGCATGGGGCATCGCGCTGGCGCCAACTTCGCCCAAGAAACGCACCACGCGCTGCGCGAACGATTCGCCCTCGCCGGCCGGCGTCGTCTCCACCTTGACGTTTCGGATCAGGCGCTTCTCGCTCGCTTCTCGGAATGACAGGTTGAAGGCGAAGCGGCCGTCTATATCAAAGTAGCGAAAATCGTTGCGATAGGGCGTAGCACTGAACAGGAGCGTTGGTCTGCCCAGGCTGCGGATGCATTGAGACCAGACGAATGCCGGCTCATAGTGACTTTCGTCGACTATCACGAGATCGAAGCCGCGCAGCATGGTGACCAGAGCAGTTCGGGCGGCTTCGGGCGGATCATCTCCCTCTTCATCTTCTGGTGGTGCCGCATCGAATCCCCGGGGTCGTCGACCGGAAAGCCTGTGAGCTGGCCGATCGGGGCGCAGCACCTGTTCAAGCGCTGAAAAGGTTCCGACCATAATCACCCTGGGGTCGGTGATCTGGGAGAGCTGCTCCGCAGCGCTCGGCAGCAACCGCCAGACAGGACCGTTGGCAACCGCGGAGCCGACGTCCGGATCGTCGGTGCGTCGGGCCCTGACTTCAGTGCCGTCATAGATGGCGTCGAAGCGGCTCCACAGTCGGGTGTGCAGGTCGCGCACCATCTGGTCGACGAGGGCACGCCGGGGCGTGAGCACGAGAACTCGTGCGATTTGCGGTACGGCGCAGGCGAGAGTGGCGATGACTCCGGTTTTCCCCGTTCCGGTGGGCATCTTGATAAGAGCGGCGCCGGTCGACCCATCCGTTGTTCGCAGCACTGCGACGTGTGCCAGCGATAGACCGACGGCACGCCTCTGCGGGGCCCATAGGCCTCGCGCCGGCAGGTATGTGCCCTCGTCGACTGCCGCGCTCCAGAAACCCATCTGGTCGAGAGGTCCTAGAAGACGGCGGAACTCGGCCCGCATCGCCGGCGTGTCGACGGCCGCATCGAGTGAAACACGGCCGCCGCGACGATCGATTGACTCGTCGTCCGGGCTGCCACGCGCGAAAAGATCTTCCAACTCCACCGCAGCCCCCAAGGATAAGCAGTATCGTCTCGCCACGATCAGGTTTTGCGGGCGCGACGGCTCTTGTTGATTCTCAAGCCAAAGATGTATCAGCCCGAACTTACGGCCGCTCGAAATATGTGAAAGCAGCAAAGCTTCGTGGCGTATCCGTACTTCTACGAGCAAGCACCAGTTGCCGACGTCCAGAACCTGCGAGAAAGCCGACCTTTGTGCAGAGCGGCTCACCCAAAGCCGCCAGGTGATCAAGGCGGCCGACCGAACGCAGCCGAGTTAGCCTTCGCAGGCCCCCAAGCGCCTGGAGCCCAAGGACCATTCAGACCGGGACGGCCGCTGCGGTCTCCGGACTATATTGGCGCGTCTCCGCGATCCCGCGGTTCGCAGAATTCGAATTTAGCTAACCTTCTGCAGGATGTAGCCCGGGAAGATAACTTGTTTGCAATCAATCGTGGCGGTTATCGATTTGAGGGTTTCAAGATCCTCACTTGTCGAGAATATCACCTGTTGGTTGCGTGCCTTGGCGGCCGCGGCGCGCATCAGAAGATTCTGAAAACTTGGCCGAGAAGACGATTGTTGACGCGGTTCGTCAAATACAAGTGTTCCAGGATGATTAGTCGGTTTGTCATCTGCAAGCTCGAGCAATCCCAATTGATAAGCCCACTTTAGCCGAATTGCATCACTCGCGGACGTTTCAAAGCCAATCTCAAAGCCTTCCTTCTCGGGTCTGTAACTATCTTGAGAGATGGAAAGTTCAGAAGGGGAGAACGTACTGAAACCAAAATCTTTAGCTCGACTTTGAACGAGTGACGTCAGTCGATTGATTTTATCATGATCCCTGGGAGAGAGTTTATCTGTCGGGATCTGTTCACGCTCTAACAATAATTTGCTATATGTTTCCTGCAGGCTACGTAACCGATCCAAAGCGTCATCGAAAGTTGCCTGAAGGGCCTCAAGATCTCGCATCCGCGCCTCAGCACGGATGCGCTCTTCAATGATGGCGGCGGATGGGTTTGCGTTCGGGGCGACCAACTCCGATCGAAGGAGCCGGATTTGAGCATAGTAGTCCGCGAGCTTACGACCGACTGCCGCGAGTTGGTCCTGACGCTCAGTTTCCTCTGCCTGCTCTCTGGTTAGGATATCTTCGAACATTTTCTTTTGTGATCGGATGTACTCGATATTGTCGGAAACAGGCATTACAGCTGCGAGAGCATCTTGCGACAACAGCGTGTCGACCAGCGCTTGCTCACATGTTGGACAACGATCTGGCGTAAGTGTTGTCGTAACTCCCGAATAGCGCTGCAATCGTTGAACATCGAGGTTCTTAGTCAGATCTTCTTCGAGAGAGGCAATACGTCGCTTAAGCGACTGCATGTCAGCAAACTTAATCTGTTGGGTACCGTGTAGGCCAATGCGTTTCGCGTTTAGCTGATCGGCATGTTGGCTGAGCTGCTCCAGCCTCTGCGCAACCTCTTGTGATTGCTCTCTAACTGCTGGCACCGCTTTGGCCGCCAATTCCGCAACGCTTGCTCTGAGTCGCGTGACGACTGAACTTAAGGGGGCCCACTCGGGATCCTCAGCCAGCTCCACATGCGCATTGGACAATGCATCCAGATCAGCGACAGGGGTTTCGCTTAGAGCAACTACCCGTCCTCCACCTCTGGCAACGAAGCGGTCAAGCTCATGCCGGATAACTGACCATTCTTTCGAATTCGCGGCCAAACGCTCCGCTAGCCGCTCTCGCTGCACTTCAAGCTTGTAGACATCGAGGTCCATAATGAATTCGACAGCGCGCTTATGGACCTCACGAATTCGCATATAGGTCGGGATAGCGGCGGGTATCGCGGTCCACCCGAATTTCTGCTCAACCCAAAACAGAGGGAAGACGGTCTCAAGATATAGCTTCGTCTCGGGAGAGTCGTACCGTCTGACTTGCGGCAGGCGCCAACCAAGAAATCCTTCTAGAAAGTGGTGAAACCCATCCTCTCGCTGCGCGGCGCCGGGGTCTAGGACAAAGAAATTCTGCCGCCGAAGATCGGTTCTGCTGCCTGATAGTGCGGGACCAAAATCTACTGTGACAAGTCGCGTGTCTGTGCTCGCCTTCACGCCGCGAGTTACCGTTATAATTTGGTCATTTCCGTTCGCGATTTCCACGGAAACGCTGGACTCCAGTACCTCAACTCGTTTTTCGTCGTCCGTATTAAGATAAGTCGTCATCGCATGCGGCAGGGGAATCTCGCGCCGTGGGCTTAGCATTCGCTCCAGGCCTAGAGCGTAAAGTATTCCCTGCATGCAGGTCGACTTACCTTTCGTGTTGTCAGCCCAAAGTACGGTTAAGCCGGACGCAAAGGGGACATCGGCGCCGTAGACCCCGTTTGACGTTACCGCACGAAGGCGCAAGCGCTGGAATCGCAGTGTCATAAAAGGTCCTCCAACCGCCAAACTCGCCTCATCAATGCGTCAGTCATTCTCGGAGCCACTTCGCACAAGAACAATGCTTCATCTTTCAGTGCTCCGTCGGTCGCTAAAATAGAATTGGCCACCTTTACGCCCGCATCTGTAAGAGTGACCGAGGTCCCCCTTTCAATTGCCACCAGCTTCAAAGCATGGGCGAAAGCCACAGCACGGTTGAGCGAGGGCTCGACTCGGACGGAAACCTCCGTAGGGCGATATGCGCCTGACAATAACCCGCGAACTTCCTCCCTGCCTTCGGGCAATCGAACTGCATGTGCCATGAATTGCAGTTTCTGGAAGTTGGACTTCTTGGCGCGGCTGTAAAAGAGCGCAAGAACCAGAACGGCCAGTCCCCAAGACATGCGGAGATCGCCCGGCATGGGATCGGGGCGCGCTGTGTAAGTGAAAGCTCCGCCTAGAATGGCATGACGAAGACTTGCCTCACTGGACATTGGGGAAGTCCAGCGGGCACCGCATGATCCATTCGCATATCGAGCCGTAAGCAATTAGTTCTGCGTTCTCAGAGGAGAGGCTTGGTGCAGCGGCTTGCATTGCCGCAATCAGAGCATCAAGTTCAGCGTGGAGAATTTCTCCCGCTGATCCGCCAGGCTGCGGGCCAGCAAATTCCAAGCGCCGCGCGCGGCTCCTAACAGCAGACATCACCTTCTCATGAAGGTCAGGTGAACCCGACCGAAGCGCATCGAGTAGCGCATTGCCTTGAAGGAAGGACTTCACCGCATCACCGACGACATCATCGAGCTTGTCTGCTGGCGCCCGCTTCTTGAGCTTTTGTGTCGCGTTGGCTAGCAGATTGGAAGAACCGGCCGCCCACGTCGCCAGTTCTGACTGGGAAGGTGTCGGGATCGATAGCGTCACTTTAGAGAGGGCCGATATTCCCGTCGCAACAGCGTCATTGGGAAAGTCACTCGGATCCTGAATGATCACCTCAACCATGGCGTCCAGCGCAGAGCAGCCAGCCTCACGCAGGTCCTTGGTTTTCTTCGCGCAATGAAGATTCAGTTCTTTGCTGTCGTGAAGTGGGGCTATCAGTACCCAGTGCCGAATGGGTTCTCCATGGAACAGCTTTCCAACCTCGACATGATTTTTGATAAGTTTCCCAAGATCTGTTGTAATCTTTTTCTTTTGACGTTCGGCTCTGGTCGAAATATCAATCGGCTCCTCTACCGCATAGCATTGATAAGCGGCCACGTCCTTAGTACAATAATAGTCTATTCCATAGTCACCTTTGTGGGCCGCAGGAATTTTCTGTACATGTAGTGGACCGTGGCGGCCTTGAAGTAACACCAGGGCAAATACCTCCCAGTCATCTGGGTTCCACACCTGCATAGCACTTGACATTAAGCCCCCCCAGTTCGATGTCAGTTTAACGTCAATGTGCCATGTTTCAACGGGCGTCTGTAGATAACTTGAACCGACAAGGACGCGCCATCGAGCCGTTGGGAACGCACCGTAAGTGTTAAGCGGGCATGGCTGTTGTGGTCGAGCTGCCCCATTAACAGGCCACAACTATCGGGACTGCGTGTGTGGCCGTGATCAAGCCGAGCTACGCATGGCTGATCGTTGCGGGGGGATCCTAGCGTTATCGCATTGCCAGGGAGCGGACGTTCTAAATGTCAGCGACGGGCCACCCTCGGCTGCTCGATTGACAGGCCCAGCAAACTGCGCTGAAGCAGACCTTCCAGATGTCGCCTATGGCCGGTTCCGGCCCTAGGCTTCTATCAGCGGTATGTCCGCTTCTCGTTGGACGTCCCCAATCGCGGACTGTCCGCTTTCGGCCCCAATCCGGTCAGAGACGCGCCCAGGAGCGGTCATAGCGAGATTGTCAGCGACGATTTGCCGTGCTGTCATAGCACAGCGTGGCTGCCTCGACTTTGTCGCCATTGGCGGCGGCCCATGAACACAGTGCTTCAAACGGCCCCCGCAGTGAATGGCCGAGTGGAGTAATTGCATATTCCACGCCAATCGGCTGCGTCGGGAGTACGGTCCTCGTCACGAGGCCGTTCCGCTCAAGTCTCTTCAAAGCGTCGGCGAGAGCCTTGTGCGTAATCCCATCGAGACGCCGCTTGATCTCGTTGAAGCGCGAGGGTTTGGGACAGATCACTATGAGTATCAGGATCGTCCATTTGTCAGCGATCTTGTCGAGCACCGGGCGAACCCGCGCCATCTCGCCAAGGGCGCAATGAGAAAGAGCTTCCAGGTCAGTATACTCGTCCATATCTAGGCTATTTCAGGTGCGTAATTGATACCAGATATCCACCGTATATCATGACGAGACCATCAATTGAAAGGATTCACGATGGCTCGAATGAGTAACAAGGTTGCCCTGGTCGTCGGCGGCGCCAAGGATATAGGCTTGGCGATTGCAGAGCGGCTTTCTGCCGAAGGGGCGAAGGTCTTCATCACCAGTCGTAGAAGTGAAGATGCTGAGAAGGCGGCCGAGGGTATCGGCCATGATGCGGTCGGCATTGCCACCGATGCCAGTGTGCCCGAAGATATGGTGGAGGCTGTCGAAAAAGTGCGACAAGCATGCGGCCGTATTGACGCGCTCGTATTGAATGCAGGCCTGTCCGAGCCTGCGCAAATAGCCGAAATAACGCCAGACCACTTCGACCGCCACTTTGGCGTCAACGTCCGCGGGATGGTTTTCGGCCTGCAGGCGGCTCTTCCCGTGATGAGAGGAGGCGGGTCAGTCGTGCTCGTCGGATCCATCGCCGATAACGCCGGCTACTCTTCGTACGGAACCTATGCCGCCACCAAGGCAGCCGTTCGTTCTTATGCTCGAACCTGGACGGCAGAACTCGCGCCCAAAGGTATACGCGTCAACGTTATTGCGCCCGGTCCAACGGATACGGAAATGATGGCCGCGGTTCCGGAAGACACTCGTGCGGCACTTGTCGCTCCGATCCCGATGGGGCGAATGGCGCGGCCTTCAGAAGTGGCTGCGGCCGCTTTGTTCTTGTTGAGCGATGATGCGAGCTACATCGCCGGTGCCGAATTGTGCGTCGACGGCGGTTTGAGGCAGGTCTAAGGTCAAGTCGAAACGGTGTGCCCGATCCGAGCAGGTCGGGTATAGCAAAACGCGCTCAATGACAGACCGACTTTACATCGAAGCCGTTCAACATCGGAAAAACACCGAATACCAAGTCCGGTCATGTTGGGGCCTCGGTTCTCGAGGACTCCGTTCACCTGTCGTGAAGCGTCCACTTCGGGCCAGAGGCAATCATTGCAGGAACGAGGGTAATAGCTGAAATGGGGTCGGAAGCCGTCGTTGAGACCTACCAGCATCGAACGCCAGCCAATCGGGCTTCGACACCCGAAAGCGGACCGTCCGGCTCCGCCCCCTAGCCGCCGGTTAGGTGCAGGAGCGTGACAACGATCCTGTCAGGTCGATCCCACATGCCCATGCCATCACGCCAGCCCAATCCGCCGATGCCGGCAAGTCGTGCTGCAATTTCAGCGCGTTCCGATCGATCTTCCTGCCTTCCGTCTCAGGATCAATCTCAATTGCAGGGCAATCCCCTTCCTCCGCCCGCTGATCGATCCATCAGAGCGGGCGGATGATCGTGGGCGCTGCTGGCGCCGATCTCACTTCGTTGGATGAGACCGCGCGGTGAGTTTGTTTCCGTCCGGATCGCGAAGGTAGGCGACGAATGAGCCGTTCGGGCGCTCCGCAGGCGGGCTCTCGATCGCTGTGCCACCATGCTTGGTACCGGCCTCGTGCCATGCCAGAACATGGTCAGGGCTTGCGGCCGCGATACCGATCGTGCCACCGTTAGCCACAGTGGCCGGCTTGCCGTCGATCGGTTTCGTGATCATCAGTCGGCCGCCCTCGTGGGTGTAGATCAGTCTGCCTCTCGGATCCATCTCACCGGGCCTGCCTCCCAGCGCAGCAAACGTGGCGTCGTAGAATCTTCGGGCCCGCTCCAAATCGTTGCTGCCAATCATGACGTGCGTGAACATATTTCATCTCCAATACTGTAGACAATGGTTTCCCATTCTAACGTCTCCTACGTAGCCATGGGCAGCTGCGAAAATCCCGATTAAAGCGATCGTTCTGGACCTGACTTCTGCGAAAGAGCCATTGATGACCATGGCCCCCTGAAAGGTCCGGTTTCAGGACTGACGGCCATCGATACGAACGTCCGGGATGGTGAAGGGTTTCGGGTGCCGTGAGGCGTACGAAAGCCTCCCATGCGGGAACCCGCGGGCCACTGTTGAGGGCTATGGGGATTTCGATTTGCGGCTGATGTCGGCGATGGTGCGACGGCTGGAAGGAAGCGCCGCGATGGACGCGGAGAGACGGCTTCGTTGAGCCTCGACGCGATGTTGTCGGCCCGTCGCGCGGCCGGAGGTTACCCCTTCGGCATCGGTTGTCACCATAGAGACGCGTGGGTCTGTTGCCGGAGGCTGAGTGTCTGCGGCTAGGGGCTGGATCATGCCATGCCGGGTCATGGATAATTCTCCCGGTTGGTCGCCGTTGGGTCCGGCGGTCCGCGCGGCTGCCTCCACCGTTCGAAAACCTCGATGACGATCATGCGTCCGCCACAGCAGGGGCATGACGGGCGGACGTCTGGTTCGCCCGGGCTGTCGTCATCGGACGGTGCCGCGACGTCCAGGAGCTCGCGGGCGAGCGCGAGGCTGGCCTGGCGGGCGGAGCCGGCGAGCAGGCCGTAATGACGGATGCGATGGAAGCCACTCGGCAGGACATGGAGCAGAAAGCGGCGGATGAACTCGTGGGTGGCAAGCGTCATGACCTGCTGGCGGTCGGTGTCGTCGCGGCGATAGTCCTTGTAGCGGAAGGTGACGCCACTCTCATCGAACTTGATGAGGCGCCTGTTCGAGATCGCGACCCGGTGGGTGTAGCGGGACAGGTAGGCGAGCACTGCTTGCGGCCCGGCGAAGGGCGCTTTGGCGTAAACCACCCAACGCGTCTTCCGGACGGGAGCAAGATGGCGCAGGAATGCCCGCCGCTCGGTGAGGCGCGCCTGCGACCCGAAGAAGGCGAGCCGCCCGGCATCGTACAGCGCAACCAGCCGGGTGAGAAAGAGCCGGCGGAATAGCGCCCCAAGCACTCGCACCGGGAGCAGGAAGGCCGGGCGCGACGAGATCCAGCGGCTCCCGTCGAGCGCGATGCCACCGCCCGGCACTATCATGTGCACGTGGGGATGGTGCGTCATCGCCGAACCCCAGGTGTGGAGCACGGCGGTGATGCCGATGCGTGCGCCGAGATGCTCCGGATCGGCGGCAATCGTCAGCATCGTCTCCGACGCTGCCCTGAACAGCAGGTCGTAGATCAACGCCTTGTTCTGGAAGGCGATGTCGGCGACCTCGGCGGGCAGCGTGAACACGACATGGAAGTAGCCGACCGGCAGCAGGTCAGCCTCGCGCTCGGTAAGCCATGTCCGCGCGGCCGCGCCCTGGCACTTGGGGCAGTGCCGGTTGCGGCAGGAGTTATAGGCGATCCGCCACTGGCCGCAGTCCTCGCAGGCTTCGATATGCCCGCCGAGCGATGCGGTGCGGCAGTGCTCAATCGCCGACATGACCTTGAGCTGGGTGAGGTTCAAGCGTCCGGCATGGGCGATCCGGTATGCAGGACCGGCAGCACGGAAGATGTCAGCGATCTCCAGTTCCGCCCGCACCTGCTCACCCGGGCGGTGTCTTGTCCTCCATCAGCGCCATCAGCCGGTCGAGCGGCCCGGCGACTGCGTGGATCATCCGGGTCGAGACCTTGGTGTAGAGGGCGGTCGTATCGAGCTTGCTGTGCCCGAGCAGCACCTGGATGACGCGGATGTCGACATCCTGTTCGAGCAGGTGAGTGGCGAAGCTGTGCCGCAGCGTGTGCGGGCTGACGCGCTTGCGGATACCTGCGACTTCGGCGGCCTCCTGAACCGCGCGGTGCAACTGCCGCGACGAGATCGGGTCGGTGCAACTGCGCCCCGGGAACAGCCAGCCATGCGGAAGCATGACCCCGCGCCGCTTTCCTTCACGCCACCACAGCCGCAACAGTTCCAGCAGTTGCGGCGAGAGCATCGCGTTGCGGTCCTTCTGGCCCTTTCCCTGCTCGACACGCAGCAGCATGCGTGTCGAGTCGACATCGTCAACCTTCAGATGCGCAACCTCGGACACTCGCAGCCCGGCGCCATAGGCGACGCCGAGCGCGGCCTTGTACTTGATGCCGGGTGCGGCCTCGAGCAGCCGTGCGGCTTCCTCCACGCTTAGCACGTCGGGCAATTTGCGTGGATGGCGGACGATCACCAGCGCACGCCCCAGATCCCGCCGCTTCAGCGTGACCAGGAACAGAAATCGCAGTGCCGAAACCGCGCCATTGATCGTCGCAGGGCTGATGCCGTTCTCATGCTGGCTCAACTGGAAGCCGCGAATATCCTCAGGTGTTGCGGTGTCGGGCGAGCGTCCCAGGAACGCGGTAAAGCGTCGGACGTGACGAACGTAATCCTGCTGCGTGTGCGAGCCCAGACCACGCAGGAGCATGTCGTGCTGCATGCGCTGGCGCAGGGGTGAGACGGATGTACCAGTCGACACAGTAGCCATGGCGAGTTCCTCTTGTTGAAGGGAACTCCATGTTCGAGGGCGGCCGCCGCCACCCGCTCAAAGGCTGTGAATATTACGCCACCTCACCGCTAGGCGACACTCCCGCGAAGCGGGTTCGTGCA
>NZ_JBQEPH010000058.1:0-15601 GCF_052045555.1 Labrys sp. 22185 | reverse complement strand
CAGGACCGAGGTCGTCGGCATCTTCCCCAATGACGATGCCATCATCCGCCTGGTCGGCGCCCTGCTCCTCGAACACAACGATGAATGGGCGGTGTAGCGCACTCGTTACATGACGCCGGAAAGCGTCAGCCAGTTGAGCGATGATCCCCTCATCAGCCTGCCAGCCGTGGCGCGTTGATCAACCTGGCTGTCTGCCAAAGAACGCAGCGACCAATGCCATCAGCTACACCACCTCCCAGGGTACGATCGTGGCACGATCCACAACCGGGCAGGAAGCTTTCCGTCTGTGATCCCACGCTCGAGCTGCCATGGGGCATCTTCGTCTGTATGCAAGACCGAGTTTATCGATTAATTCTTGAATAGACAGCGTCGGGACTCGAGCCTTGGCAGCAAACCGCTGGCGACCGCGCTATGGCCGATACGCAGATACGACCAACTCCGTCCGCCATAGCACAGGTCGCCAAGACCGACCATACAGAAACATTCGACCTGGATCAGGATCAGTCTTTGGGACTCGGTCAAATACCGACTGTCCTAATCCCGTAAGGGAATTAATTATAACGGTGTGTTAATTTTAAAGAAGAAAAACATGTAAGAACTCCAAGAATTCATCTCATCCGACGTATGTTGTTTAGATCCGTTATATCCCAAAGAGAGGCTTGTCTTGGAGCTGGCGCCATATACCTTCCTTGCTGGGTTTGAAAGGAGTGTCATGGGCATGACCGTATTCGAGGATAATAATGAACAGAGATTATCTGATGCTCATGCAGATGCAGCGACAATGCTATCTACCTTGCTCATGACCTGTCCAGGATTAGAGCTTCGGGATGCGAGCAGAGCATTTGCGGCACTCGAGCCCGGCATCACTCCTCCGCGATCACGGCCGTTTCTAACGCACCAGATAGTTGCTGTGTTCTTAGAAAACTTGATCGAAAGGTTCCTGCCCCGAGCTACCATTTCATGGGTCAATTCCCGCCTCTCGTCTGAAGGGCATTTGCTATCCTTGGGCGTCAAGCTGCAGTTTGCAGACGGCTCACAGGGAGAGGAGGTTTGGGTAAATTATCCGCGTCCAAAACTCATCGACCCTTTTTGCAGCGCTCTGCGGCGTCAGTCCCGTCCCAGCATTCTCGGGGCTGGCGACACGGCACCGTCTCAATCGCGGCGGTGACCGTGCTGCCAACAGTGCCCTGCACATCATCGCGATCGGACGCCTGCGAACGGACGAGCGAACCAAGGCCTATGTGACACGCCGCATATCCGAATCCATCCGGATGCCGAAACGATACATCACACGCGAGGTCTTTGGCATCATCATGCGGCGGCAAGCAGGCATCAACAACGCCACGTGCATCTCCGCGTGACAAACAGAAGGGCGTCCAGGGCGTCTATACGGCAGCGACGACTTCAAGCGGTTTTGCAAGGCCCACAATCTGGAGCCGAGCATGAGCAGAGGCGCCAATTGTTGGGATAATGCCGGGGCGGAATCATTCTTCAGCAGTCTGAAAAAGGAGCACACACGAAACCGCATCTATAAAATCCGGGACCTCACTCGAGCCGACTTCTTCGATTATATCGAGGTCTTCTACAACCGAGCCCGCCGCCATAGTCATCTCGGCAGCGTTAGTCCCGAGGCGTTCGAAAGCGCCACGGCGTGAGGTTCATAATTATCTGCCAGACCGGGGGGCAGTCCACCGCTGGACGATCGAAGGGCTTCACCGTCACGCCGTCGCTCGCTCACGACCGAGGTAGGCTATTTTCAAGCCATCGGCTAAGAATTCCTTGCAGTTCGATTACGAAAATGTGTTTCCGGTCAAACCAACAGCACGAATCCCATCGAGCGACTCAACGGCAAGATTAAGCGCAGGACCAAGGTCGTCGGCATCTTCCCCAATGACGATGCCATCATCCGCCTGGTCGGCGCCCTGCTCCTCGAACACAACGATGAATGGGCGGTGCAGCGCGCCCGTTACATGACGCTGGAAAGCGTCGGCCAGTTGAGCGATGATCCCTTCATCAGCCTGCCAGCCGTGGCGCGCTGACCAACCTGGCTGTCTGCCAAAGAACGTCGCGACCAATGCCATCAGCTACACCACCTCCCAGGGCACGATCGTGGCACGCTATATTTATCGCAACAGCTTTCGCTCGACGAGAGAGTAGCAAGGCCGAACTTTTGGCATTGACACCAGCGGGCCAACTCGGCTCGACCTTGCCAACCTCGGCTCGATGCTGCAGGCCGTTCATGAGCGCCTTCTCGGCGTCACCGCCGAGTGCCTGTCCTGGCAGGACTTCATTGCTCGCCGGGATCGACCGCACATTTTATTCTATGTGGATCCACCTTATTGGGGCACCGAGCGCTACTACGGTCGCGGCATGTTCGAGCGCGCTGATCATGAGCGCTTCGCAGCGGTTTTGAAGGGCTTCGTGGCCGGTTCATACTGTCTTTGAATGACTGCTCGGAAGTGCAGGAGCTCTATGGTGGGGCATCTCAACGTGTCATGGATGTAAGCTATTCAGCTGCGGGCGCCAGTTGAGCGCGAGATGTAAAAGAATTGATTATCACAATACCTTGAAATCGGAAAACATGTAGGTACAACGTTATTCAGTATCTGTATTTTTTATTGTTTAGATTTGCCCTACCCAAAAGAGAGGCTTGTCTCGGGAATAACTCCATCTACGATCCTTGCTGAATTAGGAAAGAGTTTGATAAGCATGGTCGTATCCGAAATAATAATTAATTGCATTCACCCAAAAATCGCCCAAATGTGGATGCCACCTTATTTGCCTTGCTTATGCCTTGTCCAAGATCAAAACTTCAAGATTCGAATATAGAATTTGCGTCGCTCGAACTTGATATCATTTCTCGCGGTCGCGGCCTTTTCTATCTCACCAGTCCGTTGCGATATTCGTGGAATGTTTGCTCGAAAGGTTACTCGAAGCTGCTGTCTCATGGCCAACGGCTAACAGGGCGAGCAGGACTGGACAAGCCATCCTCGTTCAAAACTCGCGGACACTCAGGTATCCAAAAAGGGGCATCATGTCGCGCACAATCTCGATTTCCCTTCGCCACCAACTGGGTCAACCAGTTGCCATGGAACGCATTAGAGCGCTATCCGACCAAATTAAGACGAAGTACGCGGACCGTGTCACGGTCAAATGGGAATTACAAAGCGAATACAGTCTCGATTTCGGCATTGAGGTGCTGAAGCAGACAATCACGGGAGGCATCGAAGTCGAAAGAAATGTTGTTGTTACGGTTGTGCAGTTGCCTTTCATGTTATCGTTACTTTCAAGAAGAGTGAAGGTCTTGCTTGAGCAACACATACAGAAAGCGCTGCAACTTACTTGACCAGTTTCGACGTGGCTAATTCAAATCAAGAGGCGGATTGTCAAACAGCATTGAAGCAGACCTCTAGATTTGTACTCAGACCTAGAGAAGAAAGCCTCTCCCGCGGCCGCCCTTTCCGCTGGGACAACCCTCGATGCCCTTCAGTGTCAGAGTGAAGATCGGAGAACCAGTAGAGTAGGGATGTAGCGCTTTGCCCCGTTGCCAGGGTGGGTTTGTTCATCCCCCACTCCGAACCGGGTGTGCGAGTTTCCCCGCACCCGGCTCTCCACGCGTGGCTCCACTTCACGGGGGTCCTTCATAACGATACGAGGGCGAGGCTCGCTTCCTAGAACTTGTCGGCTCCCTTACGGAGGATTTCGTCTGGGTTGTTCCATCCATTCGGTATGCGTAGACCTCGGTCCGGGTAACGCAGGCGCTTGGCGTCGGCGAACCGGGCGAACTTCTTGCCGCCCTACTGCCATCCGCCTTGCCCGCGTACGCCTGGTTCGGTGCATCGTAGGCAGCTTCCATCCAGATGCTCCACCATACTTCTTGCCGAGCCAAGCCTTCAGGCGCCACCATAGCCACCAATCGTGCTTGGCGAACTCTTTCCCGGAACGTGTCGCGTACCGGTAGTAGTTACGCCATTCCGTGATGACGGGGTTGAGGTCATCGATGAGATTGGCGAGGAGCCAGCCTGTCGGCGTTTCCCGTACCTTGACCTTGTCGCGGAGGAGTTGCGACTTGCCTTTCTGTTGTAGCCCCAAAAGACCGGACACTTCTTAGAGACTGTTTGAAAACAAGGATAGCTACAGCGTTCAAGTGGCACAACTCCTTGCATCTCGTTGTCAAACAGCCTCCCGCTACATGATCACAGATCAACCGTCCTGGAGAGTAAGATTGCCGACTGTGGCGGATGTTGCCTGACCGAAATCCCAGACCCGCCTATCGATTGCGCCCGAGCCTTCGAAGTGCCGCATTCTGTTCTTGCAGGTCTCGCATGATGGATTCAGATGGGGACGTTGGAGGAGAGGACTGAGGAGCCGCTGCTGTCGAAGAGCCATTACGGCCGTTGCTGCTTACTAGGGTCTGCATGCCGCGCCCCCAAGCAGCAAGGCGCTGTTGAATGGCTCCCTCATTGGCCGTTGCCCATACGCGTGTGCTTGCTGCTATGCGGCCGGCGAGGGGGATGACCTGAATCAGTAAGAACAGGCCGGAAAAGCAGACGAGTACAAATGGCGCTGCGTCTTTCATCATTGGAATGCCGCCTTGATTCATGCTGTCGCGGAGAGCGAGTACAACCGGCCTGATACTAACGATGTAAAAAGCGAGGAACACATAAAGAAAGATGGGAGCAAGCATCACTTGTACGGTCGTCGTCACCCACCCCCAGAAAAATCGCGAGGGTCCTTTGAACATCATTAGTATGATAAATATCGGGGCGATGGACAGCAATGCAAGAAGAGAAATTTTTGAAAAAAATATTACGAAGGCTGCGTATCCAATAAATAAAACTGAAGAAATCCAAATCAACATTGATTGAAGCATGTTATTTAATTTTGTCTCATAAGGAGTCTTTGGTTTATCCTTTATCTCGACTTGTCCTTGCTGATTGTTCGCTGAAGGGGAGGGTTGTGAGGAAATTTCGCGAATTTGTTCAACAATGCGTATGCTGGCAGTGATCGAAATGCGATAGAAATCATATAGGTCACGCTCTATCGAGCGTTCAGACATACCATGCCCATCGACAGTAATATTTTGCAGCATCACCGAGCTAATCGCCACTGGTATCTGCGTGGCGCCGAGATAAACTTGATTTTGAGCCCATCCCCATCCGGTGGCAAGAAAATATATGACGCCAACGCGAACCAATCGGAATACGAAAGCCATCAAATTACTTTCGCCTCGTCCTTGCCAGAACGAAAAGCCCCAGAAGATCAGGTATAGAATAAAAAGAGAACTGACGACCCACGTAAGATTGCTCGCAAATGCGCCATAGGTTTCCTCGGTGAAGCTTCTACCAAGAGCATCAATATTATTCGAAATGACAGTGATATAATAAGTTTCCACCTAAGTTCTTTCTTGGTATTGTTTGCCGGCGCGCGATCGGTGCAATGATGTCTTTCTTCGCGCTTGATCAAGAAATTCAAAATACGACTACCTTGGTCCCGAGAGCGACCCGATCGTAAAGGTCGATGACATCAGGATTGGCCATACGGATACAACCTGACGAAACTGCCTTGCCGATCGTTTGGGGCTCATTGGTGCCGTGAATGCGATAAAGGGTACTACCCAGATAGAGCGCCCTAGCACCCAGAGGATTGTTGAGCCCGCCTTCCATGTGATCGGGAAGCTCGGGCCTGCGGGCGATCATTTCCTTGGGCGGCGTCCAATCTGGCCATTCACGTTTGCGGCTTACGGTCTCGATCCCTGTCCAGGAGAATCCCTGCTTGCCGACCCCAATTCCGTACTTCAGCGCTGAGATGCCATCTGAGAGGACGTAATAGAGCCGCTTCTCCTTAGTCGAGATCACGATGGTACCTGCCGCATATCCCCGAAGCGATACGATCATCCGTCGAATAGGTGATGGCTGAATGACGTATGCATCGTCCCGCGGACCCGGTGCAAACCGCTCGCCCCCGCCATCGATCCCCAAGCGCCGCCTAAGCGAGCGTAGCTCGTCGGAATAGCCCTCCGTTGCGTGCGAATAACCCCTAGGACTGTCCCGGTAGTCATAGGGGTCGCTGAAGCGGCCGCCATTGCGATAGGCGGGGCGGGTATTGAGCCAAGCTCTGGGGGTCCACGGATCGTAAAACGCTTCATTGGATGCCGCCGCCTGCCAACCAGCCAGGCGTGTCCCGGTCTGCGCAGCCCATACCGGCAATGTCAGAGCCAACGATATCGCGATGATGAGGAGAGACCTAACTGCCATGTTTCACCGGTATCACCACGGCCTGAATAAGAACGCATAGGAAACATTGACGGGCAGAAAGGGCCCACAGGCGAGAAGCGAGGTGAAACCGAACGCGGCGATCGAGTCACAGGGTTTTTTTAGCTCTCGCGTGCTGCTGCACGCAGTAAGTGACAGTATGACAAGAAGATAACCGGCAAAATTACGGAAGTTCATGCAGCATCTCCACTTAAATTCATGGCTTTCAGGCTTGGGCAGAAAACGGGTAACCATTTATCGGGATCGTCGCCGAGCTCGGCGCGCAGCCGCTCTACCTCTGCAATACTTGAGGCGCGACCCGACAGGACCTTGAGTATATCATCCCCGATGGCCAAACGCAGCCGAGCCACCACGGACTCCTGCCCATGCTTGATCAGGAAGGACCGGCTTGAGGGATCAGATGTTTTAATCCATTCGACCTCCCGCGCCGACAAGCCGAACGCAGTCGCATGGCTTGCAAAGTCCGCCTTGGGATTGGGAAAGAAAAGATTGGTGGCGCTTTGCTCGATGATCGTGTTAGCGATGTCAGAGCGCACGATGTCGGAAGCACTCTGTGTGCCGAAACCAATAATGCCATTGAATTTGCGGATGGTCTTCATCTTGTCTTGTATGAAAGCTGCGAAGACATCGTCCTCCAACAGTCGCCAGCCTTCGTCGAGGAAGATCAGTACGGGATTACCGTCGAGTTGTTCGTTTAGACGATGGAACAGGTACATCAGGACGACGCTGCGAATCAGCGGCACGTCGAGGATTTGGGTCATGTCGAAGCCGGTGATGTCCGACCACGAAAAGTCATCCTCGGCATTGTTGAAAATCCAGCCCAATTGATCGCTGCGCAGCCATTTTTCCAGGCGTGCCTGGAGATCATCGTAGCTGGCCCGCGTTCGGCCACGCAGCAAGAGCGCGAAGGCAGACAGGGTTCTCCCCTCCTTACCTGCCTGCAAGACATGCTGGATGGCATCCCGCAAGATCGCTTCCTCGAAGGCCACGAGCGGCAAGCCGTCCGGCCGTCGCAGCATGAGGGAAAAGAGTTGAAACAGGAACTCGCGATTGGCACCCGTGTTGGGCAGATGAAGAGGATTGAAACCTGTCGATGCGCCCGATTGTAGGACGCGATAGTTGCCACCAAGCGCACGAACGAAGATCTCGGCGCCGCGGTCCTTGTCGAAGAACACGCATCGCGGTTTGGGCCTGATGCGCTGAGACTGCGCCATGAGGAATGACAGCGCTACAGTCTTACCTGATCCCGACGGCCCGACAACGGTAAAATTGCCAAGGTCGCGTACGTGGAAGTTGAAGAAATAAGCGGTCTGGCTCGTGGTTTCCAATAGCGAGACAGCACTGCCCCAATGGTTGCCCGAGCGCCGGCCACTGGGGAAATTATGGAGGGACATAAAGCCGGCGAAGTTTTTTGAGGATATGATGCCCGAGCGCGCAACGTAGCCAAAATTTCCCGGCAATTGGGCCCAGAATGCCGGTTCGCAATTGAGGTCCTCTCGCACCCATAGAATTGATTGTTCGGTGAGCGCCGTGCCGACTGCGCGGATGCATTGGCCAAGGCTTTCCTTGTCGCTGCCTAGACACATTACGGACAAATGATGCTGACCGAAGATCGAACGCGAAACCAGGAGCTCGTTGCGGGCACTTGTCAGCTGCTCGGTTACCGCCGAGCCCGCCGCATCGGCCATTGCGGTCTGCCGGGCGACGCGCTCGATCTGGCCCTGCGCCGCCGAGCGCTCTACCACGGCAAAACTCTGGCTGACCACGAACTCCCCTGGGATCTTGAGCAGGCCATCCAGCAGCATGGGCCCGGTATAGGGCGGGTATTCGCGGATGGAGAGCATGGCCGCAAGGCGTGAATCAGTCGGCGGGAAGGCCCCTACGAATTCGAGCGCATTCCTGCCGACGTGAATGCGTTTCATGGCGAGCGCCGCATTCAGGGGCATGCGCGGGAGTCGCATCTCCGTAGGTTCAAGGCCATTGAGGATCTGAACCAAAAATTCAAGCGGCTCGGAGAAATATTCGCCAGACCGGCGTTCTGTGATGCCAAGGACGCGACCCTGATAATCCTGCAGCACTTCGCAAACCGTCAGGGTGAGTTCCTGAAGTTCACGCAGATCTTTGTCCCCCGCTAGGTCCTCGGCGAGTCGACGGCGAGCAGGCCGCAACCTTCGCAGCATTGCCTCGAACATACCAATCTGCCCCTGTAGTGGGCGGCGAACAATGGTGACGTAAAGATCGTTAACGAACATCTGCCGTTGCTGGAGACCTGCCACGTAACGCCGGTCGAGCTCGGCGGCAAAGCGATTTTCAAACCGGCCTTCAAGCTCCGGCCTGATGCGGCGGCGAATGAGATGGCCGCAGATGGCATAGCGGCTGCTCCCGAGCCCACGTAGGATCGTATTGCGGTTTTCCAGCTTATTGTTGATCAAAGCCATATCGGCCGTTTCAAAACAGTAGCCTTCCAGCCGGATGATGCTCAACAGCAATCCATCACGCGTTCCCAGCACGTTCTCGGTAACATGCCGCGTATAGGGAATATGTGCCGCAACGCCTTTCTCGCGCCTGGCATGGGATCCATAGGTCATTTGTTTGCTTCGCAGCGAATTGACCACCGCTATTCTCCGGCCGAATAGCTTTTCACGCCCCACACAAGGCTCGAACGCGGTGGAGTTTTCTGCCCCTTCACCCGCAGAATTGCAAAGATCTGGTCGTCGCGCAGGGTAAGAAGATATCCCACAAGGTGGATTGGGGCGCAAATCAGCAGCAAGAGCAGGTTCTTGGTGACCAAAAAGACGACTGCGGTCAGGACCAGATTGGCCATAGTGAACATGTAGGGTACGCCGAATAAGGTCGGTGCCTTGGTCAGAGCCTTCACTAGGGGCACGATTTCAGGGGGTTCCTGCTTTTCCATGATATTCTTTCACCTCCAGGCGTGAACGTGGATCGTTCTCGGCATCAACGTCCCAGCGCGCTCTGGAAGAATGCAACGATCTGGGTGGCGCCGAAGACCAGCACGATCCCCAGGATGACCGTGCCAGCCAGACCCCAGGTAAATCTGCCCGTCCAGGCCATGAACCCACAACCGATGACGGCAAGGATTGCGATCATCGAAGCTATCGGGCCCGTCAGTACATTGATTAGCGTTTGCAGAACCGACTGCACCGGCTGCAGACTGGCCTGAGCCATGGCGGGCCCCGAGCACAGGCAAAGCAGCAATGCGGCTCCCAGTGCAAATGTCCCCGCCCGGGGCAAAGTCGCAACCCCAGCGTATTTTTGTTCTGTATTCATGGTCATTCCTCAACATGGAGAACGAACCCCTGGGTCCATTCTTCCTTCTTCTTATCGGATTGATCTGTATTAGCTGCCGGCCCCGCGCTGTTTTGACGACGGAGACCACTCTCCCTCGCGCTGAGAGGCTTCCAGCTGTACAGATTGGTCATGATTGCCGCGATGAAGCGGACCGTTTCTGTATAGTTCGGAATGCCCCCGTTACGGTCAACAGCCTCCTCACCGGCATTATAAGCCGCGAGCGTGTAGAGAGGATTTTGATACTTCTCCTGTAAAACTCGCAAAAAGCGAATAGAACCTCTAATATTGTCAGCTTCATCACAAATATTAACTTTGAACCGAGCTGCGGTCGCCGGCATCAACTGCATGATTCCGATTGCGCCAGCCGATGAAACTCGATCCATCCGCAGCCCGCTCTCTTGCTGGGCGATGGCCAGTAAGAAATTCGCAGGAAATGCTTCTTGGGACGCGATCTTGGTAATCAGCGCCTTGATCTCGGTCGGTGTGGAGATCTTGGTGAAGTTGCATGGAGCCGAAGGGGCGGAGACCGCCACCGAGTCTTGCGGCGGGGTTTCGAAAGTATCCGGACGGGGCGGTGGCTGCGGCGGGGGCTGGGTCTGCGCCAAAGCCGATTGGACCACACACAAACACAATCCGAAGACGAACGCCACGCCATGGTGGCGCACGTGTCCAATCCAGCCCTGACCAGATAGCGTCGACGGCGTCATGCCCATGATTTGTTCCGTGTACGAAACTCATCACCCCCCGAAGCGTGAGCGCTGCACCAGTCGGAAGGCTGCCTGCTTCCGGCCCTTCCGGCATGGCGAGCACGAACGAATGGCTCGTAATAAAGTTCCATGACACGACCGGGCTGCCCGTCCGAACGCGCGACCTGTACAACAAGCGGAAGGGTGGACTTCAGCATTTGCAGGATGTCGGCCCTTGTAAGCGTGCCGCCACCACCGATATCCTGAATCATCAACAAAGCCAGCCGCTCATAAGCGCCACGAGGCGAGTTGGCGTGAACCGTTGAGAGTGAGCCAGGATGACCGGTGTTGATAGCTTGCAGAAAATCAAACGATTCTGCACCGCGTATCTCGCCTAGAAGCAATCGGTCAGGTCGCATGCGCATGCTGGCTTCAACCAGACGCTTGCTGTCGATCTTAGCAATGTTCTGGTCGCCGCGGCTGGAAATCAAGCGCACATGGTTGGGTTGGGTCGGCATTAACTCCGGCGTATCCTCTATGGTGATGAGGCGTTCGTGTGTCGGTATTTCCCGCATCAGCGCGTTTAGGAATGTGGTCTTGCCGGAACCAGTTCCTCCTGAAACGAGTATGGAGATGCGCTGGCGCACGGCGGCGATCAGGAAGGTTTCAATTTTTCCCTGTCCAAGCAAGTCACACATCTCGGCTTCGATATCGGTGAGGGCATCGGTGCCAGCGGTGATCTGGACCGACTGCAAGGAGCCGGCGGTCGTGTAGTCGCTGAGGGCGAGGTTCTTAACTACCTGGCGGCGAATGACGATCACTCCGCCATCGGGAGCTGCCGGCGGCAGAGCAACTTGAATGCGCGCACCATTGGCAAGGGCTGCCGAAAGCAGCGGTTCTTCCTCGTTGACGAATTGATGATTGGCCGCGGCAATGCGCTCAGCCATGAAGCGGATACGCTCACGCGTCAGGCCGGGCAGGGCATGTTGCACCATCGGGCTATGCTGGCCGCCGTCGCTGGTCTCGATAAAGAGGCTGCCCGGCTCGTTGACACAGATTTCTACCACGTTCGGTGCGGACAGAAATTCCCTCAACGGCTCGAACGCGATGCCTACGAGATCCGCCCATCTCGTGTTTTCGCTCATGGCTTTCTCCCGCGTTTGAGAGCCCGATAGGCTTCCATGACGGGATCAGGATAAAAGGGGGAGAAATCGAGGTCGCGGCGGACGAAGATACTGACGGGCGTTCCCTGATTGATCATGATTGTGGGCTGGATGGCTTGCGTTGACTTCAATACCTCCTGAGCCGTTTGCGCAAAGCCCTGCGCGACGGCTTGGGCACCCTGCGCCAGCATCTGGTTGCTTTGCCCGCCAGAATTGGAAGTTACCGTTCTAGCAATGCCCGTCCGAGGGTCGATATAGGTGGTGGTGATTGGACCATTGTTCAGATTGCTCTGGCTCATGCCGATTGCCTGGGCTGCGCCTGACAACACACTGACGAGTAAGGCCGGGCCGTATTTGGCGAAATAGTGGTTGTCGACATCCCCATCCATACCGGATCGTCCGAGTTCGTCCGTCCCGATCGATCCCAAATTGACGGAAATGCCGTCTGCCCGAATGAGGCGCGTCCACACGATAAAAGCGCGACTCTGATTTTGCTGCACACCGGCATTATATTCGCCAACCAGGCGGGTTCCGGAGGGGATGAGCACGCGTCTACCATCAAATGACCAGACATCCTCGGTCGTAGAGGCGCGCACCATGCCCGGCAGGTCGGTGTTGACGGCGGTTTCCAGCACTGCCCGGATCATCGTGCCCTGCGGCACGAGCGCGTCGATGCGGGGTGCGCGCTCGGCCTTCGACACATCCGCGCTGGCTGAAGCGCGCGCGGACAGAAACTGGCTGTTCGGATTGGTCTCCTGGAGCGCACCCTCCGCCTTGCCCTTGGTGTCCTCTGCCTTGGGCGGCTGCGGTGCATCGGGTTGTCCCATTTCGGTGACGACCATCGGTGAACGATAACGCTGCCAGCGTTGTGTCTCTAGTGCCGCTTCCTCCTCTGCCCGGCGCTTTGCTTCCTCATCTGCCCGACGCCGAGCCTCTTCCGCTCGTCGGCGGGCTTCGGTGTCATCGCTTGGAGGAACCGGGGCGGGAGACGGCTGTACCACTGTGGCTTGAGGTGCTTGTGGAGGAGGGGGGGTCAGATAGGGTTCGCCTTGCGGGGGCGATGAGAGATAGCGGTCGTCATCCGCGTCCGCCATGTTGCGCCCGTCGCCGTTTGGCAGCCAGAAGGGAGCACTGAGCAAGAGCAAGGCGCCTGCACCCAATACCGACAGCACAATCATCGGTCCGAGGCGGCTTTTTCGTTCGACCAGCAGTGACTGGGCCCCGTCATCGATTGCCGACTGATCGGTGGGTTCGTGCTGGGACATCGTCAGTCTCCCTTCGACGGTCCTGAAGGAGTCGATGCCCCCGAGCGCAAAGCGCCGGCATTCGTCGCCACGGCAGCCGTGCCTGTTCGCCCGAACCCCTTGTTAATGACGCAAGTCGCGAAGGAGCCGCGGCGTATCATCCATTGGGCTGAAACCTTGTCGATGATGATGTAATCGCCTTCCCGCCTGAAATTAGCTAAGCTTTCCCGCTTGGCGGCATCAACGATAAAAACCGAAGGCATGTCGCCACTAAACTTGAACCATGTCTTAATGCCATCATCGAATACTCGTGTAGGTTTGGTTTGATCGTCGCCTTGATAATAATATTCGTAGTTGGCATTCTGGACTTGAAAGCCGTCATGGTTCGGCATCGATACCAATCGTCGGGCTTCCGCCACCAGCCGAGCATCTCGATCCTCATCGGGATAGCGGAACTTCACCACATAGACGAGATTGCTTTGCAGGCCAGCGCTGGTGTGTAGCACGAAGGTATAGACCCGCCGGTCGCTCACCACATTCATGTTGGTGGTGCTTTTGGCCTCGACCGGCTTGAGAAAGATCACATTGCCGCGCTTATTGGGTTCGATCTTCCAAGAAACGCTGTCGCCAACGGCAATCGTCTCGATCTTCTCGTTATCGCCGAATACGATCATGGTCGATGTACCAAGCGTTCCAGAGATGGAAACTACATCGTTCGCGCTGTACACAACGCTGCGAACCCTGGAATCGTTGAGGCTACGCTGCGGCGATAGTTCCGCTTTGGCCGGCACGATGCAGGCCAGACCAATGCCCAACCCCGTCAACACCCGCAGGATGATGCGATTTTCCTGGCAGACGGTCATCATCATCCCCCAACTCTGCCGGCCGAGGCCGGGTTTTCGGGATCGCGTTGATAGTCAATGACCTGAAAGCCAAGCGGATTGTCAAAACGCCAGGAGTTAGTCTCGGGAGCTTTGGAATAACGAAAATGCATCAAGGCTACCCAATTCTGCGCCGACTTGGCTCCGCCAAGTTTGCCGCTGCGCTGGGTGGAAAAACGTACCATTGCCGTGCGTTCGTTTGGCAACTGAATGGACTTGATCTCGACAGTGACCTTGGTCTCGCTGCCATAGAGATTGACAGGATTGTCCGGATTGGACTGGGCATAAAGATTGGCCAGTTCACTCGCCGCAGTGCCGACCGATAGGAGCTGGGCGAGCTCATAATTGTCTTTCACCTGAGAGGGGTCGTAGCTCTCTCGCGCTTTGATGTAGCGCACCACATACATGTTAGTAATAGCTTCCATCTGCGTCAGGGTACCCTCTGAAAGAGGGCGCTTGATCTCCAGAAAGCCTGTGGTCTTGTCGACCTCGACGACATAGGGCTCAAAGGATTTCAATGGCAACAGCAGCGCAAGGCATGCCATCGCCAGCATAGCTAGGACAAGTCCTGTCGCGGCGATCGTCCAGGCGACAACCCGCGATCGCTTAGCAGAAGCCACAATATCAGCTTCCCAAGTAGCAGCCTCCTGAAAGTAACGCTTGTCAAGTTTTGTCTGATCTACCATGCAAGATACCAGAAAGCTACCCCGGAGGAATCATGTCTATAAATATACTTCAGGAAATATAAGAACTGTTTCCCAGAATTATATATAATTCGACGGTATATTTAGGTAATAATTGCAGAGTTATCGGACCATATGTATGTACTTACAATAAAACGCAAGGTATGTTAATAATAATATCTTAATATAGTCTGTAAATTTTCAATTGTAAGTGCCTTAATTTTTGAAATACCGATCCGATTTTCAAAGAGTCCGATCTCTATTGCGGGCGCCGTTCCTCTATTTTCTTCCACGGATCGATATTATACGTAGATATTCTTTTTAAGTCTTGATGTCGAAATGTTTTGCCGAAGCCGCGCGCTGCTTCTTCCTTTTTATCTCTAAAAAACAGCACAGAAGCATTGCTTGATTTTTCTACGATATTGGCGTTTTCCCGATGGATCAATTAATGAATTAGGAGTAAAGTAGGTGGTGTAGTAAATAATATTGAATTAAACGTCCTAAAGCTTCGTAACGAATATGCGTGGTAGGGACGTTGCGGTCCCATCATAACTTCGAAGGCGTCCATGACCCAGGCCGTGCTCCGAACCAAAAGGCTGAGCGTGATGTTGGGCGGGACGACCAGCCGGCTCGGTAGGTGGCATCCGGCCGGATCGAGCAGAAGAATGGCGTGTTTGCCGGGCGCGACCTGATCGGCGATTTCGGCCAGATGCAGGTTCATCGCTTGTGTGTTGCAGATCGGCAGGACGAGGGCTGCGCCTTTGCCCTCCCAGGGACAGATGGCACCGAAGATATAGGTCGAGGCCGTGCGCTGATCGTGAGGTGCCAACGGTCTGCTTCCTCGCCGGGCCCGGCGGCGGTAATCTTGTTCTTCTGGCCGATGCGCGCCTCATCGGCGAACCAGACCTCTATGTCGGTCGGGTCGATGCCTTGGCCTTCGGCCTGTACATGATGGCGCGGCCGGGCCGACAGCTTACGATATCCCATGGCTCGCAGTTCCCGGCTCAGCGTCTGCTTGGCGATCGAGACGCGAAACTCTTCGTAGAGCCATTGGCACAGATCGATGATCCGCCAGCGCACGACGCCATGGATCGCCGGCATCGGCCCGCTCTCGATGATTGCGGCGAGTACTTTGCGGTGCTCGCTCGTCAGCCGGGACGGCTGGCCTGGCGCTTTGCGGTCGATGAGCCCGTCTGGACCATGCGCATTGAACTTCAGGACCCAGTCGCGAACGATCTGCAGGCTCACCCCGCCAATCTTCGCAGCTTCGGTCCGAGACGCACCGTCATAAATCGCAGCCAAAGCCAGTAGCCGTCGAGCCTGGGGGCCATTTCTCGATCGTCTCGCGGCAGCTCGG
>NZ_JBQEPH010000057.1:0-17337 GCF_052045555.1 Labrys sp. 22185 | reverse complement strand
CCGGCGAACCTCGCGTTGGCGCGACGCCCGACACGGTGAAGAAGCTGCTTGCGCTTGGCGCGACGGTTCGGGTCGCGAGCGGTGCGGGGCTGGCGTCCGGGATCACGGACGAGGACTATGCGGCGGCTGGGGCGAGCGTGGTGGCTTCCAATGCCGAGGCGCTGGCGGGCGCGGCCATCGTGCTGAAGGTGCGCCGCCCGCGGGCGGACGAGCTTTCTGCCTATCCCCATGGCGCTTTGGTGCTCGCCATCATGGATCCCTACGGCCAGCACGAGGCGCTCGCCGCTTTGGCGCAGGCGGGCGTGTCGGCCTTCGCCATGGAGCTGATGCCGCGCATCACCCGGGCGCAGGTGATGGACGTGTTGTCCTCCCAGGCCAACCTCGCCGGCTACCGGGCCGTGATCGACGCCAGTGCCGAGTTCGGCCGGGCCTTCCCGATGATGATGACGGCCGCCGGCACCGTGCCCGCCGCCAAGGTCTTCGTGATGGGGGCGGGCGTCGCCGGCCTGCAGGCCATCGCCACGGCCCGGCGCCTGGGCGCGGTGGTCACCGCCACCGACGTGCGCCCCGCCGCCAAGGAACAGGTCGCCTCGCTCGGCGCCAAATTCGTCGCCGTCGAGGATGAGGAGTTCAAGCAGGCCGAGACCGCGGCCGGCTATGCCAAGCCGATGTCGGCGGAGTACCAGACCAAGCAGGCCGCCCTGGTGGCCGAGCACATCAAGAAGCAGGACATCGTCATCACCACCGCCCTGATCCCCGGCCGGCCCGCCCCGCGCCTGGTCTCGGCCGAGATGGTGGACAGCCTCAAGCCAGGCTCCGTGCTGGTGGACCTGGCGGTGGAGCGCGGCGGCAATGTCGAGGGCGCCCGCCCCGGCGAGGTCGTGGTCACGCCGGGCGGGGTCAAGATCATCGGCCATCTCAACGTACCCGGCCGCCTGGCCGCCTCCGCCTCCTCGCTCTATGCCCGCAACCTCTTCGCCTTCGTCGAGACGCTGGTCGACAAGAAGGAAAAGACGCTGGCGCCCAATTGGGAGGACGAGTTGGTCAAGGCCACCCTCCTCACCAAGGACGGGGCGGTGGTGCATCCTTCCTTCCAGCCCCAGCCGGCCTGACGATCGGGGGCGGGTCTTCTCAGCTCCATCGGGAGATGGAGCGGGACCCGCCTGGAACGGACTGCATCTCATCAAGAGGCGGATCTGAAGACCCGCCCCCCAATCAGATCCATCCCATCGAGGGAGACCGACATGGCCGACACGCCCCAAGAGCTTCTCGACAAGGCCCAGGCCGCGGCGCAGGCTGCCGGCGAGGCCGCCAGACACGCCCAGGACTATGCCGACCAGCTCGCCGCCACGCTGGGGGGCGTCGCCCATGCCGCCACCGGCGGGGCGATCGATCCCTTCGTCTTCCGCTTCGCCATCTTCGTGCTCGCCATCTTCGTGGGCTATTACGTGGTGTGGTCGGTCACCCCGGCCCTGCACACCCCGCTGATGTCGGTGACCAACGCCATCTCCTCGGTGATCGTGGTGGGCGCCCTGCTCTCGGTCGGCGTCGCCCTGGCCGGGGACGAGAGCGGTCCCTGGTGGGCCCGCGGCTTCGGCTTCCTGGCTTTGGTGCTGGCCTCCATCAACATCTTCGGCGGCTTCCTGGTCACCGAGCGCATGCTGGCCATGTACAAGCCCAAGGACAAGACCGCCGACAAGACCAAGAAGACCGGGGCCTCTTCGGCCGCCGGCGCCGGCCAGTGAGGAAGCGTCCATGTCCGTGAATCTCACCCAGTTCCTCTATCTCGTCGCCGGCGTCCTGTTCATCCTGGCGCTGCGCGGGCTGTCCTCGCCGACCTCCTCGCGCCAGGGCAACCGCTTCGGCATGATCGGCATGGGCCTGGCCGTGCTGACCACGCTGGCGGTGGCCCCGCCCTCGGGCGTGTCGGGCTGGCTGCTGGTGGTCGCAGGCCTGGCCGTCGGCGGCGGGCTCGGCGCCGTGGTGGCCAAGCGCGTGGCGATGACGGCGATGCCGCAATTGGTGGCCGCCTTCCATTCGGGCGTCGGCCTGGCCGCGGTGTTCGTGGCCGCCGGCGCCCTCTATGCCCCCGCCGCCTTCGGCATCGCCCATGGCGGCGAGATCGAAGCGCAGTCGCTGGTGGAGATGTCGCTGGGCGTGGCCATCGGCGCCATCACCTTCACCGGCTCGGTGATCGCCTTCGCCAAGCTCAACGGCAACATGTCGGGCGCACCGATCCTGCTGCCGAGCCGCCATGTCATCAATGCGGCCCTGGCCGCGCTGCTGGTCGCCCTGATCATCGCCTTCGTGCTCTCGGCCAGCCACACCCTGTTCTGGCTGATCGTCATCGCCTCGCTGGTGCTGGGCGGGCTGATCATCATCCCGATCGGCGGGGCCGACATGCCGGTGGTGGTCTCGATGCTCAACTCCTATTCGGGCTGGGCGGCGGCCGGCATCGGCTTCACCCTGGGCAACCTTGCCTTGATCATCACCGGGGCGCTGGTGGGCTCGTCGGGCGCCATCCTGTCCTACATCATGTGCAAGGGCATGAACCGCTCCTTCATCTCGGTGATCCTGGGCGGGTTCGGCGGCGATGCGGCGGCGGCCGGCGGCGGCGGCAAGGGCCCGGAGACGCGCCCGGTCAAGCAGGGCTCGGCGGACGATGCCGCCTTCATCATGAAGAATGCCGGCAAGGTCATCATCGTGCCCGGCTACGGCATGGCGGTGGCGCAGGCCCAGCATGCCCTGCGCGAGATGGCCGACCAGCTCAAGGAAGAGGGCGTCGACGTCTCCTATGCCATCCACCCCGTCGCCGGCCGCATGCCCGGCCACATGAACGTGCTGCTGGCCGAGGCCAACGTGCCCTATGACGAGGTGTTCGAGCTCGAGGACATCAATGCCGAGTTCGCCCAGGCCGACGTCGCCTTCGTCATCGGCGCCAACGACGTCACCAATCCCGCCGCCAAGACCGACCCGGCCTCGCCCATCTTCGGCATGCCCATCCTCGATGTCGAGAAGGCCAAGACCGTCCTCTTCATCAAGCGCGGCATGGGTTCGGGCTATGCCGGCGTCGAGAACGAGCTCTTCTTCAAGGACAACACCATGATGCTCTTCGGCGATGCCAAGAAAATGGTCGAGGAAATCATCAAGGGGTTCTGAACAGCAGGCAAATAGCTCGCTCCCATCCTTTCAAGAAAGGCAAAACCGCCATGTCGCAATGGATCCGTTTCGAGGAAGACGGGCAGGCCCAGTTCGGCACGCTCGAAGGCGACGACATCCACGTCCATCGCGGCGACATGTTCGGCATCGCCGCCGCCACCGGCCGCACGCTGCCCCTGGCGCAGGCGAGGCTCCTGGCGCCGACGGTGCCGGGCAAGATCATCGCGCTCTGGAACAATTTCCACCAGCTCGCCGCCAAGCTTGATGTCGCCGTGCCGCCGGAACCGCTCTATCTGCTCAAGGCGCCCACCAGCGTCACTGCACCGGGTGCGACCGTGGCAAGGCCTTCTTCCTATGATGGCCGGGTGGTCTACGAAGGCGAGCTCGGTATCGTCATCGGCAAGCCCTGCAGCAATGCCTCCGAGGCGGAGGCCGCGGAAGCCATCTTCGGCTATACCTGCGTCAACGACATCACCGCCGGCGACATCATCACGCGAGACTCGACCTTCGCCCAATGGGTGCGCGCCAAGAGCTTCGACGGTTTCGGGCCATTCGGCCCGGTGATCGCCACCGACATCGATCCCGCCACCCTGGTGGTCAAGACGCTGCTCAATGGCGACGAGCGTCAGAACTATCCAGTTGCCGACATGATCTTCCCGCCGGCGAGACTGGTCAGCCTGATCTCGGGGGATATGACCCTGCTCCCGGGCGATTTGATCTGCTGCGGCACCTCGCTTGGCGTCGGCGCCATGAAGGAAGCTGAGAACGATGTCCGCGTCAGCATCGAGGGCATCGGCTGCCTGGAGAACCGCTTCGTGCAGTGATGGAGGCCCGGGCGCTGGCAGGATGCCTGTTCTGCGAAGGACGTGGCGGCGCGATATGCCGATCGTCAGACCAAAACGGAACTATCGTTCCTTGTCAAAAAAGTGGCCGGTCTGAAGACCGGCCACCATTCCTTCCCGAAAGATTTGCTTTCAAGCCGCTTTCGCCCTCGCAGCGAGCGCCCGGCCGATCGTGTCGCCGACCAGATGCGGGCTGGATGCCACGGTAATCCCGGCCTTCTCGAAGGCGGCGATCTTGGCGTCGGCGCGATCGCGGCCATGCATGGTCAGGGCACCGGCATGGCCCATGCGCCGCTCGGCCGGGGCATGCAGCCCGACGACCAGGCCGACGATCGGCATGGCCGGCCTGACAGAGGCGATGTAATCGGCCGTTTCCTGTTCTTCCTCGCCGCCGATCTCGCCGATCAGCACGATGCCCTCGGTCTTGGCATCGGCGAGGAACAATTCGAGGCAATCGCGCATCGACAGCCCATGCACGGAGTCACCGCCCACCCCGACGGTGGTCGACTGCCCGAGACCCGCAGCCGTAACCTGGGCGATCACCTCGCTGGTCAGCGAGGCCGAGCGCGAGATGATGCCGACGCTGCCGGGACGCTCGCTGCCGGTCGCCATCACGCCCATCTTGCACAGGCCTGGCGACAGGATGCCCTGCGAATTGGGGCCGATCAGCCGGGTCTTCGATCCGGCAAGGGCATGGCGCACCCTGATCATGTCGAGCACCGGCACCCGCTCGGTAATGGCGACGACCAGCGCGATCTCGGCCTCGACCGCTTCGATGATGGCGGCACTCGCCTGGGCCGGCGGCACGAAGACCATGCTGGCATTGGCGCCGGTCTCCCTCGCAGCTTCGGCGACGCTCTCGAACACCGGCGCCCCGAGATGGAACCGCCCACCCTTGCCGGGCGTGACGCCCGCCACGACCTTGGTGCCATATTCGATCATGGCGGCGGTGTGATGGGTTCCCGCCCAACCGGTCATGCCCTGGCAGACGACGCGGGTTTCATTGTCGATGAGGATAGCCATTCCGCCCTCCTTGTGCGCCGATAGCGCGGTCGCTCTGTTTTGGATTCGTTGGTCTAAAACTGCAGCAAAATCGCCGTCAGCGTGCGGCGGCAACGGCCTTCGCGGCGGCCGTCCACATGTCCGGGCATTCGATGATGCGGCAGCCGAAATTGGCGAAACGCGAGCGGGCATAGTCGGCATTGTTGCCGGCGAGCCTTGTCACCACCGGCAGGGTGCGTCCGGCCCGGCGCATGGCGATGCCGAGCCCCTCGGCCACCGTGTCGCAGGACTGCATGCCGCCGCCATGCACGTTGATGAGCAGTGCGCGGACCTGGGGATTGTCGAGCAGCAGGCCGAAGCCATGGGCAATGTCGAGGCTGGTCGCCGTGGTGCGGATATCCATGAAATTGGCCGGGGCGCCACCGGCCGCGTGGACGAGGTCCACCGTGGCGAGACCGAGCCCAGCGCCATTGGCGGCGATGCCGACGCTGCCATCCATGCGGACATAATTGAGCTGGCGCTGGCGGGCCTTGACCTCGTATTCGTCCCCGTCTTCCTCGCGCAGCTCCGCCAGAGAAGCCTGGCGGAACAGGGCGTGGTCGTCGATGATCATCTTGACGTCGAGCGCCAGCAGCCTGTCGTCGGCGGTCAGAACCAGCGGGTTGATCTCGATCAGGCTGGCATCGAGTTCCAGGAAAGCGCGGCGCAAGCCATCGGCAAGAGCCCTGAAGGCTTCCGCCGGCTGCCCGGTCAGGCCGAGGCGCGCCGCCAGGGCCTGCAGGTCCTCGCGTCTCGCTTGGCTGCCGTCCCCCAGGGAGAGGCGCTCGAGACCACCTTCTCCGGCAAGGACGCGGTCCTCGATATCATCGCCGCCGGCCCCACTGGCAGCCAGGACCAGGGTGCCGCTGGCGGCATGCACGCTGAGCGACAGATAGAAGCTGCTTATGTGATCGACGGCCGCCTCCACCAGCACGCGTTCGACCACGCGGCCATGCGCACCGCTTTGCTCGGTGACGAGGCGCCGGCCCAGCAGCGCCCGGGCTGCCTCCTCGGCTGCATCGGGGGAGGAAACGATAGGGACGCCCCCGGCCCGCCCGCGCCCGCCGGCGTGGATTTGCGCCTTCACGGCGAAGCGAGAGCCACCGAGGCGACGCGCCACCTGCCCCGCTTCGTCGGCGGTGATGGCGACGGCGCCCTGCGGCGCCTCGACACCATAGGGTGCCAGGATCTGCTTGGACTGGAACTCGTGCAGTTTCATCATTCCCTCCCGCACCTGAATATCGCTCTTATTTGGCATAACGTATGCCAGATTTCAGAAGCTGTCAAAGAGGAAGCCTAGGAGCGCGGACATCTTGTCCGCTCTTGGAAACGCTGGGCCTAACGGATGGCAAAAGCGGACATCGCGACATACGGGCATGTCGCGATGTCCGCGCTCCATATAAAAAGGGGCGGGCACCACGACGGCACCCGCCCCCATCACCTCAATGATGAAACCTCACTCGGCCGCCATCGCCACGGGAGCGCCAAGGGCGCCGCTTCCCGCAATCTCATCGATCCGGCCCTGGTCGAAGCCGAGGACGTCGCGCAGCACTTCCTGCGTGTGCTCGCCCAGAAGCGGCGAGCGCTCGACCACGGTGGGGCTGTCGGAAAGCTTGATCGGATTGCCGACCGACAGATAAGGCCCGCGTTCGGGATGATCGACCTCGACGACGGTTCCCGTCACCCTGAGCGAAGGCTCGTTGGCGATCTCGCGCATCGACAGGATCGGCCCGCAGGGGATGTCGTATTTGTTGAGGATGTCCATCGCCTCGAACTTGTCCTTGGTCTCCGTCCATTTCTCGATGGTGTCGAAGATGGAGCGAAGCCGCGGCAGGCGCGCTTCAGGCGTGGCATAGTCGGGGTCGGTGATCCACTCTTCCTTGCCGATCACCTTGCAGATCGCGCCCCAGACCGGCGCCTGGGTGATGAAGTAGATATAGGCGTTGGGATCGCTCTCCCAGCCCTTGCATTTGAGGATCCAGCCGGGCTGCCCCCCGCCCGAGGCATTGCCGGCACGCGGCACGGCATCGCCGAATTTGCCGTTAGGGTATTGCGGATACTCCTTCATGGGCCCGCGCTCGATGCGCTGCTGGTCGCGCAGCTTCACCCGGCACAGATTGAGCACGCCATCCTGCATGGCGGCGTCCACGCGCTGGCCGCGCCCCGAATGGGTGCGCTGGTAGAGAGCGGTGACGATGCCGAGCGCCAAATGAAGGCCGGTACCGGAGTCGCCGATCTGCGCGCCGGTCACCAGCGGCGGGCCGTCGTCGAAGCCGGTGGTCGAGGCGGCGCCGCCGGCGCATTGGGCAACGTTCTCGTAGACCTTGCAGTCCTGATAGGGACCGGGGCCGAAGCCCTTGATCGAGGCTACGATCATGCGCGGATTGAGTTCCTGGATGCGGGCCCAGGAAAAGCCCATGCGATCGAGCACGCCGGGAGCGAAATTCTCCACCAGCACGTCGCAGCTCCTGACGAGCTCCTCGAGCACCGCCTTGCCGGCCTTGTTCTTTGTGTCGAGCGTGATCGAGCGCTTGTTATGGTTGAGCATGGTGAAATAGAGGCTGTCGACATTGGGGATGTCGCGCAGCTGGGTCCGGGTGATGTCGCCGACGCCCGGCTTTTCCACCTTGATCACGTCGGCACCGAACCAGGCCAGCAACTGCGTGCAGGTCGGACCGGATTGAACATGCGTGAAGTCGAGGATGCGCACGCCTTCGAGTGCCTGTCCCATCGTTCCCTCCTCGGAAATGTCATCTGTTATGGCGAGGGGCCGGGATGGCCGGCTGGCGCGTTTCCCACGCGGCCGGCCATCCCGCCATCTCACTTGTACATGGTCTGGTTCTTGGTGCCGGGCGCGTACTCGTCCGGATCGACCCAGATATTCACCAGGGCCGAGCGCCCCGTCCTAGCCATGGCCTCGCGGGCCCGCCGCAGGGCCGGCTGGATCTCGTTGGGATCGCGGACTTCCTCGCCGTGATTGCCGAGCATCTGGGCAAATTTCGAGAAGGCCACGTCGCCGAGCTTGTTGCCGACATTGCCGCGCTCCTCGCCATATTTGGCGACCTGGCCGTAGCGGATCTGGTTCATCGAGGAATTGTTGCCAATGACGGCGAGATAGGGCGCCCCGAAGCGATCGGCGGTTTCCATGTCGAAACCGGTCATGCCGAAGGAACCGTCGCCGTAATAGCACAGCACTTCCTTGTTGGGATTGGCGAGCTTGGCCGCCAGGGCAAAACCGGTGCCGACACCGAGCGAACCGAGCGCGCCCGGATCCATCCACTGGCCCGGCCCGCGCGGACGCACGGCCTGGGCCGAGATCGTCACCACGTCGCCGCCATCGCCGATATAGATGGTGTCCTCGCCGAGGAACTCGTTGAGTTCATAGGCGACGCGATAGGGATGGATCGGCGTCTGGTTGGACAGGAACAGCGGCATCAGCTTTTCGGTCGCGGCCACTTCGGCGTCCTGGAGCATCTTCATCCATTGCTGGCGCAGCTGGCGCTTGCCCTTGTCCATGCGGCCGGAGGCCGCCTGCAGCACGGCGCCGAGGATCGCACCGGGATCGCCGACCAAGCCGAGATCGATGTCGCGGTTCTTGCCGACGGTGCGGTAATCCATGTCGATCTGGATCAGCTTGAGGTCCTTGCTGATGCGTTTGCCATAGCCCATGCGGAAGTCGAAGGGCGTGCCGACGATGACGAGCACATCGGCCTTGGCGAAGGCGAGCGAGCGGGTGCGATCGAAATGATGGGGGTCGCCGGGAGGCAGCAGGCCGCGGCTGGCGCCGTTGAAATAGCCGGGAATGTCGAGCCCACGCAGCAATGCAATGGCCTCTTCCTGCCCACGGCCGGTCCAGACCTGTTGGCCATAGAGGATGGCGGGGCGCTCGGCGGCGACCAGGATATCGGCAAGCTTCTCGATGTCGGCGGGATCGCCGATCGACTTGGTCGAAGCGCGATATTTGCCGGATTCCGGCAGCACCGCACGGTCGAGGGTGACTTCCCGGTCGAGCACGTCGCGCGGGATCTCGAGATAGGACGGGCCATAGGCGCCGGCGAAGCATTCGCGCGCCGCCATCGAGATCATGTCGGCCACACGTTCGGTGGAGGAGACCGTCGCCGCGAACTTGGTGATCGGCTTCATCATGTCGACATGCGGCAGATCCTGCAGCGACCCCATCTTGTGCTGGGTCAGCGCGCCCTGCCCGCCGATATGCAGGACCGGGCTTTCCGAGCGGAAGGCAGTGGCGATGCCGGTCATCGCATTGGTGCAGCCGGGGCCGGCAGTGGTGACCACGCAACCGAGCTTGCCGGTCTGGCGCGCATAGCCGTCGGCGGCATGGGCGGCGACCTGCTCGTGACGGACGTCGACGATGCGGATGCCTTCGTCGAGACAGCCATCATAGATGTCGATGATATGCCCCCCGCACAGGGTGAAGATCGTGTCGACACCCTCAGCCTTGAGCGCCTTGGCGACGAGATGTCCGCCGGAGACGACGCTGCCGTCGCGCGCCTTCTGCTTGAGCGTGTCCTCGGCCGTCGTCGTCACGGGCTTTTGCAATGCTGTAACCGTTGCCATTGGGGCAATTCCTCCCGTTGTTCTTCGCAACGATATGCCGCTGAGGGTCATCGGCTTTGATGGGACCGCCTCCGATGTAGAGGGGGCGATCAACTATGCCGAAATCGCCTTCTACTTGGCGGGATGACGCCGTGGCATGCCGTACAGCTGGTACATTGGCATGCCAGATACCAGAGTGTCAATCCGCATTTTTCGCCTCCGACGGGGTCGGAACCTGCCTCTTTCTTCACCGGAAATGGAGATTAATTCTCTTTAATTTCAAATACTTGCTATTCATTTCAACGGGGAAAGCGAGTAAAATTGCGGTTGCAGGAAACCAGACTTTGCCGGTTCGAAGGACGGTCTGCGTCGACGAATTCGCGAGTTTGTGACGTCCGTAGTTTCATGCCGCGATGCAGTAAATTCTGCGAAGGATACCTTGCATTTTCGTGTTTAGTATAGAGGTACCCCTAAACTGGATTTAGCCCACACACCCCGCCAGACGGAGGAACAAGCTGGTTGCAGATGAGTTGAGGCTGTTTACTTCGCAATGCAAAGAGCGCATGACTGCATTGCAACATTGCCTCTACCCTTCTGGGATCTGGTATGCCAGATTCACGGCAACATAGGATCTTTCCTCGAACACCCAATGTGGAGAACGACCATGACCACTTCCGCTCTGTCCCGTAGCCCTGCTGTCCGCCCGCTGTCGAACCGTCTCTGGGCGGCTTTCTCGGGCTTCCTGATGAAGATGGCCCAGGCCGATATCCGCGCCGGTTCCCGCGAACCCTTCGGCCTCTGAAGGCCTGGATCGCCGCCGCAACTACATCCGAGATCCGGGGCGGCAGCCTGGGAATGGCTTCGGCCGGATCGATTCGACTGGGGCGATTGCCAGGCCGGCTCCGGTGATTCTGGCTGCCCTTTTATTGCGGCGAGCCGAGCCACTCCGGGCGAGCCACAGCCTGTCAGGCCGGTGTAGCACTCGCCACCGCTCAAAGCAGGCAAGGGGGCGTAGGGGCGCATTTGGGAGACTAGGTCCGGTCACAGGGCTTGCCCCGCTAGGCGTGGCAGCTGGTAGCCGTCGGGGAGACGGATTCCGCTCTGGCATGCCAGAATATTATGTCTGATAAGCGACTATTTCTAGTATAGATACGACATTAAGCAGAGTTACGGCTGCTTCTATGCAACTTTTTTTGATCTATTCGCAACTGTGCCGGCAACCAAGGCGCACCGAGCGAAGATCTCAATTCTTTCCGTAACTTGCTACCGATTGCCCTTTCTCTCGATTCGCTCCCAAGCCCCCTGGAAGAGGCCTCTTCCGGGGCAATTTGGCGTGCTTTGCCGAAAAACGGCGCTTGCCAACTGGCATGCAAGATACCAATATGGCGGCACAACCTGCTTAATGGAGCCTGGGCTCCGTCCAACCTCCAACAAAAACCAAGGGGGACTGCAATGGTAGGGTCGCAAGGAGAGGAAAACCTGCCGAAGGTATCGGATGCCTTCCGCTGGACACAGCTTGCAATCGGCGTCGTCTGTATGGTGATGATCGCCAATCTCCAATATGGCTGGACATTCTTCGTTCCCGATATCCAGAAGACGTTCGGCTGGGACCGGGCAGCCATTCAATGGGCTTTCACTCTGTTCGTCCTGTTCGAGACCTGGCTCGTGCCGGTCGAAGGGTGGTTCGTCGATAAATACGGGCCAAAACTGGTGGTAGTCTTCGGTGGTGCGCTCTGCGCTGTCGGTTGGGTGATCAATTCCTACGCCACCTCGCTCACTCTATTCTATCTGGGACAGATCATTGCCGGCATCGGCGCCGGCGCCGTCTACGGCACCTGCGTGGGCAACGCGCTGAAATGGTTCCCGGACAAACGCGGCCTTGCGGCCGGCATCACAGCGGCCGGCTTCGGTGCCGGCTCGGCCCTGACGGTTGCGCCCATCCAGGCCATGATCGCCAATGACGGGTTCCAGGCTGCCTTCTTTTGGTTCGGTCTCGGCCAGGGCATCATCGTCATCATCTTCGCGCTGTTCATGCACACGCCCCGCAGCGGCCAGGTGCCGGCTCCCGTGCTGAACAAGAACATCGTGCAGACCCGCCGCAACTTCGCGCCGACCGAAGTGCTGCGCCAGCCGATCTTCTGGCTGATGTACTTCATGTTCGTGATCGTCGGCGCCGGCGGCCTGATGGTAACCGCCAACCTCAAGCCGATCGGCGCCGATCTCAAGCTCGACGGCGTCCCGGTCTCTCTGTTTGGCCTGACCATGACGGCCGTGACGTTCGCCGCCACCCTCGACCGTATCCTCAACGGCCTCACCCGCCCCTTCTTCGGCTGGGTGTCGGACAAGATCGGCCGCGAGAACACCATGTTCATCGCCTTCGCGATGGAAGGTGTCGGCATCTACATGCTGCATCTGTTCGGCCATGATCCGGTCTGGTTCGTGCTGCTCTCGGGCTTCGTATTCTTCGCTTGGGGTGAAATCTATTCCCTCTTCCCCTCGACCTGCACGGACACGTTCGGCTCCAAATATGCCGCGACCAATGCCGGCCTCCTCTACACGGCCAAGGGAACGGCGGCCCTGCTCGTCCCCTTCGCCAACGTACTGCAGCAGCAGACCGGAACCTGGGACGTGGTGTTCATCATCGCGGCGGGCGCCAATATCCTGGCAGCCATCCTCGCCATCGGCGTCCTCAAACCCTGGCGTGCGGGCGTGGTGCGCAAGCACGAGTTACAGCAGCCGGCCAACACGGCCGCGGCATAGCTCTCGCGTGGCGAGCATCAGCCCGTCACGTCACATCGCAAACGCCGGTGGCCTGACAGGCACCGGCCAGGAAGATCACCATAGGATCCCGCGGCGATATCTCATTCAGTATCGCCGCATCCTATGCCAGGTCCCGGCAGTGCAGACATAGCCGGGGCCAGAAACCGCCTAATCCATTGAATAAGAACAATATCTTCTAGAGCAAAACGCGTTCAAGTGTGAACGCTTATTTCCTCTAACTCTTTGTTTGGATGCGTCTTTGCGATTCCTAGCAACTCCATGAAATCGCAAAGCGCTATAGGATACAGCCAAAGCTCGAGCCTTTGGCTCCACGCGACACGCGAAAATAAACCAAAATCTGGTTCTTTACAGCTAAAGCGTTTTGCGGTCAGGCGAAATCGCCGGGAAACGCAAAGCCACATCGACACAGAAATAGAAAAGAGGCGCGGTTTTCGCTTCGACGCGTTCTACCCCGGTCGATAGCGAAAGTCGCGCTTGACAAATTCAAATCTGGCATACCAGATACCAGAAGTTAGGTTCCCGCCGACAGGACGAAGCTTCGATCCGGCAACGACCAGGGAGAAAACACCATGAACATCCAGGCAAGACCCGCGCAATCCATCCAGGCCGATGTCCGGGCCATTCTCGATGCCGTCAAGGCATCGGGCCGCACCAGCCTCACCGCCCCCGAGGGCAAGCTCGTCTGCGACGCCTATGGCATTCCCGTGCCGAAGGAGGGGCTGGCACGCTCCAGCGCCGAGGCTGCCAAGCTTGCCGGCGACATGGGCTTTCCGGTGGTGATGAAGATCGTCTCCCCCGACATCCTGCACAAGACCGAAGCCGGCGGCGTGATCGTCGGCGTGGCTTCCGCCGCCGAGGCCGAAGCCGCCCACGACAAGATCCTCGCCAATGCCAAGGCCTACAAGGCCGATGCCCGCATCGAAGGCATCCAGGTCCAGCAAATGCTGAAAGGTGGGCAGGAAGTCATCATCGGCGCCGTGACCGACGACAGCTTCGGCAAGCTCGTCGCCTTCGGCCTCGGCGGCGTGCTGGTCGAAGTCTTGAAGGACATCACCTTCCGCCTGGCGCCGATCAACCGCGACGAGGCCCTCTCCATGCTCGACGGCATCCAGGCCGCCGAGATGCTCAAGGGCGTGCGCGGCGGTGACCCGGTCAACCGCGATGCCCTCGCCGACACGCTGGCAAGGGTCTCCCAGCTCGTCACCGATTTCCCGGAGATCACCGAACTCGATCTCAACCCCGTCTTCGCCACCAAGGACGGCGCCACCGCCGCGGACGTGCGCATCGTGGTGGACTTCGAGGCCAAGCCGGCCCGTTTCAGGCCCTCGCAGGATGCCATCGTCACCGCGATGAACCGCATCATGCGTCCGGAAGCCGTTGCCGTGATCGGCGCCTCCTCCGAGGATGGCAAGATCGGCAATTCGGTGATGAAGAACCTGATCAATGGCGGCTACAAGGGTCAGATCTACCCGATCCACCCCAAGGCCGACGAGATCCTCGGCTACAAGGCCTATAAGAGCGTCAAGGATGTGCCCGGCGCCATCGATACGGCCGTCTTCGCCATTCCCGCCAAATTCGTGGCCGGCGCCCTGGTCGAATGCGGCGAGAAGGGCATTCCGGGTGCCGTGCTCATTCCCTCGGGCTTTGCCGAAACCGGCAATGAGGAAGGCCAGCGCGAGATCCAGGAGATCGGGCGCAAATACAATATCCGCCTGATGGGGCCGAATATCTACGGCTTCTACTACACCCCGTCCAATCTCTGCGCGACCTTCTGCACCGCCTATGACGTCAAGGGCTCGGCCGCCCTGTCCTCCCAGTCGGGCGGCATCGGCATGGCCATCATCGGCTTCTCGCGCTCGGCCAAGATGGGCGTCTCGGCGATTGTCGGCCTCGGCAACAAGTCCGATATCGACGAGGACGACCTGCTCACTTTCTTCGAGCAGGACGACAACACCAAGATCATCGCCCAGCATTGCGAGGACCTCAAGGACGGCCGCGCCTTCGCCGAAGTCGCCAAACGCGTCTCCAAGAAGAAGCCGGTGATCGTGCTGAAGGCCGGCCGCACCTCGGCAGGCGCCAAGGCGGCAAGCTCGCATACCGGCGCGCTCGCCGGCAATGACCGCATCTATGAAGACGTTTTCAAGCAGGTCGGCGTCATCCGTGCCCGTTCGTTGCGGCAATTGCTGGAATTCGCCCGCGGCGTGCCGATCATGCCGACGCCCAAGGGCGAGAACGTGGTGATCATCACAGGGGCCGGCGGCTCGGGCGTCTTGTTGTCGGATGCCTGCGTCGACAACGGCCTGTCGCTGATGTCGATGCCGGATGATCTCGATGCGGCCTTCCGCAAGTTCATCCCGCCCTTCGGCGCGGCCGGCAATCCGGTCGACATCACAGGCGGCGAACCGCCCTCGACCTACAAGAATACCATCAAGCTGGGGCTGGAGGACGACCGCATCCACTCGATCATCCTGGGCTATTGGCACACCATCATCACGCCGCCGATGACCTTCGCCAAGCTGGTGATCGAGGCCAAGGAAGAGATGAAGGCGAGAGGCATCGAAAAGCCGATCGTCGCTTCCCTGGCCGGCGACGTGCAGGTCGAGGAAGCCTCAGAATATCTCTACGCCCATGGTGTACCGGCCTATGCCTATTCCACCGAACTGCCGGTGGAAGTGCTCGGCGCCAAATATAAATGGGCCCGTGGCGCCGGCCTGCTCTGAGGCGAACGCCTTCTGAGCCTTAACAAGAAAGGGCGCGACCAGCCTTCTCCCCTTGCGGGAGAAGGTGCCCCGAAGGGGCGGATGAGGGGAGAAGCTCCTCTTTCCAAGTCGCCGCTAACACCCCTCATCCGTCATTGCTGCGCAATGCCACCTTCTCCCGCAAGGGGAGAAGGCTGGTCGCGTCTCGTTTTGTTCGCGGACACTATCGCATCAGAGCAAATACGCCCCTCCTTAAGGTCCAAGAAGAATGAACATCCATGAATATCAGGCCAAGGCCGTGCTGCAGAGTTTCGGCCTACCGATCTCTCCCGGCGCCGCGGCACGAACCGTCGAGGAAGCGGTGAAGGGGGCCAAGGAGCTCCCCGGTCCGCTTTACGTGGTGAAGTCGCAGATCCATGCGGGCGGGCGCGGCAAGGGCAAGTTCAAGGAACTGCCTGCCGACGCCAAGGGCGGGGTGCGGCTTGCCAAGTCGATCGAGGACGTGCGCGCCCATGCGCAGGAGATGCTGGGCAACACGCTGGTGACGGTGCAGACCGGGCCGGCCGGCAAGCAGGTCAACCGCCTCTATGTCGAGGACGGCTCCGACATCGAAAAGGAGTTCTACCTCTCGGTGCTGGTCGACCGCGAGACCAGCCGGGTCGCCTTCGTGGTCTCCACCGAGGGCGGCATGGACATCGAGAAAGTGGCCCATGAGACGCCGGAGAAGATCGTGACCTTCTCGGTCGATCCGGCCACCGGGGTGATGAACCATCACGGCCTGGCGGTGGCCAAGGCGCTCGGGCTCTCGGGCGACCTGGCCAAGCAGGCGGTGAGCCTGACCACCAGGCTCTACACCGCCTTCGTGGCCAAGGACATGGCGCTCCTTGAGATCAATCCCCTGATCGTCACCAAGGACGGCCAGCTCAAATGCCTGGATGCCAAGATGGGCTTTGATTCCAACGCCCTCTACCGCCATCCCGACATCGTGGCGCTGCGCGACGAGAGCGAGGAAGATCCCAAGGAGATCGAGGCCTCGCGCTACGATCTCAACTACATCGCGCTCGACGGCTCGATCGGCTGCATGGTGAACGGGGCGGGCCTGGCCATGGCCACGCTCGACATCATCAAGCTCTATGGCGAGGAGCCGGCCAACTTCCTGGATGTCGGCGGCGGGGCCAGCAAGGAGAAGGTGACGGCGGCCTTCAAGATCATCACGGCCGATCCGCAGGTGAAGGGCATCCTGGTCAACATCTTCGGGGGCATCATGCGCTGCGACGTGATCGCCGAGGGCGTGATCGCTGCGGTGCAGGAAGTGGGGCTGACCATCCCGCTGGTGGTGCGCCTGGAGGGCACCAATGTCGAACTCGGCAAGCAGATCATCCGCGATTCCGGCCTGAACGTGATCGCGGCCGACGACCTCGACGATGCCGCCCAGAAGATTGTCAAAGCCGTGCGGGAAGCCAAGTAATGTCGATCCTGATCAACAAGCAAACGCGCGTCATCTGCCAGGGCTTCACCGGCAAGAACGGCACCTTCCATTCCGAGCAGGCGCTCAAATACGGCACGCAGCTGGTGGGGGGCACCTCGCCGGGCAAGGGCGGCTCGCAGCATCTGGGCCTGCCGGTATTCGACACCGTGGCCGAGGCACGCCATGTCACCAAGGCCGATGCCAGCGTGATCTACGTGCCGCCGCCGGGGGCGGCGGATGCGATCTGCGAGGCGATCGACGCGGAAATCCCGCTGATCGTGTGCATTACCGAGGGCATTCCGGTCACCGACATGATCAAGGTGAAGCGGGCGCTGTCGGGCTCGAAGTCGCGCCTGATCGGGCCGAACTGCCCGGGGGTGATGACGGCGGACGAATGCAAGATCGGCATCATGCCGGGCAACATCTTCAAGAAGGGCTCGGTGGGCATCGTGTCGCGCTCGGGCACGCTGACCTATGAGGCGGTGTTCCAGACCACCCATGAGGGGCTGGGGCAGACCACGGCGGTGGGCATTGGCGGCGACCCGGTCAAGGGTACCGAGTTCATCGACGTCTTGGAGATGTTCCTGGCCGATCCCGACACCCATTCGATCGTGATGATCGGGGAGATCGGCGGCTCGGCCGAGGAGGATGCGGCGCAGTTCCTGGCCGACGAAGCCAGGCGCGGGCGGGCCAAGCCGACGGTGGGCTTCGTGGCCGGGCGCACCGCTCCCCCCGGACGGCGCATGGGCCATGCCGGCGCCATCATCTCCGGCGGCAAGGGCGATGCCGG
>NZ_JBQEPH010000056.1:0-18508 GCF_052045555.1 Labrys sp. 22185 | reverse complement strand
TGTCTGCCGTCAGCGCTCTTGAGACAGTTTAGGGGTTTTCGGGAAGGGAGGATTTCTGGATCATCGCAGCCATTATGGAGCGCAGATGAGACAAAAATCGGGGCCGGGGAAAGCGCCGGCAGAGCAGGTCGTGAAGGATATCCGGCGCGCGACGCGCCGACAGTTTTCGGCCGAAGAGAAGATCCGCATCGTGCTGGAGGGCGTACGCGGCGAGGAGAGCATCGCCGAGCTTTGCCGGCGCGAGGGGATCGCTTCGTCGATGTATTACGGCTGGTCGAAGGAATTCCTCGACGCCGGCAAGCGCCGGCTGGCCGGTGACACGGCGCGTGCAGCGACCTCCGACGAGGTGAAGGAGCTGCGCCGTGAAGCGCAGGCCCTGAAGGAGGCCGTGGCGGATCTGACCTTGGAAAACCGGTTGCTCAAAAAAAGCATGCTGGCGGATGGGGAAGACGACACATGAGGTATCCCGCATCCGAGAAGGCCGAGATCATCCGCCTGGTCGAGGCCTCGCATCTGCCGGCGCGACGCACGCTGGAGAAGCTCGGCATTCCCCGCGCCACGTTCTACCGCTGGTACGATCGCTATCTCACCGGCGGGATCGAAGCGCTCGCCGATCGTCGCTCGCGGCCGGATCGTGTTTGGAACCGGATTCCTGACCCGATCCGGGCCGAGATCGTTGAGCTGGCGCTGCGCGAGACGGAACTCAGCCCCCGCGAGCTGGCCGTACGCTTCACCGACGAGAAGAGCTACTTCGTCTCCGAGGCGTCGGTGTATCGGCTGCTGAAGGCCCATGATCTCATCACCAGCCCGGCCTATATCGTCATCAAGGCGGCGTCCGAGTTCAAGGACAAGACGACGGCACCCAACCAGCTCTGGCAGACCGACTTCACCTATCTGAAGATCACGGGCTGGGGCTGGTACTATCTGTCGACCGTGCTCGACGACTTCTCCCGGTTCATTGTCGCCTGGAAGCTTTGCGCCACCATGCGCACTGACGACGTCACGGCCACGCTCGATCTGGCGCTGGCGGCATCGGGGCTCGACCGGATCACGGTCGCGCACCGGCCGAGGCTGTTGAGCGACAATGGCTCGTCCTACATCTCGGCCGACCTCGCCACCTGGCTCGACGGCAAGGGCATGCAGCACATCCGCGGTGCGCCCTACCATCCCCAGACGCAGGGCAAGATCGAGCGCTGGCACCAGACTCTCAAGAACCGTATCCTGCTCGAAAACTACTATCTGCCCGGCGATCTCGAACGGCAGGTCGCGGCCTTCATCGAGCATTACAACCATGCCCGCTACCATGAGAGCATCGGCAATCTCACCCCCGCCGATGTCTACTTCGGCCGGGGGCAGGCCATCCTCACCGAACGCGAAAGGATCAAACGCCAGACCATCCAACAAAGACGCTTGCAGCATCACCTGCAGGCCGCATAGCCTCAAACCCAGATGAGCCAGAGCCTCCGTTCCTGACACGCCCAAACGGTCTCAAATCATTCGACGACGGACAAGCTCGTTCGTCGGAGTGAGAGCCAAACTATAACTCCGATGATGGCCTTCGACAGCCGTCTTATCGCGCGCACTGAGCGCTGCGTTGAAGCTGCCAGTCTCAACGTCGAAATCATCACTCATTTCGTCGATCGGTGAACGAGACGCTGGAGACAAACCACTATTGCCGCTCGCTAGCTGTCGTCTCCCAAGTCGCTGCATATATGTCCACTTCGGTTATTTTTCGTGCCAAAAGTCACCAGACCGCTTTCGACGTCAAATCGATTATTCGAACCGCGCGCTATGGTCACGAATAGTCCTGATGAAACTTCATGTTCCAGCGACGCCGTCAGAAATCAATAGCGTAAACAATCGCATACGAGTTCCCAGCTTCATCCTTCCCGGCACGGCACCACCAGATACAACATGGTTTAGTCACGAATGCCGTCCCAGACAGGATTCGAACTTGTAATCCGGGCTACGGCAATGATGGCAGAGGTCCGCTGGAGGCCGAGTTTTCGGTATTGGAGGCGAGATCAATGGACATCCTTGGCCCGCCTGGCACGTCCAGCGCTATTATCCAAACAGAACCTTCTTTCACGCCGCTTCCCAGACTTGATTGAGAATCCTCGCAGCGAGCGCTGCCTTATCTTGTGGCAGAAAGCGCCCATAGTGCTGCGTGACCATCTCCGGCGTGTCCTGAATGGCATAGCTCGCCTGCTCATATGAACCAGTTTGCTTCAGAATATGAGTTGCAAGGACGTCGCGGACATTGTGCGGCCCGTGTGGGAGCAAGCCTTTGATCGCACCGCGGCCCGTGTATGGATTGTACACGCCATACCGTTGGATCGTTAGCCGCCAGGCCTCATAGAAGGTATTCTGGTCATAGGCAGGATCCTTGCTCGTCGTTTTCACGGTCTTGACGAAAAATGTCCCGGGATCTTGGGTGCCGGCGAGCAAGACAGCGCGATGGCGGTTCACGTAGGCTTCCAGGTGATCGTAGAGATCTCTGAGGTTCGGCAGGACTAAGCGGAACGGCTTGCTCCCGAAATACGATGAGTTCGCATTCTTGAAGGCGACCGATGGGATGAGGACTTCCCAACCGTTGTCGCGCTCGCTCCAGCGGATCTCGCCGCGCTTCAGGTCTTCGAGCTGCCGCTCCGTGCGCGGAAACTGTCCGCGTGGACAGATCATCAATTGGCGCAGGTTCTTCTGCCGCAATCCGAGATGCAGGCCGAGCCTCAACATCAGAAAGGAGCGAACGGCCTCGGCCGCCGCGCGCGGATAGCGTCGCTCGTCTGGCATCCTCTGCAGGATCTCGTCAGTGATCTTGCGATATTCCCCAACGGGGCTCGATGCTTCCAGGATGGGCATAATGGGTTCGAACGGGTCGCGATGAACACGCGCAATTCGCTGGATCTCCTTGGCGCGGCCTGTCGCGTGTTTGAAGAATGTGTCGCAGGCGCCATCCCAATCCGCTTTGGCGCGTTCGATTTCCTGTTGCGATACGAGGCCAGGGATCGGCTGAACCCGCTGCACAAGTTGCGCATGTTGCCGAAGCCAGCCGGTTTCCTGACGTGTCAGGGCGAGGGCGATGCGCAACATGTCGACCTCCTAGGCCGTGTAGAAACCACGCCGACGTTCGCGCCATTGGACGTACCAATCCCAAACGGCTGGAAAAGCGAGAAGGCCGAGTGTGAGATGCTGAAGTGGCACGCCATAGCCTTTGACAATGCCCTTGGGCGAAGCAGCGAGGGCGCCCAGCATCAGGCCGAGGTGCTCGATCTTCTGGGAGGTGGTTTCTTCACCCCACACGCCGTTGCGCTGGAGGCCGAAGGCGGTCAGCGTCGAGGTCTTGAAGCGCACCAGTTGCGCCATCTCCATGGCAAGGCGCGGCGGTGCGTCAATGACGCCCGAAAGGAGATCTGGATCGGTGTCGGGCGGCCTATTTTCGATACCCTCGCTGTGATCGAAAGATTCCGAAGGTTCCGAACGACCATAGGCAATGCCGGGAAAGCGGATGGCATATCGTTGTTTCATCGCAGCAGCCTGGAACCGGCGATAATCCGTCGAGCCGCTGATGATTACCCGTCGGACCCATTCCAGAATCTTCTCTCGCTCCGAGAGCGGCAGCGTGTTGAAATTATCAGGCAGATGCCAGGCCAGCCTGCGTCGTTCAGCCGGGCTAACATCGTGGAGATCGAAACCAGAAGCCGCACGGGCCTGGTTCGGGATCTTCGCCTGAAAATATCCTTCGGGCAGCCGATAGCGGCGTTCGATGCGGCGAAGGATTTCGAGACTTTCCACACTACGTGGTGCCTTCGTTCCTTGCACCCAGCTCAGCAGTGTCTTGTTGTCGAAGGTCTCACCGGCCCTGACAACGGCCCGATAAAGCTGCCAATAGCTTTCGCCATGGCGCTGCAGGTGAAGGGCCAAAGCCGCGTCGAAGGCAACAGGATCCTCCCAATCGTCCGTGAGTGCGCGCGGGAATTCCTCGATCGGCTTTAGTTTCGGGCCTGACTTCTTTCTTCTATGAGCAGCAATGGCCGGAACGATTGGTTTGCGAGACGAAGTTGGCATATCGGCAGGTTTCGTCGCAGCACCCAGTGACGTCGCCGGCTCTTGAGTTACCAAAGGAACCTTACGCGGTCTTCCACGCTGTCGTTTCGGCTGCGACAGTTTTGATTGGGATTCTGTGGCATCCTCGATCGCAATGGCCCGTCTGCGTGATGATGGTGCGGAGAGGATAGATTCCGATGGCTCCGCTGTCTGGAATGCCGATACCGCAGAAGCCTTTTGAGGGCTCCCGCGAAGCCTTTTGGATTTCGACGGTTCGGTTGCAGATTGGACTGTTTCCTTGGTGGACGTCACACGCAGAGCCCTTGCAACTGCGTCAAGCACTGGACGGACCGCATCCCTGTTCCTGACCAATTGCTCCCTTTGGATGGTGCTGCGCTCTGCAATCCTGCCCCAGTCGTAGGTCCTTCCTCTCAGCGGCGGCGATGACCGGCGAGCGATCAGATTCAAAAGGAAAGCCTCGAGCTTTCTGAGATCCTGCGGATGAAAATGAATAGCGAGCTTCAGCTGGCAAAAATGCACGACCCTTTGGGAAAGGGCATCGGGATTCCAATCTGGGGACATATGAACTTGGCTTCGAGGCAATAGCCGGACATCGTTTGATCGTCCGGGAAGATGAATGGGCAGCGCACGTACACGATTCTGATGCCTCAATCATTTTCAAACGCCTGGTTTCCCTTAGCGACCCACAGCGCTCGTGCCTGTTCACCCTGATTGCTTTTGAGTTTGTCGGCCATCCAGAGCAATGCACCGTAGATCATGGCGCGGTCATCGCCGGTCAGCTCGACGATGCCTGCCTTCACGATAAGGCCGCCGAGCTCGATGAGATGCCGCGTGCGCTGTCGACGCTCGACCTGCCAGGTCCGCATTTCATGCCGCGCCCGTGCCGCCTGATGTCGGTTGCGTGCGATCTGATTGCGCCGAAGTGCCTCTCGTGTCGCGATCATTTGCAGAAGCAGATCGCCGTGCTCGCCCCTGGAAAAACATGGCCCCGCGCCTCGCGCACACCTCTCTCCTGCTGGCGTCTTTCGTCTCGGTCAGAAGGAGCAGCGCGCCGGCGAGTTCTTCGGCGGTCAGCGCGTCGGCGCCGGTGGCAATCACCAGTTCACCAAGCTGCTGCACCTTGCGGCTTCTGAGTTCCTTCGCCTTGTCTTCCAGGGCTTTCAGCTCGGCATCGAAGTTCCGCGGCTTGCGCATCATGTCCTCCAAAGTGTTGATGCGGCGATGATAGTTGAGCCTCTGGCGAAAGGCTGCAGGGTCACCGAGACTGGCTGGGACCGGATAGTCGCTCCCGAGATTTTTTCGAGGGAGGGCGCGCTTATACGTCGTTCCGACATGCGCTTGACCGTGCCATATCCTGATCGGTGGCGATCTATCATCTTCACGTCAAGGTCATCGGCCGCAAGGCCGGCTCCAGCGCGGTGGCTTCCGCCGCCTACCGCTCCGGCTCGCGCCTGCGCGACGAGCGCCTCGACCGCAGCCACGACTTCTCCGCCAAGCGCGGCGTCGTGCATTCCGAGGTGCTGCTGCCCGATGGAGCCCCCGAGGCCTGGAGCGACCGCGAGCGGCTCTGGAATGACGTCGAGGCCTTCGAGATCCGCAAGGATGCCCAGCTCGCCCGCGAAGTCGAATTCGCCCTGCCGCGCGAGCTGAGCCAGGCGCAGGGCATCGAGCTTGCCCGAGACTTCGTGCAGGCCGAATTAGTCGATCGCGGCATGATCGCCGATCTCAATGTGCATTGGGATGTCGGCGAAGACGGCGTGCTCAAGCCCCATGTCCATGTCATGCTGACGATGCGCTCAGTTGAGGCCAACGGAGATGAGACCCGCTTCGGTCAGAAGGTGCGAGAGTGGAACCGCACCGAGATGGTGGAGCATTGGCGCGAGCGCTGGGCCGAGTTTGCCAATGAGCGCCTGGCCGAGCTCGACATCGACGCCCGCATCGACCATCGCAGTCTGGAAGACCAAGGCATCGCCTTGGAACCGCAAAGCCAGATCGGCGCGCCAGCGCAACGCATCGAGCGTGAAGGCATCGAGGAGCTTGGTGTCGAGGATCCTGGAGCCGCTGCCGATCGTGCCGAACTGCACCGCGAGATTGCGCGCGGCAATGGCGAGCGCATCATTGCCGATCCCTCCCTCGCCTTGGACGCCATCACCCATCAGCAATCCACCTTCACGCAACGCGACATGGCAATGTTCGCCCATCGCCACAGCGACGGTCTCGACCAGTTCAATGAGGTGATGGGTGCGATGCGCGGCGCCCCTGATGTGATCGAACTCGGCCAGGACGGACGAGGCGAGGATCGCTTCACCACCCGCTCGATGATCGAAGCCGAACAGCGCCTACACCGCGCCGCCGAATTGATGGCGGAGCGACAACGCCATGCGGTCGATGACGCAGATCGGGATGCGGCTCTGGCACGAGCAGCAGACCGCGGTCTGCTCCTGTCGAGCGAGCAGGCCGATGCACTGGCGCATATCACCGACGGACGGGATCTTGGCATCGTGGTCGGCTATGCCGGCACCGGCAAGAGCGCCATGCTGGGCGTGGCACGACAGGCCTGGGCGGCAGCGGGCTACGAGGTCCGGGGCGTTGCCTTGTCCGGCATCGCGGCGGAAAACCTCGAGAGCGGATCGGGCATTGCCTCGCGCACCATCGCCAGCATGGAACATGGCTGGGGGCAGGGCAGGGATCTGCTCACCTCGCGTGATGTCCTGGTGATCGATGAGACCGGCATGGTCGGCACACGCCAACTGGAGCGCGTGCTCTCCCATGCCGCCGAGGCGGGTGCGAAAGTCGTGCTGGTCGGCGATCCGCAGCAGCTGCAGGCGATCGAGGCGGGCGCTGCCTTCCGCTCGCTGCACGATCGGCATGGCGGCGCCGAGATCGGCGAGGTGCGCCGCCAGCGCGAGGACTGGCAGCGGGATGCCACGCGGGATCTGGCGAGCGGCTGGATCGGTGGAGCCATCCACGCCTATAGCGCCCATGACAGGGTGCATGCCGCTGAGACCCGGGAGCAGGCCCGCGAGGATCTGATTGAACGCTGGGATCGCGACCGGCAGACCTCACCCGATGCCAGCCGCATTATCCTCACCCACACCAATGCAGAGGTGCGCGCCCTCAACGAGGCGGCCCGCGATCGGCTTCGAGTTGCCGGTGATCTCGGCGATGACGTGCAGCTCACGGTCGAGCGTGGCGAGCGCAGCTTTGCCAGCGGCGACCGCATCATGTTCCTGCGCAATGAACGCAGCCTGGGCGTGAAGAACGGTACGCTCGGCACAATCGAGAAAGTCAGTCAGCAATCCATGTCGGTGCGCACCGACGATGGCCGATCGGTTGCCTTCGATCTCAAGGACTATGACCGTATCGACCATGGCTATGCCGCCACCATCCACAAGGCCCAGGGCATGACGGTGGACCACACCCATGTGCTGGCAACACCAGGCCTGGATGCCCATGGCAGCTATGTCGCCCTGTCGCGCCACCGCGACGTCATGGAACTGCATTACGGCCGCGACGACTTCGCTGATCGAGATCGACTGGTCCGAACCCTGTCGCGCGACCGGTCCAAGGACATGGCATCGGATTACGAGCAACGGGATCCGGCGCAGGATTATGCCGAGCGGCGCGGCATCAGCTTGCGCGAGCGCGTCGCCGAGATCGTGCGCAAGGTGGTGCCGGAAAAGCTGCGCGATCGGATCGACCAGTTGCTCGATGGGTTCCGCTCGTCCGCGGATGGTGCGGCCGGCAGAGAAACAGGGCAGGGGCCGGAACGGGAAAGGGAAAGGGAAAGAGCCGGGACGGAAGTACAGCGCGAACCTGCAGCACCCGAGAAGGAAGCTGTCGAAGATCCCGAGGAGGTGCTGCGCAAAACCCGCACGCGGGCGCTGCTACGCCATGCCCGTGCGGTGAATGCCATCTTCGCCGAGCAGCAAATCGGCGACAGGGCCAGTCCAGAGCAGTGGCGTGAGCTGAAGGATGCGCGCGACGCCTTTGAGAAGGTGCGGCCCTATGGCTGGCGCGATGCCGAGGCAGCCTACCTCAAGGATACAGGCCTTGCGCGCGAGGCGGCGGGCGGCAAGTTCGGCCGCGCCATTCGCGCCCTCCAACTCGAGACGGAGATCCGCACCGATCCGCAGCGTGTCGCTGACCGCTTCGTCGAGCGCTGGCAGAAACTCCATCGGGCGAGCCAGCTGCAGTATCAGACCGGTGACTTCCCCAACTACAACGCGACCCGCTCAGCCATGGGCGACATGGCCAGGAGCCTGGAACGGGATCCGCAACTGGAATCTCTTCTCGCCAACCGCAAGCGGGAGCTCGGCATCGATGTCGGGTTCGACTCAGGCCGCCGCCTCGGTGTGGAACTCGCGTTCAGTCATGGCCTCGGCAGGGGGCGGGGATTGGATATCGGAATGTGACCCATCCGATATGCCGCCGTCTCCGCGCCACGGCACGACGAAGCGGAAAACGCTCTTGCGCGCCCGTGACTACCTGTTCTGTGTAGTCCCAACACCAGTCAGAAACAGCCAGCAGGAGGCAACCCACCCATGCGTGAACCAGAACGCATCATTCGCATGAAGACCGTGCAGTCGCGGACCGGGCTGTCCCGGTCCACGATTTACCGCAAGATCGCCGAGGGGACCTTCCCGCCCCAGATCAAGATCAGCATCAACGGGGCGGGGTGGCATGAATCCGAGATCAATCGTTGGATTGCCAGTCCCGCCGGATGGCGCCCCAAAGGTGAGTTCGACGCGTTCTGGTGAAGGCGATGAGCCCGTCTCCCGCGGACTATGCCCCGGACCCAGGCCGGCGAGCGCGCGAAGCCTCACGGTCGCTTCCGGGCATGAAGCTATTAGGCTCCATGGCCTGACCGATGCGGATCAGGTCACGCAACGCCGAACGGATCTGCGGCTGAGGGAACTCGGTATCGTCCTCCCAGATTGTGCCCTCGTGGAAGATCATATCGAGCTTGCCCGCGATGCCGGCGAGCGAGGTGGCTGGTGTCGCGGTCAAGGCATCGACGAGTTCCAGTTCGCGGTCGCCGGCTTCCACTTCTGCCCGCTTGGTAGCCGAGTAGCCGATCCGCTCATCGACGGCATCCCAGCGTGCCTGGTGCGCAGCCAGCTCCGCCTCGGCCTTGACGCGTAGGTCGGCCGTCGCCGGATCCGACCCACAAATGTCCTCGACCGTATCCGGCGAGAAAATGGTCAGCGTCTTGCCGCTCTCCGGGAGGCGAAGTGTAGTCTGTGGGAAGCCGATTTCTCGAACGAGCTTCGTTTCAAGGCGCTGCTGCTGGTGGCAAAGCGCTTCTGTTCTGAGCGCTGCCGCCTTCCACTCCTGCCAAGCCAGCAATGCCGGATCGGGGCTGTCGCGATCGACCGGCGTTTCGGCCGCTCGCGCTTTGGCGTGAATTGGCCAGGCCAGGGCCGCCATCGCCGTTCCAATCAGCAGGCGTCGCCGGGTGACGAAAGACAAACTCGTGCTATGGTCGGAATCATCCATGATCCGAGCTCCTTACCAGCTTAGATTGTGGCTAGGCTGGATGCGTGGTGACACACGTATCCAGCCGCCGTTCACAAATGGCAGAGTAGCAGAGCATTGCGTCGATGATCAATAAAAATCACTACACTGTTGTGAAATTTGATGAACTCAACGCAGTGTAAAATGGCTCGAGCGGCATTGGGGTGGGGCGTCCGGGAGCTTGCCGCTCGTGCAAATGTCTCAACTCAGACGGTGGTCCGCTTCGAGCGCGGGGAGCAGCTAAAAAGTCAGACCGTAGGCAATCTGCAAAGTGTAATGGAGAACGCCGGAATAGAGTTTATTCCAGAGAACGGCGGTGGCGTCGGAGTGCGTTTGAAGAAGACACCCACTGGCTGAATGAACGCAGAACAGCATACTAGCTTCAACGTTCCGAAAATACTCATCCTCCATGCGGCCCTATCTCCGGCCGGGATCGCTCCCAACGAGCCAAGACTGACAACGACTTTCCAGTTGGGGCAGTCCACAAATTAGCTGAGATCATGATCCGTCTCGGGCTCGCATTCCACGAAACTGAGCTTGAGTTAATCGAGACGGGCTCACTGTTTTGAAACTGCGCCTGCAGCGGGCCGGCAATAAATTCGCCACCTTCTCCATGAAACAGTCCTGGCACGTCGCAGAATCATCTTCGGCCAAACGGAAAATGAGACGGAATGCCAATTTTTGTCACGCGTCGCGTTGCGTTGATGGCGCCAGTAATGGCAGTCCCGGGGCTGTTGCCATCGCGTGCCCGAGCGAAAACGGCAGGAACAATCGAAACGCGGCTCAAAGAACTCGAAATTCGGAGCGGCGGACGCCTTGGCGTTGCAGTACTGAACACAGCAACCGGCCAATTGGTTGGTAATCGCCTTGATGAGCGTTTTGCTCTGTGCAGCACGTTCAAGGCTCTGGCAGTGGGATATGTTCTGGCACGAGTTGATCGGGGCGCAGAACGACTTGACCGTCGAATTGTCTTCAGCGAGCGTGACTTGGTAACCCCTTTCAAAGCGACCAAGCCTCACGTTGGCGCTGAAGGAATGACCATTGAAGCTCTTTGCGAGGCGGCGGTCACGGTGAGCGACAGCACCGCTGCCAATTTACTGCTGGCCAGCTTCGGTGGTCCGTCAGCTCTAACGGCCTATTTGCAGTCATTGAGCGATCAGGTGACGCGCCTCGATCGCAGGGAGCTTGATTTGAACATCGTCAAGCCCGGGGAGATCCACGACACGACGTCTCCGCGCGCAATCGTAGGAACCTTGCGCCAGTTGCTCTTGGGAGACGCCCTATCGGCCGTCTCTCGTGCAAAACTGACGAACTGGATGGTCGTTGCCACGGACGCCGCGACGCAACGCTTGCGAGTTGGTGTGCCAGAAGGATGGCGAGTTGCCAACAAACCCGGTACGTGGGCGAAGATATCGACCAACGATATCGGCGTGATCTGGCCCCCCCATCGCGATGCGATCGTGGTTGCAGCCTATCTTGGCGAAGCACCAGGCTCAATCAGGGCTCAGGAAGGCGTCTTGGCCGATGTTGCACGGATCGTGGCCGAAGAAATGTAATTTTAGCTGTTGCATTGTTGCCAGGAAAGCGAGCGTTTTTCTGGCGATCCCGAATGCGTCGTCATCGGCGTCGGTACGTCGCCAGAAAATTCGATACGGAGTTCTGTAACAGATTACCCTTGACCTCGAAATAATCTCGCAACAGCTGCCATTTCTGGAAATAGATGCGACTGCGCTCGCATTGTGGATGGAATGTCAGCAGGCGCGTGATACTTGCCATCATCGAGGGTTCAGCTCCCAAAGATAGAGTTTCCGGCTCAGGTTCACCGCAACTCGGGTTTTGGGATCGGCTCGGATTGATTGAGTGCCGTTGCAGCTGTGCCCTCAACTCGATTTCGCGCCGCTGCTGCTAAACGTCTTTTTCCGAGGGCTTCGGAACACTGCTGCATGAAGAACTCTGCTTCAAGTGCTTGGGCTATCGGAGCGGTCGCCGTGATATCGCCGGCAGCAAGGCGATCAAAGGCTTTTGCCCAAAAATCTGCTCCGCCCTTAGTGAGCTGGTTCACTTGCCCATGTGCAAGTACATCTCGCAACTTGTTCTTGCTTCCTATAATAGAACTCGCAACACTTGCTGTAACGAATCCCTTTCCTGCCGACAATCTGTGTCTCTGCCCCATATTTGTAAGTAATTTTCGTTCCACTGGCCGCTTTACGTCGCTGATGTGTGCAGAGTCATCTAGACAAAATGTGAGTTCAACAAAGCCTTGAGTAAGTAAAGGCGCAATTTCTGTACTCGAATAGGCGCTATTATTTGCAGAAATTAACTGCTGCATGTAAAGCAGATCGCGTGTAGCGCGCCCAGACGCCGATTTGATATCTAACTCGACTGCATTGACGGCTTCGCTTTGTATCCAAGCATGGGTACCGGGCACCGGACTTCTATCCCCACACCATGTTGCACGCAAAACGTTCAGAGCCGAACGAATGAGACCAACCTTGTATCGTCCCGAGTGTGCAACAATTGCGCGGACCGTGTTCCATAATCCGAGCTTCATCGCGGCAATTTTCTGTACATCCAATATCTCGTGAAATATATTGTCTCCACCCTGGCCAGTTAAAAAAGGCGCTCCATTAAGCTCGTCGTCTATGCTCATGTAGGCGGAAGATAAAGTGATCCGACTCGGAACTGAGCCGGCGACTTTGGGAGTTCTATTACGTGAAAAGGCACCAAATTCTGCCAAGCTAACTTCCCGCAGTTTAAGACCGACAAGCGAAGCAACTTCACGTGCAGGAACACGTTCATCTCCTGCGGCGTATCGTGGGTCGTACATTGTAAAGGCGGTGATTTTCTCACGCTCTACCCCAGCTACCTCAATTGCGTATGCTATAATGGACGAGTCCATACCGCCGGAAAGCAGCAGGCCTAACCTTCCACCCGCCGATGCGCTAATTGCACGGATCTCACAGGCGAGGAAGTGCTGAGCATGGTGAATGAAGTCATCCACGGAGAGTCGCTGGATGGGCTCAAAAATAGGCCAAACACGAGAAACTTCCACGGAATCCTTGGCGATCATTAGGCATCCGACAGGGATGCGCGAGACGTCCGAAAAAGCTGACGCAGTAGTCTCTGCACTTGTCAACGTTGCGAACGCGCAGATTATTTTGGTATCTATCGTTGTATTTAATGTCGATATATCAATAGCTGAAGATGAAATTACAGTATTTCTATCATCTTTACGCCGCCAATATATCTCGTTTTGGCTGTCTGGTGAGACGAACACGTACTCTGCGGTCTCGTCCGCCCATATAGCAACATAATCCCCACGGTATTCAGACAACAGGGAATTGGCGACAGCATTCGACGATTTATGAATAACGAAAGATGTACCAGCTCGCCTGATCGATCCAATCAGAATAATATTGATTGCTCCAAATGTCATCGATCGAGAATTGGTGAGAGACACACCTGAAAGAAGGCCGCTTACAACTGTTTTCGGAAGTACAGGCATTATGTCCCGCCAAAAATAATATCTAGCTGAGATGGCAACCGAGGATCTTCAACCAATACCTGCCCATCGAGAGTAGACCATGCATGCGCTTCGAAGGGAAAGCGCCTAACGCCAATTTGAATATCAGCGGCGTATCCAGCGAGGCGCATTTCGCGAGTTAATGAAATTGCTGCTCCCAAACAATGAAGATCTCGGAAAGTAAGTGGCGCTAACGTGAGTATCTCTCTCATTACGCTTGCTGCATATTCTTTAGGATGGTAGTTCTTATTCGGCCTTCCTAGTGGTGGGTTACTCCACTGAAGCAATTGGTCCATTTGGCGGCTCTTTTGCAATCGGTTCACGCGCAGCATATTCATCACTAGTCTCAGGCGGCGACTTAACCGTAGGCGAGGCGAGCCACTGGGGGCCCAAGTAGCCATGCGCTCGTGCCATAGGCCTAGGTCAAGACCAGGCTTCGGTTCGGACGATGAATTGCAAATAGTGGTTGACCTAATAGGAACTCCCGCAATGGCGGTGAGAACTTCGCATGGCTCAGGACCTAGCGCCATCACCTCACCGCGAGGCAAACTAGTCATCACTTTCGTGAGAGGGAATTCCTCCGCTTCCATGAGGAGATACTGATCGCCCTTCGGTACAAAGATTACGACAGTATCGTGCCCCAAGCAGATGTAGGAGTCTGATTGCATGACCGGTATAAGGGCGGAATTGGTGAACCCAACTCCGCCGCTCCTGTTACCCTGGAATATACTCATAGCGCGCGCGGACTGGCGGCTCAGTTTCTTGGCCGCTCCCCGGTCCGCGTGTTACAGCGGTTGCGGTGAATTTCGCTGCTTTGGGGCTCAATCTCCGCCGCCGCCGCCCGGAATAACCTCGTAGCGTGCCCAGACGGGCGGCTCATGTTCTTGGCCACCAGCCGGTCCACGTGTCACGGCGGTTGCGGTGAGTTTCACTACTTTGAACTTCAAGGCCTTCAAATCTACATACTTACGCATGAAATTTCTCCTTGTCGGATCGCAGGCAACTATGCTGTTGCAGATGGAAGTCTAACTCAATATGGGCCGCACTTTGCGTATAAAGAGTTTGGATAATGATAATATATCCCATATATGAGGAATATATGCAGATTATTTGAGCATTATTCTATTCTTAAATTTATGATCTAACTAATTTGTAGCGAGGCGATACATGTTTCTTCGGAAGATAGCGGCGATTTATGATGGGGTCATTCGGAGCGTCGCGGCACGAGTTGGAAGGGACACAGTTCAGGTGGCTCGAGATTGGGTTGCAACGTTCAGCACCGGCGGACCAAACGGGCTCCTCGGCACGGACTATGGCAGCCTATATCTTATGTGCCCCCCAAAGAAGGCTAGACCGCTACTTCGTACGGCTTTGGTGCAATATCGAATCGATGGATCTGTATCTGGCCGAGGTGGAAGCACACGGCGAACCGGGCACCCACGCCACTGTCCTGTTCGACCTAGCTGGGTGGCATATCTCCATGCGTCTGACGATGCCAACAATATCGCCCTCATGTCTTCGCTCGTTAAGTGCGCCGAATTGAATGGGCAGATCAATGTCTTGGGCTTCTTGCGCGATAAATGGTTGTCCAACCATATCTTCGCCTCATATGGAAACGTCGGCCACTGCTGTAATCCCTGTAGCAGGGTCCTTAGCGCATCATCTCTCGAACGACGTCTTTGGATTCAATACGTCATAACTTTTGACAAATCGTACCTTTTGAATCAGCGATAGAAGGATCATATTTGGATGAATGTAAGAAGTATGCGAATGGCGTTTTGGTATTACTTGAACATATTGTCCAAAGATCGCATTCGTTTTTTACGCGTGAATTCCATTCAGGCCGTAATTGCTCTGTGTAATCTTGCGTTCCCAGTCGTACTGGCGTTGCTCGTTGCAGTCTTGTCTCGGGTAGTCGATGGGGCGACATCCACACAGGGCCTCCCGAATTTTCTGGTCTCCCAAATTAACAAATTCGAACCCAGGGAGGCGGCAATAATGTTTCTTGGGGGATTATTCGTTATCGAGGTTGTACGTAACTTCCTGCAATTGACGCTACAAACCGAACTAGATGCGCAAGCGATTGGCGTCTACAAAACCATTTCTTTGGCAGCTCTGAAGTCATATCTTGAGCAGGGTTACCTTTCTCGGATCCGACACAGCTCTCACCAGCTACAGGGTATTCTGACCCAGTTGCTCTTTGCAGCAAAGGGATTGCAAACAGGGTTGGTCGGCCGCGTAATTCCGATTACTATAGAAGCCATTATCGCATTGATCGTTGTCGTTTGGCTTTTTGGTCTGCCATATCTTTTGATGTTCGGTGGGTTGTTGGCGACCTTCGTATGCTTTTCATTTTTCTTCTCGAAAAAAACCGATCGGGCGCAGAAGGATTTTCAATCAAGCTTCGGCCGTGCTGCTGCCGCCCAGGGGGACGCCCTCGCACTCCACGATCAAATCGTTTCGTTCGGGGGCACGCGGCGCGCACTGGCAGATGTGTCTGAGGACATACAGTTACTCCACGATACACAACTACGAGCGCTTTATAGCCAACGCAGATTCAGTTCGACTCAGTCGTTGACGGTCTATGCGTTCGCCTATGCGATGCTAGGCCTGCTGGTGGCCCAGATATTTTCCGGAACCGCGAATGTAGCGGCACTGATCCTTCTAACAACATACATCTTTCAGTTCACCGCTCCGCTCAACACTATTGGTTTTTTTATCAGAGACTCCGTGCGCCACTTGACGGTTATAGATGAGGTGCTCGTGCGCTTCATGGCGGTAGACCAAGTGACACGGCCTCAGGCGACCTCCCGGCAGCTTACGCGGTCGACAAGCGAGCCGTCAGTTCATTGCGGCAATATAGTCTACCGATCCAAGGACGGACTATTTTCACTTAGCATTGAGCAACTCGATGTTCGAGGAGCCAAGGATGTTGCAGTTGTCGGCCCCAATGGCTCGGGCAAAAGCACATTTGCAAGGCTTCTGGCGGGCCATATTTCCGCCCAAGACGGAGAAATCCTCATCAATGGGGCTTCACTTGTCGGAGCGGGCGACCTGTCTTCGATAGCGCGCTATGTGCCGCAATCGGGGCAACTGTTTCGGAAGAGTGGACTCTATAATCTGACATTCCCGCTCACAGCGGATTCCGTAAACAGGAATATCCTGCGTGACATTTTGATTGACCTCGATGCGAAGGATGAACTGATCGACAAAATCCTCCGCGATGACGAGGTCGCATCACAGTTGTCAGGCGGCGAGGTACAGAAGATCCTACTTGCGAGGGCCATCCTCAATCCTGCACCCATTATGATTCTGGATGAATCCACATCAGATCTCGATGTGATTTCGTCATCGAGAGTGCGGGACGTCTTTCGTCGCCGGTGTTCAAATAGCCTTATTCTCTATATAACGCATTCGGAAAGTTTTGCGCAGTCTTGCGACGAGATTATTGAGTTTGAAGATGGCCGCTTATCCCAGCATAGGCAGGTTAAACGTCACTCCCACTTACTCAAGCGTTGAGAGTGATCCGGGGGCCGTGGCGATTTGCGAAATGTGCAGCTAACTTTGTGTCGATGACTACCAAAAGGCGCAACGCCTGCCGGTCATGCCTTCTCTGAAGGAGTTCGACAAGCAATTTGGCCATCCGCTCTGCCTGCCTTATCAGGAAGGCATCATGGTTCGCTCGAACCAGCAGCTGCAGTTGGTCAATGATGTTCTGGGCGTTAGCCCGAAAAGGCGTTGGGACTGCTAGTTCGACGAATGATCTAAGGTGGTCGTCGAGGGGATTATCGCCAAGTGGCTGCCGTCTAGCGAGTGATATGCCTTGGCCCCGTTGCTGGGCCGATAATGTCAAAAAAAATCTTAGAATTTGAATCTGCTCGACCACCGTCGTGAACAGTGGAGTAGCAACGAAATAGCCTCGACCTTCAAAGTGATCAACTAACCCGCGCTCAACCAGCCGGATTAGAGCATCGCGGACAGGAGCAGTGCTGACATACAACTCTTCGGCGAGCGCGGCTTGATTTATCGCGGTACCAGAAGAGATATCTCCGGATAGAATTCTCCGCCGTATTTCAGTTAGGATGCGGTGGTCTTGGTTTCTCGCCTTATGGTGCATCGAAGTCTTCACCTCCGGTGGCGCCCACGTGCCGAAAGGAGCTGTGAGCAGTAACGAGAGAAGGTCGCCTGAAATGGGGATCAAGAGATCCACCTTGAGGGGGGGCAGCCTCAACAAGCAAAGCGTGCTTTTCAAACCATCCGCTAAAGCCGAAGGACCAGTGTGTTTGGTCGTCATCGCAAAAGTGGACCAATAGCTCGCCGTAGATCGGCCATAGTACGGCGAGCCCATGCCGATCGATGCGACCGAAGACCTTCAGGCCCATTCAACTCTCCTTTAGTGAGGAAGCGTACGTGCGGGCGCCCGAACCGGCGGGAGTCAGGTGGAACCGGCGCGAATTCCGAGGAGTTCGTGGCACTCACTGAACCAGCCACCCCAACGTATCGTTTGCGCTCTGCTGTTTCGCCCCAGTGTCCGTTGCGGTTTGATTGAAAAACATGACGATGAGAAATTTGGTTCCTGATCTATAGCGGACCAAAAATGGCTTGGTTCAAGTTAGTGTCTTCGGGGATCCAACTTGGATATTCTGAAATTACATTCCATATCCAACTAGATATCCGGAAATTGAAAGCACTTTCTCGCAAGATAGTCAATAGTGTACAGTTTAGATCAAATGTAAATCAAAGGATGCGCATGAGAGAAGGTACTATGAGAGGGGCGTCTAATACTGCCGCCGCGAGCGCGCAAGGTGCCGAGTTCCCTGCCAAGGTCCATAAATACGCCGATCGGGGACCTTTCTCGCGACAATCGTATGGTTTTTGTTCGCGATCCCGCCTCGAGACAATCGACTCCATCCCTTTTTTCTGTAGTTGTCCGTTGGTATGGGGGTGTGGAATGAAGTTACATTGAGATAAATACACCATTCGGAAAAATATAAACAACGGGTGATCGCCGCGACTTCAAATCTTTCGAGTTCGTGGTGATCGATACCACCTCCGAGTTTGCTGACAATGGCGTATTCTTCCTGACGCAAAACTCAGCATCTTGTCGCTATTCCGGATGCCCCTGCTTTGAGCATCCGACCTCAGGGCTGGGCGTCGACTTTAAGCAGCGAACGGGCCTCCTCGTGGAGTACGGTATCGGCAACGATACCAGCCTCTATCGCGATCAATGATGCGGCGCTGCTCCCTTGAGGACCGCGTCTGCATCGAGGTTTAGTCCAAACGGGCATCAGGATCACGCCTTCGGTCGGTTTTGTCGCAAACCAAATGGCAACCTGTCTTTGGCATGAGGACCTCTTCGATTTCTTGAGGAGCTCTGCGTGTTCAAAGGCCGCCATTTCG
>NZ_JBQEPH010000055.1:0-18570 GCF_052045555.1 Labrys sp. 22185 | reverse complement strand
TTGAAGATCTCAGGCTTGCCGAAGTGAGCCATCGCTTCCTCGACCGCCTCGATGCAGAAGCTGGCATCCATGGTGATTGAGAGCCGCCAGGCCGGAACCTTACGGCTGAACCAGTCAACGACGGCAGTGAGATAGACAAAGCCCCGCGCCATCGGGATGTAGGTGATATCCATCGCCCCCTTGCCCGGCAGGCGATGCTTGCATCGCCGAGAGGGGGGACTTGATTGGGGCGCGTGACCGCCAGCTTGCGCAGAAGATATGGGAAGATCTTGTAGCTCGGTGCAGGCTTCGAGGTATTCGGCCGACGATAGAGCGCCTCGATCCCCATGCGCTTCATCAGCGCGGTGACATGCCGACGCCCGGCGGCATAGCCCTCGGCTTCGAGAAGCCCCTGCAACATCCGGCTGCCGACGAAGGGGTATTCCAGATGCAACTCGTCGATCCAGCGCATCAAAGCCAGATCGGCAGCCGGGACCGCGCGAGGCACCTCACCAATCCCGTCTGGGTTTGCGACAAAGCTCACTGAAGTCAGGGTAGATCGAATGCCAGTTCCCGCACCGGTCATGCTGCTTTGATCGCACGGATCGGCCGCGCCAGAAGGGCGGCATCAATGCCTTTATCGAAGCCCGAGGTATAGATGCAGCTCGACCACGCTGGATGAACCCTCGGCATCCTTAGCTCAAAACGCTTCGATTCAACGAGGATGCGTCGCAGATCACTAATAAAATAATAAATTGACAGTCATATTCTTATGAACCCGCAACTTATGCCTCTTTATAGACATATTGTGACGATTTACATTGATAAAATCAGTGATAATTATAATATATTATTAAATTATAAAAAACTAATTTAGATAAATATTATGCATAATATAAAGTTTTACTAAATCGAAAACCAATTCATTGGCGCCAAAACCAGAAGCAATATAAAAATTTCATTGCCCCTCTTGCCACAAATTTGATATTCTATAATATATCATTGATAGCATAAACTTTACTTATAAGAATAGAATACAAAAAGAAATTATTATTCACTTGGCTAAGTATAAATACTGAAAAGGCAAACCTCATTCGATTGCCGGAGGTAGGCTTCCGGCATTTCCGATATCAATCGGGGATATTGTCATGTTGGCCCAATCTGAAGGAAGCACTCCGGCGCGGTCATCAGCAAATGGCAGGATTTTCGACCTAGGTCAGACGATACCACGAGGTGTCGTCCCCGAGCAGATGCATGCCTGGACCATTCGCCGCGAACGCCATGGCAACCCTTCGGCCGCCTTTCAACGCGAAATTGTCGATATTCCGGCAATTGGCAAGGATGAAGTCCTTGTCCTCGTCATGGCCGCGGGCATCAACTACAATGGGGTGTGGGCGGCACTTGGCCACCCGGTATCCCCCCTGGAGTTTCACGATCATCCGTTCCATATCGCGGGTTCGGATGCGTCCGGGATCGTCTGGGCTGTCGGACCAGGGGTCCGTAACTGGCGCGTTGGCGACGAAGTCGTCGTTCATTGCTGCCACGTTGCCGGCGACGATGAGGAATGCAACGGCGGAGATCCAATGCTCTCGCCTACGCAGAAAATATGGGGCTACGAGACCTCGTACGGTGCCTTTGCACAGTTCACGCGAGTCCAGGCGGCCCAGCTTCTTCCAAAGCCCCAGCACCTGACCTGGGAGGCAAGCGCCTGCTACGCACTCGTGCTGGCAACGGCCTACCGCATGCTCTTTGGCCATGCGCCACATGTTCTGGGGCCCGGAAAGACCGTATTGATCTGGGGCGCTGCCGGCGGACTGGGATCGATGGCTATCCAGCTTGCCTCGATCGTCGGAGCAAGGCCGATCGCCGTTGTTTCCGGCGGGGCGAAGGCCGCTCATGCCCGTAAACTCGGCGCGGTAGCCACCATCGACCGGACGAAGTTCGATTGCTGGGGGAGTCCACCACCAATCCAGTCGTCCGACTACCCGACCTATCTGGAGAAGGTAAAAAAATTCGGCCGCGTCGTGCGCGAGGCGAGCGGACATAGTGGCGAAGTCGATATTGTCTTCGAGCATCCGGGGCGGGACACCTTCGCGGTCTCAAGCTTCCTGGTGAAGCGCGGCGGCATGGTCGTGTTCTGTGCGGCCACCAGCGGCTACGACCTGACCTTCGATGCCCGATATGTGTGGATGCGGCAGAAGCGGATCCAGGGTAGCCACTTTGCCAATCTGAAACAGGCAGCTGAGGCTAACCGCCTGGTCATGGCGGGTCGTATTGACCCATGCCTCTCGGAAGTGTTCGCCTGGGACCAACTACCGACGGCTCATGTCAAGATGCTTGGCAACCAACACCTTCCGGGGAACATGGCAGTTCTGGTTCACGCCGCCCGGACGGGAGACGGACGTAAACCGTGACGACCGGCGACATCCCCACCCGGCTGAGACGGGGCAGCTTGCATTTGCCGCGAACCGGCCATTTTCCACTGCCGCGCAGCCTCTCTCGGAGGTTGGGCTCCTATAGGCGCGAGGAGATTTTGATGGCAACGGACCCACTGGCGAATACCAACGATCGCTGGTTCTCGGATATTCTGGCCCAAAGAGCCGCGGCCCATCCGGCAAAGGACGCGCTAGTCGTCGTCGGCACAGACGGCGTCGAGAAACTCAGGCTAAACTATGGCGAACTTCACGCGCAAGTCGACCGCTTCGCCGCCGGACTGGTCCAGCGCGGCCTAGTTGGTCAGCGAGCGCTGATGCTGTTCGAACCTGGCGCAGGCTTTGTCGTGGCGTTCATGGCCTGCCTGCGCGCCGGGGTGATTGCCCTACCCTGCCATCTGGCCAAGCCTGGCCGTTCCACCTGGGATCGCCTGGTCTCCATCGTCCGGGACTCCGATGCTGCTTGCATTCTCACGGAGGAAGCGTCGGTTCCAAAGCTCAGCAGTTGGTTCGCCAACAGTCTGGAGCTGTCATCGCTTCCAATGTTGTCCCCAGGCGACCTAGATGCTTCGCCCCGCGGCATCGACTGGCAAAGACCACCAGCCGATGCCCCGGCCTTCCTGCAATACACTTCAGGATCAACCGGGATACCCAAGGGTACGGTCGTGAGCTTCGGCAACTTGATCGCCAATGCAACGGTGATCGGCCCTTATTGCGGCTTCCGCTTCGACGCGATCATCGTATGCTGGCTGCCACCCTACCACGATCTCGGACTGATCGGGAACATCCTGCAATCGCTGCTGGATGGAGCGCTTTGCGTGCTGCTGCCACCCGTGTCGTTGATTCAGAACCCCCGGCGATGGCTTGAGACCATCACCCGGTACCGAGCCACGATCAGCATGGCGCCGAATTTTGCCTATGAGCTCTGCGTGCGTAGGATCCCGCCCGAAAAGCGAGACGGCCTCGACCTTTCGAGCTGGACTTCCGCGGTCAATGCCGCCGAACCGATCCGCGCTTCGACCATAACCGGCTTCGTCGAGGCGTACCGTGACCACGGCTTCCGGGCGGAAACATTCCGGTCGGTCTATGGCCTGGCTGAGGCGACGCTGATGGTGTCGGTTGGAGACCTCGGCTATCCCACCCAGATACTTTCGGTGGATGCCGGGGCCATGGACTCAGGGCGGATCGTCCCAGCCTCGGGTCCCGGCTCGCGTTCGATTGCCAGCTCGGGCAAGATCAGATTTCCGCAACGAGTCTCGATCGTCAATCCCAGTAGTCACCAACCCTGCGCCCAAGGCGTGATCGGAGAAATCTGGGTGTCGGGCCCGTGCGTGGCGCAGGGATATTGGCGCCGCCCCGAGGTCTCTGCGCAAACCTTCGGTGCCTATCTGGCGGACGGGCAAGGGCCGTTCCTCCGCACGGGGGATCTCGGCATCGTTATCAATGACGAGCTCTACATCACCGGCCGGATTAAGGAGGTGATGATCATCCGTGGCCGAAACATCTATCCGCAGGATATCGAAGCCACTGTGCAGCAGTCGCACGATGCCCTCAAGCCGGCGGGCGGAGCGGTATTCTCGATGGATGACAAGGATGGCGAGGCGATTGTCGTGGTCCAGGAGATCGAACGATCCTGGCTGGCGACGGCAGATCGCGAGGAGTTGGTCGCTCGGATCCGAGATGCCGTCTTCCAGGAGCACGAACTGGCGGTGATGGAGGTGGTGCTGACCAAGCCCGAGACAGTACCAAAGACCTCGGCGGGCAAGATCCAGCGTGTCCTGTGCCGCGATCTCTACCGGCGTGGCGAGTTGGAGCAGGCGATCCAGGGACGGTCGACCAAGACGGCGCCGATGGCTGTCAGGCCACTCCACATCACCGGCAATCGCCTTCAGGCGCATAGCTCAGCGGATCGCGGGAACACCATTCCGGCCCTGATCGCGGGATGGGCGGCAAGCTGCGGACTGCAGCCTCCCCCGGCCGGTCGAACTTTCGCGGAGGCCGGCTACGATTCCTTCAGCGCCGTCGAGCTGACTCATTTCCTCGAAACCGAACTCGGGCTCGAATTGGATCAAACCCTGTTGTGGACCTACCCTACGGTCGAGGCCCTCTCGCGCCATCTGACCACTCTGCTTGAGCAGCGTACCCGCACCAAGGCGACTGCCGCATCCGTGCAAGGAGAGGCGATCGCAGAAGCGGCCAATTGGTAGGCTAGCCCGAGGATATGGACTGAACGGGAGACAGGATCGATGGAAACCCACCCCACACACAGCACGCCGGTCGATCCCGTCGCTATTATTGGCATGGCATTCCAGCTGCCTGGTGGCAACGATACGCCGACCGCATTCTGGACATTTCTTACTTCCGCCAAGATCGCCATTCGTGAAACGCCCGTTGAGCGCTTCGACATCGAGGCGTGGCATTCACCCGACCCCGATAGTTCGGGGACGACCTATTCGCGGCGCGCCGGCTATGTCGATGACCCCTATTCCTTCGATCCCGAATTCTTCCACATCTCGCTGGCCGAGGCGCTGGAAATGGATCCACAGCAGCGCTGGATGCTGCAATTGTGCTGGAGCGCGCTGGAACATGCGGGGATCGTGCCCTCGGATCTGCGAGGACAGCGCGTCGGTCTGTTCCTGACCGCTGGGGACGTCGATTACGCGCGACGGACCGTCGCCTCCGGCGACCGGCACCGTATCACCGCCTGGGGTAAACTGGGCGCCAACCGAGCGGTTGGTGTCGGCCGCGTCGCTTTTACACTTGGGCTGCAGGGCCCGGCGATTTTCTTAGATTCGGCCTGCTCCTCCTCCCTCGTGGCTGTACATCTGGCCGCACAAAGCTTGCGATGCGGCGACTGCGATCTTGCGATCGCAGGCGGTATCAATCTTATCCTCGGGCCCGAAGAGACGATCGGCTTCGCCCGGCTGCAAGCCATGTCGCGAACCGACACCTGCCGTACCTTTGATGCTCGGGCCGATGGTTATATTCGCGGCGAGGGCGGCGGTATGGTCGTGCTGAAGCGGGCCAGCGACGCGATGGCGGACAAGGACCGGATCGAGGCGCTGCTCGTCGGATCCGCCGTCAACAACGACGGCACCAGCAATGGCTTCACGGCTCCGAGTGGCGCAGCCCAGGAAGCCGTAATCCGGCAAGCACTGGCTCGAGCCGGTGTCGGCCCGGACGATGTCGCCTATGTCGAGGCCCATGGCACCGGCACGCCGCTCGGCGATCCGATAGAGCTTTCGGCGCTGCGAAACACCTACAGCCGCGACGTGCCGCGCCGCTCGCCACTGCTCGTGGGCGGCGTGAAATCTCAAATCGGACACCTCGAAGGAGCCGCAGGTATCGCCGGTCTAATCAAGGCGATACTGGTGCTGCGTCACCGGCACGTGCCGCCCCAGGTGGGGTTCGACACGCCCAATCCGCGGTTCCGCTGGGAAGGAGCCGGAATGGTGGTGTCGAAGACTGGCTGCGACCTGCCCGCCGAAGGCTGCCTGGTGGCGGTGAGTGCCTTCGGCATCAGTGGCACCAATGCTCACGCCGTGATCGCACCGGCTCCACCGGCCAAGTCGACGCAACAGCCGGACCGGATGCGGGTGCTGACGATCTCGGCGCGATCGCAAGCGGCTTTAGTCCGGCTTGCAGCCGCTCATGAGGAAGCCTTGGGCCAATCTGGATCAGGGTTGCGCGAACTTTGCTATACGGCAAGCGTTCGGCGCGAACATTGGGATCATCGGGTGGCATTGGTCGGCACCACACACGATGGAATGGCAGCGGTACTGCGAGACTATAGAGCCGGCGTGTCGTCGTCCGGCCTGTGGCATGCCGGCACGGTGGGGCGGAAGCAGCGGCTGGCGTTCCTCTTCCCCGGGCAAGGCGGCTGGCGGCCCGGTGTCGGCGGCGGTCTGTATCGCGACAACCCGATCTTCCGGTCGGCCGTCGACGATTGCCTCGCGCGCTTGGCTCCAAACGTAGCCACCGAGGTGCAGCGGGCCATTCTCGACCGCGATCCTCGCCGCGCCCGCCACGATCCCGGCCAGCTCGCACATTTCGTCGTTCTGCACTCTTTGGCCCGTACCTGGATCAGGCTCGGTGTCAGCCCTGACGTGGTGATTGGGCACTCGTTGGGCGAGCATGCGGCGGCGGTCATCGCCGGCGTCATGTCACTGGACGACGGCCTCAAAGCCGTGGAAGCGCGCGGCCGGCTGTTCGAGACGCTGCGCCCGCCCGGCGCAATGCTGGTGGCGGCAGCCGGCGCCGACCGGCTGGAGACATTGTATCCGCTCGGCGCAGACCTGTTCATCGCTGCGATCAATGCGCCAGAGCAGACCGTACTGAGCGGCACGCCTCAGGCCATTGCTGAGGCCGAGCGGTGGTTGACCGATCAAGACATCCGCGTGGCGCGGGTCCCGACCTACGATACGCCCGGCCATTCGCCGCTGCTGGCGCCCATCCTGACGCCGCTGCGCGAGGCGCTGGCTCCGATCAGACTCCAAGCGCCTGAAATCGAGATGATCTCAACGGTCACCGGGCGCCCTGCCGGCGAAGAAGTCGCCACCATCGATTACTGGGTCGACATGGTTGAGCAGCCGGTGCGGTTCCAGGCGGCGCTCGATGTCGTCGTTAAGGAAGACGTCATCTTTCTCGAGGTGGGAACCGGCAAGGCCCTGTCCAATCTGGCGAAGTCGGCGTCCGGCAATTGGACGGCGGCAATCTCTTCACTCTGCGACGGCCCCGGTGGCGACGAGGATCCCGAACCCGACGGCTTTGTCCACGCTTGCGCACGGCTGTACTGCACAGGTCGCTCCCCGGACTGGACCCGCCTCTATGGCGGCCAACCCTGTCCTGTCGAAGCACCGACCTACGCCTTCGACCTGAAGCACATCGAGTTGCCGGCCATCGGACTTCCGCTGCTGGCGGATCATCGGCAGCTACTCACGGTGACTGACGGCAAGCAGCCGAGCGAGGTTCCGGCGGCGACGTCGGTGAGCGCACCGACCGCTGACATACTTGCCTTGGTGGTGGAGACGGTGCGTCCAATCATCGGCGACAAAGTGGATGCCAATACCGACATTGCGCTCGTCGCACTCGGCCTGGACTCGCTGGCGCTCACCGCGATTCGAGCACGCCTGCGGCAAGCCTTCGGATCGGCTGTTCCGCTGGGCTGGTTTGCCTCCATTGCCACGTTGCGGAGTATCGCTGCCTTTTATTCGGGGAACGAGCCAGTCCAGGCCCCGGCAGCATTCGCACCGGTGGAGGCCGGCGCCAAGCCGATTCCGTTGGTCCGGCCGATGGATACTGCCTGCCACGTGACCATGCTTCGGGAAGGCCCCGGCCCCTTGATAGGGCTGATCCACCCGGTTGGGGGAGATGTCCTTTGCTACCGCGATCTGGCCGCGGCATGGCCCGGTGATGCCCGGATCGTCGGTGTCCGGCATCCGGAGGCCGAGGCGAACGATATCCACCACCGCTCATTGGGGACGTTGGCACAATTGTATCGCCGGGCCATTGTCGATGCGGCGGGCTCAGTGCCGGACATCGTGGGAGGCTGGTCCTTCGGGGGGGCCGTTGCCCAGGAGATGACAGCCCAATGGGAGGATGAGGGTGCACGCTTCGCGGGGCTGGTGGCCATCGATAGTCCCCTGCCGGATGATATCCACACTCGCCAGGTTCGCCGCCTGATCGACGCAGTGGGCAAGGCCGAGGATGACAGCGTTCTCGAACGGATGGTCGCCCATCCCGAATTCAAGGCTATTTTCGACGAAGGACATGGCCTGAGTCGTCTTCGTTCCGTCGCCGATCCCACCACGGTGGCGCGCATATATCGGATCCATGCGGCGAACGTCGCCGCGCTGGCCGGACATCGACCGCGGCCCGTTCGAGCGCCTGTCTTCTACGCACTCGCCCTCCGTACCGAGAAAACCGAGAGTTCCGAAGCGGCGGTCCGCCGGCTACGGGCTCTCACCAACGGGCCGGTGAGAATCCTGGGCTTCGACTGCGATCACTTCTCGATCATGCGATCTCCCGCCGTCGAGGCCGTGGCCGGCTTCCTTGGGGCAGCAAAGCCTCTCGCACAGTCTCTGCCCTTCTTAGCGGCTGGCTGATCGAACGGAGAGGATGGACAATCTCGACACCAGCGATCGGAACCCTTCTTTCTCGATCCATCCAATATCAAAGCAGAGGCAAAAGTGTTCGCTGTCAAGGAAGTAAAGAATCCATTTCTGGAAGCGACAGGGCTCGATGGAGATCTCGATGAGGCTGAAAAGGCGATCCAGCTGAAGGTTCAGCGATTTGCGATCGAAGTAATGAGGCCAATCGCGGCCAAACTCGACGTTATGACGCCGGATCAGGTGATCCAGGACAGCTCTCCCATTTGGGAGTATTTTGCCCGGTTCGAAGCACTTGGAGTCACTCGCTCCGTTCTCACCGAACTTGGCGCAGACCGGCTCAAACGCATCGTTCCGATTGTTTTCGAAGAATTCGGATATGGCGACGCCGGGCTGGCCGTGGCAGCATTCATCACCAAGATGCCTGCTGCCGCCGCTCGCGCCAGCGGCAATCCCGAACTCATAGAGAAATTTGCGGGATTGCGAGGCTGTTGGGTTGCCACCCAGGCAGACCGAGGTTCTGATACGATTGACTATGAGGGCTTCGAATTGGCCGCTGGTTCGCGGCAGGCCGAGGGGAGCCTGAGGGTCGAAGTCGGGTCGGACGGCATCGTGCTGAATGGCCGTTCCTCCGACTGGATTGCCTGCGCACCGATCGCGGAATGCGCGCTGGTTCATTGCCCGGCCGACTATGGTGAAGGGACCTGGAGGCCAAACGGCAGTGTTTTCGGTGCTGCGGTGTTCGTTCCCCTGAACCAGCCCGGCATTTCAAGGAGCCCGGCCAACAGCAAGCTTGGACAGCGCACACTGCCGACCGGCAGTATCGCTTTTGACAATGTCAGGGTGCCTCTGGACTATCTCGTCGCGGGACGAGACGAATACCATGCGTCGTTCTTCAGCCTTCTGACCTATGGAGCGATGGATATCGGTTCTATTGCCACAGGGATGGCCAGGGCGGCCTTCGACTATGCACTTGATTACGCGCGGAAGCGAAGCCAGGGTGGTGTGCCGCTCGTTGAGCACCAGCTCACCAGATGGCGGCTATTCGAGATGTGGCGCAAACTGGAGATCGCCCGGGCGACGGTGCGACGAGCAGCTGAGTACAATTTTTCGAAGAACGGGCCTCACCTGCTCGCCTCCGCCGTTGCCAAAGTGTCGGCGACACAGGCTGCCAACGAAGTAATTTCAGAGGCGGTTCAACTCTTCGGTGCCAACGGCCTTGCAACGCAGCGGCCGATCGAGAAGCTGCTCAGGGATGTTCAAGTCTCGTTGATGGAAGGAGGCCAGAATCATGTTCTTGCAATGCAAGGGGCTAACTATCTCCTGCGAGCCTACTACGGCGTAAACTCATAAAATATCTGGTCGTTTATGGGCGACTGTGATTCAAGGCTTCCAAATAGGAGGCCTTTTTGACGCGTCGTCGCTACGAACTCACCGACTACGAATGGTCAATCATCTCGCCGTTGTTGCCCAACAAGCCCGGTGGCGTGCCCCGAGCCGATGACCGGCGGGTGTTGAATGGCATCCTCTGGCGGTTTCGAACGGGTTCGCCCTGGCGGAGGTTCCGGAGCGCTATGGCCCGCCGACCACCTGCTACAACCGGTTTGTGCGCTGGCGCGAAAGCGCCGATCGACCAAACAGGTTTGCGAGAGGGTAAAAGACGAGATGGCATGACAGTCGAACGGCGCTCGGGAATCCTGGTTCAAAAAAGGCGCTCCACGCCGAGACTTTTGTGAGGACCTGGGCGCGCGTATCTCCATCTTGGCAGGGAGAAGGATCTCCGAAGCCGGATACGTTGAAGCAGACTGATCAAGGCGATCCCAAGAACCCCTTGCAGACGGGGCGGGCTATACGTTTTTGAACGTCCAGCCATGGCCACGAAGCCAGGCGCTCAGGGCACTGCGGCTGATCCCGACCGATTGCTCGGTCTCCAGCCGTTGCACCATCTCGTTGAGCGTGATGTCTTTGCGTTCCTCAATCAGCCCGACAATGAAGGCTTCATGCACATCGAGGCTGGAGGAGCGGTTACGGCCCGGCCGCCGAGCCGCCTACCTTCGCTCGTGCTATCCATCGGATCGCGCTCGAAACGCCGACACCGAACCGTGCGGCAGCCTGACGCACCGACATGCCTTCAGCTGAGGCCTTAAACACCCGAGACCATAAATCCCTGCTCAGACCTCTTCCCATCATCAACCTCTCCCACAAGGCATGTCGCATTGCCTCAATGACGATGTTACCGAGTGGGGGTCGTTGCCTCAGCTAAATGTTACCGGCAAACTCCTATGCCGCCAAGATGCCTCCACTGAGAGGGAGGGATCATGAAGACGAAGATGACGCATGCCATGCGCATGGAACTTGCCGATGTCGTGCGGGATCGCTATGCGGCCGCAGCAGCTAAGGACAAGCGCACGATCTTGGCGGAGTTCGTTGCGGCGACGGGCTACCACGAAAAGTCGGCCATCCGTGTCCTGAACAGCCCGCTGGAGCCGAAGGGCCGGCAGACCCGTCAACGCGCATCGCTTTATGACGAGGCCGCCCGGGCTGCCCTGATTGTTCTGTGGGAGGCTTCAGACCGAGTTTGCGGCAAACGCTTGAAGGCACTGCTGCCCCTTCTATTGCCAGCGTTGGAGCGCGACGGCCATTTAAAACTCGAGGCGGAGATACGCGCCAAGATTCTGTCGATGAGCGCCGTGACCGTCGATCGGTTGCTTCAGGCACCGAAGCGGGCGGGGCGTGTGCAGAAGCGACCAAGGGCCGTGCCGGAACCGCGACGGCGCATCAAAATGCGCACCTTTGCTGACTGGAACGAGCCGCTTCCCGGCAGCATGGAAATGGATCTGGTGGCTCATTGCGGGCAGGTCAACCGCGGCAGCTACGTTCACAGCCTGATTCTGACCGATATCGCCAGCGGATGGACGGAGGCGGCACCCATCGTTGTTCGAGAAGGTATCCGCGTGGTCGAGACACTTGAGCGCATTCGCCTGAGCTTGCCTTTTGCCCTGAGGGCCCTGGACGTGGATAATGGCGGTGAGTTCGTCAACAACCGGCTGATCGAATATTGCCTCGGCCACGGCATCGAACTTACCCGCTCGCGGCCTTACCGCAAGAATGACCAAGCGTGGATAGAGCAGAAGAATGGCGCCGTCATACGCAAGCTCCTGGGCTACAGGCGCTTTGAAGGCTTGGCGGCGGCCAGGGCGATCACGCGCCTGTATGGGTCCTCCAGGCTGTTCGTGAACTTCTTCCAGCCCTCCTTCAAACTGGCCGAAAAGCACTGTGACGGCGCAAATGTCGCCAAGCGCTATCATCCACCACAGACCCCCTGCGAGCGTCTCCTGCAGGCGCAGGATATTCCGATGGCCGCCAAGAGCAAATTGCACGAGATCGCCGCCGACCTCGATCCGCTGAAGCTTTTGAAGGAAATGCGTGCTGTACAGGCCTATCTGGCGGCACTGGCCGATGGCGACACATTACCTCCAACGACGTCCGAGCCGCCCGACCTGGCCGCGTTCGTCGCAAGCCTGTCGAGTGCCTGGCATGGGGGCGAGATCCGTCCAACGTTCTCCATCGAAGCCAAGCCGCGATATCTGCGAAGTCTGCAGAGGGTCTCAACCCAAACCGTCGTTGAGACGCCGGCGTTCGAACAGGGGACTCCACCCGCTCCTGTCGTAACACTGGTGAAAATCGCGGAGAAGCTGAAGCCGGTCTACGCCGAGCCCGGCCAAGCCCGTATCCAGGCGCTCCACATGGTGTGACCGATCGTGTGCCGTCGACTGGAGGAGTTCCCTAATATCAACGCCATGCACCTCTTCGAAGAGCTGTGCATCCAGTTTCCAGGGCGATTTACCCGCAAGCGATACAATACGCTCCTCCGCCGCATCAATCGCTGGCGCCAAGCGGCTCGCGCACGTAGCGTAGCCATCGGGCCCAAGACGTATCGTCGGCTAAGCGACAAACCACGGGGTCGACGTCCCGATATCTTCAAGGACCATTGGGAGGAGATGGCACGATGTCTCGAGGAGCGCTCCGGACCTGTGGGCGGGTGCGCCAGCTAGGGAATTTTCGATGCCCACATTTGCGGAGTATTCAACGACCAGCGACAGCGAGTAAGGGCGTGGCGCCAACAAGCGGTGCAACAGCTCATCGGCGAAATCAGTGTTCAGGTGCCATGTGTCGCTCCGGCACCCGCACGTGCGGGTGCCGGAGCCGATAACATCCTTACTGTGGCATTCAGTAACAAAATTAGCTGAGGCAACACGACAAGGCAGATGTTGAATCAGCTCACAAGCCACCTGTCACATCACAATCGATTCATCGATCGCAGGACACGCTCTAGGTGGGCGGAAGGCCTAATACGCACGACATGGCGATCTGCAGGTTGTCGCCTGCAGTGATTTGGAAGCAAGCTTTAGGCAAGGCGGTGATGTTTTAGATGACCAACTCCGAATGGACGAATTGCCCTTCAAATTCGAAGCGTTATTTTGCGCGGGCCGGGTGCACCCTGATCTCTCTCCGCCCGGCTGGTAAGCTGTATGACTAGCTGTCGAATTCGGCGCCCCCTGGCCCTCGGGCTAGGGGTTTTTCCTAAGATTCCCCCCACCCAACGCTGTTTCGAAATGGCCTGCTGCCGGTTTTTCGGACACCAGATTAAGCTAACATAGCTTTCTCCTCGAACTCGACAGGGCTCATATATCCCAATGTCGAGTGCCGTCGCCGAGGGTTGTAGAAGCGCTCGATGTAATCGAACACGTTCGCCCTGGCGTCATCCCTCCTCCTGTAGATCTTGCGGGCCGTGCGCTCAGTTTTCAGCGACGAGAAGAAGCTTTCCATCGCAGCATTGTCCCAGACGTTGCCCGACCGACTCATTGAGCAGGTGATGCCGTGATCAGCCATCGGGCGCTGGAACTGCTCGCTGGTGTATTGCGATCTGAACCGCCCCGGGTTTGTCGGAAGCTCCAACTTCCAAATAGGATGGAGCGATAACGAGCAAATCAGCGACGAGCAAGACGACGAACAAATTCTCAACCGAGGTGCGGGAACGGGCGGTGCGGATGGTGCTGGAGCACGAGGGCGAACACTCCTCGCGCTGGACAGCGGTACAATCGATCGCCACGAAGATCGGCGGCCCGGCGCACACGTTGCTGGAATGGGTGAAGAAGGCCGAGCTCCATAGTGGTGTCCGGTCAGGTATCCCGGCCGATGTCGCCGAGAAGTTGAAGGCGCAGGAGCGGGAGATCCGTGAGCTTCCGCGATCCCCTCGGCGTCTCGATCATCATTCTTCTGTGCCTTGACATAAGGCCGCACATATTCTGGCGACATCAAGCGGACGTCGTGACCGTGGGCCGCGAACACTCGCCCCACATGATGTGCACCGCAGCAGGCCTCCATCCCAACGACGCATGGCGGTAGCTTCTCCGCCATGGCGACAAGCGTCTCGCGCTTGACCTTACGCCGCATCACCACCACGCCGGACTCGTCGAGGCCCACCACGCTGCACACGTTCTTTCCAAGGTCGATCCCCAGAACGGTAATTGTCGTCACAGCCATATCCAATTCCTCCTCCTGAACCACCGGTGACACTACGGCACCGGAAGGAGGGGCGGGCCATTCCATAAAAGTCCGCACATGCACTGGAGCAGGATCGGCCCGACATCCTGAAACGCCGCCAGGCTTGGTTCGACGGTCAACTCGATCTCGATCCGGCAAGGCTCGTTTTCATCGACGAGACGGGGCTGTCGACGAAGATGGCCCGCTTGCGCGGCCGTGCCCCGCGCGGCGAACGTTGCCGGGCCGGTATTCCTCGCGGGCATGTGTGGACGCCCCTTCGGATGCAAGAAGAATCTCAAGGCGGGCGCTTGCGCGTGATCGGGTGCTGCCATGTGTCCGGCCTCTGATGCGGCAAGCTCATGGCCGCGGGCCCGTATGGGAGTGCGAGGGTCGGGACCACATCACTGGAACGCGCTCGAAGCGCTTACCATGGGCCTGGCTCTCCTGACCCCACCTCACCGACGTTGCGCCATACCTATCCTTCGACCTCCTCACCCCCGACAGCCTCAAGCCCGCCACGCTTATGCGGTGGCGACCGGAGCTCGGTAAACTCCACCCTTCGTCGGCAGCGCCCAGGCGACACGCGCATTCTTGTTGGCCAGCGCCACGATCACCAGCATTGGTGGCTTGCGGGCCAACATGCGGCCGAGCCACGAACCGGCCGGCACACCTTTTCGCCTGGCCCAGCGCACGACTACGCTTGAGGCGATGATAAGGAGACGCCGCAACGTCCGCTCGCCCATGCGTGAGGTGCGGCCGAGACGCTCCTTGCCACCGGTCGAGCGCTGCACCGGCGTCAGACAGACCCAGGCCGCAAAATCTCGACCCGAGCGGAACGCCTCCGCTGGCGGTGCCAGCGCCTCAATCGCGGTGGCGATCAGTGGCCCGATGCCAGGAACCGTCATCAGCCTGCGAGCAACGTCGTCGGTCTTGGACCGCGTGGCAATCTCGGCATCGAGTGCTGTGGTTTGCTCCTGGAGATGGCGGAGTGCATCAACGAGTATGACGAGACAGCTGCGAGCCGCTTGCGGAAGATCTGAAGCGGGATCCTCGATCTGAGCGACCAATCGCTCGACGTGGAAGGGGCCTTGTGGCGCGATCAGGCCATACTCGGACAGGTGACCACGGATTGCATTGATCAGCTGTGTGCGCTGATTGACCAGTACGTCACGGGTCCGAAAGATCACGGCCGAGGCCTGTTTGGCCTCGCTCTTCATGGCCACGAAGCGCATCGTTGGGCGCTGAGCCGCCTCGCAGATCGCCTCAGCGTCGGCCGCGTCTTTCTTCTGACGCTTCACGAACGGCCTAACATAGGCTGGTGCGATCAGCCTCACTTCGTGACCGAGCTTGCCAATCTCACGGCCCCAATAGTGAGCGCCGGGGCAAGCTTCCATTGCAACGAGGCAAGGCGGCTGAGCCGCGAAGAAACTCAGAACCTGTTCACGCCGCAGCTTTTTGCGGCGCACCGGCGGTATCCGCGCCGTGGGCCTGGAAGACATTCTTGGCCAGATCCAGGCCGATCATGCTAACATTTGTCACGGACACTCTCCTCTGTGGCGCTGAAACACCATCACTTTGGCACATCGATGACGTTGGGGGCGTCCACCCCATCATTGGAAAACGACCACCTTCACCGGCGCGCTGCGGTTGACCGGAATGACCCCGCCCTTCGTCTATGACGGCGCCATGAACGGCAACGTATTTCTTGCCTATGTCGAGCAAGTCCTGGTCCCGACCCTTGAGCCCAACGACGTTGTCGTGATGGACAACCTGCCGGCTCACAAGGCCGCCGGCGTGCGTAATGCGATCGAGACGGCAGGTGCGAGCCTGCTCTACCTGCCACCCTGCAGCCCCGACTTCAACCAATTGAAAATGCGTTCTCCAAACTCAAGGCGCTGCTACGGCCAAAGGCCGAAAGGAGCCAATGCCCTATGGGACACAGTCGGCTCGATCTTCGACCTCTTCAGCCCAGCCGGGTGCGCAAAATACTTCGCAATTGTCGGCCCTGACCGAGATCGTGGAGACGGGGCCGGCCCCGGCCAAGGACGGGGTGGTGCGCTGGCACCGGATCGATCTCAAACGGGTGATCGAGGAACAATTCGGCGTCGTCTACCAAGAGCGCAGTGTGGGCGACCTTCTGCATCGGCTTGGTTTCTCCCACATCGCGCCCGGCCGCACCAGCCGGCGGATCAGCACTACCAGAGCGCCTATCTGTTCGGTGCCATCTGTCCGGCACGCCGCATTGCGGCGGGCCCGGCCATGCTCTATGCCGACACTGGCGCTATGCAGATCCATCTCGATGAGGCCAGTCACAAGGGGATGGCACACCACCGACAGGCTCAAAGTGCCGAAAAATATCACCTTGATCCCACTGCCGTCGCACTCGCCCCTTCGGTCTGGCCGGAGAGCTTCGGCCTGGTCGCCCGCGAAGCGGCCTCGCTGGGCCTGCACGTGGTGGCCTCCGACAGGGGAGCGATCGGCGAATGCATCCGCCTGCCCGAGCAAGGCGTGGTCATCGATGTCTCCAGCGATGCGGCGCTCACCGAGATCCTGGGGGCGATGAACGCCAATCCCGAGGCATGGCGGGCCGGATCCCCTCCAGCACAAGGCCTCCTGCGCAGGGCTGCAGACCAGGGTCGCGAACTGGCGGATCTCTATCGTGCCATTGCGCTGCGCTGCGCTGAACGCAGCGCAATGGCACGTCTCAAGTCAGCCGGCGACGAATGACCCCGACCAGGCCGATACAGATGAACCAAGCCAGGATCGAACCCAGCAGGACCACGCCGATACTGAGCCAGCGGCGCGGATAACGCGGTTCCTCGGCCTCGGCCGGCATTTCCACGGTATGCAGATAGAGCATTTTACGTTCGCTGTAGATGCGCGCCATGTTCAGGCTGATCGAGGCCTGGGCATAGCGTTTTTCCGCGATCTTCTGCTCGAGATCGAGATTGGCGAAGAGGCTGAGCTTCTGGGACAGGGCGCCCTTGTCGCCCTGCTGCTGCATCGTGGTGATGCGGTTCTGCACGCCCTTCACCTGCTCCTTGAGCGAGGCGATCCGCTGGGCCGCCAGGCGCATCTGGGGCGCATCGGCGGCAACATAGGCCGAGCGGGTCGCATATTCTGACTGCATCGTCAGCAACTGGCCCTCGAGCTGGGTCAGGAGCGTGCCCAGATTCTTGCTCTCTTCCTTGATGTCGAAGACCCCTTCCGCGTTACGGGCCTTCTCATAGGCGACGCGCGTGGTCTTGAGAGCCTCCCCGGCCAGCTGCAGATCTCGTTCCGACGCCGAGACGGTGTCCTTGAACATGCGCTCGTTGAGTTGGTTGATCATTGCCTCGCATTGCTGGATCACTGCGGTCGCGATCGTCTTCGCATCCGCGGCGCTGAACGCCCGCACGCGAAGCGTGACGATACCGGACGGCATGGACACTGCAGCCGAGGAGCGCCGTGTCCAATAATTCGTGAATTTCTCGATCGGCAACGCCGCATTGAAACGGGAGAAACGGTCGATCTTGTCCGAGCTGTAATATTTACGCAGATCGATGGAGTCCTGCAGCTTGGCCACCAGGGCCTGGCTTTCGGCATAGGACACCACGATCATCGTATCCTGCACGATCGCGATCGGCGGCAGGCCGGTAGCCGAGCCGAGATCGTCCATCTTGGGCAGGGCACCGCTGGAGACCGTGAATTTGGCGATCGATTCATACTGGTCGGAAGCAATGAAGCCGAAATAGGCTATCGACGCGATATTCGGCAGAACCACGACGAGAACGAGCAGAACCAGGCGGATAATGCGCTCGCGCGCCCGTCGGCGCAGGCCCTGTGCCCCATAGAAGGCCTGCTTGGACCGGCTGGAGAAACGGGCACGACGCGAGGCATCGGACAGCGCCTTCGAGACGGACCGCACGCGTTCGATCGATCTGCTTTGCCGATCGTCGATTTCAGTCTGGATATCGTTCATCGATCCGTCAGCGGTTCAAACGGTTGTACATGGCAATGGCGTCGGGCACGTTCGGGTACATGGTCAGCCGGCCATCCGCCAGGACGCCGCCTCGGTCGCAAAAGGTCGAGATCGTCCCCATCGAATGAGAGACCACGATGAGGCCGGCATTCTTGCGCCGCTCGTCGAAGGCCTGGCGGCAGCGCAGCTGGAACTTGGCATCGCCGACGGCGATGATCTCGTCGATGAGATAGACGTCGAACTCGATCGCCATCGACAGGGCGAAGGCAAGTCGGGCCGCCATGCCGGAAGAATAGGTCTTGATGGGCACGTCGAGATAGTCGCCGAGTTCGGAGAAATCCTCCACGAAGCGGGCTGCCTTGGCGATGTCGGCGCCATAGGCCCTGGCGACGAAATGCACGTTCTCGCGGCCCGACATGGCGGGATGAAAGCCGCCTCCAAATCCGATCGGCCAGGATATGCGGACGGAGCGGCGGATCTTGCCGCCATTGGGCATCTCCGTCCCCGCAATCAGCCGCAGCAGAGTGGATTTCCCCGCCCCGTT
>NZ_JBQEPH010000054.1:0-19510 GCF_052045555.1 Labrys sp. 22185 | reverse complement strand
CTTATTCGATGATGGCGGCGACGACGCCGGCGCCGACGGTACGACCGCCTTCACGGATGGCGAAGCGCAGCTTCTCTTCCATGGCGATCGGCACGATCAGGTTGACTTCCATGGCGATGTTGTCGCCCGGCATCACCATCTCCGTGCCTTCCGGCAGCGTCACCACGCCCGTCACGTCCGTCGTGCGGAAGTAGAACTGCGGACGGTAGTTGCCGAAGAACGGCGTGTGACGGCCGCCCTCTTCCTTGGTCAGGATGTAGGCTTCGGCCTTGAACTTGGTGTGCGGCTTCACGGAGCCGGGCTTGCACAGCACCTGGCCGCGCTCCACGTCCTCACGCTTGGTGCCGCGCAGCAGCGCGCCGATGTTGTCGCCGGCCTGGCCCTGGTCCAGCAGCTTGCGGAACATCTCGACGCCGGTGACGGTCGTCTTCTGGGTGGCGCGGATGCCGACGATCTCGACTTCCTCGCCGACCTTGACGATGCCGCGCTCGACACGGCCGGTCACCACGGTGCCACGGCCCGAGATCGAGAACACGTCTTCGACCGGCATCAGGAAGGGCTGGTCGATCGGGCGCTCGGGCTGCGGGATGTAGTCGTCAACCGTCTGCATCAGGGCCAGGATGGCGTCATGGCCGATCTCCGGAGACTTGTTCTCCAGCGCCATCAGCGCCGAACCCTTGGTGATCGGAATGTCGTCGCCGGGGAACTCGTACTTCGACAGAAGCTCGCGAACTTCGAGCTCGACCAGCTCCAGAAGCTCCGGATCATCGACCATGTCGACCTTGTTCAGGAACACCACCAGCGCGGGAACGCCGACCTGGCGGGCCAGGAGGATGTGCTCGCGGGTCTGCGGCATCGGGCCGTCGGCAGCCGACACGACCAGGATCGCGCCGTCCATCTGCGCCGCACCCGTGATCATGTTCTTCACGTAGTCGGCGTGGCCGGGGCAGTCGACATGAGCATAGTGGCGGTTCTTGGTCTCGTACTCGACGTGCGCCGTCGAGATCGTGATGCCGCGAGCCTTCTCTTCCGGAGCCTTGTCGATCTGGTCATACGCCGTGAACGTCGCACCGCCCGTCTCGGCAAGAACCTTCGTGATCGCCGCAGTCAGCGACGTCTTGCCATGGTCAACGTGACCAATCGTGCCGATGTTGCAGTGCGGCTTATTGCGTTCAAATTTCTCTTTGGCCATCGGGGCCTCCTTCACCTGTCGCCGAAACGGCGGATGAAACTCAAATCAAGGGGATCAGGCGTACTTCGCCTGGATTTCAGCAGCGACGTTGGACGGCGCCTGTTCGTAATGATCGAACTGCATCGTGTAGCTGGCGCGGCCCTGGGTGAAGGAACGCAGCTGGTTGACGTAGCCGAACATGTTCATGAGCGGAACCATGGCGTTCACGACATTCGCGTTGCCGCGCATGTCCTGACCCTGGATCTGTCCACGCCGGGAGTTGAGATCGCCGATGACCGAGCCGGTGTATTCTTCCGGAGTCACGACCTCGACCTTCATGATCGGCTCGAGCAGAACCGAACCGCCCTTCTGCAGGGCTTCACGGAAGGCCGCACGCGAAGCGATTTCGAAGGCCAGGGCCGACGAGTCGACTTCGTGGAAGGCACCGTCGATCAGCGTCACCTTGACGTCGACGACCGGGAAGCCGGCAACGATGCCCGCACCGAGAACCGAATTGAGGCCCTTTTCGACGCCCGGGATGTATTCCTTGGGCACCGAGCCGCCAATGATCTTCGACTCGAACTCGAAGCCCTTGCCGGGCTCGTTCGGCTCGACGACGAACTTGACGCGAGCGAACTGGCCGGTACCGCCGGTCTGCTTCTTGTGGGTGTAGTCGATCTCGGCCCGCTTGGTGATCTTCTCGCGGAAGGCCACCTGCGGCGCGCCGACATTGACCTCGACCTTGTGGGTACGACGCAGGATGTCGACCTTGATGTCGAGATGCAGTTCGCCCATGCCCTTGATGATGGTCTGGCCGGATTCCTGATCGGTCGACACGCGGAAGGACGGATCCTCCGAAGCGAGCTTGATCAGCGCCAGCGCCATCTTTTCCTGGTCGGCCTTGGTCTTGGGCTCGATCGCCATCTCGATGACCGGCTCAGGGAATTCCATGCGCTCCAGGATGACCGGATGCGCGGGGTCGCACAGCGTGTCGCCGGTGCGGGTATCCTTGAGGCCGACCAAGGCGACGATGTCGCCGGCATAGGCTTCAGCGATTTCTTCGCGGTTGTTGGCGTGCATGAGCACCATGCGGCCAACGCGCTCGCTCTTCTCACGGCTCGAATTGAGCAGCGAAACGCCCTTCTCGAGCTTGCCAGAGTAGATGCGGCAGAAGGTCAGGACGCCATACTGGTCGTCCATGATCTTGAAGCCAAGGAGCGAAAGCGGCTCGGCGTCCGAGGACTTGCGCTCGACTTCTTCTTCGGTCTTGGGGTCGATGCCCTTGATGGCGGGCACGTCCACCGGCGACGGCAGATAGTCGACCACGGCATCAAGAAGCGTCTGCACGCCCTTGTTCTTGAAGGCAGAACCAGCAAGCACGGGATAGAAGGCGCCGGTAAGGACGGCCTTGCGGATCAGGCGCTTCAGGGTTGCTTCGTCCGGCTCCTGGCCGTCGAAGAAGGCGGCGAGAGCGTCGTCATCGAGTTCCACAGCAGCTTCGATGAGCATGTTGCGGTACTCGTTGGCCTTCTCGACCATGTCTTCCGGGATCGGCAGGTTGGCGTCGAATTCGGCGCCCAGCGATTCACCCGACCAGATCACGGCCTTCATGCGAACGAGATCGATGACGCCCTTGAAGTTCGACTCCGAACCGATCGGCAGCTGAATGGCGATCGGCTTGGCGCCGAGGCGCTTCACGATGTCGTCGAGGCACTTGTAGAAGTCAGCGCCCGTCTTATCCATCTTGTTGGCGAAGACGATACGCGGAACCTTGTACTTGTCACCCTGGCGCCAGACAGTCTCGGTCTGAGGCTCGACGCCCTGGTTGGAGTCGAGCACGCAGACGGCACCGTCAAGCACGCGCAGCGAGCGTTCGACTTCGATGGTGAAGTCGACGTGGCCGGGGGTGTCGATGATGTTCAGGCGCTTGCCAGCCCACAGAGCGGTCGTCGCGGCGGACGTGATCGTGATGCCGCGCTCCTGCTCCTGGGTCATGAAGTCCATCGTGGCGGCGCCGTCATGGACTTCGCCGATCTTGTGGGACTTACCGGTGTAGTAAAGGATCCGCTCGGTCGTCGTGGTCTTACCGGCGTCGATGTGCGCCATAATACCAAAATTGCGGTAGTCCTCGATCGCGTGCGTACGGGCCATCGTGTGATCCTCGATCCTGCTTCCTGCCTTACCAGCGGTAATGCGAGAAGGCGCGGTTGGCCTCGGCCATCCGGTGCGTGTCTTCGCGTTTCTTCACGGCGTTGCCGCGGTTGTTGGAGGCGTCGAGCAGCTCGCCCGACAGCTTCTCTTCCATGGTCTTCTCGTTGCGGTTACGGGCCGCGCTGAGGATCCAACGGATGGCGAGAGCCTGGCGGCGCTCCGGACGAACTTCGACCGGGACCTGATAGGTCGCACCACCGACGCGGCGGGAGCGAACTTCGATCGCCGGAGCGACATTCGACAAGGCCGTCTGGAACACCGTGATCGGGCTCTGCTTGGCCTTGGCTTCGATGGTGTCGAAAGCGTCATAGACGATCTTTTCGGCAACCGACTTCTTGCCATCATACATGATGGCATTCATGAACTTGGTCACGACGAGATCACCGAACTTCGGATCCGGAATGATCTCACGCTTTTCTGCACGATGGCGACGGGACATGGTGAAATCTTCCCTTACTTCGGACGCTTCGCGCCGTACTTCGAACGGCGCTGCTTACGGTTCTTGACACCCTGGGTATCGAGGACACCGCGGAGAATGTGATAGCGGACGCCGGGCAAGTCCTTCACGCGGCCGCCGCGGATCATGACCACGGAATGCTCCTGAAGGTTATGGCCTTCGCCGGGGATGTAGCCGATGACCTCGAAGCCATTGGTGAGACGCACCTTGGCAACCTTACGCAAAGCCGAGTTCGGCTTCTTCGGGGTCGTCGTATACACGCGAGTGCACACACCGCGCTTCTGCGGGCATGCTTCCAGGTGGCGCGCCTTCTCGCGATACACTTTCGGTTCGCGCGGCTTGCGGATCAGCTGGCTAATGGTTGGCATCGTTCGCCCTTCAACATCGATTAGTACGCCCTTACGAACGCACTGCTTTGCCCTGCGTGAACAACCACGCAAAACGAAACCGCGCCAGCTTCCCTTTTAGGGGATGCAAGCGCGACACCCACAGAGGATCGCAACGCAGGGCGCAACGATCATGACCGGAACTGTGTCTGGTAGTCCGGAGGCAGCGTTTAAGAACTCAGTTCCGCGTCTTGTCGACTGCAGGAACAATACGTCTTACGGCCCGCCCTGAAAGTGAGGTGGTCTTTAACTGCCGACTCGCCTCCCGTCAAGCACGAAGCGTGTCAAAATCGGCAATAAATGCGGTTTCCAAGCCGATCGGAGCTTCTGCATAGCCCCTTTGCCGTTTTGCATGGCTTGGAGCCCGAGAGGCTCCCCTTCCCCACCACGAGCGGGGCTCGATCAAAGACGAAAGGGCGGCCCTCGCGAGCCGCCCTTCCATTCAACCATTCGGTTGAATTTTCTTACTCTGCCGCGGGCAGAGCCACCACTTCGGCATCGCCGGCCGGAGCTGCGGGAACGCCGGCCTCGGCCTGCTTCTGCTGCAGGATGAGGTCGTCGCGGCGCTTGGCGATCTCGCGGACCCGCGCGATCTGGGCACCGGTGCCGGCCGGGATGAGACGGCCGACGATAACGTTCTCCTTGAGGCCCTCCAGCGTGTCCGACTTGCCGTTGACGGCAGCTTCGGTGAGCACGCGAGTGGTCTCCTGGAACGAGGCCGCCGAGATGAACGAACGCGTCTGCAGCGAGGCCTTGGTGATGCCGAGCAGCACCGGATGGCCGACCGCAGGCTTGCGGCCTTCTTCGACGGCCTTGATGTTGGCCTCTTCGAACTCGATGCGATCGACCTGCTCGCTGGGCAGGAACTCGGTCTCACCGGCATCGGTGATCTCGATCTTCTGCAGCATCTGCCGGACGATCACTTCGATGTGCTTGTCGTTAATCTGCACGCCCTGCAGGCGGTAGACTTCCTGGATTTCGTTGACCAGGTAGGCCGCCAGTTCCTCGACGCCCTTGACCGCCAGAATATCGTGCGGGGCGGGGTTGCCGTCGACAATGAAGTCACCCTTCTCGACGACGTCGCCGTCCTGGAGATGGATGTGCTTGCCCTTCGGGATCAGATATTCGACCGGCTCCTGATCAGCCTCATGCGGCTGGATCACGAGACGACGCTTGTTCTTGTAGTCACGGCCGAACTGGATCGTACCGGTGATCTCGGCGATGATCGCCGCATCCTTCGGACGACGGGCCTCGAACAGCTCGGCCACGCGCGGCAGACCGCCCGTGATGTCGCGGGTCTTGGCGCTTTCCAGCGGCACGCGGGCGATGACATCGCCGGCATTCACCTTCGAGCCGGGATCGACCGAGATGACGGATTCGGCCGCCAGGAAGTAACGGGCGTCACCGCCACGCGACAGCTTGGCGATCTTGCCGTCGGCACCCTTGATCACCAAGGCCGGACGCAGGTCCGCCGAGCGGCTGGACGTCCGCCAGTCGGAGACGACGCGCTTGGTGATGCCGGTCGATTCGTCGGCACTCTCATTGACCGAGATGCCGTCGACCAGATCCTCGTAGCCGATCACGCCGTCGAGTTCGGTGATCACCGGGCGGGTATAGGGATCCCACTCGGCGATGCGCTGGCCGCGCTTGATCTTGTCGCCATCGTCCACCTTGATGCGGGCACCATAGGGGACGCGGTTGACCGAGCGCTCCGTGCCGTCATGGTCGAGGACCACGACTGCCAGGTTGCGGGCCATGGCGATCAGTTCGCCTTCCGAATTGCGCACGACGTTGCGGTTACGGATCTTGACCGTGCCCTCGAAGGTCGACTCGATGTTCGACTGCTCGTTGATCTGCGCCGCGCCGCCGATGTGGAAGGTACGCATGGTGAGCTGCGTGCCCGGTTCACCGATCGACTGCGCCGCAATGACGCCGACGGCCTCGCCCATGTTGACCCGCGTGCCGCGTGCCAGGTCGCGACCATAGCAGGTAGCGCAGACGCCGTTCTTGGTCTCGCAAGTGAGCACCGAACGGATCTTGATCTCCTGCAGGCCCGAAGCGGCGATCAGGTCGACAGCCTTTTCGTCGATCATCTCGCCCATCGGCACGATGACGGTGCCGGTCGAGGGGTCGGTGATGTTCTCGGCCGCGGTACGGCCGAGGACGCGCACACCGAGCGAAGCCACGACCTGGCCGGCATCGACGATCGCACGCACACCGATGCCGCCCTCCGAGCCGCAATCGATCTCGGTGATGATCGAGTCCTGGGCGACGTCGACGAGACGACGGGTCAGATAACCCGAGTTCGCCGTCTTCAAGGCGGTGTCGGCCAGACCCTTACGGGCGCCGTGGGTCGAGTTGAAGTACTCGAGCACGGTCAGGCCTTCCTTGAAGTTCGAGATGATCGGCGTCTCGATGATCTCGCCCGACGGCTTGGCCATCAGGCCGCGCATCGCACCGAGCTGACGCATCTGAGCGGGCGAACCACGAGCCGAGGAGTGCGCCATCATGTAGATGGAGTTGATCGGCTTGTCGCGGCCGCTGTCGTCCTTCTTCACGGCCGAAATGCGGTCCATCATCTCCTTGGCGAGACGATCGGCGCACTTGGCCCAGGCGTCGACGACCTTGTTGTACTTTTCGCCCTGGGTGATCAGGCCGTCATTGTACTGCTGCTCGTAGTCCTTCGCCAAAGCGTCGGTCTCGGCCACGATCTTCCACTTGTTCTCCGGCACGACGATGTCGTCCTTGCCGAAGGAGATACCCGCCTTGAAGGCGTTGGAGAAGCCGAGCGTCATGATGCGGTCGCAGAAGATGACCGCTTCCTTCTGACCCACGTTACGGTAGACGACGTCGATGAGGGCGGAGATCGCCTTCTTCGTCATCAGGTTGTTGGCGGCGTCGAAGGGAATCTTCGGATTCTTCGGCAGCAGCTCGGCAAGCTTCACGCGACCGGGCGTGGTGTCGTAGATCTTGGCGACCTCGTTGCCTTCGGCATCGATGCCCTTCCAGCGCCACTTGATCTTGGAGTGGAGCGTGACGACCTTGTTGTCGAGCGCATGGTCGAGCTCGCCGATATTGCCGAACACCATGCCCTGCCCGGGCTCGCCATCCGACATCAGCGTCACGTAATAGAGACCCAGCACGACGTCCTGCGACGGCACGATGATCGGCTGACCGTTGGCCGGATGCAGGATGTTGTTGGTCGACATCATCAGGACGCGCGCTTCCAGCTGCGCTTCGAGCGACAGCGGGACGTGCACGGCCATCTGGTCACCGTCGAAGTCCGCGTTGAAGGCGGTGCAGACCAGCGGATGCAGCTGGATGGCCTTGCCTTCGATCAGCACCGGCTCGAAGGCCTGGATGCCGAGGCGATGCAGCGTCGGAGCGCGGTTGAGCAGAACCGGATGCTCGCGGATGACCTCGTCGAGAATATCCCAGACTTCCGGCTTTTCCTTCTCGACCAGCTTCTTGGCCTGCTTCACGGTCGCGGAAAGCCCCTTGGCGTCGAGACGCGAATAGATGAAGGGCTTGAACAGCTCCAGCGCCATCTTCTTGGGCAGGCCGCACTGATGCAGCTTCAGCTCGGGACCGACGACGATCACCGAACGGCCGGAATAGTCGACGCGCTTGCCGAGCAGGTTCTGGCGGAAGCGGCCCTGCTTGCCCTTGAGCATGTCGGACAGCGACTTCAGCGGACGCTTGTTGGCACCCGTGATGACGCGGCCGCGGCGGCCGTTGTCGAAGAGCGCGTCCACAGCTTCCTGCAGCATGCGCTTTTCGTTGCGGATGATGATGTCGGGCGCACGCAGTTCGATCAGCCGCTTCAAACGGTTGTTGCGGTTGATGACGCGGCGATAGAGATCGTTGAGGTCCGAGGTCGCGAAGCGGCCGCCGTCCAGCGGCACGAGCGGACGCAGATCCGGCGGGATCACCGGAACGGCGGTCAGGATCATCCATTCGGGCTTGTTGCCGGACTGGATGAAGGCTTCGATGATCTTCAGGCGCTTGGCGAGCTTCTTCGGCTTGAGCTCCGAAGTGGACTCGGCGATCTCGACGCGCAAATCCGCCGCGATCTTCTCCAGATCCATGGCGCGCAGCATCTCACGGATGGCCTCGGCGCCGATCATGGCGGTGAACGAGTCCTCGCCATACTCGTCCTGGGCGCGTGCATACTCGTCCTCGGAGAGGAGCTGACGCTCCTTCAGCGGGGTGAGGCCGGGCTCGATCACGACGTAATATTCGAAGTACAGGATACGCTCGAGATCCTTGAGCGTCATATCCATCAACAGGCCGATGCGGCTCGGCAGCGACTTCAGGAACCAGATGTGGGCGACCGGCGCGGCGAGCTCGATATGGCCCATGCGCTCGCGGCGCACGCGCGACAGCGTAACTTCGACGCCGCACTTCTCGCAGATGACGCCCTTGTACTTCATGCGCTTGTACTTGCCGCACAAGCACTCGTAATCCTTGATCGGTCCGAAGATGCGCGCGCAGAACAAGCCGTCACGCTCGGGCTTGAACGTACGGTAATTGATGGTTTCCGGCTTCTTGATCTCGCCGTAGGACCAGGAAAGGATCTTTTCCGGCGAAGCGATCGAGATCTTGATCTGATCGAAGGTCTGCGGCTGCGCCACCGGATTGAAGAGATTCATGACCTCTTGGTTCATGGCCGTCTCCAGGTTTGCGCTAAGGCGAGGCCAACGCCCCTGCCCGCGCGGATAAAAATGGGGGGCGGGTCTTGCAGCATTCGCTGACAGCAGACCCACCTCATTCGCGGCACGGTCACGGCGGGCCCGAAGGCCCGCCTCCCGGGCAATGTCACTCGGCAGCCTCGGCCGGCGGCAGCATCTGATCGGCGTTGCGCAGGCCGGTGAGCTCGACGTTGAGGCCCAGCGAACGCATTTCCTTGACCAGAACGTTGAACGATTCCGGGATGCCCGCCTCGAAGGTGTCGTCGCCGCGTACGATGGCCTCGTAGACCTTGGTACGGCCGGCCACGTCGTCCGACTTGACGGTGAGCATCTCCTGCAGCGTGTAGGCGGCGCCATAGGCTTCGAGGGCCCACACCTCCATTTCGCCGAAGCGCTGGCCGCCGAACTGCGCCTTGCCACCCAGCGGCTGCTGCGTGACCAGCGAGTACGGACCGATCGAACGGGCGTGGATCTTGTCGTCGACCAGATGGTGCAGCTTCAGCATGTAGATGTAGCCGACTGTCACCTTGCGGTCGAAGGGGTTGCCCGTGCGCCCGTCATAGAGCTGGACCTGACCCGAAGCGTCATGGCCCGCCATCTTGAGGAAGTCGACGATGTCGCTTTCCTTGGCTCCGTCGAAGACCGGGGTCGCGATCGGCACGCCGCGGCGAAGCGTCGAGGACATGTCGACGAGCTCACGCTCGTCCATGGACTCGATTTCCTCGTTGTTGCCGTAGATGCGGTCGAGCGTATTCTTGAGCTGGCTGGCCCCCTTGCCCTTCTTGTAGGCATCGATGGCCTGGCCGACGAGCTTGCCGAGGCCGGCAGCTGCCCAACCCATATGGGTTTCAAGAATCTGACCGACATTCATGCGGCTCGGCACGCCGAGCGGGTTGAGCACGATGTCGACCGGCGTGCCATCCTCGAGGAAGGGCATGTCTTCGATCGGCATGATGCGCGAAACCACGCCCTTGTTGCCGTGACGGCCGGCCATCTTGTCGCCCGGCTGGATCTTGCGCTTCACGGCGACGAAGACCTTGACCATCTTCATCACACCGGGCGGCAGTTCGTCACCACGCTGCAGCTTCTCGACCTTGTCCAGGAAGCGCTGTTCGAGGCGCTTCTTGGATTCGTCGTACTGCTTGCGCATGGCCTCGACTTCGCTCATCAGCGCGTCATCGGCCACGGCGAAGTTCCACCACTGCGAGCGCGGATACTCCTGCATCACGTCGGCAGTGAGCACCGTCTCCTTCTTGAAGCCCTTCGGCCCGCCGATCGCCGCCTTGCCTTCCAGTATCTCGACGAGACGCTGGTAGACGTTGCGGTCGAGGATCGCCTGCTCGTCGTCGCGGTCCTTGGCCAGACGCTCGATCTCCTCGCGCTCGATCGCCTGGGCGCGCTCGTCCTTGTCGACGCCGTGGCGGTTGAACACGCGCACTTCGACGATGGTGCCGGTAACGCCCGGGGGCACGCGCAGCGAGGTGTCGCGCACGTCGGAGGCCTTTTCGCCGAAGATGGCGCGCAGGAGCTTTTCTTCCGGCGTCATCGGGCTCTCGCCCTTCGGCGTGATCTTGCCGACCAGGATGTCGCCAGCCTGCACCTCGGCACCGATATAGACGATACCGGCTTCGTCCAGGTTCTTCAGCGCTTCTTCCGAGACGTTCGGAATGTCGCGCGTGATTTCTTCCGGACCCAGCTTGGTGTCGCGGGCCATCACTTCGAACTCGTCGATGTGGATCGAGGTGAACACGTCTTCCTTGGCGATGTTCTCGCTGAGCAGGATCGAGTCTTCGAAGTTGTAGCCGTTCCAGGGCATGAAGGCGACGAGGACGTTGCGGCCGAGCGCCAGCTCGCCGAGCTCGGTCGACGGACCGTCGGCGATGATGTCCCCCTTCCTGACCACGTCGCCCACGCGCACCAGCGGCTTCTGCGTGATGCAGGTCGACTGGTTGGAGCGCTGGAACTTCATCAGGCGGTAGATGTCGACGCCCGACTGGGTCGGATCGAGATCCGCGGTGGCGCGGATGACGATACGCGTCGCATCGATCTGGTCGACGATGCCGGTGCGGCGGGCGGCAATCGCGGCGCCCGAGTCGCGGGCCACCACGCTCTCCATGCCGGTACCGACGAACGGAGCATCGGCGCGCACCAGCGGCACGGCCTGACGCTGCATGTTTGCACCCATCAGCGCGCGGTTGGCGTCGTCATTCTCGATGAAGGGAATGAGCGCCGCAGCGACGGAGACGAGCTGCTTGGGCGAGACGTCCATGTAGTCGACGCGGTCGGGCGTGACCATGACGTTTTCGCCAGCATGGCGGCAGACCACGAAGTCTTCCGTCAGACGGCCTTCCTGATCGACCGGAATGTTGGCCTGGGCGACGTAGTACTTGCCCTCTTCCATCGCCGACAGATAGACGACCTCGGGCGTGACCTTGCTGTCGCGGACGCGACGATAGGGCGCCTCGATGAAGCCGTACTTGTTGACGCGCGCAAAGGTCGCCAGCGAGTTGATCAGACCGATGTTCGGGCCTTCCGGCGTCTCGATCGGGCAGATGCGGCCATAATGCGTCGGGTGCACGTCGCGGACTTCGAAGCCGGCACGCTCGCGGGTCAGACCGCCCGGGCCAAGTGCCGACAGGCGGCGCTTGTGGGTGATTTCCGACAGCGGATTGGTCTGGTCCATGAACTGCGAGAGCTGCGAGGAACCGAAGAACTCGCGCACGGCGGCAGCCGCCGGCTTGGCGTTGATCAGATCCTGCGGCATCACGGTGTCGACGTCGACCGAGGACATACGCTCCTTGATGGCGCGCTCCATGCGCAGCAGGCCGACGCGATACTGATTTTCCATCAGCTCACCGACCGAGCGCACGCGGCGGTTGCCGAGATGGTCGATGTCGTCGATCTCGCCCTTGCCATCGCGCAGGTCCACCAGCGTCCTGACCACGGCCAGAATGTCATCCTTGCGCAGCACGCGCACGGTGTCCTCGGCGTCGAGGTCGAGGCGCATGTTCATCTTGACACGGCCGACCGAGGAGAGGTCGTAGCGCTCGGCATCGAAGAACAGCGACTGGAACATCGCCTCGGCGGAGTCGATGGTCGGCGGCTCGCCCGGACGCATCACGCGGTAGATGTCGAACAGCGCCTCTTCGCGCGAGTTGTTCTTGTCGACCGCCAGCGTGTTGCGGATATAGCCGCCCACGGTGACGTGATCGATGTCGAGCACCGGGATCTCGTCGAAGCCCTCGTCGCCGAGCAGCTTGAGGTTCTTCTCGCTGAGCTCATCGCCGGCTTCCAGATAGATCTCGCCGGTGTTCAGATTGACGATGTCCTCGGCGACATAACGGCCGATCAGGTCCTCGTCCGTGACGCGCAGGGCCTTGAGGCCCTTCTCGGCCAGGGCGCGGGCGGAACGCGCCGTCAGCTTCTTGCCGGATTCGACCACGATCTCGCCGGTATCGGCATCGATGAGGTCGGTGGTCGGCTTGACGCCCTTCAGGCGGTTCCAGTCATAGGGGACGCGCCAGCCATCCTTGTCGCGGACATAGGTGATGGAGTTGTAGAAGGTACGCAGGATGTCCTCGCCGTCCATGCCGAGGGCAAAGAGCAGCGAAGAAACCGGGATCTTGCGGCGACGGTCGATGCGCGCATGCACGATGTCCTTGGCGTCGAACTCGATGTCGAGCCAGGAACCGCGATAGGGAATGATGCGGGCAGCGAACAGGAGCTTGCCCGAGGAATGGGTCTTGCCCTTGTCGTGGTCGAAGAACACGCCCGGCGAACGGTGCATCTGGGAGACGATGACGCGCTCGGTGCCATTGACGATGAAGGTGCCGTTCGAGGTCATGAGCGGCATGTCGCCCATGTAGACGTCCTGCTCCTTGATGTCCTTGACGGAGCGGGCGCCGGTTTCCTCGTCGACATCGAACACGATCAGGCGCAGCGTCACCTTGAGGGGCGCGGCGAAGGTCATGCCGCGCTGGCGGCACTCGTCGACATCATATTTCGGCGCCTCGAATTCGTAACGGACGAATTCGAGCATCGCCTTGTTGGAAAAGTCCGAGATCGGGAAGACCGACTTGAAGACGGTCTGCAATCCCTCATCCGTCCGCCCGCCATCTGGCTCCAAGACCTGGAGAAACTGGTCATAGGAAGCCTTTTGAACCTCGATCAGGTTCGGCATCGTCGCGACTTCGCGGATCTTTCCGAAAAACCGGCGGACGCGCTTGCGGGCATTGGTCGTCTGAGCCATGTGGTCCTCGTCCTTTCAAGCAAGCCCGGCGCCACCGCACCGCTCCTGCAGGCATTGATTGCGCGAGGAAGACGTTCCTTCCTCGCCTGGCACGGTCCCGCTGTCGCAGGCCGACGCTGAAACATCCGGCCGGAACACCCGGCCTTCACCATTCTCGTCACGGCAGACCGGAAAATCCCAGGAGGCCGAGCCTCGAAGATTCTCTGGTCCGCCGTTCCGGCGTCCAGGCCAGGTCCTAATGGAGCCTGGCCTAAAACGCCGAAAAGGCCCCGGGGGAAAACCCCGGAGCCAAAACGCCTGAAGCAAGCTCTCTTACTTGAGCTCGACCTTGGCGCCGACCTTCTCGAGGGCGGCCTTGATCTTGTCGGCTTCTTCCTTGGCAACGGCTTCCTTGACCGGCTTCGGAGCAGCTTCGACCAGGTCCTTGGCTTCCTTGAGGCCGAGGCCGGTGATCGCGCGGACTTCCTTGATGACCTCGATCTTCTTGTCGCCGGCAGCGGCCAGAACGACGGTGAACTCGGTCTGGGCTTCAGCAGCCGGAGCAGCGGCAGCAGCGCCGGGAGCAGCAGCGACAGCAACAGCCGCAGCAGCCGAAACGCCCCACTTCTCTTCCAGGGCCTTGGCGAGGTCGGCAGCCTCGAGCACGGTCAGGCTCGACAGGTCTTCAACAAGCTTTTCAATCTTGGACATTGTCCATAATCCTTGGTTTTGGTTCGTACCGGTTTAATCGGGTTGCGAACGGCCTTACGCCGCTTCGTCTTGCTTGGCATAGGCTCCGAACACGCGAGCCAGCTTGGCAGCCGGTGCGTTGACGACCTGAGCGATCTTGGTAGCCGGGGCCTGGATGAGGCCGATCAGCTTGGCGCGCAGTTCGTCCAGAGACGGCAAGGTCGCAAGCGCCTTGACACCGTTCTGGTCCAGAGAGGTCTTGCCCATCGCGCCGCCCAGGATCACGAACTTGTCGTGGGCCTTGGCGAAGTCGACGGCGACCTTGGGTGCAGCCACCGGATCGCTCGAATAAGCGATCAGGGTCGGGCCCTTCATGAGGGGCGCGATAGAGGCCACATCCGTGCCATCAAGAGCGATCTTGGCGAGGCGGTTCTTCGCGACCTTCACAGTCGCGCCAGCCTGCTTCATCTGCTTGCGCAGGTTCTGCATCTGGGCGACGGTCAGGCCGGAATAGTGAGCTACGACGACAACCCCAGTGGTCGTGAAGACCTCCTGGAGAAAGCCGATGAACTCCTGCTTTTCCGCTCTTTCCACGTTGCTCTCTCCGGTTGCAGCTTTCCGAAATTGGTGGGAAAGCCGACCGTTGCACTTGCCGCCTTCCGGGCACCGGCGAACCGGGACCTTTACGAAGGCGACGCTCGATTGCCTGTCCCTCATCATCACATATGCGTCAAAATGACACAGGCCGTAAGGACGAGTGAGCCGGATCGAACCAATTCACGAGGCAGCCGCGAGGCGGACACCGAAAACCGGTCTTCCCCGTCTATGCAGGCCAAAAGGAGCGCTTTTAAAGGCCTCTCCCGGCAATTAAGCAGGTTTCCCTGCGCCTGCAGTCTCGGACAGGACATGGCCGTCAAGGTTCGAAAACCCCTCCGGCCAGTCAGCCGTCCAAATTGCTTCGGACAGCAAAAATCCCGGGCTGTTTACACATCCCAGGGTCATGAACCTTTGATCAGTTCAGTGAGAAGGGCGATATAGTCCCTCCCGGGCGAATTGCCAAGGGGGAATTTTATCGCTGCCCCAATTTTTGAAGGCGCGGCCGAAAGACGTTGGCGTGCCAATATCGCAAGGCCCTGCTATCTCAGCATAGCAGGGCGATGGGGAGGTACAAGTTGGAAATCCCGCGAGCGACGATCGATTGCCTCTTTACGGAAAGCCCGCAGAACGGTGCTGCGCTGGGTTTGCTGGCACTGATGACGGGTATCAGCGAGCAATGCTACTATGCCGCCTGGATGTCAGATCTGGAATATGATCTTTGGCAAATCGCTCCAGAGACCTCGTACGGACACGGCACGATAACTGCGAGACAGGCCCAGCTCCTGCGTCTTCTGGCCGAAGAAGCGGATGGTTGGTGGACTTATTCGGATGATGAGGATGATCCGGTCTTGCTGGATCTTGCGTCATGGCGCGAGAAGGCCGCGTCAAGATCAGCGCAACGATAAAAAAACCCCGCCGAAGCAGCTTCGGCGGGGTTCTCGATTTCAACCTGTCAGGTCGATCAGGCGCTGAGCACGCTGGCCGGGTCGATCTTCACGCCCGGGCCCATGGTCGAGGACAGGGCAACGCGCTGGACATAGGTGCCCTTGGCGCCGGTCGGCTTGGCCTTGACCACGGCGTCGGCGAAAGCCTTGATGTTCTCGGCCAGCTTCTCGGCCGTGAACGAAGCCTTGCCGACAGCACCGTGCACGATGCCGGCCTTCTCGACGCGGAACTCGACGGCGCCGCCCTTCGAAGCCTGCACGGCACCGGTGACGTCCATGGTCACCGTACCGACCTTCGGGTTCGGCATCATGCCGCGCGGGCCGAGCACCTTACCCAGACGGCCGACCAGCGGCATCATGTCGGGGGTGGCGATGCAACGATCGAAGTCGATCTTGCCGCCGTTGACGATCTCGACGAGATCCTCGGCGCCGACCACATCGGCGCCAGCAGCGCGGGCTTCGTCAGCCTTGGCGCCGCGGGCGAACACGGCCACGCGCAGGGTGCGGCCCGAACCATTGGGCAGGTTACACACGCCGCGGACCATCTGGTCGGCATGGCGGGGGTCGACACCCAGGTTCATGGCGATCTCGACGGTCTCGTCGAACTTGGCCTTGGCGCGGTCCTTGATCAGGGCCACGGCCTCGTCCAGACCGTAAAGCTTGATGCGGTCAATGCCTTCCTTGGCCGCGCGGATACGCTTTCCTTGATGTGCCATCATATCACCCGACGATCTCGAGGCCCATCGACTGGGCGGAACCCTTCACCATGGCCATGGCGGCCTCAACCGTATCGCAGTTGAGATCGGGCAGCTTCTTCTCGGCGATCTCACGGATCTGGGCGATCGTGATCTTGCCAGCCTTGGCGCCCTTGCCGGGGGTCTGCGAACCCGACTTGATGCCGGCGGCTTCCTTGACCCAGTAGGACACCGGGGGAAGCTTCAGTTCGAAGGTGAAGGAACGGTCCTGATAGGCCGTGATGATGACCGGGATCGGCATGCCCTTGGTCATCTGCGCGGTCTTCGCATTGAAGGCCTTGCAGAATTCCATGATGTTCAGGCCGCGCTGACCAAGCGCGGGGCCGATGGGCGGCGACGGGTTCGCGGCGCCGGCCGGAACCTGAAGCTTGACGTAGCCCGTAATTTTCTTCGCCATTTGTTGCTCCTATGCGGGTTGCCCCGCGGTTATCGGCCATCGTCTCCGATGGCTGGCCATCAACGCGATGGCCGGAGTTTCGCGGTTCGGTTCGGCAAGGCGGCGATGGCCCTGCTTCTCCTCCCGCGTACGGAATCAGACCTTTTCGACCTGCCCGTATTCGAGTTCGACCGGAGTGGCCCGGCCGAAAATGGAAACCGCCACCTTGAGGCGGGCGCGGCTCTCGTCGACTTCCTCGACGATGCCATTGAACGAAGCGAAGGGACCGTCGGCCACCTTGACCTGCTCGCCAACCTCGAAGCTGACGGAGGGCTTGGGACGCTCGACGCCGTCGGCGACCTGGCCCTTGATGCGTTCCGCCTCACGGTCGGGAATCGGCACGGGCTTAGCCTTGTCGGCGCCCAGGAAACCGGTGACCTTCGGCGTGTTCTTGATGAGGTGATGCACCTCGTCCGTCAGGTCGCACTTCACCAGCACATAGCCGGGGAAGAACTTGCGTTCGGTGTCGACCTTCCGGCCGCGGCGAACCTCGACGACCTTCTCGGTCGGCACCAGGATTTCTTCGAACAGGTCGGAGAGCCCACGCTGGGCGACCTGCTCGCGAATCGACTGCGCGACCTTGTTCTCGAAGTTGGAATATGCGTGAACGATATACCAGCGCTTGGCCATTATGGATTTCCCTAGCGGCCCAGATTCACGATGAAGGAGACGACACGGATCAAAACGGCATCCGTGATCGAAAAGAAGATGGCCATGGCGATGGTGAAGATGACGACCATGAGGGCCGTGATCATGGTCTCCCGGCGGGTGGGCCAGGTGACCTTGTTCGTTTCATTGCGAACCTGTCGCAAGAACTCCATCGGAGTCGTCTTTGCCATCGTTCTACCGCCTTGACCGAAACAGAATTGTTCCGGCACTCATTTCGAAATCCTGCCTCGCAAATGCAAGACCGGGCCTGAGCGGAGCATGGACGATGCGGAGATGATCCGACCAAGCCAGGCTCTGCGACGACTGTGAACCTCGCAGGCTTTGCCACCCCGCCCCGCGGGCTTGCAAATCCTGTCCGGCCGTTTTTGCCAACACAAAACCGAGGGTGCGGCCAAACCCCATCCCCCGGCTTTCATGGCAGAGCGAAAAAAGCTGAACGCCTCATCCGCGTAAATTGGCAGGGGCAGCAGGGATCGAACCCGCGACCTACGGTTTTGGAGACCGTCGCTCTACCAGCTGAGCTATACCCCTACGCGTTGCTCGCGCGGCGCCTACATAGCCGCGCAAATGATTTGGCGCAATCCCGCAGATGGAGATGATCGTGTAAATTTTCATCGCCGACCCGACGGAAGTCCGACGGGCCTGCGCCCGGCGCCCTCTTTCATACGGCTTTTGCTGCGCTGGCCGCCCAGCGCCTGTTCAAACCGGCTCGACCGCGACCGCAGTGCCATAGGCCAGCACCTCGGTGATTCCATCCATGATCTCGTTGGCGTCATAGCGCATGGCGATGATGGCATTGGCGCCCATCTCCTCGGCATGGCGCACCAGGAGTTCGTAAGCCTCCTGCCGGGCAGTCTCGGCCAGGTTGGTGTAGACGGATAGCTTGCCGCCGAACACCGATTGGATGGCGCCGCCAATATTGCCGATCACGCTGCGCGAACGCACGGTGATGCCACGCACCACGCCGAAATGCTTCACGACACGGTAGCCTGGGAGATCATTGGTGGTGACGACGATCATGACCTGTTCCTCGAATGCGGTGGAGTCAGCAATACAAACAAAAACGGCGCAGCCAAGGCTGCGCCGTTCCGAACTCGAGCTTTCGCCCAGCTTATTCGATGATGGCGGCGACGACGCCGGCGCCGACGGTACGACCGCCTTCACGGATGGCGAAGCGCAGCTTCTCTTCCATGGCGATCGGCACGATCAGGTTGACTTCCATGGCGATGTTGTCGCCCGGCATCACCATCTCCGTGCCTTCCGGCAGCGTCACCACGCCCGTCACGTCCGTCGTGCGGAAGTAGAACTGCGGACGGTAGTTGCCGAAGAACGGCGTGTGACGGCCGCCCTCTTCCTTGGTCAGGATGTAGGCTTCGGCCTTGAACTTGGTGTGCGGCTTCACGGAGCCGGGCTTGCACAGCACCTGGCCGCGCTCCACGTCCTCACGCTTGGTGCCGCGCAGCAGCGCGCCGATGTTGTCGCCGGCCTGGCCCTGGTCCAGCAGCTTGCGGAACATCTCGACGCCGGTGACGGTCGTCTTCTGGGTGGCGCGGATGCCGACGATCTCGACTTCCTCGCCGACCTTGACGATGCCGCGCTCGACACGGCCGGTCACCACGGTGCCACGGCCCGAGATCGAGAACACGTCTTCGACCGGCATCAGGAAGGGCTGGTCGATCGGGCGCTCGGGCTGCGGGATGTAGTCGTCAACCGTCTGCATCAGGGCCAGGATGGCGTCATGGCCGATCTCCGGAGACTTGTTCTCCAGCGCCATCAGCGCCGAACCCTTGGTGATCGGAATGTCGTCGCCGGGGAACTCGTACTTCGACAGAAGCTCGCGAACTTCGAGCTCGACCAGCTCCAGAAGCTCCGGATCATCGACCATGTCGACCTTGTTCAGGAACACCACCAGCGCGGGAACGCCGACCTGGCGGGCCAGGAGGATGTGCTCGCGGGTCTGCGGCATCGGGCCGTCGGCAGCCGACACGACCAGGATCGCGCCGTCCATCTGCGCCGCACCCGTGATCATGTTCTTCACGTAGTCGGCGTGGCCGGGGCAGTCGACATGAGCATAGTGGCGGTTCTTGGTCTCGTACTCGACGTGCGCCGTCGAGATCGTGATGCCGCGAGCCTTCTCTTCCGGAGCCTTGTCGATCTGGTCATACGCCGTGAACGTCGCACCGCCCGTCTCGGCAAGAACCTTCGTGATCGCCGCAGTCAGCGACGTCTTGCCATGGTCAACGTGACCAATCGTGCCGATGTTGCAGTGCGGCTT
>NZ_JBQEPH010000053.1:0-20981 GCF_052045555.1 Labrys sp. 22185 | reverse complement strand
CAAGACGCACGGGCTCAACCTCGAGGACACCCACATCACCGACCCGGAACAGATCGCCAAGCTCATCGCTGTGCTGGCCGTCGCCTTCAGTTTTGCCCATCCGATTGGAGAATGGAGGACAAGGCACCGGCCGATCATCATCAAGACCCACAAGCGCAAAGCGCAATCCATCTTCCGCGCCGGCTTCGGCCTGCTGAGAAAAATCCTGATCCAGGGGGTACGGGACGCCGTCCAATGCTGGCAGGCCATGATGAAAGGCAAATCGCCAACGCCTCACACAAATAGAGCCCCCTCACTCCCAACATGAAAGAGTCGCACCGTGCCCGATATGATAAGCGCCGGAAAATTACCTCCTCGCTGTAAAGCTCGTCGCCGCAAGAATATGGTGCCGAAGTTTATGAGCCGACGCCGTAGGAACTTCGAGATCAAGAAAAGCATCGGGTTCCGCTTTGATGTTGCCCCGGAGTGGCGGACGCCGGTCTAGATTCTGTTTTTCCTGCCTCGTTGCTTATCGTCGCTGGTGAACAAATTCAACATTGAGGATGTGGAAGAAATTTTCTATAGAGGCGTTGTCATAGCAACATGCGGTCCCAGCTCATCGAGGATTTTGTCTTGATAGCGGAAATTTATTTGGCAAAGGCCTCGGCAACGTATTGGCTTACGCCATTGAAATGATAGATGAGGTCTTCGGGTTGTATTTGATGTTGCTCGGCCATCATCAAGCGCGAGCCGCAGTTGGGTGCGCAAAGGGCGTATAGCGCCCAAGCAAGGATTTGCAGGTGGCCAGATCGAGCGCGCCCGCGAGGTAAAGCCATCCTTCCCTGGTTAATGGATTGGAATTCCACGTCTCTTCTTCAAGCTTGCAGCAGAACCATTTTATCTGGGCGAACTTCGTGCGGCCCGTCCCTCCTTCATCGATCAATTATCGCGCTCGGTCGGTCTCAGCGGATCTTCGGACGGCGGGTTGTCACCAACATCATCCGGTATCTCCCGCAAAAAGCTCTGCCCTTTCTGCAACCGCTTGCCGAGGATCTCAAAGCTTCCCACCAACCTGACAGATAAACCTGAATTAACGCTCGTCTTCGGCTGCGACAGCGATTATTTCCGGTATGTCCCGAAACTCTCGGCTACTCTGATCGCGGCAGAACGCTTGGATTCTCAATCGCCGGCAGCGCTGGTTGTGATCGGGCTCGCTGGGGCGCGACCCGGGATGTGCGAATTTCTCCAGGCTGTCGCCGCATATGTTACGGCAAGTGTGCCGGAACTACGTATTTGCTTCACTCATGGGAACCGGCCGTATACCCGAGGATCGATCGTAACGTTTCCTCAAACGTGATCGCCTTCGACTTCTCGCCTAGAAAGAAGTCGAGCCGCCGATCGTTGATCTTGCTCTCGAGCCGATTGACGAAATTAGTGAGACGACCGTGGAGGCTGCCCTACATCAGCTTCGGTTGCCCCGCCTTCTCCTTGTTGCTCGCCGCACAGACCTCGCCTGTATCGACCATCTCGGCGTTGCGATCGAGCGCATGCTGCAGGACGTTCCTGATGTCGAATGGCAGCGGGGTGTCGAGGTGAATCCGGCCCCGATCTTCGTCCGAACCAGCGTAGTGCGCCTTGCAGTCGCGGATAACTGCCTCCTTGAAGACGTTCCGCTGGTTGTGATCATTCGATTCGGTGTCGAGGAAGACCTCCTCAAGCTCTTCGCCGTTCAGCATCCAATATGGTAGCATCAGGCGACTGCTATCGATGAAGTTGGTATCTGGGAGCGCGGTTCGATACTCAGAACGGATATCGAACACGATGACGTGGGAGTTGTTGAACGCGAAGTCCGCTACGAGGCTCGATCCATCATCGTCACCGGCCAGATCCCCGTCGAGCGCTGGTGCGAGCTCATCGGTAGCCCCACCATCGCCGACGCCATTCTCGATCGTCTCGTCCATAATGCTTATCGCATCGAGCTCAACGGAGAGAGCTTGCGCAAGGCGCGAAAAACCGAGCTTCATCCCTCCAACAATTGACCGATCCAGCGTCCCGAAACATCCTCTACACGACCCATGCGAATGACCCCACAGGTGACCGACTTCAAATTGGAATGCATGGCCGACTTCGCCGGAATCCGCAACGGATGGCTGACTACGCGAGGACAAGAAGATCGTCGTCTTTTCGTCAGAACCTGACTTTGAGACTGGTGTCAAAGCTGTTGGTCGCGGCTTTCTTGCCGAACTCGCCACTATAGTTGACACCGATCGTGGTGGTTTCCGTGACTTTGAAGTCGAGCCCGGCCTGAACCAGCGCCAGGTCCCTGGCGATGGGCACGCCGGAGACACGGAAGGCGCCCGACCCGACAAAGGTAAAGCTCCCTTTCGGATCGACATCGCCATAGGCATGACGCCAGCCCAACGTGCCGTTCGCCCTGATATCGATCCCGAGTAGCGTAAAGTTCGAAGAGAACCTGGCGCCAAGCGTGCTGAAGGCTGTATTCATGCTTTCGCCGCCGCCGCGCAACGCCGCCGCGCTTTGGCCCCGTTCGCTGAAGTCATCATTGTTCAGATTGACGTAGGCAAAACCGGCAAAGGGCTCGAGCGAGACGGAAGCAGCATCGATACGATAGCCGAGCTCGCCGAAGGCCTGGAGCGAGCCGGCGTGATAGCGTCCACGCAGAGTATCACTGAAGCCGCGAAAGCCGACCGAACGCTTGGTGTCGATATCGTGCCAAGTATAGCTCAAGCCCGAGCGGACCGAGAAGGCGCCCCACTGCCCACCGCCATAAAGACCGAGATAGTAATTGCCGCTATTCCCGGAGGAATTGCGCCGATCGACATTGAACTCACTACGGCTATAGCCGCCGAGAAGGCCGGCACGCACGTTGTCGTGGACGGGGGCGTCGAAGCCGGCCATGAGGCCGCCGACATTCACGCTCAAGCCAGCATCGTTGCCATTCCCACCAAACACACTCCACGAGTCGAAGGTCTGGCCCCATAGCGCCATGCCGTCAGTAGTGATCAAACCGGGCTGCTTGCCCTCTTCCAGGCCGTCCGAACCGGCACGAAAGACCGGCATCGTCCTGGCTCCGACAGCACCAAAGACAGAGCGTAGCCGGTCGTTAGCGGCGTTGCGGACGATCGCGGACTGCCCGACCAGCGCACCCGCAATCGAAGCATGTACTTCACCTGACAGCTGGTCGAAGGCACCGCGCGCTTCCTCGGCGTTGAGCACCAAGAGCCCATTGTAGAGCGCCAGCGCCTTGCCGCTCTGCTCCAACGAGCCTAAGCCGACAGCCGCCTTATATTGGTTTTGGGTTTGGGCGTTGGAATAGCAGTCCAACACACGCTGACATCGTCCCGAAGCTGGCTTGCCATCCTCGCCCGGCTTGACAGGAGGCAGCTTCTTGACCTTGATCTCCATATCGACGTTCTTGCCATCGGCCGTGCCGACACTAAAATCCAGAAACGCCGATTTGGAGCTCGCCCCGGCAAACATTCCGGTAACGCCATTCTGGGTTTCTAATATCCGGTAGAGCTGGCCGTCCTTGTAGCTGGTAAGCGGATCGAGCGCACTCAACCCGACATTGACGTTGACATTGTTCTTGATGATGGCTTTGCCATCATCACCCAGAGCCCTGCTGTCCCCCACCGTGACGATGATCTTGTCGCCGCTACCATCGGCTCGGATATCGGCTTCGTAAATCGAGCCATCTTCGAAGGTCAACCTGCCGTTCACGGTCAGCGTGCCGAGTGGAGCAAGCGGATTGCCCGGGCCGACGCTGCCTCCGCTGTTCACCGTCAGGCTGCCGATCTTGCCCGTTCCGCCTAACAAAGCGCCCTGATTGACGAGAACATTGGATACGAGCGAACCACCGGCATAGAGGCCGATATAGAGGCTGCCAGCGTTCACCTTGGTTTCGCCGGTATAGGTGTTGTCGGCGGTAAGGTACAAGGCACCCTCGCCGTTCTTGACGAGGCCACCGCTACCCGTGACGGCCTTGGGCACAGCAACAAAATTGTCAGGGTCGGCAATGTCGAGAAAGCCGCCAAGCCCATCCAGGCGCACTTCGCGGTTGAGGATATGCATATCCTTTCCGTCGACACGCAGACTGCCATTGTCGAGGATGAGCTTGGCCTTTTCGCCACCCAGGGCCGCATCCTCGTCAATGATGACAGTGCCGCCATCGCTGACCTTGGCCTGGCCGATGAATGAATGGTCATCGATGCAATAATTGCGGATGGTCTGGGCGAGACGCAAGTCCTTGCTCTTGCAGTCGAGCTTGGTCTTCTTCTCCTCTTCCGTCAGCCAACTCAGGATGGGAATGCCGTTATCATCGGAGACCTGGCCGAGATAGACGTCGCTACGCATATTGTTGCGAGTCAGGAAGAACTCCTTGTTCTTCTCCTGGAAATGATAGGCATCCTTGTCCCACACCAGCCGCGTCTTCTTCTGGCCATTCTCCTCATAGGTTTCCAGCTTCGGACCTGTCCAGCGCAGGTCGTGAGCAACGAGGTTGTGATCGCTGAATGTCTTGCCGTCATCGGTGGTGATGGTCTTGGTATCGAGCGTGCCAAGATATCTGTTGTTGGGATCGTCGACGACCTCCCACCATTTGCCAAAAGGGCGTGATGCCGTGAAATGGTCGATCTGGACACGATCCCAGCTAGGCCATTGGGCAATAGTGTTGTCTTGTCCTTTGTTTGCCCACGTCGAACTGCCATCGTCGGGACCAGGATGAGGCCTGAAAGGTTCGCGCTCGCTCTCTTTTTGCAAGATCATGAACTGTTTTTTCAGAACGTTCAAAGTGCGCGGCGTATTATCGGGGACAGGGTAGTTTTCGTCTTTGAAGAGATCGCTCGGAATCGGTGCGTCCAGATTACCGTTCTTGATGAACTTATCGAGCGCGTCCTTATTGGTGGCGTATTGCCGAACCAGATTGAGATAATACTGGTTTTTGTCACGCAGCGCCTTGCGCAGAAGGGCTTCTTGCGTCTGTTTCCGCAGCAGTCCGCGTTCGGAGACATCGCCGGCATTGAAATCGCCGGCGGCGATGATCGGCATGGTCTGCTGTTTCGCCCACTGGTTCAAAGCCCTGACGTTATCGAGGCGACTACCCGTCCCCGACGGGCTGTTGTTGGAATCGTTCGGGTCATCATTGGCATTGAGATGGATCGGTGTGACGAGAACCTCTGGTCGTGATCCCTGTCCCGCCACTCTCTGATAAGGCATCACGGTATTGACAAAACCTACGCCAATATCCTGCAATCCCATAGTGCCTTCGAGGCGCGACAAGATCCCCTTGTCCGGTCCAAAGTTCTGATCGTAGCTGCCGTTCCCCGTACCGTTGAGGACATCTTTTAGTTGACTCGTATTCTTGCCGAAGATCGGAACAAGTTCCTGCAGCAGAAGAATATCGTAATCCCCCACGCTCAGGAATTTTCTCAATTGATCCGGATTGACGCCACTGCCGTTAAGATCAAGAAGCGGTATTTTATTGCCATCAAGCCAGGTGTTGTACGTCAGAATCCTGAGATCGTCTTTTTCCTTGGCACTTGCCGGAGCATAACCTATAATACAAGAAAGTACAACTATAGTTGATAATATTGTCCTTTTCGGATCACGTAGTATTACAATATGCACTTTTAGGCCCCTGTATCACAATTTATTCCGAAACCGTTTTATCTTCTTCATTCTGCAAGTTTTCTGGATAGCGGGGTCAATTAGCATAGCCACATGTCACTTCAGTGACAAAAGCGACTTCCATGCGCGATGACATGCAATATTTTTTCTTTATTTATTTATATTTATTGTCTTTTAATAACAAAGCATTAGATTTTAATGTAGAAATTCACAGCGTAGGTACACAAACTAAGGCTTATGTTACTGCTTTATCTGAATTTTATTTAAAGAAATTTCGTGTTTCGAGGTCATAATGCCATGAAAAATCAATGATGCTCTTATGCGCGCGATGGCATCTGGCTTAAAAGCTCAACCCAAGCGATTTGAAGGAAATGATTGCTGAACGCAGTGTCGCTGTGGATCATCCCGACGATCCAGCTTCGCCGCCTGTACGCGATCAAGTCCCCTGCAAACGAACGACGGAGTTGTCGATGACCAGAACTTGGACGCCTCCGAAAACCCTCGCATTTTCGAGGCTGTTGCGATTCCGGGTCATGCTTGGTGGAGGTGGCGACGGGAGCGGGTATTCTGGGGCTTTTCGACTTTGATGGGCGTCTACTGAGCTTTCGGCCAACCGCATCGGTGACCACGCTGATGAGATCTGGCGACGGGTCCACGCCGTAGAGTTCACGCAGGTGCCCGACGATCTCCCGGTTGCTCATGCCGCGGGCATATATCGAGATCACCTTGTCGTCGAACCCGGGAAAGCGGCGCTGATACTTGGCAATCAGCGCTGGATCGAAACTGCCCGCCCGATCGCGAGGCACATCCAGCGACAGCTTGCCGGTGTCGGTGATCACCGTCTTCTTGCTGTAGACGTTGCGGCTGTTGCCAGTCTCGGCCTGCCCGCCGAGATGGTGATCCATCTCGGCATTCAACACGCGCTCGGCCCGCGCCTCCTTCAAGCCGTCCAGTAGACCGCCGGGATCGAACGCCGTTTTTGCATCGGCGCCGGTATGCCAGCCCGCATTCGCGACAGGGACGCCCGTTGCCAGGCGCCCCCCGCACAGATCCGAGCGAGCGCCTTTCGCGCACTCGGCTCCTACCTTGGGTGTTTGACGGCGAAGCGCGCCTTTGGCCAGGGGTGAGTGATCCGCGCGGGTGGCAGGGTGCCGGTCACAAGCTTGGCGATACGATCCCATGTCAGCCGATGCCTCTGGCTGCGGCGCTGAAGTTCGCGCCGCCAGATATCGACCACCCAGTGACGGAACGCTTTCAGCGACCGCAGGTTGGTTGGAACCGCAAAGTAAGCGAAGTGGCCTCGTACGACCTGGCTGAGCCACGCGCCTTGGGTCGGAATCGGTTGATGCCTCCGTTGTCGCAATTCCTCCTTGATCTCCTGGAGTTTAGCCCGCATCCGGTCCCCTCTCGTCTTCCGCATTAATATGAAGCAGGAGTCTCGCGCGGTTCCGCAAATGTGGGTGAAGCCCAGGAAGTTGAAGGTTTCCGGCTTTCCAAGTCCGCGCTCTCGACGACGTTCAGCCGCAAAGCGGCCGAACTCGATCAAGCGCGTCTTTTCCGGGTGGAGTGCGAGGGCGAACGCCTCAAACCGATTGCGCAACGCATCCCAGAACCGGCGAGCGTCAGCCTCATGCTGGAAGTCCACCACGAGATCGTCGGCGTAACGCACGATGATCACCTCGCCGCGGGCTTCATGCCGACGCCAACGCTCCGCCCAGAGGTCGAAGCAGTAATGCAGGTAGATGTTGGCCAGGAGCGGTGAGATCACCGAGCCCTGTCCGGTTCCCCTGCCCTCTACTTTAACCCCCTCTTCCTCCAGGATCCCCGCCAGCAGCCATTTCTGAATCAGGCAGGTGATGCGCTTGTCACCGATGCGGTGTTCCAGGAAGCGGATGAGCATGCTCTGATCCACGTTGCCAAAGAAGTTCTCCACATCAGCGTCAAGTATCCAGCCCACCTTCCGCGTTGCGATCGCCACCGACAGGGCGTCCAGGGCATCATGCGTTCCCCTTCCGGGCCGGAACCCGTAGGAGAAGCCGACGAAGTCGCTTTCGTAGATGGCGTTGAGCACTATGACGACCGCGCCCTGAATGATTTTGTCCTCCAAGGCTGTGATCGCCAGCGGCCTCTCCCGTCCGTCCGCCTTCGGTATGTATGTCCGGCGGAACGGTTGCGGGCGATAGGCTCCCCGATGGACCCGTATGTGCAGATCCTGCAGCCTTGGCTCTAGATCCGCCTCGTAGTCCTGCCTTGTCACGCCATCCACACCCGGAGCCGCTTTGCGCTTGAGCGCATAGAACGCCATCCGTAGCGTATCGACATTGAGATGGTGGAGGAGTGCGGTGAACCGCTCCTTCTTCCTTTGCCTGGCGGCTTGCCGTACACGGTCCAGCGCCTGGGTCACGCTCGCCCGGTTCTGTACCCGGTGCGTGCTTTGCCGGCCCGCGTTTCCCTTGGTCCCCGCCCTTGGCTCCATTGGCTCCTTCACCGATACCTCGGCTCCGTTCGGCGACTTCACCGCTACTATGACGGGGTCAGACTTCTCCTGATCGTTCATCGGCGGCTACGGCTCCTCGCCTTCCCGTCGCGGACCAGCCAGCCTCAAGGGCAGTTGGTCAATCAGGAGATCTCCCAGGTTTCGACACGATCTCTTGCTGCGTGATGTAGCCTCTGACCCCGACAAAGCGTGGTGACCTCGCATAGCGGTCCCGCACATGTTGCCTTCGACGTTCGTGACCGCCTCGGCCTCTGCTGCCTTGAAACTTACGTGGCTCAATCCCACACCCCACAGCATCGTTGTGTACGCTTCGCCGTGGTCGTCGCCTTCCACTGCGCAACACTCACTTCCGGACGGGCGAGACCCCTTACCCAGGCCGGACTTCCACCGGCTAGGCCGCACCAGCTTAGCCTGGCGCACCACGAAATTCCTGACAGTTCCAGAAGGCCAGATCGTCATCGACGATATTGCAGCGGATCAGCGGCCCGCGTGTCCAGACGCTGGGAAAGGCCGCATCAAAATCATCGGCATCGAAATCGGCCAGTTCAAGATAGACCCAATCGTCCAGTCATGCACCTTTGGTCCCTTCGCCGGACGACAGACGCCGCCAGGCTTCTTCGGGCAAGAGCTCGGCGATGTCTTGCGCCGTCCCGGCCACAGCCGACGATCTATGCAATGAGTGGAAGGGACGATTGGCGTTCACCCCCTGCACATAGCCCTTGGCGGCTCGTTTGAGCGCCATTTCGATGTCACCGACACCGTAGACGCTGTCAGCTGCAACCCAAGAAAAGGGCACGTTCGACGCAATCACCCATTCAATCATGGCCAGCGCCAGCCCCGGTTTGGTAGTAAAGCTGGTCTTTACCGGTACATGCTCCTTCGCCATTCGTGCAGGGGCGTCCGTCCAGGCCTTCGGCAGATAGAGCGCACGATCGATGAAGGCGTGGCCATGACGGGAGACATAGGAGGCGAACACGCCGATCTGACAATTTGTGATCTTGCCCGCCGAACCAGTCTATTGGCAAGCCACACTGCATGATGCCTTGCCCTGTTTCAGGAAGCCCGTCTCATCGAGCACCAGCACTGCGCCAGGATCGGCAAGCGTCTCCAAAGCGTAATCGCGCACGATGTTGCACAAAGCATCGGCGTCCCAGCTCCCTCGACCCAAAATGGCCTGTTGCCGCCATGGGACCGGATCACCGGCTGCCTCAGCGCGCATCCAGCCTGTCTTACGCCGCTCCTCACCCTGCAAGCTGTCCAGGGAAAGGTTCGCGGATGCGGCAACGCGCTCCTAGGTAAACTGCCAACGCATCCAAGCCTTTACCTCGCGCAGCGAACAGGCTCAAAGTTCAAGCGCCGTCTCGATCGATGCACCCGTCATCCATGATCTCCGAACCATGGAAACTCGTAGATTTAGAGGACGAAAAATATGCAACTGTAATGCTAATTCCGAGGCCTCATCCCCACTGACAACGGGCGGTCAACGGGTCACGCGTACCGGCGGGCCAGCTTGGCGTCCCGTTCGTGCGGGCCATGGGGCACGGGCGCTGGAAGAGTTACAGCGCAGCCCGAATTTACCGGCGGCACGAGAGCCTGTGGACCGGGAATTTCACGAGCAGATTATTGGCCAGTTAGAGCCTGCTTGGAAATGCTACTGGCGCGGCCGTCTGACGATGGTAGCATTTATAAACAGGCTTAAAGACACAATTGTTTCTGTAAGTATATACCGTAGCTCAATCGACCATGAGCGATGATGATAGACGGCGAACACACGAGATTCCATCTCTAGATTGCACGGATACCTCTCGTATTAAGCTCTACAATTTGGCAAATTTGGCAGCAACAAATTACCATCTGCCAGAGACTAAATATCTTTATATGAGTTATTAATTGCATGAATCGACTTCCATGCTAAAATCGCTATGATTTTCCTATAAAAAAGAGATATACATATGAAGTGTATACCAACTTTTCCGATCGAATCCGTTGCTTTCATTGGAGCTTCTCTCTCCGGCTGTTGCAAGTGCTGCGCCTTCTTCCGAGCCATCAAGCCGTGTTGAAGTCGACGCCAGCAGCGGAAATGGCTTTTATTACCCAGCCAACCGATGGAGCTACCAGCATATGGAACAGCTCTATCCCACTGCTTCTCTTGATCGTGGTTAGAATGTTAGCCACCCGTTGCCTCTGGCATTGCAAAATCTTGACGGCCTGAGAGTGAAGACGGGCGATGGAAGCGCTATGATTTTGGGCGATTTTCTGAATAAAAGTTACATTGGTGCTTTTATTTCAGCGAAGAATGGCAATATCATATATTATAAGCACTATAATGGCCAGAATTCTCAAAGGCTATACCAGATGATGTCGGTTACAAAATCAATTATTTCTACAGATATTCGACAGACAATATTGACTGTAAAGATTGACCCAGAATAAAAGGCTTCCAGGTCTGTTTTATAACTTAAAAATACCGCCTGTGGAGATGCAACGTACAGAATGATGGCGATGGCTAAGTATTTGGTGCCATAGATTCTCTAATTGACGCCGTGAGGTAAAAATACTTCGGAGAAATATCTGCCGTACAGCGCCAGATCGCGTTCAGAAAATCTCAGCGGCGGTACAGAATCTTGCCCCGCTAGGCTCAGAGCCCGTTTGGAAATGCGCTGGCGTAAGTCGACTAGCGGTGGTTTCGAGAGCCGCTGTGCATATTTGGTGTGCGAGCACCGGAAACGGAGAAATCGCCGTGAGAACGGCCGCGCCACTAGCATTTCCAGACAGATGGGGTGATTGGGGTTCAACTCGCCAACGACGGAGGCGGCCGCTCTATTCGGGGTGTTGCAACGTGGTCTGTATTGAGCAGCCACAAGCACAGGGAAGGAGCAACCATGAGACATTATACCGGTCTGGACGTGTCGTTGGAAGAGACTGCCACCCACATCGATCTCTCGCATATCGTTCTCCTCCCGAGTTCATCGCCGCTCATACAACCCGTAAGAAGTGTCCGGCCTTCTGGGGGCTGCAACACATAGCTGGCCGACGGCCTAGTTTCGCTGTCAAGCGAAGATGGAACAAGGAACGGAGTGACGGCGTGGACGTTGCTCGGTCCTTTTGAATGTGGGCTGGAAGTTTTGACAACGCGAAGGAGGAAAACTGATGGTCACGCTCAAGCATGCCATTAAGATCGCCGCCCCCAGAGCCGCGATATATCGTGCGCTCACAGATATCGATGCGATGCGCGGCTGGCACCTTGGAACCGTCGACGGCGCCGTTGCGCCTGGCGAGGTCCTGACGCTCGCCCCCAAGCCGGATACCCACTTCAGTTGGCGCACCGAGGCCCTCGAAGCTGACAGCGCCGTTGTACAGGCGGCCATCGAGGGTACCGGCAGCACGATCGGCAAAAAGCTGATGTTCAAGCTTTCTGACCTGGATGATGGGCGCTGTCTGGTCGAACTGACCGACGGCGAATGGTCGGAGAGCGATCCGCATCTGCCCTTCTGCAATACTCACTGGGGCGAGGCGTTGCACAACCTCAAGTCCTACGTCGAAAAAGCCTGAGGAAGACCGCCGCCATGCCACAGAAGCGCCCAACCACCTATCACGTCGTCAAACCGGGCGATCCGCACCCCCAAGGCTGGAAAGTGCCGCCCGTCAATGACCTTCGATCAGCGGTCGAACTGCTGAAGACCATCCCTGGCCAATATATCGAGACCGACCGAGAGGTTGATCCCGACGCCGAATTAGCCGGTGTCTACCGCTACATCGGGGCCGGCGGCACCGTAATGCGGCCGACGCGCATCGGGCCCGCAATGACCTTCAATAACGTGAAAGGCTACCCCGGCTTCCGAGTTTTGGTCGGGTTGATGGCGAGCCGCGAACGCGTTGCACATCTGCTCGGCGCGTCGACACGTGAAATCGGCATCCATATGGCCGAGGCTCGTAGGAACGTCACGCCGCCAGTGGTGGTCGAAGCCGAGAATGCGCCCTGCCAGGAGGTGATCTACCGGGCCGAGGACGAGGGTTTCGACCTGCGCAAGATTCTGCCAGCGCCGACCAACACGCCTGAGGATGCCGGGCCATTCTTTTGCCTGGGCCTGGTACTCGGAAGCGACCCCGACGATCGCAACAATGTCGACGTCACGATCCATCGACTGTGCGTTCAGGGCAAAGACGAACTGTCGATCTTCTTCGCTCCGGGCCGTCACATCGATACCTTTCGCAAAAAGGCCGAAGCCGCCGGCAAGCCGCTCGCGATCTCGATCAACATGGGGCTTGACCCGGCAATCCACATCGGCGCCGAATTCGAAGCGCCGACAACGCCTTTCGGATTTGACGAACTGTGCGTTGCTGGCGGCCTGCGCGGTAAGCCGGTGGAATTGGTGGAATGCCTGACGGTACCGCAATGGGCAATCGCCCGCGCCGAGGTCGTTATCGAAGGCGAAATCTTGCCCAACGTGCGCGTCCAGGAGGACCAGCATACCAAGACCGGCAAGGCCATGCCGGAGTTTCCGGGATATAACGGTGATGCGAATCCCTCGCTCCCTTTGATCAAGGTCAAGGCGATCACCACGCGCAAGAATCCGATCCTGCAAACACTCGTAGGCCCTGGCGAGGAACATGTCAGCTTGGCCGGCATCCCGACCGAGGCGAGCATTCATATCGAATGCCAGGACGCGCTGCCCGGATTGGTCCAAAACGTCTATGCGCACAGCTCCGGCGGCGGCAAGTTCCTGGCGGTGCTTCAAGTGAAAAAGCGCAACGACAGCGACGATGGCATGACAAAGCAGGCCGCTCTTATCGCCCTGGCGGTCTATCGTGAACTCAAGAATGTCATCCTCGTCGACGAGGACGTCGACCTGTTCGACACCAACGATGTGCTCTGGGCGATGCAGACGCGCTTCTCGGGCGATCTCGACACGATCTTCGTGCCAGGGGTCACCGGCCATGTTCTGGATCCGTCGCAAACGCCGCTCTATGATCCGCGCGTCACGGCCAAAGGAACCACTACCAAAACCATTTACGACGCGACGGTGCCCTATCATCTCAAGGACCATTTCGTGCGGGCCCAGTTTATGGAGGTCGACCCGAGCCTGTGGGCGCCGTCGCTCTTCGATAAGGGTGATGAATGACGGGAGGGACAACGCCTCGCCGCCTAATTGTAGGCATCACCGGTGCAACCGGAATCGTCTTCGGCATCCGCGCGCTCCAGGTTCTCCGCGAGCTTGGCATCGAAAGCCATCTGGTAGTGTCGCGCGCGGGAGAAATGACTCGCGACTATGAAACCGGTCTCAGCCGCGAACAGTTGCATGCCATGGCCGACGTCGTTCACCCGATAGGCGACGTCGGCGCGTCGATCGCGAGTGGCTCGTTCCAGACCATGGGCATGCTCATCGCTCCCTGTTCGGTGCGAACGCTCGCTGAAGTGGCGAGTGGCGTGACAACGACGGTGCTGACGCGGGCGGCCGATGTGGTGTTGAAGGAGCGGCGCCGTCTCGTCCTGATGGTTCGGGAAGCGCCGCTCCACGCCGGGCATATCCGCAATATGCTGAGCGTCACGGAAATCGGCGGCATCATCCATCCGCCGGTGCCGGCCTTCTACACCCATCCCGAGAGCGTGCAGGACATTGTCGACCACTCGCTTGGCCGCGCGCTGGACTGTTTTGGGATCGAGATGCGGGACATGCCGCGATGGGATGGTGAGCAGCGGCGAAAGGTGGCTGAAGCGCCGTCAGAGGTCACCGTGTTGAAGTCCTGATCCCCGACATCAGAATAGAGGCCGGCCGCTCCGGCGGCAGGCTTATTTGCGATAACTGAGCGCCTCAACGGATGATAGATATAAGCTGGACACTTCGAAGAACCCTATGATTTTGCCGGAAGGACAGCATAGGATGGATTGGTGTGGGGACTGCTGGTTATCATTGTTTCGATATTCCAGCGGTTTTGGCGTTTAGCGGCCGGCTGGTGGCAATTTCGGCATCATGCGGGCGCAGTCCTCCCCTGGAGCCAGGCGAGGCGCTGGAAGTCATAGGCGAGGTTGGCCATGTCGATCTTGATGCGGGCGCGGGCGATGGTACGAACGATCCGGCCCATGCGGTACTTCTGCCCGGCGAACACGTGCTCAACATGGGCACGGACTTTGGAGCGCCTGGCCTTGGCCCGCGCGATCCGCTCAGGCAACGAGCGCCGCGGCAGCCGCTTGTGGTGAATGTTGGTGACGAACGAGCCTTTGGCGAGGAAGGCTTCCTTCTTCTTCGAGCGATAGGCGGTATCGGCCCAGACGCCCGAAGCCGTATTGGCGCGGCTCACCAGGCCCGGCAGCCGCGCCCCGTCGTGAGCATTGGCGGGGCTTGCATCCAGGTGGGATCAGCCCTTGCGTGCGGTCGATGCCGATATGGTTCTTGTATCCGAATATCGGGATCGCCAGATCGACCGGCTTGGCAGCCTTGGGGTCTGCATCCTCCTTCACCTTCGTCTTGGTGTATTTGAGCGACCAGCCCTCGGCCCTCAGCGGCTTCTTCAACCGCGAAAGGTGCGCGTCACGACCCTTTTGGCGCGCCTTCGCCGGCTTCCACGCCTCGGGAACGCGGCCCTGCTTGATCGCAGCCTGCTCTTTCCTCGGTATTACGTTGCTTGCTTCACCGGCACGACGCTCGTGTTGATGATCTGCCCACCCATCGCCAGATAGCCCCGGTCGGTTAGTGCGGCATCAAAGCGGGCAAACGGCCGGTCGATCACCTTGGCCTTGACCAGTCGCTCGCCGAATAGCCAGACTGTGGTCGCATCGGGGACCACACCATCCAGGCCGAGCCCCAGAAACCGTTGGAACGCCAGAAACCGTTGGAACGACAGCCAGTGCTTGATCTGGAACTCGCTCGCTTCGTCCGACAGCGAGTAGAGCGCCTGCAGCACCAAAATCTTGAACATCAGAACCGGATCGAAGGGCGGTCAGCCGCCTTTGGAGCCAGACCCACGCCCAAGCGCGGCATGCGACGGCCCGCCGAAACCCTCGAAGTCCACCACCGCCGTCAACCGCTCGAGCGGATCGCCCGCCGCACTCAGCGCTTCATAGCAGTTCGAAAGATCGAAGAAACCCGGCTGTCCCGCCATGCCTGCCTCCACTGTCGGACCTTGCAGTGAATCACTCCCTACCATCAGGCGTCACCAATTTTTCGAGGTCTCCAGATTTTTGAGGATTGAAGAACAAGCCATCCAAGCCGCACCAGAAGGATCGTGACGCGCGCTGGACGATCAAATATGCGCATGCCAAGCGGCCAGGCGCAAATCGACATTGCCATTCTGGTGTTCGGTCGCCAGTTCCATATCTCAATCGACCGCAGGCAGGAATCACCGAAGTAAGCGTACCAGCGATCCGCCGAGTCAATGTGGGAAGTTGAAAATTCGCACTATGTCGAGCGTGTAGCGCTCTCATTCATGCTGAATGGCCGAACGCGAGAAAGCCTGGCTGGGAGGTCAAACTCAGCCAGGCTTTCCGCAATGTTTGGGGGTCTCGCGAACCACCGAAGGTAGATTAACAGATCTCGATCTTCGGTCAATTCCACCTGATGCAGGCGAAGACACATCTATAAGTATATATAATGTTTTATGTTTTTACTTTAAGTAAATATTTCTACATTTTTTTATAAATATGTTTATATTTTTAATATGTGTGTTGATATTGTCACATAGTTTTAAAAAGTTGCTAATTTTTGTCTCGAATGTGGAAATATATATTGAGATGACCCTACGTTGCCGCCATCTTGCCGCTTATCGCGCAACTCTGCGCGATTGCATCCGGACACCGATGAGACGGATCAGGACATCGCGAATAATGGAGGTCGTCTCAATGACGATGAAATCAGTTCTTCTCGGCGCCGCCGCCGCTATCGCTTCCATCGGCACGGCCCAGGCCGCCGATCTGCCCCTGACCAAGGGCGAAGCCGTTGAATATGTGAAGGTCTGCTCGGCCTTCGGTCCGGGTTTCTTCTATATCCCCGGCTCCGACACCTGCCTGAAAATCGGCGGCGAGATCCGCGCCGACTACCGCGTCTTCGGCGGCAGCAAGGCCTACAAATTTAGCCGCGACGACAATCGCTCGGCCTTCAACACCCAGGCCCGCATCTGGTTCGACGCCCGCACCCAGACCGATTGGGGCTTGCTGCGCTCCTACTTCCAGATCAATGCCGACTCGCATAAAATCTCGGATACTCACACTTACAATTCCAACACCTTTTCCATCGACAAAGCCTTCATTCAGTTCGGCGGCCTGACGGCCGGCTATGCCCACTCATTCTTCGGCTTCTACGACAATGACTACGGCGACACCATCTGGGCGCCTTACTATGCCGAAAGCAACACGGTTAACCTGATCGCCTATACAGCCCAGTTTGGTGGTGGCTTCAGTGCAACCCTGTCGGTTGAAGATGGCCGCGACCATCGTCAGGACAAGCTTTTCAACGATCAAGGCGGGCAGCAGGTTCCGGATGTCGTCGGACAGCTGCGTTTCGATCAGGAATGGGGAGCAGTCGCCGTTCAGGGTGCCGGTCATCAGTTCCGCACGAATGGACAGTTTGCAGATGATTTTGGCCGCAATCGCAACAAGTATGGCTGGGCTGTCGGCGGCTCCGGCCTGATCAAGCTCCCCTTCATCGACGGCGGTCACTTCGTGGTCGAAGGCCAGTACGCCAATGGCGCTCTGGACTATCTGGGCATCGGCAATACTCAGATTGGCGGGCAGGACTTCTTCGTCGACAGCAGAGGCCAGTTCAAGGGCGGCAAGGGCTGGTCGATTGTTGCTGAACTCGGCGGCAACATCACCCCCCAGCTGAATGCCAACCTGGTTGGCAGCTATATCGACACCAAATATGACAATGTTGCTGGCAGCCTCGGCGGTGGCAAGTTCACTGTCAAGGAGTTCACTGTCGCCGCGAACCTCGCTTATACCGTCGTCAAGGGCCTGACGATTTCTGCGGAAGCTGCCTATACTCGCAGCGACAATGGCGATGGGTTCGATAATGGTAAAACTGGCAGTGACCACGTGGCCGTCGAAAAAGGCAAGGGCAATATCTGGCAGGGCGGTGTCCGCCTGAAGCGGGTGTTCTAAGCTCGACTAGACCTGATTGATACTGCTTGGGTCCGGCGGCTCGCGCCGGACCCATCGTATTGAAGCGGAAGTCCCGGAGGGGCGATCTGACTTAGTCTTTCCGAGGGAGTGTCGGAATTTTTGTCTCCGGGGCGGGATAAGCTTCACGCAATGATGAAACGATCCTCAAACAAAATAGCGAACAGAGATTTTGGCTCTCCCATTTTTTGCGGGCCGGCATTTTCCACTCTGCCGTAGTTTCGCACAAGACCAGCCAGATGAGTTTCGTCGCGACCTCGTTGGTCGGAAAATCGCCTCTGAGCCAGACACCCCGGAAGTTCCGGCCCGGGGCGATCCAAAGACGGGGAGCACGTCATCGGTGTCGGCGGCCCCTGATGGAAATCGAGATCAGCTAGCGCAGTCAGGCAGGAAGTAGGACGGACGATAACCGCGATTGCGCCGGCGTCGGTATGCGCGCCGATGAGGCGCCGTGCATAAGACTCACTCTTATCTAAGCGTGAGAAAGTGTCCGGTCATTTCGGGACTGTTTCGGGCAGGGACTTCGGCACCGCCCCCTCATATCAGTTATAAACATAATTCTAAATAAAATTATATATTTGAATATATTTTCTTTAAAATTAAATAATGACCGAGATTTAATGGCCTACAAAAAACAGTAATTTCGGATAGTGGCCGTCTATTATGTTCTGGTATATCGTAGATGCCGGTCGGTAAGCTAAATTTATAAACTTAGAACAATTATCTACCTCACCAATCTAGTCGTTTTTGCAAAAATATTGGTGGATGCCACATAAGAGGTGAACGAAATGGCACTGCGGCTGAGGTTCCCGATTGTAGCCCTAGCCATGCTGCTAGGCGCCTGTAATAGCGGCAGCTCTGACAGTGAATTGAGCGGTCCAGCCCCAACTTTCGGCTCGCCGGAGGCGCTTCTCAGCACGGAATCGGCCAGACAAACAAGCTCTCCGGTTGTTATACCTCCGGCCATCGAAAACGATCCGATCACCATGCTGAGGCCCGGCATAGTCGAGAGCCTTCCGCTTCGTGATTATGTGAAGCCGATTGATTGGGGTTTTTTGAACTATTACAGCGGAGACAAGACAGGCGTGGATGAATCTGGTGCCAGGGTGAGAAAAATTCTTGCGAATTCCGCGCGATATTTAATCGGCCCTGCATACGCCAGCAAGTACACTTCCTATGCGCCGGATGGTTACCTTGATCTTGGCGGGGTCAACGAAGCTGCGATACGTTATCCGGCGATGGCTGCGGTAACAGTCGCTATTGCGCTCAAGACCGGCGTTTACGACCCTAAGAATCTCTCCGCTGACAAAGCCACTGCCCGTACAACAAATCTCGTCCGTACCATTGCAGCGCGCCACAAGGCTAATAATGCGAACTCGGGCACGGCTTGGGGCTACGAATGGCAGTCGGCATTGTGGACTTACTATGGCAGCTTTGCCGCGTGGGTAGTGTGGGATCAGCTTTCCACCGACGACAAGGACAAAGTCGTCAAAATGATGGTGGCAGAAGCGGAAAGATTGCTGAGCGGCAATGATGTCTATCTGATCGGCACGAGCGGACAACAGCTCTATATGACCCGCCGTGATGGAACTGTCGTTACGCCCGGCGACAGCAAAATCGAGGAAGATCAGTGGAACGCCGCCCTACTGGGCCTTGCGGTGGCAATGATGCCGAACCACCCGAAGGCAGAATTCTGGAAATCTCGTCATAAGCAACTGCTGCTCGCTGCGACAGCCAGGCCAGCAGATCTGAGTGATGCCGTCATCGTAAATGGATTACGGCCGTCGATATGGCTGCAAGGCACGAATTTGACGGACGATGGCGTAGTCTACAATCATGATATACTGCATCCGGTTTACATGCTCATCGATCAGGGGCTTTATGAGGCAGTATCGGCTGCGTTGGGGGGCAAATGCGCTCCCGTATCTGCAACCCGGAATGTCTCTCTCATCTACAAGGCTTTGGTCGACAAGAAATACCCAGTGGGTACAGGCACCAAGACCATCTATGAACCAGGCTCCGCCGTCATCAACTATCCACAAGGTAATGACTGGGGGACTGAATTTCCTGGCTATTTTGGCGGTTTTGACCAATTGATATCCCTCTTCGGACTCGACAAGGACACCACGGTTCCGGCATCGATCTGGGAAAAGCTGCACAATGAGCGGCAGCTTATGTTGCAAGACCGCTCGACCGATGGCCGTACCTATGTTGCTCCCAATGAAAACACTTACGGCGGGCGTGAACAGCGCATTGGTGTCATCTACGGGTTAACTTACCTCGCAACGTCACTGGTCAAGAACAATGCCGGGACGAAAACGTGCTGGTACAATAATTAATCGTCTCATGTACTGGATAAACGGAATCACTACGATGCCAATCAAGCCAAGCAGAGTTATTTTTCCAACACGCGGAAAATCGAAGAAGTAGCTGCACGTCTTCTTATCGGAGCAGTGGGGCGCGGCAACGACCGCAGCAATGACAAGGACGGGGACGTTTCATGACAATGATCGGACGGATGGCGATGCTACTCGCAGGCGCCAGTCTCCTGGCTTGCGCTTCGGTGGCGCAGGCTGGCACGGTGCGCGTGACCATCGCCGAATATTCGAAGGATACCGGCCCTTATTTCAAGGAAGCCGCTGAGGCGTTCCAGAAAGCCAATCCCGACACCAAGATCGAGATCGAAGTGGTGCCGTGGGACAATCTTCAGCAGAAGCTGACCACCGACATCTCGGCCGGCACCAATGCCGACCTCTCGATCATCGGTACGCGCTGGCTGCTCGATTATGTCTCCCAGGGCGTGGTCGCTCCGCTCGACAGCTACATTACGCCCGAATTCAAGGGCAGCTTCATCGAGACCTTCCTGTCGCCCTCGGTGATGGACGGCAAGACCTACGGCCTGCCGATCGCCGCCTCCGCCCGCGCCATGTACTACAACAAGGACGTCTTCACCAAAGCCGGCGTGACTGAGTTCCCCAAGACCTGGGCTGATTTCCAGGCCGCCGCCGCCAAGATCAAGGCGTCTTCGCCGGACGTGGCCCCCTTCGGCCTGCAGGGCAAGGAAATCGAGACGGACGTCTATTTCTACTACGGGCTGTGGGCCAATGGTGGGGCGATCGTCAAGGACGGCAAGTCCGGCCTCGACAGCCAGGCGGCGATCGACGCGGCCAAGCTCTACAAGGGCTTCATCGATGGTGGCTTCACCGAACCGGGCGTGACCTCCTATGCTCGCGAGGACGTGCAGAACCTGTTCAAGCAGGGCAAGGTCGCGACCGTGATCACCGCGCCCTTCCTCTCCGGCCAGATCAAGAAGGAAGCGCCCAACCTGAAATATGGCGTGGCGCCGATTCCACTCGGGCCTGACGGCAAACCCTTCACCTATGGCGTGACCGATTCGATCGTGCTGTTCGAGAATTCCAAGGTGAAGGACGAGGCCTTCAAATTCCTCGCCTTCCTGTTCACCACCGAGCAGCGCACCGCCTTCGACAAGAACGAAGGCTTCCTGCCGGTGAATGCCAAGGAGGCCCAGGATCCCTATTTCGCCGACGATCCGGACAAGAAGGTGTTCGCTTCCCTCCTGCCCGGCGCCATCTTCGCGCCGGTGATCCCGGGCTGGGAAGACATCGCCCAGACCACCTCCAATGCGATCCAGACCATCTATCTGGGCAAGGGCGAGATCGAGCCGACGCTCAAGGAAGCGGCTGCCAAGGTCAACGGCATCCTCGCCAAGAAGTAACGGGATGACGG
>NZ_JBQEPH010000052.1:0-21536 GCF_052045555.1 Labrys sp. 22185 | reverse complement strand
CACGGTCCGTTCATGATAGACGACGCCGAAGCGTTCCTCGATCACCCGCTTGAGGTCAACCCGCCGCCAACGCACCACGCCGTCTTCGCCTTGATCCGGCCCAGTCTCGACGATCTGGGAAAGGGCCGTGAGCTGATCTGAGGTCAGAAGCGGCGCTGGCCCCTTCCACCAATTATCCTTCAACCCATCGGGCCCAAGCTCGTTGAAGCGATGAACCCAATCGCGCAGGGTCTGTCGGTCCATGCCGCCAATCCGCGCTGCCTCTTCCCGGCTTCGCCCCTCCATCACCGCGGCAAGCGACAACAGCCGACGGCTCTGGTTGGCGTGTTTGGAACTGGCTGCCAGCCGCCGAAGCTCGGCTGGCGTCAAATCGGTTCTCATCTTCACCGCTGATGGCATGCGCGATACCCCCCGCACCCCAGGGAATCAGATCAGGATGATTTGCGGAATCCCCCGTGAGTCAGAAATCCTGCCCGTTGGTATAAGTAGAGCCTACCAGGCAACAAGGTGAGCTGAAAACTTCAATTTAATAAACCGCCGCTGCGGCTCTAAGCCAACCGCAATCCCCGAATCCCAGTTCCTTCCAGAATGCAAGGGGAGGAATCTCTCGTTTTCGTAACACTCCCGCCGTTGAGGTAGAGCCCTTTTTCGTTCATTCTTTGTTCTAAAGAGGACAGGGTACTTTATTCTATACACGAAGAAGTCCACCTTTTGTAAATGGGAAATCAAAATTTCCTTAGTTTTGTCAAATAATTTAAAGAGGTGTAGTTGCATGAAAACAGATAAAGTCTATAATATGCCTGTAATTATATTGGCATTATTGGGTTTTTTGTTTCTCCAGAATGGAAATGTGTTGTCCGATACCTTGCCGCCGGATACAACCGTTCCTGCATCTCAATATTCAAGTCCCCTCTTTGCAACACCGCAGGATTTTCGAACTGTAGGCATTGGTTCAGCACCGTTGCCCGCATCTCAAAATCAGATCAACGTGGATGAGGGAACACTGCGCGGTTGGGGGTACATGGGGGATGGATATCATCATCGCCTTTTCGAGATTACGAACTTCAATGGCATGAACTCTACTGGTTGGACTCTTGCGCAGTGGAAAACAAATGCCGGCCTCGTGGCGGATTCTCTTAATGATGAAATTGATGGCGTAGCTGTTAATTCTATCATTCAAAAATATATAACAACGTTTTCTGGGAGTAATGTTTATATTAGATTTCCAAAGGGAAGGGCTTATTTTAGTAGTCCAATCAAAAGTTGTGGAATATCTATCGTATTTCAAGGAAGTGGGCAGGATCAGACCAATCTGATTTTTGGATCTGATAGCAGTTGGAAGAACAATGCTGGCACAGGTCCGCTGTTGGATAGCTCGGGTAATCCCGTTCAAGATAAATTCGTAGATGGCGTCAATATATGCAGTACAGCCACAATCGACAATGCCACCAAAGCGGATCGCATTGAATTGCGGGATCTAACGGTTACGCAGGCGAAAGTCGGCGGAAATAATTACGGCTTTTATGGTGTATTTAGGCCATTCAAGAATTTATATACGCACAATATTCAAATTAACAATTTCAATAACTGCATGTATATTGTGAATGCGGGAGGGTCTCAGATAGAGAATACTTCTTGTTATAGTGGTGTAAACTATTTCAGTGGATCTGAGCCTGTCGGAGCTATGGACCCCACCGTGGGGGACGGCATTACTATGATAGGGCGGGGGGCTTTTATAAATCACATCACGAATACAATCGTACAGAATTACAAGACCGGTTACACTTTTTATGCAAGTGGTGCAGTTGGTGCGATCGGACCCTTTGAAGATGTATCGATCCTCAATAGTGCTGCTGGAAATGCAAAACAGTGCATCAAAATATATTCGTCTAAAGTGGATTATTCGCCCCTCGAATACAATATCGATAATTTTTCCTGCAATGCGACTTCGGGCTTTATTGATGCGCAGTCCGTTGGCCTCTTGACGATCCGAGGGGGCGATTGGCTGGTCGCCAAGCCCTTTACTGATGCGAACGCAACATGGAAAGGGCAGAATCAAGATTTCTTTCGCTTTTGTCGGGTTGCGAATGGAACGTTGGAACAAGCTTGGCTATCAAATGATGGAAATGGTGCGGCGATAGGCAGTTATATTCATGTATTTGGATCGAATAACCCCTGTGGGACTCAGGGAAGCGCGAACGGCGTAAGGATTATTAATAACTATCTCTATCATTACAATTTGCAGTACAGTAATTTGATCGCCGTTGATCCGACTGCCACCAGTGTAACGGTGCGCGACAACGTATTTGCGGGCCAATATGGAGCGGAAAGTCATCCCCCAGCAAATGCCTTTAGTTGGGGCCCTACCGATGCAGCGTCAGCGCTTTACCAAGGCCAGCCAGGAGAAGTCGCGAGCGTTGCCGGCTCGGTGACATCCGCGCCCAACGGGAGTCCCGTGACCGTTGCAACGGTTAACCTAACGCCTGGTGTATGGGAATGCTCTGCGGGACTTATCGCAGTGGCGGGAAGCGGTACGTCGATCACGACAACGCAGGTCTCATTCAACACGGCGCCCAATTCTTGGCCACTCGCACCTGGCTATGGAATGTCGCAGATCCCAGGTAGTGGAACTCTGCGTGCTGGTCCGCATACCTTTGATTTGACCTCAACGCAGGGGACAACGCCCATTTATCTAATCGGGGCGGCGCTCTATTCAGGCTCGGTCGGCCTTAATGGTAGTGGCCAGTGCGTTCGAGTGCGATAACGCGTCAGCAGGGGTGCCCCTGGCCTTCGGGCTGGGGGCAGCTTTGTCTGTCTGGATCATGAAGGGCTGTTCTGGCTTGGAATGCCTCGGCGGCAATCCGACGTTAAGCAATTGAGATCATTGGACTGCTCAGATTTGAGCATACCTCTCGTCATGCTAAGTTCGGGGGCGTTCTTTACGTTTGGCCTTGGGGATTCGTCGCAAACCTCGTTCTCGCCCTTCTATACTGGGCGCTGAGGATGAGTCGCATTCCATATCCAAGCTTGCGCGACAGGAGCTTTACGCTTGATACACTGTTGAATTTGCGCCGTGGGAACGGCCCCGGCACAATCAAGAAACGCCGCCACCGCTTCTCTTTGATACTTTATACAGATATGCCCTCTCGGCGAATCCGGATTAACGCCGATGTTTTGGCAGCGCGCACGATAGACGTTGCCTGGAGCATACGTGCTCATATTAATTTTTGGGGCCTGCGGTGCACAGCCGGCCAAGACTGAAGAAAATACGAGAAACAGCAGGCCACTCTTCATCGCAGCATTCCACCATACCGTTGCGCCATCTTAACAGAAAAAGACGTCGCAAGAAGATCGACTTAAGCAATATTTGGGCAGATTTTCGTAGCGTCCTTCTGGCCGGGAAGGGAAACTCCCTTCACACGGGAGGGGGCGCTGGTTCAAATCCCCCATGCGGATTTGAACCGTCCTACCACCCTTGAGCCGCCGCCGTCCCCACACCGTAGGGGACGCTCTATCGGTGAGAACGAACGAAACGCTCTCCCGCTACCATCTCTCTCATAGAAAAGATGATCGAACCGCGACGCGGTTTTTGTGTGCCGTGCTGGTGAGACGCGCGAAACGCTTCCTGCGCCAACCGTTGGTTGAACAGCTTGCATAGTGCCGAACCTCGACGACCTGACTGGCCGCAGTCTCTACGGATTGGAGCGCGGCTGGGCACGATCGCAGATCGACAAAAATGTCATAGAACGCGGTCTTGGCGGTGCTGGAAAGTCGTTTCTATCGCTTTTCATTGATCATCGCCGAGGTGAAGGCACCACAGAAGGTAAGCTGATCCTTTTCCAGCGCAGATCGAAGCGACTCCTTGAACGGCGTCGTCACATAGGTCCCGATCACAACGTCTCCTACCTGGGTGAAGCAACCGCGATCCATCAGACGCATCTGGTCTGGCGGTCCCTTCTCGCCAGCTTGCCGCATTTCCACCTTGGTGCAGGCCATCTCAATATTGTCGGCCTTGAGCGTGTGCGTTTGGACCGAGCCTGTCCAGTAGCTATCTCCCAGTGCCTTGGTACCCTCCTTGAGTCCCGCCGCCGTGGCATCCAGGAGCACGGCCTGCGAGGCCCGGGTGACGCCATGGGCATCCTCGCCGCTTACGGGCAGGATGAAGACCGTGGCTCGTCTCGCCTGGCCTCCGTAAAAGGCAATGACTTGCCCGTCCGTCGCTGTTTTATGGATCTTGACCTGAGTCATGCCCGCAATGCTTTTGGGAAGTATGCGCTCAAAATCGGAAAGATCTTTGGCGTCCACGGGGGGCGCAAGAACGGCAAGCGCGCCCAGCAAGGCAAGTTTGAGCGGATGAAGCGGCGCCGTTCCAGCCTGTCGCATTCCTTGCATCCCTCCTGGTTCTCAAACTGTCAGTTGCGGTAGTAGGGCCCTTTGGCAGGCTATACGTTTATCGTCGTCGCGGGCAATGGCGCATGCCTCGCCGGGCCACAAACGCATGAGGTGCTGCAGAACGGATATTGGGCAAAGCCGGATGACGTTATTGGGAGCAGCTGTCCGTTCAACGAAGACGGAACGGCCGGACCTTCGCATCTGGAAGCACTAGTACTAAAGAGGCGATTGCTCCTGAACCGGGTCACAGGATAGCCTCGGTGCGCTTCCCGCCTGACGAGGATGGAGGCCGGAGGCCCGGATGACAGCCTCAGCAACCGTCCGCCCGGGCCTCCCTCTTTCATCAACTATCAATCGGTGACCTGTTCCGCCTACGGGACCGACCTCCTGCAACGGGAGGCCTGCATGACAGGAAGGCACATCCAGCGCTACAGCTTGCGCACGGCGACCTGGCTGCCGACCGCCAAATCCAATTGGCAGCGCTCACGGCCGAGCAAGGCGTGAACGGGCGCGACCACGCCATCTTTCCACCATCCGCTCAATGTGTAGTCGTCGAAAGCCATGATGCCGCCGGGCTTCAGTTTCGGCCAGAATGCATCAATATCGGCGGTAACGGCATCCTTGTTATGATCGCCGTCGACATAGACATAGTCGAGCGTCGCATCCCCAACCTTATTGGCCCAGTTGGTGGAGAAGTCCCGAACGATCTCGACAAGTCCGGCTTGTGCCTGTTCGCGAAATCGTTCGACGACTCGAGGATAGCGCCCTTCGACTTCCTCGCGCGTAAAAGCCGGCCCGCCATAAAAGGTTGTCGTGTGCGCAGCATCGTCGAAATGCATCCATGGGTCGACCAGATATAGTTTCCTGGGTTGTGTGATCTGCAGCAATTGGGCGGAGAAGTCGCCCATGAGAACACCTATTTCGACACCAATGCCTCCCTTTGGCAGCACTTGCAGCAACATTCCTCTGGGGTCCGGAAACATATGGCTTCTCTCTTGCATTGCTTTGCCTGGGCCCATGCTATCCACGAGCGTAAAGACATTGTCCAGACTATTCGAAGCATTCTTATTGCTCCACGTGCCAAGATGATCCGGCGTGAGCAGAGGGGGAATTCGTATACGCTGCGCCCGCAAGATCGATGCGTCACTGGATCTATGCCGGGTGGGCGAAGCCGGGCCTTTGCTTCGTACTTCGGGAGACAGTTGGTTGGACGCGTCGAACAGCCTCCGGGCGGAACCAGTTGAAATAGCGCGCGGTAACCGGAGCGGCGGTTTGCGGCCCGAACTGCTCCGGCCGGAACAGTGGCGGCGGCGGGCCGGGTGCTATTAGATGCCCGTTATCGACGCCTGTCTGGCAGGAGTACATCGATGCTGGGTGCGATGAGGCGGGGCAGGTTTCTGGCGGCTGGCCCGTGGGAACGAGCAATAGGCAACAGCAATGTGCCATCCCTTCGCGTCGGTCCTGCCGGGACACTCTGCCTGGGAATAGGGCTGGGCCTGTTCCTGGCGGCGTCTGCCCATGCCGGAAAGCCCGTGCGCTGGCAGCCTCTGGAGCTGTTCGGACGCAAGATCGCCTTGATCGAGACCGACGACGACGGCCGCCAGCTCGAGGTCGAGGGCAAGATCGTCGCCGAGAACGGGGTGATCGCCCTCGAGAAGATCGGCGTCATCGGCGGGATGGGCTATGCGATCGGCTATGCCGGCAGCGGCGGCAATGCCTGCGCCCCCGCCCGGTTCATCATTGCTTTCCCGCCGGGCAAGCCGGCCCGTTTCGATGGCCCCATCGGGGAGTGCCAAAACGTGGAATTCACGAGTTCCGGTGTCGGCTTCGTCTTCGAGGAGACCACGTCCTATGGCAACGGCACCCGATGGGTATGGCTGCCGGAGACGGGTTTTTCGGCCCCGCAGACAACGGCTACCGCGCCCGATCCGATGATCCGGCAAAACGCGCTCGACCTGAAGGCGCAGCATCCCAGCCAGATCTTCAGCTATGGCACGATCGCCAGCCGGTTGGTCGAGATGCTCGGGCCGGACGAGGCGACATTCAAGCGCCTGCTGAACGGCTTGGGCAGCGTCGACGTCGAGGGCGATGCGGTGATCGGCTCGTCCTGCCTGAAGATCCGCTGCCCGGACGAGACGGCATTCTACATCGTCGACGTCTCGAAGAAGCAGGCTTTTCTGGCCTGGAAGGAGAGCAACAAGCCCATCGCCGTCCGGCCGGACGTGAAGGCCTGGCCGCCGGCCTTCAGGCGCAGGCTCGCCGAATGGGCGCGCCCGTTCAAATAGGACCTCCCGGCCGAGGCGGGAAGCGAGCCGGCGAAGCGGGCCTCGTCCGCAACAGCTTGTTTGGGCGTGTTTTTCCAACCTGAAAAGTCTGCCGGCTTTCGGCAAAAGATGCGACATTGCAATCCGGAATTTCGGGAGCACGCGATGAAGAGCGGCAGCTGGCTTGCGGCGAGCCGATTGCTCATGGGGGTAGCGCTCTGGTCCTGCAGCGGCCCGGCGCAGGCGCAGAGCTATGATGCCTGGCTCGCCTGGCCCGACGACTATCGGCGGGGTTTCGCGTTGGCCATCGTGATGGAGCAGCTCTCGACTTGCCTCGGTGACGGCTGCAGTATCACGCGCCACCGCCGGCAGTGCCTTGCCGGCATGACCGACAGGACGGCAGTGGAGCTGCTCGGCCGCTATGTGGATCGCCATCCCCAGGCCAGATCGCGCCCGGTCAATGCGACGATGGGCCAGGCACTCTACGAGTTGTGCGGCCCAGCCCCGTGATGGGCGCCGATGGGGCAGTCTCGAAACCACGATCGCAGCGGGAGACACGGGCGGGTCATTCCGCCCGCAGGGGTGCTCAGGATGAGGGGGCCGCCGTCCAGGCGCGTGGCGGGCCCGCGCTCCTCCTTTGCGTCGTTTCATGCAGAGCCGACACAAAAGCGCGATAGGATGGTGCCTGCGCATGCGCGCTCAACACGGGTGAGGAATACGATGGCTAAGGATACGACGATTGTGCTGGTCCATGGCTTCTGGGGCGGGGCGGCTCACTGGGCCAAGGTGATCACGGAACTCACGCGCCTGGGGTATGACAAGGTCCGTGCCGTGGAATTGCCGCTCACCGGCTTGGCGGATGATGCCGAGCGTACCCGCCAGATGGTCAAGCAGCAGGAAGGCAGGGTGGTGCTGGTCGGCCATTCCTATGGGGGCGCGGTGATCACCGAGGCCGGCGGCCTGCCGAACGTGGCGGGCCTGGTCTACATCGCCGCCTTCGCGCCCGACGCCGGCGAGAGCCCCGGTGCAATCAGCCAACAGGTCCCGCCCGAGGCGTTTCCGAATATCGCGCCGGACAGCGATGGCTATCTCTGGATCAAATATGACAAGTTCGGCGAAAGTTTCTGCCAGGATCTGAGCGCCGAGGAAGCCCGGATCATGGCTGTCACCCAGAAGGCGCCGCTGGCGTCCACCTTCGGCGACAACGTCACTGCACCGGCCTGGAAGGTGAAGCCGGTCTGGTACCAGATTTCCAGCCACGACCGCATGATCGCTCCCGACAACCAGAAGCGCATGTCCGGGCGCATGAATCCGCGCAAGGTCATCACGCTCGAGGCCAGCCATGCTTCGCTCGCTTCCAGGCCGGCTGAGGTCAGCCAGCTGATCGACGAAGCCGCGAGCGCGGTCGGATAGGACATTTGCAAGGCCCGGGCCACAATGCCGATCCGATCCCGGATCGGCATTGTGGCCGGCCGAAGCGGATGATGGTGTGATTATTCCCGCAGCATCCTCGCGATATCCTCGATCGGATGCGAGGTCAGCTGTTTGGGGATTTCACGGCTGACGCGTTCCAGGACTTCCTGGTGGAAGGCCTGGCGCAGGTCGCCGAGCACCTTTGGCGGGGCGATCACGACCAGCCTGTCGAATTGGCCGGCATGAGCGCGTCGATAGAGTATTTCGGCGAGCCCGGCCGCAAAGCGTTCTTCACCCAGCCGATGCCAGTCTGTTTCCTTGATGGCGCTGGTACGGCCATTGCTGCCTGTGCCGGTACGCCCGGGCTGGTCTGTGCCCTGCTCCCGTGTGGCAGGGTTGTCTTCCTGCAGGACCTGGTCCACGGCGAGACTGGCCTTGTTGCCATGGCCGATCTGGCGCAGAAAAAGCGCCTTCCTGCCATCACCGACCAGCACGAGGGTGTTCTTGTCGTCTAGGATCATGGTTGCAATACCTCTTTGCAAGCAAATGCATCCAGGCGCTCAAATGTTCCTATATTAGGCGCGGGATGCCAGGTTTGTTGCTCCGCGGCAGGGCGCGTCGATTGAACGAAGCTCCCATCCTGCGATGTCGTCGCGATTCCTGCGGGGTGGAGATCGATCACAGGAAATAAGCGATATCGCAGCGTAAGGGTGCACGGCCGCTTTCGCGGATCCAAATAGCATGCATTCCCGTAGAACTTATTCCTCCAATAACGCCTTGATTCCGCGCATTTTACGATCGTTGTCTCCTATTTTGAACCAAAATGTACCGTCATTTCTTGAGCCGAAACGCCAGGAATTCATAAGACTGCTGTGCTATTTCGCACAGAGCGGAGCACCGGTCCGCTGTCATTGAGAGGCATCGGAAGCCTGTCGTGACAGAGGGAGTGCTGCCATGCCTCGCGACGAAACGCTGTTGGACTTCACCGAGGAAAACCATCGCCTGCGCCGCGTTTCAAAGGGCGATGCCGGCCGGCAATTCCATTTCTCCGTCTGCATCGTCGCCGTCCTGGCGATCGCGATCCTGGTGACCATGATTGCAGAATCCGCCACCTTGAGGAAAAGACCGATGTCGGGGCCGGGCCGCTCTGTATCGCTTGGCCAGCCGCTGCGCTAGGTGTGCGGCCCCAGAGTGCGGTGGTGCATTGTCGATGCCTGTTTCGTCAGGAAGAGGATGCCCGGTGCCTTCGGATGCTGCTGCCCTCCCGGCCGGATCAGGTCGCGAGCATGCGCAAAAACAGGCCGGACAGCAGGTGGCATAGCGGTTCGGGCGCATGCTCTCCCGCTGCGATGGCATCGTCGACGACACCGTGCATGCCGTCGAACAGGATGAGCGCCACGGCGCGGCTTTGCGGAACGGCCCAGACTCCCACGGCCCGCCCCTCGTCCAGCAGCGTGGCGAGCTGGGCGATGACGGCGTCCTTCTCGCGCGACTGCCGTTGGCTATGGGGGAAATCGTGGAAGACCACGTCGTGGAGCTGGAAATTCGCCAGATAGGTCGCAACGGCGCCGCTGATCCAGGCTGAAAGCCGCGCGGCATCGCCTTGCTCGGCACCATGATGGCGGGACGCGCGGTGGCGACGATGGCACAGGCCCTGGCCGAAACCGGGCAGACATCGTCGCTTGCGCTGGCCAGCGTCGCCGTACGGCGGCATCAGGTGCCAGCCGGCCTGGCCATGGCTGCAGGCGACTTCCGGCACCTGCTCGCCCATGCTTTCGCGGATGGGTTCCGCCTCGCCATCGTCCTTGCCGGTCTGGTCGGGCTGGCAGCGGCCCTGGTGTTGATACTCGCCTTGCATATCCGCGCGTAGCGCCCAGGACCACATCCCGCCCTCGACGATGCCTGACCTCTTCAAAGGAGGGAGCCTGCCGATGCGATTCTGTCGCAGGGCCATGCCGAATGCCTTCATCGGCAGGCGGCGTCCGTGCACCGATCGGCGCGATTGGGCTGAACACGCAATTGTGATCACACCTGGTTGCGGGCCGGCGAGGCTTTCATCCATCGGCATGCGAGTGCCTCAAGCCCTGCCGGCAGGGATGGGAACCAAGGGGCGGTCGAAAGCGAACGCTGCCCGCACCGATGGCCGTTTCTTCAAAAAACAAGCCCCTCACGAGCTGATTCATGCAACCCAGGGCGCCGATGCCGGTTGGGAGAAGAAGCGCGGTGATCGCGCGGGTTATCCTGCGTCAGGTCACCAAATCATGTCTGACGAATGAGGAGGGATGGTATTTGGACAAATATTCCCGGCTTAGGTGTCAGGCTGCCTCAATATGTCGCGGTCGTCGGCAGTCGGTCCAGGCAGAGGTTCCTAACTATAACGAAATGTAATGTGCTTTTTTGCCCCAACGTGGCAAAATGCTGCTTTCATCAAACGTAACTCGGGGATCATTCCGGATATGCAGGAAGCTGACAATAATTTAATCGATGTTACGGTGGATATCGTCGCAGCTTACGTCGCTAACAATTCTATTCCGACGGACGGATTGCCATCTTTCATATCAATGGTTCACGACAGCCTGTCCAAGCTTCGCGAACAGCCGGTAGTCGAGGAAGCGACACCGTTGCGTCCAGCCGTACCAGTACGCAAGTCCGTGACGCCCGATTTCATCGTCTGCCTGGAAGATGGCCAGAAATTCAAATCGCTGAGGCGGCATCTGCGCAGCAAATACAATATGTCGCCGGAGGAATACCGTAGCAAATGGGGCCTCGCGGAGGACTATCCCATGGTTGCACCGAATTATGCTGCGGAACGCTCGCGCCTCGCCAAGGCTGCAGGCCTCGGGTCGTTGCGCTGGGGCCGCAACAACCCGCCGGCCAAGACCGCCAAGGCTGGGTGAGGGCACTTTTCGTCGCATCTCACGCAAAAGGCCTGAGGGATTCCATGCGAGTCCCTCAGGCCTTTTTGTGTTTGGCCGAAGAAGTGCGGACAGATCCAGAACCGCCATGGCGCTGCGGCTGCCTCGTGCCGCAGCGGCAAATCTCACCTTCGGCCTTCGCGACCAGGCCGGAGATCGTGGGGGTGGACCTTCGTGCATCACCGCCGATCCCGATCACCTCCGGCCTTGAGGAGTTCGAAGAAGGTCACCCTGGGCCGGCGTCAGGAATACATGCGCTGAACATCATGCGGCGGGCCGAGCGGCGAGCCATTTTGGCAGGTAACTCCGCGCCGTCAGCGTGATGTCGCCTGCCGGCGTGACTCCGGCTGTGCCGAGGAGCGATACCAGTTTGCCGGCATCGTGAAGTTGAAGGAGATCGACCGAACCGCCAACGTGAATGCCGCCGATGAAGATCTGCGGGATCGTGGCTGCGCCGGTCATCGGGCGCAGCACCTTGCGGATGTCTCCGCCCAGACCGCCAGCCTGCATCGCCACCGAATCAAGATCGACGGAACGGAAGGGGACGCCCATGTCCTTCAGGAACCTGCGCACGGCCCAGCAGAACTCGCACCATTCCAGCGCGAACATCACCACGGGTTGGTCGGGGTCCTTGATCGCCTGGTCGACGAAGCTGTGCGCATGATCGGGGGCCGTATCGATCGCCGCCGCGGAAACCGCAGCAGGTTGTGCTGCCGGGACGCCGAAGCGGCATAGTGGCGTTGAGTTCGAGATTTCTCTCTCGGCCGCGTCCATCTCCTGCTCGATCGCCTCGAACAGCGGTGTCGAGAGGTAACGCTCGCCGGTGTCGGGAACCATGAACAGGATCCGGCTGCCTGGCCGTGCCGTCTTTGCGACCTCAAGCGCAGCCGCCAATGTCGCACCGCCCGTGACACCGCAGAAAATACCCTCCTGCCGCGCGAGTTCCCGGGTCAGATGCAAGGCCTGCGAGCCGCCAACGGGCTGGATGGCGTCGACCAGGCTGGAGGCGACGGCATCTGCGGTCAGTTTGGGGATGAAGTCAGGGCTCCATCCCTGCATGGGATGCGGGCGGAACAGGGGATGGCTTTCGGATGGGGTCGCGTCGCTCTTGTAGTGCTGACCCATGCCGCTTGCCAACATCGGGGCGTTTTCAGGCTCTGCCACGATGATCCGCGTTTTTGGGCTCTCGGCCCGCAGGATCCGCGCAACCCCCTTGAGCGTACCGCCGGTGCCCGCTCCAGTGACGAAATAGTCGGGGCCGGTCCCTCCGAAATCTCGCAATATCTCGCGCGCGGTGGTGCCGCTGTGAACATCGGCGTTTGCTTCGTTCTCGAATTGCCGGGTCCAGAACCATCCATGCGCAGCCGCAAGTTCGCGCGCCTTTTCGACCATTCCCGTTCCTTTCTCGGAGGCGGGTGTCAAGACGACCCGCGCTCCGAGGAAGCGCATCAACTTCCGGCGTTCGACCGAGAAGCTCTCGGCCATCACGATGACCAGCGGATAGCCCCTGCGCGCGCAAACCATCGCAAGGCCTATGCCGGTATTACCGCTCGTTGCTTCGATGACGGTCTGGCCTGGCTGCAGCCTGCCGTCGCGCTCGGCGGCTTCTATGATGCCGAGCGCCAGCCGATCCTTGACAGAGCCGAGTGGGTTGAATGCCTCGAGTTTGGCGTAAAGTTCGATCCCCTTCGGCTCGAGGCGAGCCAGGCGTACGACGGGGGTATTGCCGATGGTTTCGAGAATGGAGCTGTGAATGTTGGACATGGTTGGATCCTTTCGGGAGGTGTCGGGGGCGATGTGGGTCAGTGGTCAATCGGGGGCTTGAAGCGGGCGACACCGGTCGATGTTGCGCCATGCGGAATCGGGCCGGGCGTGAAGCACTCCCGTGGTCCGTGCCATGTTGCGATCGCGTCGCCATCTTGCGGGCACGCGGTACATTCGGCTTTCCAGGCTGTGGTAAGGGGGCGTGGCTGCAGCAGTGCTGCTCCTGTCGGTCATAGCCTGCTCCTGAGTTGGCCGTCGCGACGGCGAGGGGACGCTTGTCGGGAGGCCATTGGTCGGCCCTCAAGCTCGGTGTTTTCCGGCATCGGGAATAGGCCGTAGCTGGCTGCCGGTCCTTCGTGCTGCGACGATCGCACCAATGGTCAGCAGCGCTGCGCCGGACGCCTCGACCATGCTCGGGCTTTCATGCAGGGCGACTGCCGCGATGATCACCGAAAACAGCGGCACGATCGCTGCGAAGACGGAGGCGCGCGTGGCACCGAGCCGTCCGATGGCCCGGCCGTAGCAGTAGAGCGCGGCAATCGCCGAGAGCAGGGACTGATAGATAATCTGCAGCAGCAATTCTCGAGGGGCAGCGGCAAGCAGATGTCCCGGACCGGACATGATCAGCCAGGCCGGTGTGTAGAGCAGCAGCGATGCGACGCAAATGATCGCCGTCGCGGTCAGAGGCTGCAATCCAGTCCGCCTGAGCGAAACGGTGTAACCTGCCCACATGAACGCTCCGACGACGAAGAAGCCGAGAGCGTAGCCGTCATAGCCGGCATTCCATGTACCAACGATCATGCAGCCTGCGCCTATGACGATGCAGGCGATGCCGGTGACCAGCGTTCGCGTAACCGCCTCGCGCAAGAACAACACGGACAGGATCAAGGTGAACGCCGGCAGGAGGCCGACCGTGATGGCACCCCCAAGGCCGGCCGACGTCAGCCTGACGCCCGTGGCCGCGACAAGCGTATAGGGCGCGCCGGCGCCGACAGCCATGAACAACAGGTGCCGCGGCGCCACCAGCCGTATGGCCGGCCATTCGCGCCAGACGAGGGGCAGGAACAAAAGACCCGAAATGCCAAATCGCAGTGCAGTAAGGTCGGTGGCAGCAAGATCGCCGACTACGCCGAGGCGTGTCACGGTCCACCAACCGCTCCAGATCACTGCCGCGCCGAGCCCGGAGAGATAGCCGCTCGCGCCGGCTGCCAATTTGGACCGGTCAATGAACCGGAGGAGTGCGGCTACCTGCCATGCCAAGGCTTTTGCGCGCAGAACCAGGCTGGCACTCGGCGTTGACAGCCGGATGGGGTGAAGTTCGGGCATGTTGCTTTTCATCCGCAGTCTGGTTTCGTAATGTGACTGCGAAATTGCGATGAACGCCGAAGTTAGTCCTTATCGGCGGCTGATCGTTTGCTGATCATTCCGGGTTTTGCGGGCTCCTGCTGAGACTGGCCTCGATGCTGCACCGTTTCGGATTCTTTGAACTCGACGAGGGAGCGCGCGCGCTCAGGCTGCGGGGAACTGCGCAAAAATTGCAGCCGCGCGTCTTCGATCTTCTGGTCTATCTCGTTCGAAATGCCGGCCGCGTCGTTCCGAAAGACGAATTGATGGATGCCTTGTGGCCAAATCTCAATGTCACTGAAGCATCCCTGCAGCGCGCCGTCAGCCTGGCGCGCGCAGCTTTGTCGGTCGGAGGCCTCGAGAATGCGATCCGCAGCTATGTCCGGCACGGCTACCGTTTTGCGATCGACGAGGTGAGCGTTGATGCCGCTGTCCCGGGGTTCGACGCGCAAGAGTCCAATCGTGCCCAGGCGCTGGGGTTTGCCAAGGCCAAGGACTGGCACGGCGCCGCAATGGTCTTCGAGAGGCTCGATGCCGACGGGCAACTCTGCGCGGCAGACATCGATGTGTGGGCATTGGCGGTGGAATGCCAAGGCCGCCCTGCTGCTGCGATCCCGGTGCTGACCCGCGCCCTTGCCGCCTATGTTGCCGAGGGGCAGCCTAACCTCGCCGCGCGTGCGGCGGTGACGATCGCCAAACTCGAGTTGGAGCGCTCCGCTCCGGCCGCCGCCTCCGGCTGGATGGGACGGGCTGAAGCCCTTCTGGGTGACATGGAAGACCCGCGGACCACAGCCTACCTTCTGTGGATGAAGGCGCGGCAGGTGATCTTCCAGGGCAGTGCCGCGGAGGCGCTCGAACTGTCATTGCAATCGCATAGCGCAGCGCATGCCTGTGGCGATCCGGGCCTGATTGCACTCACGCTCGTCTATATGGGCTTCTACAACATCTCGCTTGGCCGCATCGAACAAGGGGTGAGCCAGCAGAACCACGCCGCCGCCATTGCCTTGTCGAGCAATGTGGATCCGGTTTTCGGAAGTCTTGTCTACTGCAACATCCTGTGGAGTTGCCGGACTTTCCCTGACTGGTCGCGCGCCCGGCAATGGAGCGAAGGCTTCGACAGCTGGAGCGAGGCGAGCTACGCCACCATACCGGGCACTTGCGACCTGCATCGCGCCGAGATCCTCGGGGCGCAACGCGACCTGATCGGTGCGCTTGCGGCGATCGACCAGGCTCTGCCGAAGCTCTCGGAGGAGGAGGCCTGGTCGATAGGGGACGGCTATCGCGTCCGCGGCGACATTCGAGCGATGATTGGCGATCTGGACGGCGCCAGGAAGGACTACGCCGCCGCTTATGCCGCGGGCTGGGATGCCGAGCCCGGAAACGCGGTCCTGCTGGCGGAAGCGGGCCAGGTGGGTGTGGCCCTGGCGGCGCTCGACCGGGTGCTCGAAGGCGCGAGCTGGTATCACATCCAGCGGCGTGGAATCCTTCTGGCACACAGGATGCGCATTGCGGCAATGGGTGGCCTTCGCGATATCGCAGCCGGGGCATTGGCCGAACTGGAAACACAGTCCGACCGCTGGACGCAGCCGGCCGTGTACGCGCTCGTCAACGAGGCGCATTATTTGCTAGCGAGCGACAATGAAGCGATCCGGTTTCTAGTGCTCGCCCGCCAGCTGTGGACCAGCGCCGGAATTGAGTACCACGCGGCCCGTGTTCGGCTGGAACTCGCCCGCATCCTGATGGAAGCGGGGGACATCGCCGCGGCCCGGACCGAGATTGCGGCGGCAGAACGCGTCGCCGTCCGCATCGGCTCGCGCCGGCTTCAGATGATGGCAGCCGAGATGCAGCCGCAATTGACTTCCACGCCACCGTCCCACCTGATCGCCCAAGGATAGGCTGACTGTCGCCGGCGTGCGTGAATGATCATCGCAAGATCAGCCGCCGGTAAGGACGGCCAAGCCACCTCACCCCTAGTTTCCACTTCGTCACGCATGGTGCGTGGCTGCAACACGGCATGGTTCGGGCAACGCCCGGCCATTCGAAGGGAACGACGACAATGCAGCTTTATGTCATCCGCCGGCCGAGCGCCTGGGCATCGCTCGCTGAACTGGAAAAGGCCGGCGCCAAGTCGGCGCAGATCGGAAACGAACAGATGCCGGACCGGGTTCGCTGGATCCGCAGCTATGTGGTGAACGAACCGGACGGCCGCATCGGCACATTCTGCATCTATGAAGCCAAGGACGGCGCCGCCATTCGCGAGCATGCGCGCCGCGTCGGCATGCCGGGCGAAGAGTTCTATCCGGTGGCAACTACGGTCGTCGTGCGGCCGGATCCTGTGCCAGCCGAGGCAGTCTGAAACATCGGCACCGCGCGGCCCCCATGGCCGCCGGTGCGCGATGTCCTGTCCAGAGCTCATTCGATTGGAGAGTAAAATGAAACGTGCTTGGTGGGCTTTCGCCCTATTATCCCTTCTCGGCGCCGGCTCGGCATCGGCGCATTCGGGCGGCGAGTCGCTCTTGCTCGATCATGTTCGCAAGGCGAATGATCGGTTCAAGAATGTTTCGGCAGCGGTCGCCGAAGGTTATGCCCCCATTCCCTGCGCCAGCGGCCAGCAGGGTGGTGCAATGGGCATTCACTACGTCAACGGCGCTTTCCTCCAGGATGGCGTCATCGACATCGCAAAGCCCGAAGCGGTGATGTATGAGCCAACGCCCGACGGCAAGCTCGTGCTGGTTGCCGTGGAATACATAGCCTTCAAGGGGCCGGCTGCGTTGGAGGGCCATCTTTTCAACTTCAATGGTGCGCCCAACCGCTATGGTTTGGATCCATTCTACGAGCTGCATGTCTGGGCCTGGAAACGAAATCCGGCCGGCCACTTCGCCGACAACAATCCGAACGTATCGTGCAACGCCGCGAAACCCGAATAGGTAAGCAAGGCGCTGTCCTGGACGCTCGACGTGATAACGTTCGACGCCGTGCATCCGGGAACAGGAGCGGATTGTGAACGATCGCATCCGCCCCGATTTCGGCATCGGGGCCGGCATGGTTCGCTGATGGGCCGATGCGGCTTAAACGGTGAGCACGATCTTGCCGCTGTGGCTGCTGCTTTCCATCAACGCATGTGCCTTGGCCGCCTCCGCCAGCGGGAAGACGGCATGGATCAGCGGGCGGCAGCGCCCCTGCGCCAGCAAGGGCCAGGCGTTCTTCTCCACGTCCGCTGCGATGGCCGCCTTGGCCGTCACCGATTGAGCCCTCAGGGTGGAACCCATATGGCTCAGGCGCTTGGTCATCAGCCGCACGAAGTCGATCTCGACCTTCGAGCCCTGCAGGAAGGCGATGTTGACGATGCGCCCTTCCAGCGCCGCCACCTCGTAATTCTTGGCGATATAGCTGCCGCCCACCATGTCGAGGATGACATCCGGGCCGCGCTTGTCGGTGGCCTGCTTGACGGCCGCGCTCCAATCTTCGGCCTTGTAGTCGATGGCGACATCGGCACCGAGCTTGCGGCAGATCTCGCATTTCTCCGGTGAGCCCGCAGTGACGATGACGGTGGCGCCCAAGGCCTTGGCCAGCATGATCGCCGTGGTGCCGATGCCGGAGGAACCACCGTGAATGAGAAGGGTTTCGCCGCTCTGCAGGCGGCCACGCTGGAAGACATTGTGCCAGACGGTAAAGAAGGTTTCGGGGATGGCAGCAGCCTGGACCATGTCGAGGCCGGCGGGAATAGGCAGGGCGTGGCCGGCATCGGTCACGGCAAAGGGCGCATAGCCGCCGCCGGGTGTGAGGGCGGTCACCTTGTCGCCGACCTTCCAGCGGGTGACCTTCGGCCCGATGGCAACGACCTCGCCGGCAACTTCCAATCCCGGCAGGTCGGAGGCATCCTTGGGTGGCGGATAGGCGCCGGCGCGCTGCAGTACGTCCGGGCGATTGACGCCGGCGGCCGCAACGCGGATCAGAATCTCGTTGTCGCCGGGGCGCGGCACCGGACGCTCTTCCGGCACCAGCACTTCGGGGCCGCCGGGCCGGCTGATGGCGATGGCGGTCATGGTCGCGGGCAGGTCGGGCATGGCGGCTTCCAATCGTATCAGGGCAGGGGAGCGATCAATGCTGTTTGCCCTGATCGCTTGTCCCGAAGCAAAGCTCGTTTCCGCAAAAAAACGCCCTTTTGCTTCAACGCTTTGTTTCGACGCTTCCTTGCGATTCATGGTCGTCCAACCCAATCGCAAGGCAGTTTGGCGATGAATCAGTCGAAGATGCCATCGCTGTGCTTGGCGACATAGTCCGCAAGGCCCAGCGTGTGGTCGCGAGCATAGGCTTCGGCCTTGGCGACGTCGCGCTTTTCGAGCGCCTCGATGATGTTGAGGTGATCGACGATCGACTTGCTGGCGCGATCGTCGCGGCCGATGGTGATCTGGCGGATGCCGCGCACATGCAACACCAGATTCTCGGTCATCTCGGCCAGGATCTGCGAGCCGGAAAGCTCGATCATGGTCTGGTGGAAGCGGATATTGGCGGTCGAGTATTCGTGCGGATAGTCGGCCGGCTTGTGGGCGTCGTTGAACTCCTGGAAGATCGTGCGCAGCCGCGCGATTTCCCGGTCGCTGGCGCGCTGGCAGATCAGGCGCACCGCCATGCTTTCCAAGGCCGCCCAGGCCTGGATCATCTCGATCACCTCGCGCTTGGTCTTCTTCAGCACGATGATGCCGCGTCGGGGCAGGGATTTGACGAAGCCCTGCTGCTCGAGCATGGCGATGGCCTCGCGAACCGGCGTGCGGCTGACGCCAAGACGCTCGGAAAGCTGGCGCTCGTCGATCCAGGTCGGCTCTGGCGAAGAGTAGATGTCCATATTGGCGATGGCATGCTTGAGCGCGGTATAGACCTTGGTCTTGTAGGTCTGTTCCGGAGAGAAACGTTCCAGCACCAGTTCGGGAGTGGATTCGTCGGCAATCGGCCAACGCGCTTGAATTTTTGGAGCCACGAACTCTTCCTCTCTCAAATCGCCCAAAGCGTACTTGTGATTTGGCGGCATCGCCAAGAATCGCAAAGACGCGTCGGAATCAGCAGCCGGAGCAAAGCGCGTTTCGTTCAAACGCGCTTTGAACCGGCCGGACCAGATAGCGCCATGCTCTTCATAACGCATATACGCTATCCGGTCTTGCATTAGGTATACCTAAAACGGTTTACGGGTCGCCCTTGAACCGATGACGGCCGGATCAGCCGGTTCGGAAGAACGATTCCCTTCGTCGTAGCTTCTTCGTTGCAGCCTGTCGTCGTTCCACCATCGTTTTGGCGGCGGGCTTGCACCGCTGCGCGCCCGCCGCCGGAAGGAAAGGCCCATACCGCCCGGGAGAAGGCGGTATGGTGAATGTCGGGGGACCGGCATTCATGAGTGTTTCGGAAGCGTCGGCTCAGCCCGCGGCTGCCTGCCGGCGCCGGGGCGACCAGTCGCCCAGCAGTTCCGTCAGCGTGGTGCCGAGGCGCGCCGGGGAGGGTGATACCCTGACGCCGGCGGCTTCGAGCGCGGCGATCTTGGAGCCGGCATCGCCCTTGCCGCCGGAGATGATGGCGCCGGCATGGCCCATGCGCCGTCCGGGGGGAGCGGTGCGCCCGGCCACGAAGCCCACCGTCGGCTTGGCCCGCCCGCGCCTGGCTTCGTCGGCCAGGAACTGCGCCGCATCCTCCTCGGCCGAGCCGCCGATCTCCCCGATCATCACGATCGAATGGGTGTCGGGATCGGCCAGGAACATCTCCAAGACGTCGATGAACTCGGTACCCTTGACCGGGTCGCCGCCAATGCCCACCGCCGTGGTCTGCCCCAGCCCCTCATGGGTGGTCTGGAACACCGCCTCATAGGTCAGCGTGCCCGAGCGCGACACGATGCCCACCGAGCCCTTCTTGAAGATGTTGCCCGGCATGATGCCGATCTTGCATTCGTCCGCCGTCATCACCCCCGGGCAGTTCGGCCCGATCAGGCGCGACTTCGAGCCCGACAGCGCCCGCTTCACCTTGATCATGTCGGTGACCGGAATGCCCTCGGTAATGCACACGATCAGCGGGATTTCCGCGTCGATCGCCTCGCAGATCGCATCCGCCGCCCCCGGCGGCGGCACGTAGATCACGCTGGCATCGGCCTTGGTGACATGGCGTGCCTCGGCCACGGTGTCGAATACCGGCAGGCCCAGATGCTGCGAGCCGCCCTTGCCCGGCGAGGTGCCCCCCACCAGCTGCGTGCCGTATTTGAGCGCCTGCTCGGAATGGAAGGTGCCGTTCTTGCCGGTGAAGCCCTGGCAGATGACGCGCGTTTGCTTGTTGATCAGGATCGACATTACTTGGCTTCCCGCACGGCTTTGACAATCTTCTGGGCGGCATCGTCGAGGTCGTCGGCCGCGATCACGTTCAGGCCGGAATCGCGGATGATCTGCTTGCCGAGTTCGACATTGGTGCCCTCCAGGCGCACCACCAGCGGGATGGTCAGCCCCACTTCCTGCACCGCAGCGATCACGCCCTCGGCGATCACGTCGCAGCGCATGATGCCCCCGAAGATGTTGACCAGGATGCCCTTCACCTGCGGATCGGCCGTGATGATCTTGAAGGCCGCCGTCACCTTCTCCTTGCTGGCCCCGCCGCCGACATCCAGGAAGTTGGCCGGCTCCTCGCCATAGAGCTTGATGATGTCGAGCGTGGCCATGGCCAGGCCCGCCCCGTTCACCATGCAGCCGATCGAGCCGTCGAGCGCGATGTAGTTGAGATCGTAGCGCGAGGCCTCGATCTCCTTGGGATCTTCCTCGCTCTCGTCGCGCAGCGCCACGATGTCGGGATGGCGGTAGAGGGCGTTGGAATCAAAGCCCATCTTGGCATCCAGGCATTTGAGCTGGCCGTCCTTGGTGACGATCAGGGGATTGATCTCAAGGAGCGCCATGTCCTTGGCCACGAAGGCGGTGTAGAGCCTGGTGGTCAGGCTCACCGCCTGCTTGGCCAGGTCGCCCGAGAGCCCGAGCGCCTTGGCCACCGCCAGGCCGTGATGGTTCATCACCCCGGTGGCCGGATCGACCGAGAAGGTCACGATCTTCTCCGGCGTCTCATGGGCCACTTTCTCGATGTCCATGCCGCCCTCGGTGGAGACCACGAAGGCGACCCGGCTGGTCTCGCGGTCGACCAGCACCGAGAGGTAGAACTCCTTTTCGATGTCGGAGCCGTCCTCGACATAGAGGCGGTTGACCTGCTTGCCGGCCGGCCCGGTCTGCACCGTCACCAGCGTGTTGCCCAGCATCTCCTGCGCATGGGCGCGCACGTCCTCGATCGACTTGGCAAGCCGCACCCCGCCCTTGGCGTCGGCAGGCAGTTCCTTGAACTTGCCCTTGCCGCGCCCGCCCGCATGGATCTGCGACTTCACCACGTAAAGCGGACCGGGGAGCTCCTTGGCCCCCTTCACCGCTTCCTCGAC
>NZ_JBQEPH010000051.1:0-20000 GCF_052045555.1 Labrys sp. 22185 | reverse complement strand
CTGGGAGAGCGCCTGATTTGCATTCAGGAGGTCGTCGGTTCGATCCCGTCTGGCTCCACCACTTCCTAGGGAAGTGGTGTCGAGTACTTGTCCGAAGAGAGGTACGTTTTCCTTGATTGATGGCCTGGCATGAGCCGGCGTCGATCGAAGGCGTTGTTTGACATGGTTAAGAGACATTCATCCGGTTGTGACCGGCCCGCTGGGGCAGGTTCACATATCCCCGGGCGAATTTGGCGTCTGTCCTTCGGGACGGGCGGCAAAGGAGCCCATTTTGCAGGCAAGGCTCAAATCTTGGAGCGCCTGTGAGCCGGATGGATGCTGAAGCAAGATGGTCTTTCTAATCATATTCATGGCCAAGGATGCCGCGCAGGCAGATCTGGTTTGGGCTTGAGTGCCCGGTGAGTATTGATAATGAGAGCGATCAAGCGTCTTAAGGGCATTTGGTGGATGCCTTGGCACTGAGAGGCGATGAAGGACGTGGTACGCTGCGAAAAGCTTCGGGGAGCTGCGAACAAGCTTTGATCCGAAGATATCCGAATGGGGAAACCCACTTCCGACAATTGTTATTTTGAGATTGTCTCGAGAGCGCAAGTTCTTGAGCGATCTTGGACTAACAATTGTCAAATGGAGGTACTTTATCCCTGAATACATAGGGGATTAAGAGCGAACCCGGGGAACTGAAACATCTAAGTACCCGGAGGAAAGGACATCAACCGAGACTCCGTTAGTAGTGGCGAGCGAACGCGGACCAGGCCAGTGCTCTTCTTTGAGTTAGCAGAAGCAGATGGAAAGCTGCACATGAGTGGGTGATAGTCCCGTATGCGACGATGATGAGAAGAGACTTGAGTAGGGCGGGGCACGTGAAACCCTGTCTGAACGTGGGGGGACCACCCTCCAAGCCTAAGTACTCCTCAGTGACCGATAGCGAACCAGTACCGTGAGGGAAAGGTGAAAAGATCCCCGACGAGGGGAGTGAAACAGATCCTGAAACCGGATGCCTACAAACAGGTGGAGCCTGCAATGGTGACACCGTACCTTTTGTATAATGGGCCAGCGACTTAGTGAGACGGGCAAGCTTAAGCCGGTAGGTGTAGGCGTAGCGAAAGCGAGTCTGAACAGGGCGTTCAGTCCGTCTTATTAGACCCGAAACCGATGTGATCTAGCCATGAGCAGGTTGAAGGTGGGGTAACACCCACTGGAGGACCGAACCGGTGTCTGTTGAAAAAGCCTCGGATGACTTGTGGCTAGGGGTGAAAGGCCAATCAAACTCGGAAATAGCTGGTTCTCCGCGAAAACTATTTAGGTAGTGCGTCGCACGAATGTTCCAGGGGGTAGAGCACTGGATGGGCTAGGGGGTCTTACCGATCTACCAAACCTAACCAAACTCCGAATACCTGGAAACACTATGCGGCAGACAGACGGCGGGTGCTAACGTCCGTCGTCGAGAGGGAAAAAACCCTGACCACCAGCTAAGGCCCCTAATTCGTGGCTAAGTGGTAAAGGATGTGAGGATCCCATAACAACCAGGAGGTTGGCTTAGAAGCAGCCATCCTTTAAAGAAAGCGTAACAGCTCACTGGTCTAAACAAGGGTCTTTGCGCCGAAAATGTAACGGGGCTCAAGCCACGAGCCGAAGCTGTGGGTGTGCGCAAGCACGCGGTAGCGGAGCGTTCCATAGGCCTGTGAAGGAGTATGCGTGAGCAGCTCTGGAGGTATTGGAAGTGCGAATGCTGGCATGAGTAACGACAAACAGTGTGAGAGACACTGTCGCCGAAAGTCCAAGGGTTCCTGCGTAAAGCTAATCTGCGCAGGGTTAGTCGGCCCCTAAGGCGAGGCTGAAAAGCGTAGTCGATGGGAATGAGGTGAATATTCCTCAACCAGTGGGTAGTGACGGATCTCTTCCGTGGTGTGTTCTTATTGGATTGAGCATGCCATCACGAGGTTCCAGGAAATAGCTCCCACATCAGACCGTACCCGAAACCGACACAGGTGGACTGGTAGAGTATACCAAGGCGCTTGAGAGAACTATGCTGAAGGAACTCGGCAATTTGCCTCCGTAACTTCGGGATAAGGAGGCCTCGTTCGTGGGCAACCATGGGCGAGGGGCACAAACTAGGGGGTGGCGACTGTTTAACAAAAACACAGGGCTCTGCTAAGCCGCAAGGCGACGTATAGGGTCTGACGCCTGCCCGGTGCCGGAAGGTTAAGAGGAGAGGTGCAAGCTTTGAATCGAAGCCCCGGTAAACGGCGGCCGTAACTATAACGGTCCTAAGGTAGCGAAATTCCTTGTCGGGTAAGTTCCGACCTGCACGAATGGCGTAACGATCTCCCCGCTGTCTCCAGCATAGACTCAGTGAAATTGAATTCCCCGTGAAGATGCGGGGTACCTGCGCTTAGACGGAAAGACCCCGTGCACCTTTACTATAACTTTACACTGGCATTCGTGCTTGCATGTGTAGGATAGGTGGTAGGCTATGAAGCCAGGGCGCCAGCCCCGGTGGAGCCACCCTTGAAATACCACCCTTACGATCATGGATGTCTAACCGCGACCCGTCATCCGGGCCCGGGACAGTGTATGGTGGGTAGTTTGACTGGGGCGGTCGCCTCCCAAAGAGTAACGGAGGCGTGCGACGGTGGGCTCAGAGCGGTCGGAAATCGCTCGTCGAGTGCAATGGCATAAGCCCGCCTGACTGCGAGACTGACAAGTCGAGCAGAGACGAAAGTCGGCCATAGTGATCCGGTGGTCCGTTGTGGAACGGCCATCGCTCAACGAATAAAAGGTACGCCGGGGATAACAGGCTGATGATTCCCAAGAGTCCATATCGACGGAATCGTTTGGCACCTCGATGTCGACTCATCACATCCTGGGGCTGGAGAAGGTCCCAAGGGTTCGGCTGTTCGCCGATTAAAGTGGTACGTGAGTTGGGTTCAAAACGTCGTGAGACAGTTTGGTCCCTATCTGGCGTGGGCGTAGGAGAATTGAGAGGATCTGTCCTTAGTACGAGAGGACCGGGATGGACGTACCTCTGGTGGACCTGTTGTGGCGCCAGCCGCAGTGCAGGGTAGCTATGTACGGTCGGGATAACCGCTGAAGGCATCTAAGCGGGAAACCCACCTCAAGATGAGTTCTCCCTCGAAAGCCGTGGTAGACCACCACGTTGATAGGCCGGGTGTGGAAGCGGAGCGATCCGTGCAGCTTACCGGTACTAATAGCTTGATCGGCTTGATCGCTCTCATTTATCAATACTCACGAATGGCCTTGAGCCATATCCTGAGAGGGGCGCCTCTCGCGACATGAAACCATGTCGCTGGCGGCGCTCTTGACGATCCCTTCGGGATCGCAAGGACATCTTGCTTCATTTTTGCTTCGCCGGCCTGGTGGCACTAGCGAGGAGCCTCAACCCGATCCCATCCCGAACTCGGCCGTTAAACTCCTCAGCGCCGATGGTACTATGTCTCAAGACCTGGGAGAGTAGGTCGTTGCCAGGCCTGCAAAGCAAAAATCTCAACAAACCATGACAATCAAACAAATTCCTGCCGCGGGGTGGAGCAGCCCGGTAGCTCGTCAGGCTCATAACCTGAAGGCCGCAGGTTCAAATCCTGCCCCCGCAACCACTGATTCCATCACTCCCGCGAGCCTAGCTCCGGGAGTTTTGTTTTTTGTGGCTTTGCGGACGGCCTGGTGTTCCGTCCATTCGAGAATGGTTCGTAGCTCGCCGTACAAAGTGGCGTGAATCTCGCCTCGTTCCGGTCCGGGTGTCAGCACGATCTTCTCGATCAACGAGCGGAGAGCTTGTGCTGCCTCCTGCCGCTCCTCGGGGCAGTTCAATGCTTCGGCTAGGCGGCCTACCTTCTTCGCATAGATGGCTGACACACTTGGAAGAATATCGGGCGTGTCCTTGGGAGCGTCGGCGAGCAGGGCTGTCAGTTCTACCTTGCGGGCTTCCAGCCTATCCATCTCGCCCTTCATGCTGGGATGGAACATGCCTTGCTTGATCGCTTCGATGATGCTGCGGATCTCCTTCTCGATCTTCACCAGTTCCGCGCGCCAGGCATCGCCATTCGAGCGACGCTCGCGGTTGAGACGGTTCGTCTCTTCGGCATAGGCCTGCATGGCGTCCGCGACCATCTCCGGTGTCATCATCTTGCTCTTCAGGCCGGCGAGGACGCGTCTCTCCAAATCTTCCTTCAGGATGGTCCGGCTGTTGTGGCAGGTGCCCTTGCTGATATGGGTCGAGCAGGCAAAGCGATTCAAGCCGCGAAGGGAGTAGGTACCCCCGCAACAGCCGCAGAAGATCAGGCCCGCGAGCAGGGACTTCGGTCTCCGCGCGCCGTTGAGGCGGTTGCGCTCGTGATGCCCCTGCACGGCTTCGGCCACATTGGCATAGAGGTCAGTGATCTCGCCTTGGCGCGATCGCGTGGCCTGCCAGAGGGCGTCATCGACGATACGTAGATCGGGCACATCCGTGACGATCCAGTCTGATACCGGGTTGAGGCGCGAGACACGTTTGCCGGTTGTGGGATTCTTGAGATAGCGCAAGCGGTTCCAGATCAGCCGGCCGATATAGAGCTCGTTGTTCACGATGCCGGTGCCACGCTTTACATGGCCGCGGATCGTCGTATCGTTCCACGGCTTGCCGCCGGGCCCAGGAACACCTTCCTCATTCAGCGATCGCGCGATCGTGCGGGCGCTGAACCCGGCGGCAAAGTTGCGAAACACACGGCGGACGACATTGGCCTCTGCCTCATCGATCTCGCGGTCGCCTCGTATCGGCTCGCCGCGCGCATCAAATTGCTTGACCACCTTGTAGCCATAGCACAGGCCGCCGCCGGATTTGCCGACTTCAACCCTTCCCCGGAGGCCACGGCGGGTCTTGTCGGCGAGGTCCTTGAGGAAGAGCGCGTTCATCGTGCCCTTGAGGCCGACATGCAGTTCGCTGATCTCGCCCTCCGCGAGCGTAATGATTGGCACACCGGCAAACTTGAGGTGTTTGAACAGCGTGGCGATATCGGCCTGGTCACGGGAGATGCGGTCCAACGCCTCAGCCAACACGATGTCGAACTCGCCGGCTTGCGCATCCTGCAGGAGCGCCTGGATGCCCGGTCGCAGGATCATGCTCGTGCCCGATATGCCAGCATCCTTGTAGGTGCCGACGATCTGCCACTGCTCGCGCTTTGCCTGTTCCCGACAGATGCGAAACTGGTCCTCGATCGAGGCGTCGCGCTGATTGTCGGAAGAGTAGCGGGCGTAGAGCACGACGCGGGTCATCAAGCGAGTTCCTCTCACGCGACCCTGTCGAACCGGCTCGGCCGGATCAGGACATCGGCCGAAATGCCGAGACGGTCATGCAACTGCCGGATCATCTCGATCGAAAGGCTGCGCTTGCGGTTCAAGACATCCGCCACCCGGTTGCGCGGTCCGATCATTGGCTCGAGGTCTTTCCGGGTCAGACCCTGTTGTTCCATGCGGAAGCGAATCGCCTCCACCGGATCCGGCGGGTCCATCGGATGGTGCTTAGCCTCATAGACGTCGATCAAGGTCGCCAGGATATCGAGGCGATCACCCTCCGGCGTCCCGGTCTTGGCGCCCCAGAGCCGCTCGACTTCGGCAAGCGCAGCTTCATAGTCCGCTTCGGAGCGAATCGGCTTCAGGTCAGTCACCATGTTTGACCTCCTTCACGTCGATCTTATCGTAAGCCTTGTGGGTGCCAACCCATTTGATCCAGACAATCGCCTTCTCGAAATCGACCGCCACGACAAGGCGATAGTCATTGCCCTTGATATTGAAGACGATCCGCTCGGCGCTAACGATGCTGGCTGTCGCGTAGAGCAGCTTCACATCGGCGGAATTTTGCCATGTCGCTTTGTTGACTTCGTCGAACCAGGCATCGAGCGCGGCCTTGACGGCTGGCTGATCCCTTTGCCCCGCAAGGCCGTCGACGAACTCCCGCAAGGTGCGGCGGGCAATGATTCTCATCGGTCCATCCTATAGCATGGGACCAAAAAGGTCTCAATGGCGTTGCGCAGAATCTTAGCCAGGGAGCCGTCACTCAAAGGGCGGCTGTCATGGGATACAGCCTAAGAGGATTCTCTGCCGCGTCTGCGGCGTTGTGATTTGCACGTTCCGGCGTGCAGATGTTCGAACTGCTCGCGGGCAATCTGACGGCCGATCAACCGGGCAAGCGCTAGCATCGCGGCATCAGCACGCCGGGCGTCACTCCGGCTGGTCGCCGACCCCTTTGAAGGGGCGAAGACCTCGATATTGATCCTGTCTCGCTTGAGCTCCACTGTTCGTGCTTTCCTTGCTTGTAACGCTGACGATTAGGGAAGAACGATCTCAAGCACGAAGAAAACCCCACGACAGGGTATATGCGGTGATTAGGACGCTATGTCGTAACAAAAGGAGGGGTTCATTGTTTCGACGATGCAACTGTCGAGGGAGGCAGCAAGATTGATCAACGGTAGCCCATTGTCATTATTGGGTGAGATTGAATGTCACTCGACACTTCGTTCTCGGACGATAGTGGCGGTCGATGGCAATCATGTGGAAAATGCCCTATTGAGTGCTATTCCCTAATCTCTTGACGTGCAAATTTCCCCCATGAAAACGCCTATCAAGTCCTTCGTTGTCGAGGTCAAACGCTCGCGCATGAGCGGTTCCGCAGCCATTCGTCCCGACGCCGCACAGCCCCCAAAAGTGACAGTCGCGGCTCCGGTTGAGGGCGCCTCACCTGCGCGTCAAGCCGCGGAACAATTGTTCAAAGCTCTTCTCACGTCGCCTTCGCCTGACCGGCAAGATGCCAGGGTCCTGGAGGATGTGCTCGGCACGGTTTCGAAGGTGCAGGATCTGAAGGAGGAGTCAATGTCCCATGCGGTCGATATCGTTCAGGTCAATGAGGCGCTGGCGGACTCCAAGCGCATCGACGCAAAAAAAGCACCAGCAGATTCTGTGCTCGGACGAAAACGCACAAAGGTTGTGAAAGTCGGCAAAAGCCAAAAGGCTGCGAGGCGCCCGAAGGAGGCGAAGGCAATTCCCGCTTCGGCCCCAGTAAACGCAGCAGAAAGAGGTCTGGCGCTGCTCCCGCATTGCTCTGAAGGGGAGGGGGTCTTGACGTTAGTTGCGCCGATGGGGACTGCTTGGCGGAGCAAGAGAGAGCGGGACTGGAAACCTGGTGAGCGCTGGAAACGTCGTTTACGCGTCAAGCGCTGACGAATGGGCAGTGGGGCGGAACCGCTTATAGGCATCAAAGTTTTTTTGACGGGGCGGCCTGATCCGCTCCCGAAGTGGAGAAACTGGATCTTTTCTCCTATTTGGCTACATTCCGCGTAACAAGTCATTCGCGAGGTGGGGCAATCCCCTAGGCAACCTCTCAGAAGTACTTACCTAGCGGCATAACTTTTGGATAGTTCGCTTCGGAGTGGGACGTTTGGTCCACCAATGCAATTCTACGTGATTGGCCCTTTGCGACCTTCTAGACGTCCCCCCTGTTATTGACTGCTTAGCGCCCCAATTTAGTCGGTCTCTAACGAAATCATCGATCACGAAAGCGGACGTTGCATAGACAGCGCCCAGCGGGATCTGCACCTGTCACTCGTTGGGCGAAGGTCTGCATGCAGAGTTGCCGAGAAGCTGCTGTTGCTAGACATACCATCTATATTCTTGTGGGTTCGAACCGCGTTTCCAACTCCCCATTCACGATGCGATATCCAACATTCTTCGGGGCTGGCACGCCGAAGTATTTTCTTATGAAAGCCACAGGGGGCGCGCTCCGGCTAAAAACAAACCGCTTTGCGCCCCCGAGAATGATCCGATTCTGGCGTGCAATGCCTTGGTTAGTAGACTCGCTGATAGGGGCTGCGGATTTGTCGTCGTTGAGCGGCGAGGGGAGGATTTCGATCGCCAGATCAGGGGTAAGCGAAGCATGGATATCGAAGGGAATTCCATGTGCCGTCCGCCAGGGTTCCGTCACCATGAGTCCGCCGTCAGCGTAGAGGTATTCAGCGTCGCCGGTCCGCTTTGACAGCATCATGACTGAATCGCGAACGACACGGCGGTAAACACCAAACAGATGCAGCATGTTATCGAGGGCGGAACCCTTGGCGTTGGGTGATCCCTCGAGCTCGTGGAACTTGCGGAGCTTTTCCAGATAGTCTGGGTGCCGAACCAACAGCGCGGCCAAATAGGAGGCGATGGCATCCTTAATTTCATCGGGCAATGGAATAAAGTCGATGTAATTGTTCACCCGATAGCCAACAGCCCTAGACATTTCTGCCTTGCGGGGGGCTGTTTTGAAGCATTGCCTGCGAAGATTGGCTGGATCAAGCACGTATTTGATCATCGTCGTGGCGGGGCTGTCGATAGCTTCTGAGAACCAGGATTCGATCGCTGTATCTTTTGTGTCGTTTTCTCCAAACCTCGTATAGAGCTCGGATTTCAGCCCTATGTTAAGCGGGCTTGGTCGAAAATAAGTGCCGTCAGCGCGCGTGGCATACATGACCCCTTCGGAATTGGTCCAGTGCTGGGACTGAACCATGGGCCACCAGTGATGGCGCTTCGGTTTGTTCATTCGTACATCCTCAAATTCCGACAAAACGGCGGCAAAATCGGTGCCACAAATATTTCTCAATCAACGGCGGTTGAGAGATTTTATGCTCGTGCTCCTTGGTGCGACACTTTCGTACGCCCAAAGGTAGCGGTAAGCTGCTGGAAAATGATCTTGGGGGGACTAGTGCCGATTCAACGTATTATCGTCAAAAACTATCGGACGCTCAAGCAAGCGGACGTCGCTTTCAACGATGATGTCAACATCATCGTCGGCAACAACGAAGCCGGCAAGTCCACCCTCCTCGAAGCCATCAACCTGGCGCTCAAATGCCAGTTGAACCGCCGCCCTGCCCAATACGAGCTGCACCCATACCTCATTAACGCGCAGGCGGTGGCGGATTTTCTAACGGCTCACAAAGGCGGGACGCCCGTTCCTCCGCCGGAGGCGCTCATTGAGGTCTATTTTAAGAACACGCCCGACGTTGCTGATCTCGTGGGTTCGATCAACAGCCAAAAGGTCGATGCGCCGGGAATCTCGCTGGCCATCCGCCTGGATGAGGACAGCTGTCTTGCCCAATACAATGCCTTTGTGGGGGACATTGCCGCCCTGAACGGTATCCCGATCGAATACTATGAGATTGTTTGGATGTCCTTTGCCGGCGCGGTATTGAGTGCCCAAAGCGTTCCGGTTAAGGCCGCTCTAATCGATCCGAGCAACACCACCAATTCCTACGCCGCTAATAAGTACGTGCTGGAGATCGTGCGCGACTACCTCACCAAGGCACAGGCGGGCGAGCTGGCGCTCGCCTACCGGACCATGCGCGACCGGTTCCAGGAGGATCCCCGCATCGACGCCATCAACAAGGAGCTGGCCGGAAAAAAAAAGGGTGGTTTCGGCGAAGACCCTTTCCGTCTCCATGGACACGACAACCCGGGCAAGCTGGGAAACCGGCGTCATGCCCCACCTAGACGACATTCCTTTGCCTCTGGTGGGGAAGGGCGAGCAGAATTCCGTGAAAATCAAGCTCGCAATCGAGGCGGCGGAAGCCTGCCACGTCTTTCTTATTGAGGAGCCGGAAAACCATCTGTCTCACACCAACCTCGGTCGGTTGGTGGGCCACCTGGCCGATCGCTGCAAGGGCAGGCAGCTTATCGTCAGCACCCATAGCAGCTTCGTGCTGAACAAGCTTGGGATCGACAACATCCTGATGTTCAACGGCAAAACCGACGTCACCCTTGATCACCTGCCGCCCGATACCAAGTCCTATTTCCAGCGCCTTCCAGGCCACGATACCCTCCGGATGATCCTTGCCGATCGCTCGATCCTGGTGGAAGGCCCGTCCGACGAGTTGATCGTGCAAACCGGATACCGGCAGAAGCGCGGCCGGCTGCCGCTGGAAGACGCAGTCGAGGTTATTTCCGTCGGCACGTCCTTCAAACGATTTCTGGATATCGCCAAACTGCTAGATCTCGATGTTTCGGTGCTTCGTGACAATGACGGTGATGCCTCCGGTAAGAAGGCACTGTTCGCGGATTACACAAGCTCTCCGAATATCCACATTCACATCGACGATGATAACGTGGCGCGGACCCTCGAACCCCAACTGATCAAGGCCAACGGGCTGGCCAAGATGAACGCGATGCTGGGCACGGCCTTTGCGACGGAGCCGGAGCTCCTCGCCCATTGTACTGCTCACAAGACCGAGTGTGCCCTGGCGCTTTATGAGCACCCGACGACGATTGGCATTCCGGGATACGTCCAAGATGCCATCCGCTAACCGGATTATCCTCGCCTCGGCCGGCTCTGGCAAGACCACGAACCTGGTCACGGAAGCCAGTGCCGATGCGGCCAGTCGGGCGGCTCTGGTCACGTACACCCTCAATGGGCGCGGGGAGTTGACGGGAAAAGCTTACAGTCAGTTCGGGGCCATCCCGCCGCACCTGACGATTTCCACTTGGTACACATTCGTGCTGACGCACTTTGTCAGGCCTTACCAGAACCATCTCTATGGTCCGCGCGTACAGTGCATCAACTTCAAGCGCGTCCCCGATAATCTGCGCACCATTTCCAAGTCGGCCACGGCAAAGTTTTACTTCTCCAGCCCTGGCCACCTGTGGCGTGACAGGGTGACGGATTTCGCCTGTCAGCTTATCGAGAAAACGGGTGGTCTCCCGCTCCGGCGCTTCGAGGGTATCTTTGGGCGGCTCTACATCGACGAAGTGCAGGATCTGTCCGGATGGGATCTGGAACTGATCCAGCACCTGCTAGGCTCCAAGGTGCAGCTGTTCCTAATCGGCGATCATCGCCAAGCCACGTTCTCGACGAACGATAACCCCAAAAACAAACCCTATTGGGGTGAGAAGATCATCAAGAAGTTCGAGGAGTGGGAGGTGGCCGGCCTCGCCAGGATCGAGCACGCATCCCATTCCCATCGGTGCAACCAGGCAATCTGTAATTTTGTGGACCGGATTTTTCCCCATAGCCGGAAAACGACGTCACTGAACGCCGAAATCACCCCGCACGACGGCCTGTTCTTCGTGCGACAATCCGATGTGCCGGCGTATATGGCCGAATTCGCGCCGCAGCCTCTCCGCTACAACCGCACCCGCAAGGTAGCTTTGGGTGAGCCCCTGAATTTCGGCGAAGCAAAAGGTATGACCTTCCAACGGACACTGATCTATCCGCACGGCCCATTCGAAAAGTACCTTTGCACCGAAAATCTCGCGGATGCCGGCAAGGAGCTAGCGAAGATCTACGTCAGCATCACGCGAGCTCGTGCGAGTGTTGGCTTCGTCGTCCCGGACAAGTTCAAATCGAGCGCATTGCCGTATTTCACGCCGCCAGCATAAGGCAGCCCAATCGGGTATCATATGGCACACCGGCTACCGCATACACTATCCATGTCGCCTTGACTGAACGGGAACGCAGCTCACGTCCGCCCAAACATCCGCTATCATTATTCCGCGCGCAGAAAGGCGCCAGTCGGCTCTCGGCCCCGAAGCGGACGGCTGCAACTGCTCTCGGTCAGATGCCGGATTTCCGATTGGCGGATGTTCCCAACGTCTGAAGAGGGTCAGCGCTGATTTATAATCCAGTGATTATCGTTGAAAGAAATCGACACCCCGTGTGCGCGTGAGCGGTCCGCCAGATCCTTGATCATCTCAGTCGCCAGCACCGGGGGCGCGGGAACGGGCACGATGCGCTCGTGATAGTTTCGTGCGTCTAGCTTCTCACCGCCGATTACGATGGGATGGAGGTCGATTGATTGGAGCAGGGCGTTGGCGTCGAAACGGCATGTCGCGACGACGCTTTTCCAAACCTCCGGCGCGCTCCAGACCACCTCGCCTTCATTGAGGTGGAAGAGAAAATTGCCGAGCCCATAGAAGATCGGCGCACCCCGATGGATTTCGACGGGCTGCAGTGCCGGAGCGCCGTGGCTGACGAACACGCCGGCGCCCGCATCAACGCAGGCGCGGGCAAATGCCTGGACCCATTCCGGGACCTCGCGCCAACTCGGCTCCCAGTGATGATGATGGAGGTAGGCTATGACGAAGGCACCCTCTACGGCCGCCTTGCGGATCGCCGACAAATGGATCGCCAGGCTGGCCGCGTCTACCACGATCCTGCGCTTGTTTTCGTTCGCCCTGCGAAAGATCGTGCCATAGAAATCGATGTCATCGGCGGAGTGCAACTGAGGTGGATCGTGGGGTTGGGCATAGTTGCTCCGTTCCATGGAACTGCTCTGGAACGCCTCCTGAATGTCGCTCAGTGTTTCAAAGCGCGGCGGGTCGACCTCGAATATTCTTGAAACCTCGAGCCCGTTCACGCCGGGGCGTGCCGGACGTCGGTCCGCGGCGTCGGCAGCATACATCGTCGCTGGCCCGGGCCCGGCATCCATTGCCACGAGCGCCACCGACCTCTTGCCGAAGGTCTTGAGGCCGGGCTGCCGCGCCTGCGATAAATCGCTGCCGATGCCGGCATGAATGAAGTCCCTGGCCGCAACCTCCTCGAGAGTGGACAGGATGCCGGGCGGGCCAAGGTCGAAGGCATGGTTGTTCGAAAGCGCCAGGGCATTGAAGCCGATGTCCTTCAACGCGTCCAGGACCGTGGGGTCCGAACAGCCAAAGTAGTTTCCCTTCATCGGCCATCCGCCATGACGACCGAATACCGTGGTCTCGAAGTTCGTGAAGGCGATGTCGGCCCGCTGGATCAACGACTTGATCGCCGCAAACCCTTCATCGGCAACCTGGCGAACATCATGATGAATCAGGGATTGCCCGGTGAGGACGAGCGTGAACGGCGAAGACATGACGGAGTTCCTTGGAAACAGAGTCAGAAAATGCGGCAGGCCCGCCGGCGAGAGGGGAGTCGTTACTTTCCGGTCTGCGGAGAAATATCGACACCGAACCATTTCAGGCTGATCCTGCCGAGCGACCCGTCCTTGGTGCTGGCCTCGATGGCTTTGTTGAAGGCCTGCGCGAGATCGGCGTCCTCCTTGCGAAGGCCGATCCCGACACCGGGCCCCCAACTGCCCCCGGAAAGTTGGGGGCCGAAGAAGTCGACAGCCTTTCCTTCCGGCGTTTCGAGAAATTGCTTCCAGACCAGATAGTCTCCCAATCCACCGTCGATGCGCTCGGACGTAAGATCTAGCTTCAGGTTTTCCTGGCTGTCATAGCTGCGCACCTGCGCAATATCACCGAAGAGTTCTCGGACGACGGCCTCCGAATTCGAGGATCGAAGCACGCCGAGCGTCCTGCCCGTCAGGCTTTCCCTCAGCTTGCCGATGATCGCCTTCTTTTCCGTGTCGACGTCCGTCAGATCCAGCTTGGCCTTGGTATCGCCGGGCGGCAGGCCGAGATCGCGGCGCATGACGATCTGGTTTGGCCCCACCGCATAGGGAACGGAGAAGGCGATCGACTTCTTGCGCTTTTCAGTGATCGACATGCCGGCGATGATCGCATCGTACTTCTTGACCAGAAGGCTGGGGATGATGCCATCCCAGTCCTGGGCGACGAATGTGCATTGCAGCTTCATCCGGGCGCAGAGTTCGTTGCCCACGTCGATATCGAACCCGACGAGTGCGCCGTTCGCGTCGATATAGTCCCAAGGTGGTGAAGCGCCCTCCGAGGCGATGGTGATCGCCTTGCGCTCCTCGCCGCGGGCAAGGCCGCCGGCGAGCAGGGTTGCTAAAAGAGGCAAAGCCAGATGTCGTTTCATATCGTTCCCCTTCTTCTTGGTTTCATTTTATTTTTCGGCGATGTGTATCCGCCGCAGGTTCTCCCGTAGGCCGCAGGCAGCGCCCGTTTCGTCCGTGACCCAGGCGTCTGCGAGGTCCTGCAGCGTGATGCGCTCAGCGCCCGCGGCGCCGAGCAGGATTGCTTCATCCCCGAGCTCGGCTTCGGGAATATCGGTGACGTTGATGCGGAGGTGTTCAAGATGGATGGGCGGCACGATGGAAGCACGCCGCCCCCTGACCAGCACCGATGCCTCGGGCCCGAGATGTCGTGGCACCCCATGCCCCCAGCCGATCCCCAACACAGCCAGGCGCATGGCTCGATGGTAGCCTGGCAGGTCCGGCGGTGCGCCCATGCTGTCGTCGCTCGCCTTGAGTGCGACGATGCGTGCTTTGATCGCCGACAGGGCAGGGCGGATGAGCAACCCCCGGCGACCCGCACAGGCGCCGGTCAGTCCAAAAAGGAGAGCGCCGGGATCCACCGCATCCATGTCGAACTCGGGATGACGAAGTAGGCTTTCGCTGCTCGACACCATGATCGTTGCCGGACGGTGGCCTGTCGCCTCGAGCCCCTTGAGAAGAGGGGTAAGGCGCGCAACCTGCTCTTGCGCCGAGGCGCCAGCCTGGCCGAATTCGCTGAGATGGGCATACAGTCCCTCGACCACGACATTGGCCTGCGACGCGCACAGATCGATCAGACGCCGTAGGCCCGAGGGAGCCACGCCTGCACGCCAGAAACCGAGATCCACCTTCACGAAAATCTTCAGCGGCATGCCGGTCGATAGCCAGCCACGCAGATCCTCCTCGCCGGAAATCGAAATCGTCAGATCGAGCTCCCTGACGAGATCGACGGCATTCGGACCAATGCCCGGATACATCAGGATAGGCTTTCGCGGCGCCGCCTTTCGCACTGCCAGGGCGTCGGCGATCGAGACCACACCGAAGGCATCGACACCGGCCGCGCACAGGAGGGCGGCTACCTGTTCTGCTCCGCATCCATAGGCATCCTGCTTGAGGCAGGCGATGATCTTCGTGGTCGAGCCGATCGCCGTTCGAATGGCGCGGTAGTTGGAGGCGATCGCCGACAGATCGATCTCGCGCCAGGCGGTCTCGTGGAACTGAAGCGGACCTTGGTGGTGACTACTGTTCATGGGCCACCTGCTGCGCGAGAGCGATCCGGCCCGGTTTGGATTTGGCCCGCGATGCGCCATTCAATCGCGCCTCCAGCATGTGAAAGGCGCCGGTCAACAGGAATGTCAGGCCGAGATAGAGCAAGCCGGCGGCAATGAAGATCTCGTAGGGGGCGAAGGTTTCCGAAACCAGCTTGCGCGACAGGCCGGTGATTTCGAGCAGGGTCACGGTGCTGGCGAGGGACGTCGCCTTGACGAGGCTGATGACTTCATTGGCATAGGAGGGAATCACGCTCCGGAAGGCGATCGGAAAGGTGATCCGGCGCTTGATCTGCAAGGGCGACATGCCCACGGCGTGCGCCGCCTCGATCATGCCAGGGGCGACGGCCTGGATTCCGCCGCGAAAGATCTCCGTCGTGTAGGCGGCGCCATTGAGCGAGAAGGCAAGCAGGCAGCACCAGAAAGGATCGTGCAGCAGAACCCACAACACGCTTGAGCGGATGAAGCCGATCTGACCGAGGCCGTAATAGATGATGAAAAGCTGCACGAGCAGCGGCGTACCGCGCAGGACATAGGTGTAGGCCAGCACCGGCAGGGACAGCCAACGCCGCGACGATGCGCGCATGAAGGCCAGGGGCACCGAGAGGATGAGGGCGGCGAAGAGCGATGCGAATGTCAGGAGAAGCGTCAGCGGAATGCCGCCGGCGAGCGTGACTGTGCTGGTGAGGAGGAGTGCGATATCCATGGCGGAACGCCTCACCGCCCGGGAACGGCGAAACGCCGTTCGAGCAGGTTGAAAATCACCAGCGCCAGGCTGGTTAGCGCGAGATAGAGGGCCGATGCGGCCAGATAGAAGGTCAGTGGGGCTCGCAACGAGCCTGCGCCGATGGCGGCGATCCGCATGATGTCGGTCAGCCCGACGATCGAGATCAGCGAGGTCTCCTTCACCAGGGAGATCCATTGGTTCGCAAGCGCCGGCAGGGCGATGCGCAGCATTTGCGGAAGGGTGACGAGCAGCCAGGTCTGCCAGGGATGCAGCCCGAGCGAGCGGGCCGCCTCGATCTGTCCCGCCGGTATGCTGAGCACCGCGCCTCGGAAGATTTCTGCCGTATAGGCGCCAAACACGACGGTGAGGGAAACTACTCCCGCCAAGAATGCATTGACCTCGACATAGCGGCCGAAGAAGGCGCTGATGGCGACCGTGCCCCCGAAATAGATCAACAGGATGATGATCAGTTCGGGCACGCCGCGGATGATGGTGGTGTAGAAGCCGACGGCGAGGCTCACGGCCTTCCATCGAGACAGGCGCCCGGCTGCGGCGAGCAAACCGAGCGCGATGCCGAGCACGCCGCTGACAAGCGCCAGCATTACGGTCGTCTTCAGCCCGTTGGCGAATTGCACGGCAAATCCGTCCATGCGCGAAACCCCTTTATCGATGGGAGGCAAGAAAGCTGCGAAGCCGGCTGGAAGCAGGTGTGGCGAAGAATTCCGACGGGGGGCGTTCTTCCTCGATCCGCCCCTGGTGCATGAAGGCGACCTGTGTTGAAATCTCTCTTGCGAAAGCGAGCTCGTGAGTGACGATCACCATCATGCGTCCTTCCTTCGCCAACGCCGTCATGACGCGAAGGACCTCGCCGACCAGCTCCGGATCGAGCGCCGAGGTCGGCTCATCGAAGAGCAATATGCTCGGCTCCATGGCGAGCGCGCGAGCGATCGCGACGCGTTGCTGCTGGCCGCCGGAGAGATGGCGGGGATAGGCATCCGCCTTGTCGGAAAGTCCGACCCTGGCGAGGTAATGATGCCCGCGATCGGCGGCCGCATCGCACTGGATCCCTTTGACGAGGACGGGACCTTCCGTGACATTCTCAAGCGCTGTCTTGTGGGGCCAGAGATTGAAGTTCTGAAACACCATGCCCATCGAGGCCCGAATGCGCCGGACCTGCCGATGGTCGGTGACGCAGGGGTGGCCGCCCTGCCGCGATGCAGCTCGGATCGCCAGCTTCTCGCCGTCGACCCAGATATCGCCCCGGTCGGGAACCGTCAGGAGATTGAGGCAGCGCAGAAGCGTGCTTTTGCCCGAACCGCTGCTACCAAGGATGGAGAGGATCTCGCCTGGCCTGACGTCGAGATTGACGCCACGCAGGACATCGTTGCCGCCGAGCCTTTTTTCGATCCGTTCAGCCCGGATGCCGTGAATCACGGCCCGGTGGAACGTGGGACAGCTCTGCATCAGCCACCCCGCGTTGGAGGCTGAGGGCCGCCGATGCTGGTCGCGGGGACTGTTGGGTACGACAAGGCTTTTGCTGCGCGCATGGAGCGGCACCACTCTGTTGATGTGTATTGTCGATGCGAAGGGACGCGCCTTTGATCCGATGGCGCCGAGTGCCTTCGGAGCTGCGTCCCGACCCCACAATTGCCTGCGCGCTTACCGAGATCAATTTATAAGAGAAATTATTTTCCGATAAGTTCAGCTAATATGGCTTGTCGCGTCCCAGTGCGAATGACGGTTTTTGGCGCCATGAAAGACCGTCGGCTTGGCGTGATCGTATGAAGGTATAAGTTGATCTTTGTGCCGAAGGGGATAATAGGCAACCGCACGGAAACCTCATCATGGTGGAAATCTCAAAAACGGGCGTCACGCTTCGCCAGCTTCAGATCCTGCGCGAGGTCGTCAGATCGGGCTCGGAGCGCAGTGCTGCCAAGGCGCTTGAAATCACCCAGCCTGCCGTCAGCCAGCAAGTTCGGATATTGGAGGGCCTGCTCGGCGTGCAACTGTTCGTGCGCGACAAAGGGCGGCTTGTTCCGACGGCCCACACGATGACTCTCTTTCGCGATACCGACGCCACTTTCGTCCAGATCGAAAGGGTTGCCAAAACGGTTGCGTCCTTGAAGGGTGTCGATAGCGACACGATCAGTATTGCCGCGCCGCATATCTTCTCGCTCCGACTTCTGCCCAGGGCTTTCCGCAAGCTGCGCTCTCATCAGCAGGTAGCGGGAATCGCTCTCAAATCGGGCACCTATCCAGAGGTTGCCGCACACGTACTCGAGGGACGCGCCGACCTCGGAATTGCGCGCCTGCCATTGGACGGCAATGTTTTCGACTGGTGCCCGGCGACGACGGCGACCAATGTCTACATTTTTCCTCGTGGTCACCGGTTCACTCATAAGGACGTCATCAGGCCGGAAGATCTCGTGGGCGAACCGCTCGCCGATGTCGAACCTGGGATGCAATCCCATCTCATGAATGAGAACGCCTTGAGATATATGGGGGCGGAGCCCCACCTGGCGATACAGGTGGATGTCATCGGTCAGGAGGTCAGTTTCGTTGCCGCTGGTCTCGGCATCTCGAGCAGCAATACCTTCGCCGCCAGCCAGTTCGCGTCCTTTCATGTCGAAGTCCGCCCCTTTGAGCCGAGCGCCCTCTATCACTATGTGATATTTTGGCAAAAGGGGCGCAGGCTCGGAACGTTGCTCCAAGAAACGATCGAAGTGCTGGTGGAGTGTGCGCAGTTCGATGCGGAAGATCGCAAAGAGGCCAGCACCTGACGGCATGATGTCCGAAGATATCCTATAATGCGCCTTGCTCTGCCAGGGCGTGATAGTTATAAGATTTTATGAAAATCCTTATAGCTTGAGGTCACATGAAAACCATTGACCTTGCCTACCGCACCATGTTCGCCGAATTGGTGCAGCGCAGCCTCGATGCATCGTTTGAGACCGATTTCTCGATTGCCGGCAACTTCGTGCGCGTACCCGTCAAGGGCAGGAACTATTGGTATTTCGAGCAGACGCAGCCAAAGAAAACCCGCAAATATGTGGGTCCAGCGGACGATCCCGATATTGCCAAAAGGGTCGAGGCCTTCCAGGAAATCAAAGGTGATCTGCGCGCCCGCCGCAGGCTTGTTTCCTCCTTGACCCGGGACGCTGGCCTGGCGGCACCCGATCGCTTCACCGGTGACATCGTGGAAGCAATGGGCAATGCCGGCATATTTCGTCTACGAGGACTGCTCGTCGGCACGGTTGCTTTTCAAACCTATGCCGGCCTGCTTGGCGTCCGCTTGCCTGGTGCGTCGTTGCAGACAGGTGATGCCGACTTCGCCCAGCACTATTCGGTGTCGTCGTCGCTCGAGGATACTCTTCCCCCTGTTCTCGATATTCTGAAGGCGATCGATCCCAGCTTTCGGGCGATCCCCCACCGGCTGGATCCGGCGCGTGTGACGCAATTCGAGAATGCCGCCCGTTACAAGGTGGAATTCCTGACACCGAACCGCGGATCTGATGACTACGCCGATCACGCCAGCCCGATGCCGGCTTTGGGAGGTGCGTCAGCCCAACCCTTGCGCTTTCTCGACTTCCTGATCCAGGAGCCGGTGCGGACCGTCATGCTCCACCGATCCGGCGTCCCGGTCGTCGTGCCGTCGCCGCAGCGATATGCGGTGCATAAATTGATTGTCGCCTCACGGCGGCAATCGGATGCCGGCAGTGCTGCAAAGCGTGAAAAAGACATCCAGCAGGCGAGCCTGCTGATCGAGGCCCTCGGCGAAACCCGCCGCGGGGACGATCTTGCCGAAGCCTTCACCGAGGCTTGGAATCGGGGTCCGAATTGGCGCGCAGCCATCCAGCAAGGCTTGAACGCGCTGCCAGAAAGGCAAAGAACGTCAGCCTTGTCGACGATCCAAGTCGGCCTGGCTTCGATCGGCGCAAAACCGGATGGCTTCAACGGGACGGGATCGACCGCAAAGACATGACAATGCCCTCGATAGTCGGGTGTGCGAGGGAAGCTGACGATTTAACTATCGATCGGAAAGCACTCGTCCGTCCTTTAGCCGATACCGGTGTCCTCCTGCATAAGGCGGCGCCGTAGCGCCCGTTAGAGTGAGAGAGTGGATGGGATTTTCGTGACGGGTTGAAGGTCGGGAGAGAGGTTTCCGGCGCCCGTCATGGAGATTGGTTCCATGACCATTGAGGTTCTTGATAGCCGTCGCGACGCAAGCGGTGGATATAAGGTCGATGTCAGCCGCGGTGAACGGATCGGCCGTGTGTCTTCCGAGTGGTTCTCGCGCCCCGGCGACGAGCGATATCTGTCGCTATC
>NZ_JBQEPH010000050.1:16602-22830 GCF_052045555.1 Labrys sp. 22185 | reverse complement strand
CTAGCACTACTTTGGCAGATTTTTAGAGCTGAACCGTCGGCGGCAATACGAACATCGTGTTGATGTTGGCGGTTCGAGAGCGGCGATGATGGCTGCCCGGATGGCCGGAAGGGTGGGTTTGGGTGGCGGGCCTTGGATTCTTTTTTTCCCGCTTCGCCTGCTTGAGGCGTCGGGATTGAAGGAAGGCATAGGCGATCATGGTCATGAGTGCGTGTCGGTGCAGCCCCGTCCATGATCGTCCCTCGAAGTGATCGAGCCCGAGTTCCTCCTTCAACTGCTGATGCGCCTGCTCGCAGATCCAGCGCGCCTTGATGGCGCCGGCCAGGCGTTTGAGCGAGGTGTCGGCGGGCAGGTTCGAGAGGTAATATTTACGCTCTCCACTCGAGCGATGTTCGCCGATCAGCCAGGCCTCTTCTCCTGGCAGATGCTGCTGTCCCATGTCGCCGATCCTCTGAGGCGGCCCGTCTGCCACCTTGATCCGCACGGCAGCGAAGCGAGCCTTCAGCGGCCCCTTGGTGCCACGCCGCCAGCTCAGCGTGCGCCAGGTCGCCATCGCTAGCGTCTTCTGCGCCGATACCGACTTTGTATCGGGCACATGGTTCTTGCGCGGGCGGCCGCGCCCAGCGACGGGAAAGACGAGGGCCACGTCAACTGGGGACTGTCAGGAATTTCGTGTGCGGGCTGGCATAATGGGTAGAAAGGAGACCCAAGATGTCACGACGCAAGGAGCCGGCGATACCGAAAGACCTGCTCGACTAATTGCTGACCGGCACTGACGCTGCGGCGGCGCTGAACCAAGGCGGCTTGCTGGACACGCTGAAGAAAGCGTTGGCGGAACGAGCGCTCAACGCCGAGATGGACCATCATCTCGAGCAAGAAGCGCAGGGCAACAACAGCCGGAACGGTTATGGCCGCAAGACGGTGACGACCGAGACGGGACGGATCGAGATCGAGGTGCCGCGCGACCGGGCCGGTAGTTTCGATCCGCAGTTGATCGCCAAATATCAGTGCCGCTTCCCCGGCTTCGACGACAAGATCATCTCGATGTATGCGCGGGGCATGAGCCCCCGGGAGATCGTGGGGCATCTGCGCGAGCTCTACGGCATCGAGGCTTCGCCTGACTTGATCAGTACCGTAACCGATGCGGTCCTTGAAGAAGTTGCAGCCTGGCAGCAGCGCCCCCTGGACCCGGCCTATCCGCTCGTCTTTTTCGACGCGATCCGGGTCAAGATCCGCGACGAGGGTGTAGTGCGCAACAAGGCCATCCACATTGCCCTGGGCGTCCAGGCCAATGGCGCCAAAGTCGTGCTTGGGATGTGGCTGGAGCAGAACGAAGGCGCCAAATTCTGGCTGCGAGTGATGAACGAGCTGCGCAACCGCGGCGTCGAGGACATCATGCTGGCCGTCGTCGACGGTCTCAAGGGCTTTCCTGACGCTATCACCGCCGTTTTCCCGCAGGCCCTGGTTCAAACCTGCATTGTGGGGTCGTTGAAAAAGCCTCGGCATCGTGATTCACTCGTTCGGCAAAGGATCGGGGGGCTGGATGCTGGGTCGCAAGGAACGGGATCAGCTGGAGCTTTTTATCACCGGATCGCTGCGTCAGCTCATTCCGAGTGACCACATTCTGGTTCGGGTCGATGCCGTACTCGATCTGTCATGGCTGCGGGACGAGATTGCCGAGCTGTACTGCCTCGACAACGGTCGGCCGTGCATTGATCCGGAGGCCGCACTTCGGCTGATGCTGGCGGGCTTTCTGCTCGGTATCGTCCATGATCGGCGCCTGATGCGGGAGGCAGCGGTCAATATCGCGATCCGGTGGTTTGCAGGTTACAGCCTGCGTGAGGGACTGCCCGATCATTCATCACTGACTCGTATTCGCCAACGCTGGGGCGCCGAGCGCTTTCGCCGGATATTCGAGCGCACGGTTCGGGCTTGCGTTGCCGCAAAGATCGCCACAGGCGAGATCGTTCATGTCGACGCCTCGCTGATCCGTGCGCATGTCAGCTGGGATTCGCTGGCCGTGCGCCATATCGAGGCGGTTGAGGAAGCCAACATCGATGACAGTTTCCCCGACGACCGGCAGCGCGGCAAGTCCAAGAAGATCTGTGTGACCGATCCCGACGCTACCATGGCAACCAATGGCCGCAACCGCCGGCTTGAGCCCTCCTATAAGCAGCACACGGCTGTTGACGATGTGACAGGGGTGATCGTCGATGTCGAAGTGACGACCGGAGAGCAAAACGAAGGCATGGCAGTCGCGGCGCAGCTTGATGCCATTGCCACCACCACCGGTACGCCGCTCGCGATTGTGACCATGGATGCCGGATATGCCTACGCCAAGGTTTTTCGCTCGCTCGAAGATCGTAAGATCGAGGGTATCGTCCCGGCCAAGGCCGAACAGCCGCCCCGCAAGGTCATTCCCACCCGTCGCTTCAAATTTGACGCTCGGCATAATCTGGTCCGCTGCCCAAGAGGCAAAATTCTGCGCCCGATGGGCAAGCTGCAGCGAGGCGCTTTTCAGTATTTCCATGCGCGCGGGAAAGACTGCGCCGCTTGTCCGCTGAAAGCGCGCTGTGTCAGCCCGTCCCGTCATGCGCGCATCGCCGTTTTCAACGTCAACCATCCATCATTGCTGCGGGCAAGACGCAAGCGGCTTGGATGGGGCAAGCGTGAAGAGCGGTTGTATCAGCGCCATCGATGGCGCGTCGAAGGCGTTCACGGTGAAGCGAAGACGTGGCATGGCCTGGCCAGAGCAATTCGGCGCGGACTCAACAACATGCGCATCCAGGCGTTCCTGGCCGCAGCTGTAATCAACCTCAAACGGCTCGCGGCCGCCTTCCTAACGCTGATTTTGGTTCTTTTGACAGCATCGACGCCCAGCATGCGAACCAACGCGTTCTCGACTGTCTAACAAAGACAATCTGCGATCGACTTGCGCCTTCGTGGCGCCCATCCATACTCAGCGGTCGACAGCGCCGGCTTTTTCAACGACCCCATTGTTCACCTGTTGCGCAACTCGCTGGACTTCGTGGCCTGGAAGGATCGCAGGGTCCTCGGGACGGCTTTGAAGACCATCTACCGCGCCGTCGACGCCACCGCCGCCGAGGAGGCGCTGGCCGCCTTCGAGGCTGGCTTCTGGGGGCAGCGATACCCTGCGATCGGCCAGAGCTGGCGGCGGGCATGGCCCGAAATCATCCCGTTTTTTGCCTTTCCTGACGATGTCAGGCGGATCGTTTACACCACGGATGAGATGGACAAGATCCCGTCCGCCGAATTGTGTTACGGTGATCTTGCGCGAGCGACTCCGTGGCGAAGACCGGAACGCCGGCTGCAAGTTCCGCCAGGCCGCCTCTTCATAGCCCTGCCGACTTGGAGCGCCCGCGCACCCTTTTGGGCCGTGTCTGCCACTGGGCGACAAACTGTTCGTAGTTCCTTTCGGCGTTGCGGGCGATCTCCATTTCCTGATCGCGTAGCATCTTGATGTTGTAGGCATGAGCAGGGCCAGGCTGATTGCCTTTGCGCTGAGGACCGCCAGCCTTGAGTTCCATGGCACGTCGCTTGTTGGCGACCAGCGCGGGACGCACCCAGCGATAGTCGGCTTGCTTGGTCAGGAGATGCCAACACAACACGGTCAGCTTGCGTGCAAGGGCAACCGCTGCAACCTGATGCCCGCGCTTTGCTCGAATCCTGACGAAGAAGGCATGCAGCGGGCCCGGCGCCTTGGCAGCCGCCCACGCCGCCTCGACCAACATGGCCCGCGCATGGCTTCTTCCGACCTTGCTGATACGGCCATGATGCGCCGCCCCCAGCCCGAACTGACGCACAGGAGGGGTGCGGCCAAAGTAGCTCACCAGTTTTTGTGGGCTGGAAAAACGGTTGATGTCGCCGATAGCCGCAACGATCCCTGCCGCTACCGTCAGATTGATACCGGTGATCGTCAACAGGCGGGCAATGGCGGCGTCATTGAGCGCGTCAGCGGCAATCTCCTTGTCGATGATCGCCAAGTCCTCCGCCAACCGATCGAGCTCGCGCACATGCCGCTCAATGGCGATGAGTCACGGCAGGGGCTTCAGTACCGCCATCCTCATACCAGTTACAAATTCCATAAAGGCCCTCAATAGAAAGCTGCGGCGAGCGGTCAGAATCCGAGGCCATTTTCCGACGGACGAGGCCGCGACAAAACTCATCTGGCTTGTCTTGCGCGAAGCTGCGGCAGAGTGGAAAATGCCGCCACACGAATGGGGGCAGGCAAAATCCCAATTCGCCATTTTGTTCGAGGATCGCTTCATCATCGCGTGACGCTCAACCCGCCCCGGACGCAAAAATTCCGACACTCCCGCGCGTCGACCTTGCCGTGTTCAGCGCTCTGGCACGACTTCTTCATGACACAAGGACTTCTTTAGCTTCGCATTCTCTTCCTCAAAAGCCTTCAGCCGCCTGGCCTCCGATACCGCCGTGCCGCCATACTTCTTGCGCAACGTATAAAATGTCGCATCCGAGATGCCGCGCTTGCGACACAACTCAGGCGCGGACAGTCCCGCTTGATGCTCCTTCAGGATGCCGATGATCTGTTCGTCCGTGAACCTCGATCGTTTCATGGCCCGTCTCCTCTGCCAGGGAGCAGCCTAACCTCAAAGCGAGGCCCTTCCAGGGGAGCAGGTCATCTGCAACCCGAACTCTCGGGCCTCCTTCTTTTTCGTTGCGGTCATCGCTATTCGATCCTTCCAGGTGATCTTCAGTTTCGGCTGTCGCCAGCGTTTCTTCAAGCGACACGCCATCACGCGCAAAAAGACCATGCAGCGGAGCGGGAGCGCCCCGACATCATGAGGCGGCGACAGGCCTGGTTCGACGGCCAACTCGATGTTGCCCCCGAGCGATTGGTTTTCATCGATGAGGCCTCCACCAACATGGCACGCCGCTATGGACTTTGACAGCCCGGCCGGCAGAGCGTGGTTTTTCTTGAAATGCAGCGATATAAAATGCGTCGTCCATAATAAAGTTTATAAATTATTGTTTACTTTAAGCTTTAAGTGTATAAATTATTTAAACAAGATTGCGGCCTTGAAGTTATTTTTGATTTTCGATTATCATTGCCGCTAAATCTTCCCAATCGGTAACTGTTGTGAGGCTTAGCGGAATCTTCGATGTTCCTTTTTGAGGGGCAACGTGCCGGGGCGACATGTTCGAAACTCACCGTATTTCGTTTGCCAAGAATGCTCGCCGTAGCTTGCGTAAGCGGGTTTATGCCGCGTTGCGCATGGCTCATCGCGTTATGGGAATGAAAAACAAGCGTCTCGGATTAGGGGCGTTGGGTGTCGGTGGTCGGATTGGCGGTGCCCGATGCGCAGTCGCGCCTGCGTTAATGCTGTCGGCGATGTGGCTGGCCCCTGCGGCCGCAAATACAATCACTACGATCACTAAGGATGGGCCAGTTGAGGCGTGTGATACTGGTTCCTCTGGCATTGTTGGGCGGACGAATCCTGGCGGTACCGCCGGCCAAGCTACGGATGGGACGGGTACGTATTCGACGGCTGCGGGCTGCAATGCTTCTGCGGCAGGTATGTCTGCTGGCACCATCTATGGAGCTTTTTCCAAAGCCACCGGAGCGGGTGGAACCGCGATCGGTTTCTTGAGCCTAGGGGGACGATGGGCAACCGGTATTGGCTTGGAGGCGCAGGCAACGGCGACAGGCGCGACCGCTTTGGGTTTCGGCAGCCGGGCTAATGGCCTGAACGCCGTTGCCATCGGCGGCGCCGGCGGTGATGGTATCACCGCGCTCAGTATCGCCAACTCCACGATTGCCTCAGGACAGGGTTCCATCGCTATTGGCGCCAATACTCGACGTGGCGCTCAATCGGCAGGCGTCAATTCGATAGCGCTCGGCGGTGAAGCCTCTGTCGGTGGATCCGCAACTTCGGGCATTGCAATCGGTCGAGGCGCAAATGTGGCCGCAAACTTTGGTATCGCTCAAGGCGATGGAGCACTGGCTAATGCTTCCAATGCCACAGCCATCGGCACCAATTCGGTGGCATCAGGGATCAATGCTATCGCGATCGGCATCACGGCTAAGGCATCGGCGGCTAGTGCGCTCGCATTCGGGCAGAATTCTTCGGCTTCCGGTGCCAACGGCCTTGCGATGGGCACCAATTCTGTTTCGGGTGCAACGGGCCAGAACGTCGCCATCGGCGTGGGCGCCAATGCCAACGCCGCGACCGCGGCTGGAGGGGC
>NZ_JBQEPH010000050.1:8860-16552 GCF_052045555.1 Labrys sp. 22185 | reverse complement strand
CTGCGCCGATACCGACTTTGTATCGGGCACATGGTTCTTGCGCGGGCGGCCGCGCCCAGCGACGGGAAAGACGAGGGCCACGTCAACTGGATACACTTTCTGGCGTGCCCCAACGCCGACGGCCCAGGTCAGGCCGCGCGCGCTCAATGCCTGTCGGAATGGCGCCGAGAGGCCGTAACCGGCATCGGCCAGCACACAGCCGAAGCGCAGACCGGCAGTACGTGCTCGATCGATCTCAGCGAGCGCGATCTCGGGCTTAGTCCGGTAGCCTCGAAAGTCCTCCGGCACATGGGCCCGGGCCAGTCGCACGGGATCGCTCGTCCAACTCTCGGGCAGGAACAGTCGCAACCCCACCATGATCGGAACTTCGCCGGAAGCCAGTGTCAGCGATACCAGTGTCTGGCAGTTGGCGTTCTTGCCCAAGGCCGAGGCGTATTGTGGCGCGACGCCGACCGAGCGCTCGCCCTTCTTCGGCAGCGCCGTGTCGTCGATGATCAGCCAGGCCTCGGCACCGCCAACCATCCTGTCGGCCTCGGTGAACAAGGCCTTCTCGAGCGGCGCGGCGTCCCAAACCCCGCTGGCGATGAAGTGATGAAGCTGGTCGTAGCCGACACCGCCGTCGCGGGCCGCTATCGGCTGGATGCTCTTGTGATCGCCAGCGCCGATCAACCCCGCCACATAGGCTGGACACATCCGCGCCCGCACCTTGTGCCGCAGAGCATCCAGAAAGGGCGAAAGCCAGCCCTCAAGATCGGACTTCCAGTTCTCGTCCATGGCCGGCCCTCCACAAAGCCGACCACCTATGAATCACGCAATCCGCCCCGCGGGAATCCCAAAAATGCGCCTCGCCTAAAAATCTGCCAAAGTAGTGCTAGGGCGACGAACGCCCGCAGGTCGCTCAGCATCAGGTCCGGCTCCTCCCAAGCGGCGAAGTGGCCGCCCGACGGGATGTCGCTCCAGTGCACGATCTCGTAGGTCTTCTGTGCAAAGGAGCGCGGCGGCGGGATGAATACGGGGTCGGGGAAGGCGGCGACGCCAGTCGGCACCTTGATGCGCGTTCCAGCGGGAAACTTGTTCGACTTTTCGAGGCGCCTGCCCTGATAGATCCAGGTCGCGGTGACGACCGAGGACGGCGCGACGTAGAGCATGATATTGGTGAGCAGCTCTTCTTCGCAGAACTTGCTCCAGATGTCCGGGCGGCCATCGGGCGCCACCGGGAGATCGGCCCACTTGCCGATCTTCTCGAGCATCCAGCCGGCCGCACCGACGGGGCTGTCGGCCATCGCCGCGCCGAGCGTTTGCGGGCGCGTCCCCTGCTGGTGACTGTAGCCGCTCTCCAGCTCCAAGAGTTCGTCCCGTTTGGCGACGAATGCCTTTTCCGCGTCGCTCGTCGGTGCGGACTCCTCCGCGTGTAGGTTGACCATGTTGAGGTGGATGCCGAGCAGCGCGTCGGGCCGGTCGTGGGCCATCCACGCGGCGATGGCATTACCCCAATCCCCGCCCTGGACGATGAAGCGCTCGGCACCGTAAAGCTCGCCCATCAGCCCGTTCATCAGTGCCGCGGCCCGCCGCGGCCCGACGAGGCCGGTGATCGGCTTCGAGAAAGCGAAGCCCGGCAGCGACGGGACGACGATGTCGTGACCGTCCGCCACCAGCGGCTCCAGCAGCGGCTCGAACTCGAGATACGAGCCTGGCCAGCCGTGCAGGAGTAGAAGCGGCGGCTTCGAGCCGTCGCCCTTCAAATGCACGAAATGCAGGTGCTCGCCGTCGATATCCGTCATGAAATTCGGAAGCCGATTGAGGCGCCGCTCGACGGCACGCCAGTCGTAGACATCCCGCCAATAGGTGACGAGCCGCTGGAGGTCGGCGACCCCGACACCCGATCGCCAACCTCCTGCGTCGGGAAGCTCGCTCCAGTCGTAGGCGGCGACCTTGCGCGCGATGGTCGCGAGCCGGTCGTCGGAAATCTCGATCTTGTAGGGCGTCGCCATCGCCGTCTCCTCGCTCCGCCGCCGCTCGCCGCGTGACGCCCGTTGGCCGCTCGAAAGGCCGCCGCCGCATCCGAATGCTTGCGGCTGCATCGTCTCGCGTGACACAAAGTTAAGTCGTCTAATTACAATGAGAAGGCGGCTGTTGAAAGCGCTGCTTCGGACCGCGGAAGCCCGCACCGACCCAGATCTGCACGCCGCCATCCGGCAAGCCTTTACCCGCTTCACCTCTGACGAGTGCCGCAACTATCTCGCCGCCGCAGGCTACGACGCCTATGACCCAACTTGATCGGAAACAGCTCTAGCAGGCTTATCCCGCCTCTCTTCACCGTCTCGAACATTTGACGGCGGCCGTTTGCGGGACCGCGAAGCATAAGGAAGAGAGAGTGATATGATAGCAGCGACGACGGTAATGGGGATAGATGTGTCCCGCGACTGGCTTGATGGGTTCTGCTGTGCCACTGGGCACCGTTTCCGCCTGCCCAACACTTCAGAAGGTCGCGCACAGTTGCTCGCACTGATCCAGCGTGTGCCGGGCGTGGCCCAGGTTGGCTTCGAAGCTACCGGCGGACAGGAATGGGCACTCTGGGTCACCCTTACCGCGGCGGGGATCAGAGCCGTGCAGTTGCCTCCGGCCCAGATCAAGGCCTTCGCCCTTTCCCATGGCACGCGCGCGAAGACAGATCGGATCGACGCGGAACTCATCGCTGGGTTCATGCTGTTCCGACCGGAAGCGGGACGGGCATTGCCGAGTGGAAACTTGCGCGTTCTCAGGGCTTTGACGACCCGACGGGCTCAGATCGTCGACATGCGCAAGCGACTTGTGGCGCAGATCTCCGCACGCGAGAAGCAGGGTGTGGTGGCAGATGTCGGGGACATGGACATCGCCCTCAAGACCATGCTGGATAACCAGATCGGGGCTCTCGAGCGCCGGATCGAAAATGCCATTGCTCAAGAAGAATGCCTGGCTGCGAAAGCAAGACTGCTGCGATCCATTCCGGGAGTTGGCCCGGTCTCGGCAGCCATGTTGATCGCCGAAATGCCGGAACTCGGTCGTATGACCGCAGGCCAGGCCGCGGCCATGACCGGCCTGGCACCGGTGCCACACGACAGTGGAACAATGCGGGGCCGGAGGATGATTGTCGGAGGACGGCGGGCACTGCGACATGTTCTGTTCCAGGCTGCGCTCGCCGCCGCGTGCCACAACGCGGGGCTGAGGCCACTCGCCAAACGTCTAAAGGAACGGGCAAAGCCCCATAAGCTTGTCATCGTCGCAATTGCACGCAAGCTGGTCACAATCGCAAACGCCATCCTTAAAACGGCGACTCCATGGCGCTTAAACCCAGCTACCCCTTGGTAAATCATGACTACTCCACACAACGCAGCCACTCCTGCCAAATCATGAACAGCAACGCCATCAGAACTGGCCCCAGGAATAGACCGAGGAGCCCCATAGTTTTAACACCTCCAATCAAGCCAAAAAAGGTGAGCAAAAATGGCAGCTCTATCGGCGCACCGACCAATTTCGGGCGGATAGTTTTGTCGACTATAAAAAGCTCAACGGATCCCCAGCATAGAAGGGCGGCTCCGGCGACCGGAGATCCACTGGCCACGAGATATACGGATACCAATGTAAAACACAAAGGCGCACCTCCCGGGATCAATGCCATTATACCGGTGATTACACCTAATGTGACTGGCGACGGGGCTCCAGCCAACCAATACGCTGCTCCCAAAACGATCCCTTCGCCGAATGCAACCAACGTCATTCCCGTGAAGGTTGCTCCTATTGCTGCCGGTATAATTCGCGAAATTTGCTTCCAATGCCGTGGGAAAAGCCGCTCGCCGACCATCCCAATTTGAAGCGCTAATTTATCACCATCACGATAAAAAAACAGAATAGTAATTATTGTAAATAAAATATTTAGAGCAAACCAAAATATTCCTGCGCCAGCAGATAATATACCTAGATAAACATTGCTCAGATTAGCGCCGCTCACAAGTTGAGCGATCTCACCAATGCCGCCGGGATGACCAAGATAACGGTTCCATTGCTCTGTCATCCAAGTGCCGACTATCGGAACCGTCTTAAGTTGATCAGGCGCAGTCACGCCGCTTTTATTAATCTGCATTATCCATGTATAACTGTCACTAATTTCATTCGAAGCATAATTTCCTGCCCAAACGATCGGCGCAATTAGGAACGCGAGAATGAGGATGATTGCAACAGTTGCTGAAAGCGTATTTCGTTCTCCTAATGCCGAACGCAATCTGCGATAGATAGGCCAACTAGCAAAGGTAATAACCAACGCCGCGAGAACTGGAGCCAGAAATCCGTGAAAGAAGTAGATGGCGGTTCCCAGCACAATGAGGAGCAACCCACGCCCCAAGGTAGTTGGCGAAATCAAAGGTGGGCGACTAGCCATGGCCGCCTCGCTCCAATCGGGCGCCAAGTTTGGCACTATAGGATGAACATTACCAACGACACTATTTTTGGGCACATCAACACCATACCAAAGAATACATTGTAAAATACTTCCGAATTTTCGGTTTGAAAATAGTTTTATTCCAATTTATGCAATATACTTCTGCTTCAATGCTCACAGATTGCCTGGATTGTTCAGAAAGCAACTGCGAATAATACCTCATTTGGATTTAAAATAATGAACACCATAATGGTATTTCAATTTTTCAAAACCTATCAATTTCACGGAAATCTTGCAATTACCCCCTTTGGGCAAAGAGGCAACCTAAATAAACGAGAACATCTAGGAGCCTGGCCGAGTAACTGGGGCGTCGTCGCGGATTGGTGGGACGATAATGTGTGAGCCGCGCCTCAATGTCGGCTCTTTGCGAGCTTGAGGAGCTTGTGGGCCGTGCAGATCATGGCCCATTCGGAACGAACTTGATCGATGCCTCCCAATAGGAACTGGCGGAAGCCTCTTGCCTGTTTGATCTGTCCGAAGACGGTTTCGACTTCGCTTGATAGAGCCGTCGATCTTGGCTCTTGGGGACCAGTGGGAAGATCAGAGACGGACGTGCGACGCTTCCACTTGGCCACTGTTTTCTGGTTGATGCCACAGCGGCCAGCCAGTGTCCTCAGGCTCTCTTGACTCTGCTGTATCGCTCGACGGATTGCCTCCGTCGTGGGGGCGCTGCCGTGAAGAACCTGGCCCATAGTGCCTCCTTCCACTCTTGTGAAAAGATTGCGCCATCAAACTCTGGGATCAAACATCTAAACACACACTGTGTCGCTCAGCATCAAGCCGTCGACACGTCCGCCTGCAAGCGGACAATCATACCCGCCCAAAATCGCTTGACTGGGGCGCTCCCCTTAGCGAAGTCCTGAGCCTAACCCATTATGGCATGTCGTAAAAATAGAAACGAATTCGCCAGAAATATAATACAGAACCACAGTCATTCTGCATTGCGCGCTGGCCCGCGCACCAACTGACTCGCACTGAACGCCGGTTGTGGAATTAAGTATCCAATGACGGCAGAGGTCACCGCAATTCCTAGCAAAAAGCCAACGACGCCGATTGCCAAACGCAGGTGCTTATCCGCGTCAACACGTGACACCGACGGGAGCGATCGATTTTTAATGAAATCTGAAAGCGTTTCGGGTCGAGACATATTAAATACCTAGAATTGCGAAAGCAGTAAATCGTGGCAGCAGCAATGATTCTTAGTCTGTTGTAACGTCAGACTGGAACACCAACTGTCTACAAGAAGATCGGTGCATGCCATGCATTACATGACATTTGGAATGCCTCCTCGCTGGCTGGCACTTCTTCCATGGAGCTCCGCGAGACCTGCCGGCGTCAACGCTGCACTGCCGCTTCCACGGGTCGCACGCCTCACCACCAAACCACGGCGGTGCAATGAAGCCAGGAGGCGAGAAGGGTTGAGGCAAGCCTCTAATTCACGTGGCACCCTGCGTTCATTCTTGCGGCCGACGCGCAACTGACTCGATATAGTCTCCCCCGCTGCCCCCTCGATGGTCACGCCATCATGATTACAGCTGAGAACGTCGCCATTCCGTCTCTCTCTGTTGCGCAATGTTGCCTCAGCTAGATCAGGATCAAGCGCATAAGCCCGGCGCACAATCGCCGATACACAAAAGTACCTACCCGGGTAATGACGCTTCTCCATCAAGGCAAGCGCCCTCAAAAACAACAATTGCCGTGAACCCAGCCCTCTCTTTGCCAAAGCTTCCTCTCAAAAAAATCTGCAAATATAACAATCGTATTTCTATCTTATGTAAAATAACACATACGTTCTGAAAATATTAAAATAAACACTTCAATTATTAACCTTATTATCACGAAATAAAAAAATTATTCAATCCTCTATTTCGGTTAGTTGTTATTTACGCGACTGCGGAACTGACTAAACATTTTAGATAAAATTTATGAAATAATTTATCTAAAATTAGGGAGCCTTGCATGCACCCAGCGCTGCAGCCTACAGTTTTGCCAAAATTGACGCTCTCGGATGGAGGAGGAGAGCGGGATGGTATCGGGCTTCTTCAAGACCATCGCTCGGCAGCCCTGGCCCGGATAGCATTGCTGTCATATTCCTTGTCGGCCAGCAGGATATCTGCTTCACCCGGTTCGTCTGTCAGCGCGTCGGCCTGGGTGCAGTCAGCGCCCTGTCCGCCGGTCACACGCAGGTTGACGGGGCGCCCTTCGGCGTCGACGAGCGCGTGGATGTTCCCCGTCGTATCGGGCGAACGAAAGGCGGGCTGAACTCGAAGCTCCACACTGTCTGCAACGGTGACGGGCGACCGATCATCCTGCTCCTGTCGGAGGGCCCGATGAGCGACCACAAAGGCGCCCGTCTTGTGCTCGACGCCTTGCTGCCTGCCTCTCACCTGATCGCCGATCGCGGCTACGACAGCACCTGGTTCCGAGAGGAACTCGAAGCCAAGGGCATCGAGTCGTGCATCCCCTCGAGCCGAACTCGCAAAGGCCCATACGCCTACGACATCGCCCTGTATCGTCAACGCCACAAGGTCGAGAACCTGTTCGCCAAAATCACGGACTGGCGGGGCCTGCGCCGCCCACGGCTCGTTCTCGCTTGCAAGACCAGGGCAGGCTGTCGCTGTTCCCGTACCGGATCCACAAAGGAGGACTGCGGGATGAGACTGTTTATCGGTTTGGATGTGTCGTTGGCGAAGACTGCGATCTGCGTGGTCAGCGAACATGGGAAGATCGTGAAGGAGGTACAGGTCGCCAGCGAGCCGGAGGCGCTCGCGAGTTGGATCGCAGAACAGAATGGCAGCATTGCCGCCATCGGCCTCGAGGCCGGCCCTTTGTCGCAATGGTTGCATCGCGGATTGGCCGAGGTGGGTCTGGACGTCGTTTTGATGGAAACTCGGCAGGTCAAGGGCGGCTTGAAGGCTATGCCGATCAAGACTGACCGGCGCGACGCGGAAGGAATTGCCCGCCTGCTGCATCTGGGCTGGTTCCGCCCGGTTCACTGTAAATCCGTTTCGGCGCAGGAGGTCCGTACCGTGCTCGGAGCTCGCAAAGCGATCCAGCAGGGGATGATCGCACTGGAGATGTCCCTGCGTGGGCTCCTGCGGAACTTAGGGCTGAAGGTCGGTGCCATCTCGCGCGGCCAATTCGAGCATCGCATCCGCGAACTGACAGTCGGCAATCGAATGCTCGAAGCCGCCACGGAGCCGATGCTGCGAGCGCGG
>NZ_JBQEPH010000050.1:0-8810 GCF_052045555.1 Labrys sp. 22185 | reverse complement strand
ATGCGGGCGCGCGGTGTTGAAGTCGAAGACCCAGGCCGCGATCTTGGCTCGGGCATCGTCGAGGTCGAAGAACAGCGTCTCGTTGAGCAGATCATCTCGCATACGGCCATTGAAGCTTTCGACGAAGCCGTTCTGCATCGGCTTCCCTGGCGCGATGAAGTGCCAGTCGACGCCATTGTCGCGGCACCAGGCCAGCATGGCATTGCAGGTATATTCCGTGGCGTGATCGCTGACGATCATGCCCGGCTTGCCATACCGCTCGATGATCGCGGTCAACTCACGCGCCACGCGTCGGCCCGAGATCGAAGTGTCCGGGATCGCTCCGAAGCATTGCTTCGTCACGTCATCGACGATGTTTAGGATGCGGAAGCGGCGCCCGTTCGCGAACTGGTCGTCGACGAAGTCCGTGGACCAGCGCGCATTCGGCTTCGCTTCGACCAGGATCGGTGCACGCGCTCCCACGGCCTTGCGGCGAGCGCGGCGCTTGCGCACCGACAGTCCTTCCTCACGGTAGAGCCGATGGATGCGATTGACGCCCGACGGTTCCCCCTCCCGCCGCAGCAGGATAAACAGCCGCCTATAGCCGAAGCGCCGCCGCTCGTTGGCGAGATCGCGCAGCCGGGTACGAAGCTCGGTGTCCGGCGGGCGGCGCGAGCGGTATCGGACCATCTTCCGATCTGCGCCGACGATACTGCAGGCCCGACGTTCCGACAGGCCCATCACGGCCCGCAGATGCGCGACGGCGTCGCGCTGCACGGCGGGCCCTACCATTTTTTGATAGAAGCTCACGCATCGCGGCTGCATCCAGCATCTGCTCGGCCAGGAGTTTCTTCAGCTTGGCGTTCACAGCACAAACTCCTTGGAGTTTGTTGCGACATCCTCGAGTTGCTTCAGCCGCTTGGCCTCGGAGACGTCCATGCCGCCGAACTTGGCCTTCCAGTTGTAGAGAGTCGCCTCCGAGACGCCGTGCTTGCGGGCGAGGTCGACGGCCTTCGCTCCTGCCTCGTGCTCCTTCAGCACCGCAATGATCTGTTCCTCCGTGAACCTTGCTCGCTTCATCAGTCCGTCCTCGTCAGGGCCGGCCTCTAACTCCGAGTGGAGGAAAATCTCAGTGGCAGGTCAGCCCGGCTGGCAGCCTTACCCGCTTGCCGGCCATCGTGACGCTACGTCAAAAGTGCGGTATACCGTACCCTGCGGAGGCGTGAGATACTCACAATACTGAAACCCGTACGGAGATATACAAATGAAGATGTCACAATATACGCTGGCACTGACCTCAATCGCCATATTTTACGGTATAAATGTTAATTATTGCCGCGCCGCCCCCGCGGGTATAGACAAGATTAATAAAGCAATTGCTGATCATTCTGTAGATGGAAAAAAGAAAATAATAGTATACGAAACAGATGGAGACAAAGTCTATCTTACAAAGAAGAACAAAGATGGAGGATATTCAGATTTAACAAATATAAGAAGTTTATTGATTATAGTGACAAACGCATCTCTCATATCAAATAATTCTCCAGCCATTAAAGCCACATTATCCGTTAATAGATCGGATTACTGCGAAAAAGATGATGTTAGATCTCGGCAAGGCATGCCACAGACTATGGAAATAGCGCGCCCCCATGTTGCAATCAATAATTTTAGGAACATTAACGAAATAGACCCTACTATAATTCTAAATGTAAACTATTTTGATATAAATACTCAACTCAAAAATAATCAATATATAACTTGGCAAAAATCCAAGTGCTCCACTCCCCTTGGCATATACTACGATTCACATTCAGGCAGGTGGAATGATGCGGCAAACCAACCGCACGCATTTGCGTACGGAGATTATTATTTTTCAAGAAAAGACGGGACAAAAACGGCCCTGCAGAGCATGCTCATAGTAGATAAAAATACTGATAGAGTTCAATTCAATATATCCGATGGGAATTCAAATGATGCCCAACCACCAGCTATTGAAAGCATAGAAACAACCATAAAGGAGGGAAAACAAGAGCTTGTGGCATTCTCCGGCGCAGAATTACTACCACGGCTCAATTCTGAAGAGCTTGATTCGGGTGACGGCCCAGATGCAGGCATTTTACAGACGACGAGAATAGGTATAGGGTATAATATTGATAAGGATCAACTATATATCTTGCAGGCAGGATACGGCGGTGCCGGGATATCAAGAGGCGATCTGAGAGATATATTCTCCGCGCTTGGGGCTTCAAAAGCTCTTGAATTGGACGGAGGCGGGTCCGCTGTCTTGGGTGTTCAAAAAGACGCGGTTACGTGGGCTGGAATAAACTCAAAAATACCTAACATAAACGAAAAAGATTCGAGTATATATAGCTGCGGATCACCTGTAGACAACGACTTTCCTACTGGAATTGCCAAGAACTTTGTGTGTACTCCTGCTTATCAACTTGACGGAACCCGTCGCGCACTGCCCGGATATCTGGCCCTGTCGATTGGAAGTGCGGGAAAAGGTGAATAACTTGGTCCGGCATTGATTTTTACACCAATACTCCACCAATAGGAAGAAATCTTCCTATTGGTGGAGCCTACCATCGACGTGCCCCTCGTAATTAGGGGTAGTAAGCCCAAACCCTCGAAGTTCCCGGGTTTCTTGGAAAATCAAGAGGTTGACATTCTTGCACGCGAGTTCACGCCTAACCGGAAGTCTTTGATATGTAACGATGGTGAGCAACTTCGCGGCTTTGGGCTTACACCCCCAACGTGCGGCCAACAGCCGCCGGACACTTCGCAGCTCTCCCACATTGGCACAACGGGTAATTTGCTCTATATTCTCCAGGTGGAGGCTGGACCGAAGCCCGACCTCCGTTATCGTCAGACTATGAATTGGACTCGGATCGAGATCTGCCAGGATCTCCGGGTCGTTTTCATTTCAAACGAGATGCATAGCGGCATAAGCCACATCGTCATCTTCCCTGATTGAGCGGCAACGCTGATGCCTCAGCTATGGAAGCCTATCCTCCGTAGTGAGCCGCTGGCTCGGCCCGGCTGCTTCTGCCGCTCAATGCGCAGTTCCTTCTCCCACAGGCCGAAGAGGCCGGCGACGATAGCCGCGGACTTTTCCTGCCGTAGCGCCACTCTGGTTTCGGCATTGTGGCCGCGAACCTCATCCTCGACCTAACACAGCGCGCTCATGGCGAGGATCGTATCGGTCGCAGCCTGCGAGACGCCGCTGATGTGCAGATCGTAGAACTTTCGCCTCAGATGCGCCCAGCGCACGGCGAGCTTGATCGCCTGATTGGTGCCGAACTTGACCCGTGCCTTGGCCAGGCTGGTATAGGCTGTGTATCCATCGACTTGAAGGATGGCGTTGAAGCTGGCGGAGAAGCGATGAACCCAATCGCGCAGGGTCTGTCGGTCCATGCCGCCAATCCGCACTGCCTCTTCCCGGCTTCGCCCCTCCAGCACCGCGGCAAGCGCCAACAGCCGACGGCTCTGGTTGGCGTGTTTGGAACTGGCTGCCAGCCGCCGAAGCTCGGCTGGCGTCAAATCGGTTCTTATCTTCACCGCTGATGGCATGCGCGATACCCCCCGCACCCCAGGCAATCAGATCAGGATGATTTGCAGAATCCCCCGTGAGTCGGAAATCCCACCCGTTGGTATCATACCGCGTGCATATACCGAGATGATTTTAGTGTCGAACCGCGAAAGCGGCGGTGATAGCGGATAATCAACTTTGGACCGAAACGACGGCTACGGCATGCCGGATCCGCAAATTCCGCTTCAGCCTCTGAGCCAGCGTCGGTCTTTTCATAAAAAGCCGTTGCAAGGGTTCACCTTGCATGCGAGGCTTTCTCCTCAAGCCCACTATTCAATGCGAGCTCGGCCAACGCTTCTTTCGGCTCGTCCCGCACGCCATGGTTCTTCGAAAGATACGTTCTTCGGATTACTGCCAATGGCTGAGTTCAAACTGTCCTTCTTGATTGGCATATGCGCCCTCCCGTCGTGTCGTCGGGATCCCGAGCACAGAATGCACAACGTCTCAAACCGCCAAGCCTAGCGCCAGCAAAGTTTGCTGCTCTTGCCGTCATTGACAGCAGGAGGCGCGCGCCTTCTCAAGCCCGGACTGAAACCGGACACTGGCGGAGTCCCATTTGCCGCAGCGTTCGTGCCTGTCGCGCCAAGCATACCCGACACGTTGCACGTGCCGCTCACACAGCGACTGCTATCTTCTGCTCGACGGGTTTATCGGCCTAACTCGACCGGCAGCCATTCCCCGTCCGTCAGATTAACCCGCACCAAAGGTGCCTGCTCAGAAAGGAGGCGTTAAATTGGTCGCGAAGCGATTTCGGAATCTGGTCTGTCAACTGGCCCTGATGAGATCCATGCGGTTTTCGACATTGAGCTTCTGTATGATATTTCGTATGTGGACTGCGACCGTACTTTCCTTAATGTTGAGAATATATGATATTTCTTTATTTCTATGCCCGGCTCGGAGGTAATCTACGATTTCAACTTCGCGAGGACTCAACCCGTTTCGAGCGAGTGTTTTTTTGCCGGCCGTCGCCCGCCCGCCAAACGGCTGGCTCAAACTGTGGGCTGGGAGGAATTCCCCACCAGCCCACACCAAGTTGATCGCCGCAAGTGCGATATCAACGCTCGTACCGGGGCCAATAAATCCCTTTGCACCCAATTCGAAAGCTCTACTGATGTAAGAGTGCTCTCCAGCATCCGAAATGACAATCATCTTGGGGCTTGATACGCTATCATTGATAATTTCCATATTGCGCTCAAGTGAACTGGGAACCCCGTCACTTCCAAAATCACAAACCAATACAACCGAATTATTATCGTGAGAGTCAACGATCAATTCATCCTTTGACTCGTACCCGCGAATTACAGGCGAAACACCAGAGGCGGTGAGCAGTCTCACTAAAATGCCGCGCAACAAATTATACTTACAAAATACAACAATTTCGGGAATTTCGTTTTCGTTTACCGAATTTTCAGGCTTATCGCCCACGTATACACCGGGACCACACTCCGATACCTCCCTGTGCCGTCCCGGAATTGATGATTTATTCATCGAAGATTCCAGATAAGATTCCCCAATCCCTGCCATGTCAAAACCTCGCTATTTGGCGATGCATTTACCGAGAAATAAGATTTAAACGACATGTAGCATAGATTAGGTTTAAATTCAGCCGATAAAAAAGATTATGAAAGTTTATAAATTCATCAAATTGATAAACATCACTTTCCGGAAAATAAATTTTTTGGCCGTTTTCGTAACTAACGATGTAAACATTCGTATCACAAAGACCAATAGTTCGTACGCTGATTTTTGTGAAACGCTCACGCCCTTCACAAACGTTACGGCAACTACCCAGTGATACCTCTCAGAGAAAGTGGATACCGGCTTGGTGGATCGCGGTGATCTACACCCGCATCACCGAAGACGACGAAATATGGAGTATCCCGAGCCCGCTGTACCAAGCCGTCGGGGACCACGCGATACAGCATCTCCGGGCATGGCATCATGGCCTCGAGAATGAACTCTGACCTGAACAACCTGTTTCGCCTCATTCGTTTGCGTGTTCCAAACTCCCGACCAGGGACAGCGGGAACGACTTATCAACCAAAGAACCCGGTAAGCGATTTTGTCTTCCCCGGCGTCGACATGTGCGGCAACGCGCTACACTGGCACCAAGAGCATCGAAAACCTGATCCCAATACGGCACTTTCATTTTCAAGGCCGAACATCTGTCTCCACCGATTATTGCCTTTTGCCGGGTGTGTCGCTGCCCGCACCAGGCAGCGACGAGAACCGATGGCTTCCGCAGGAGCCGCGCATGACCAGATGCGCAGGGATAATGGTGCGGCTGGCTGGCCCTACACTGCCTTCTAACCGCGCGAGCAGGTGCTGTGCTGCGGAACGACCGATGCTTTCGGCATCAATATGCACAGTCGTGAGTGGTGGATCGCAAATGGCGGCCTCTGCGATATCGTCAAATCCGATGATCGCGAAGTCCTCACCGACCCGCAGCCCAAGTTCCCGCGCCGCCTGCAATGCCCCAAGCGCCATGAGATCGTGGTAACACAAAGCCGCAGTCGGGGGGATGGTGCCACCAACAACATGCCGAAGAAGTATCGAGCCACTTGCCCGTGTCGGGGGGCCTGTGGGCGTCAACTCGGGATCGTAGGCGATCCCAGCTTCCGCAAGCGCCCTCGTATAACCTTCCAGTCGTTCAACGCGGGCGGAGCGGGATGGGGTCCCGCCAAGGAAAGCGATGCGGCGATGACCGAGCGCGATGAGATGACGTGTGGCCTCAGCCGCGAGCGCGGCGTTGTCAGGTTGAACAACATCACACGAAAGGCCTTCGACCCAGCGCGAGACCTGCACGACAGGAACACCATGATCAACGAGATACTGAACGGTGGTCAGATCGGTGCCGTCAGCCGGACTTAGCAGGACCCCGTCGACCCCGTGTTCCATGAGCTTGTTGAGCTGCCTGGCCTGCCTGTCGCCAATATCATTGGAGTTTAGCAGGAAGGTCATGTAGCCACGCTCATCGAGTACGGTTTCCGCTCCTGCAGCAAGGGCGGCGAAGTAAGGATTGGCAATATCCGTGATCAGAAGGCCGACCGTAAAAGACTGCCCAGTTCGTAATTTGGCTGCTGCCCTGTTATATCGATAGCCAGTCTGCTCGATAGCCAAGCGCACCCGTTCACGTGTCGAGGCTGAAATCCGTGAGCCTTCCTGAAGAGCCAGACTGACAGTTGCGGTCGAGACGCCCGCTGCGAGCGCTACATCTGCCAACCCGACACTGTTCTTGCTTGAACGCTTCATATTACTGGACATTGTGAAGGTTAATCATACCGGAACTATTAAGAACCTGTCGTCTCGCTGTGCAGACAGCTAGGACATGACACTCGCTTAAAGAAGCCGGTAGCGACAATCTCGCGCACCTCAGCACAACCCAACCGGAATATCACGATCACGCACAATGGGTTATGCCAATTACTCACCATTTCGGTAGCCTTATTGCCACAAACTAGTACCGCAAGCGGTTAAGCATCCGTTTCGCCCCGGCGAACGCCACGTTTTTCCTTAAGCAAAATTTCTTATTAGTTAAAGGATTAACCGCCCCCCATCCCGCTGTCAAGAGATTAAATTTAAACCGACGAGAGCACCCGTGAACTGAGCAGGCTGCGGAGGATAGCTCGCTGACATACCAGATGAAGCTCAGCCCTTCGCCTTTTCGCCTGGGCCTGTTCCTTAATCTTACGTTTAGGAAACTTCCGCTGGCCCCGTTCATTGGCGGGCACCAGGCCACCGGCGCGCGCTCGCCGGCCTGACATTCATTCTCACTCATGTCCTGCCGCAGCGGAACCGCAACTCAGTCTACCGCATTATCGAGGCGGAAGAACTCAACCGACTTGCGCCTCCACAACGCACCGACGAGATATGGCAACTTCAGGGGCTGCAGTTGTGTGCATACGACATGACCCACCTGCCCGAGCTACGCGAACGAGATGGTGTTACAAGCAAATTCTATCTCTATATCGCCATCGATCACGCCTCTTGCTTCGTGCATCCAGTGCTCAAGAACGACGAGGCAACAAGCTCAGCAACCGCCTTTCTTGACAAGGCGCCGGCAACCTTCCCATTCCGGATCATCCATTTTCTGACTGACCGAGGCTTTTGTTTCACGGCCAGAAGCTTCGAGGAAGCCTGCCGTAACGACGTGAGGAGGCCCCGAAGACCCGCCCTTGCCCACCCCGCACAAACGGCATGGTCGAACGCCTCAAAGGATGGGTGCTGCAAGAGGTCCGTGACAGCCCCCTCTCCCGCTATCGCGATCTTTAAACTGTGCCGGCGGTTTCAACATGACTTGGCTGCCATCGGCGCTTCATCAGCGAACGCTCACCTGATATCCTTCAGCGCGATTGTCTGGCTGCCAGGCCTTACTTATACCAACGGCGGTTAAGCGTGCCCGATGTGAGCCCATTCGCGTCAGCCAATTGAGGTTATAAGCTGCGGCAAGGCGACGAGCTCGTTTCAGGCATCACAAGCTGCGTCGATGATGTCGTCATAGCTTTCAAGCACGCGATTTGAGAGCCAGTTGGCGCGCAGATATTGCCAAATGTTTGAACCGCCCCGGATTTGTCGGAGGCTAGTTGTCTCAAATTACGCGGCTTCCGGCATGGCATCCATGGCAGCGTAGTAGTTTGCCTCGGCTTCTGCAGGGGGAATATTGCCGATCGGCTCGAGGAGGCGTCGATTGTTGAACCAATCGACCCATTCGAGAGTGGCGAACTCGACGGCTTCCATGGATTTCCACGATCCCCGGCGATGGATCACCTCGCTCTTGTAGAGTCCATTGATCGTCTCAGCCAGAGCATTGAAGCTCCTATATCTGTCAAGCGGGACGGTGGGCGCCTGGCACGCAGAGATGGCGGTAAATTTCACGGACGATGTATCGCTTCACGCAGCGCACGATTTCTCGAGGTGTTTTGCCTTCCGCTCTCCGCCTGACCGCGTAAGCTTTCGTGGTTGCGTGATCCCGCAGCCGAACGATAGCCACGCGGTAAAGGGCGGCATTAGCCTGTCGGTTTCCGCCACGGTTCAGGCGCATGCGGTTTGTCTTGCCGCTTGAGGCTGGGATGGGACATACGCCACATAGCTTTGCGAGGGCTGCTTCGGATTTGATGCGCTCAGGATTGTCGCCGACAAGGATCAGCATTTCGGCCATGGTCATTGTCGAGATGCCATGCGCTTTCATAAGTTTCGGCGCTTTTTCTCGAACCATGCGCTCGAGCTCCTGCTCGTGGAT